>JALQYQ010000044.1 GCA_023262855.1 Crocinitomicaceae bacterium
ACTTAACAAATGATTTTTTAATCGAAAAAAAGTGATATTTTTGATAAATAAGATGACCTCTTAAATCGTTCTTTTAGGCAAATGAAAATGACTGGTCAGTATACTCCGTTTTAGGGTGGTCAGTATGGCCGTTTTCTCCACGTAAACCCTGAATTCTGGATTATATAAACGAAAAAAGCCTCCTTAAAAGGAGGCTTTTCGTGATCCCGCTGGGATTCGAACCCAGGGCCCATACATTAAAAGTGTATTGCTCTACCAGCTGAGCTACGGAATCATTATGCTTTTTTTAACAATATCTCGATCGTTATTGCGGGTGCAAAGATATGTGTAATATTTGTTTTTACAAGGAAAATATTCGATTTTTTTAAGTTTTTTTTTCTTTCACTTTCTAAGTTGCTGGAAAATAGGACTGAACAGTGTTAATTAGCGTGTGTCAATCTAATTTGTTTACTTTGTATTTATGGAGCGAATCATTCTAATCGGTTTTATGGGCGCAGGTAAAACTACGCTGGGCAAAGAACTAGCGAATCAATTGAATTTACCTTTCTTAGATTCAGATGCCTTGATTGAAGAGCGAACCGCTTCAACAGTTTCGTCCATTTTTCTGAACTACGGAGAATTACATTTTCGACAATTGGAGAAGGAAATAATTGAACAACTTCCGCAAAAATCTTCTTTTGTACTCGCAGTAGGTGGTGGTTTACCATGTTTTAATGAGATGATGAATGTTTTGAATATCCTTGGTACGACGATTTATTTGAAACACGATGTAACAACCTTGTCTAAACGCCTTATAAATGATTCGGAGCAACGTCCATTAGTTGCTGAAAAGAGTGGAGATGCGCTGATTTCCTATATTAAAGAAAAGGTTGAAGAACGCGAATCAGTTTATTCGAAAGCGAAACTGATTTTGGAAGAAACGGAACAAACTCCCGATGAAATTATTCGTCGTCTGAATCTTCTTCACCAAAAAAACTAAGACTTCCACCATTTTCTTCCTTTTTAAGCAAGAAGAAATACAAAATTGATAAAGCGTTCATCGCGATAAATGAAATTTTGTCAAAAAAGGTCGTGTCTTCGGAGTAATAGTCTAAGTTTAAATAAAACAGAAGCACTCCGATGTAAAAGACTGTACCGCCAAAAAAGAAGTAGGCAAAGCGCAAGTCTTTTCGCCACAGTAAAACCAATCCAATAAAAACGGCAATCCAACAAACAATGCTAATCAAATGAAAAGTCATTAAGCGGTCTAAAAAGTCACTAGGTTGAAAGCCCAGCTCAATACCTCGATTCATCAATATTCCTTCAACTGGAATTGATTTTTGCTCTTCGATAACACTTCTTAATGAAATTGCAAAATAGCTAATGCAACTCCATAGAAAAAAGATTGCCCAGATTACTAAGTTGATGTAAAATGTAACTTGGGTATATCCATCTGGTTTTTCTTCGCCAAACAGAAAATTTCGTGCACGTAACAATAGGGGAATTGGACTATCCAATAATGATTCGTGATGTTCCGTTTGTTGGGTTTCCATTTTATGGCTAAAATTGTACTTCAAAAATACAAGAATTCTTAGCGATTATGAAGGAATATTTATGTGAAACACCTTTTCTCGATTTTCAACATGTTTCCTTCGATGCATTTACAGCAGGAATTGATCCAAAGCTTCCTTCAAAGGAAAAAGCGATTGCTTTGTATTTTTTGGTAAGAGATGCATTTTTGTATGATCCTTATCACCTCGATTTAACAAACGAAGGATTAAAAGCTTCAAATGTACTTTCCAAAAAACGTTCGTGGTGCGTCGAAAAATCATCTGTACTTGCCGCATGCTTGCGAAAATTCGGAATTCCTTCTCGCTTGGGTTATGCAATTGTTACCAATCACATTGGCGTTGAGAAATTAACCCATTATTTGCAACGTGAAGAAATCGTTTTTCACGGTTTTGTAGATGTGTTTTTAGACGGGAAATGGGTAAAATGTACGCCTGCTTTTGATCAACGAATTTGCCGTGTTTCCGGTGTTACACCTTTAGATTGGGATGGAGAGACAGATTCGCTATTTCAAGAATTTGATCAAGGCAAGAAATTTATGGAATACAAGCATTTTTACGGAACATTCAGTGATGTGCCAATCGAACTAATGAATACTGAGATGAAAGCGTATTACCCGCATTTGTTTGAGGAAAAGTATGATAGTAAGGAGTTTTCGTTTTACCACCTGTAATTTAGAGCATTGAGCATAGAGCATAGAGCATAGAGCATAGAGCATGGAACATGGAATATGGATTGGAAAACAAACCAATCTTGGAAATGAAAATCAATTTAATTTAACGAATCAAGTCTTTTGTCCAGTGTCTTTTGTCTTTTGTCTTTTGTCTTTTGTCTTGAAGTCCTAATGTCCTAAAGTCTCACTCAACAATAACAACCAAATACTTGGAGATTTTCCAGAAATCGTGTGGGTTGATGATTTTTATTTTGGTATTCTTTCCAATGTTCACAAGGTTATACGAACTCGAAGGATGATCCGTCACAAATTTCAAGTCTGAGCCTTCAATGAAAATCTCTTTTTCTTCAGTTAAATCAATTTTTGAGAAATATTTCTGATTGAAGTTATCCATCAATTTGATTTTCTTTCCAATACCGATAAATCCATTTTTACGATCGATTACTTGATTTTTAACCAACTCTTCTTCTGTTCCATACGAATAGTAAACTGTATTCAATTCATCTGTTAATTCTTCGACTAATACAGCCTTTTCTTGGTAAGCATCAAACAATTTTGAATAGGCTTTGTCCAACGAACCTAACTCTGCCTGCAACATTTCTATTTGTTCGTCTTTTGCTTTCATGCTTTTTACCAAATCTTCAATCATCGACTCAAGTTCTTTGATCTTTAAATCGCTAGCTTTCAGTTTTTTGTTCAATTGGGTGACTTTTTTAGCATTCTCTTCACGTAGGAAATTGATTTGCTTAATTTGGTCCAACATCCATTGCTTGTCATCATTTGATAATTCAGCATTTGTCGATTTTATGCGTAATTCATCTTTTTTTAATTCGATTGATTCAAGATTGGATTGTATTTCCGTGTAAAACTCCAATGACTCATTTATCAGTTGGTCTTTATCGGCATTTTCTTTCTCTAATTGGGCAATTCGAGTTTCTAAATCCACATTATTACCTTTTGATTCAGATTGATTCGCCTCTGAAGAACAAGCTGCTAAGAAAATGGTAAAGAGTGAAATTGCAAGAATGGAACGCATATTGATGTTGTTTTGATTAGTGTAAATATAATTCAAATCTTATCTTTGAATTTAAATATTTTAAAATATGCGTTTAAGTAGTTTACTTTTCATTGCTTTTTTCTCGTTTAATGCGGCTTTTAGCCAGGAAATTTCCTATAAATTGAGAATGACAAAACCACAAAATCACTACTTCCAAGTGGAAATGAATTTGGTGGATTTTAAACAAAGTGAATTACTTGTAAAAATGCCGGTTTGGGCTCCAGGTTCGTATTTGGTGCGAGAATTCTCTAAAAATGTTGACTTAGTAAAGGCTTTTGATGAAAACGGAAAAGCGTTAACGGTAACAAAGCAAACAAAAAACGCGTGGTCAATTGCACGTGGATCAGCGAAGAAAGTACGTGTTGAATATGAAGTTTATTCGTTCGAATTGTCGGTGCGCACAAGCTTTTTGGATTTAACGCATGGTTTTGTAAGTGGTTCAGGAGTTTTTATGTATGTTGATGGTTTTAAGGATAAAAAAGGAAGATTAGAAATTTTCAAACATGCGAATTTTAAACGCATTACAACAGCTTTAGAGAAAAGCAATGAAAGTGTTGCCAGTGATGGTTCCGAAGTGTTTAAATTCGAAAATTATGATCAATTGGTTGATTGTCCGATTGAAATTGGAAACCAAGAAGTATTTGAGTTCAAAGCATCTGGTGTGCAGCATACAGTAGCAATTTTTGGCGAAGGAAATTATTCTGTTCAGCGTCTTCAAACAGATATGGCAAAAGTGGTAGAAGCTGCTACTTCTGTTGTTGGTGAAAATCCTAATAAAAAATACACCTTTATCATTCACAATGTAGTTGATGGACAGGGTGGACTCGAACATACAAATTCAACAACATTAAGTGTCAATCGTTGGACTTATGAAGGTTCTGCTTATGTTGATTTCTTGACGCTTGTGGCTCATGAATATTTCCATTTATGGAATGTAAAACGTATTCGCCCAATCGAATTAGGACCTTTCAACTACGATGAAGAAAACTATACGACACTTTTATGGGTAATGGAAGGTTGGACTTCTTATTACGAAGATTTGATTGTTCGTCGTGCAGGATTCATTACTCCAGAAGAATACATCAATCGCATGCAATCGACAGTGAATTATGTTGAAGGATCAGTTGGAACGCGCGTTCAACCGGTTGCACACGCCAGTTTTGATGCATGGGTGAAGGCCTATCGTCCGAATGAAAATAGTGCGAATACAACAATGACGTATTACTCACGAGGTGGAATGTTGGCTGCTCAATTGGATGCAAAAATCATTTCTAAATTTAAAGGTGAAAAATCGTTAGACCATTTCTTACGTGTTTTATATAACAAGTATTACAAGGAATTGAATCGCGGATTTTCTGAAAAAGAATTTAAAGATGAATTGGCAAAATTCATGGGAGAAAACATGGATGAGTTTTTTGCAAAATATGTGGATGGAACAGATGTCACTCCGTTAAATGAAACATTTGGTTTACTTGGAATCAATGTGGAGAGTGTTGGTTATGCCAAACCTTCTTTTGGAGCTAGTTTGCGCGAAGATGGTGGTAAAGTGATTGTGCGTTCAATTCGTTCAAATTCGTCTGCGGAAAATGCCGGATTGAGTGTAAATGATGAAATCATTGGATGCAACGGTTACCGTGTGGATCAAAAGTCATTCGATGATTTTGTTGCTGGTTTATCAGCAGGAGATAAATTCTCAATCTTGATTTCGCGTGACGAGATTTTACTGGAATTGGAAGTCTCGATGGAGAACTATTTGAAACCACAATATGTTTTCAAAGTTAATCCAAGTGATACTAAAAAGGCTCAATTGCGCTCGTACTGGTTGCGTACAATTTAAGTCAAACGGTCAATAATTGCTTCGTGTTCTGGGTATAAAGGCAATAATTCTGCTTTGGTAAACAATTCGAAATCTTCGAAATCAAATCCAGGCGCAACAACACAAGAGACAAGCGAATAACTGTTTTCTTGAAGTACAGATGAACCAAATATTGTGTTTTTTGGAACCAAGAATTGTGGTTGTTGGCCCGCTTCAAAGTCTAATCCAACAGGATTCTCTGTATGACCATTTTCGTCTAATGTATGAACGATCAATGGGCTTCCTGCATGGTAGAACCAAAGTTCATCACTTTTGATTCTGTGAAATCGTGAAACATTTGAAGAGGTTAAAAGGAAATAAATTCCTGTCATCAACTGGCGATTTTTTCCAGGAAAGTTTTCTTCAGATCGGTATGTTTCTTTGTAAAAGCCACCTTCAGGATGTGGCAAAAGGTCTAATTTTTCGACCCAATAGGCAATTTCGTTTTCCATGCTTATAAGATTGGACCGTTTTGAAATTGTACTCCGCTGTTGCGAATATTCGGAAAAAAGTACTTGAAATCGAGTGATAAATAAGAACCATCAATTTCAGCGTAAGCTAATTTCTTTATTCCTTGGTATTCATATTTCGCTACCATGTCGAAAACTGGCCCAATTGGAATGCGCCCAGATCCTCCAAGGTAGAAAAATCCTATTTTATCTGTTCTGAATTCAAAACCAAAATTGGCATTCAATTCAATTCCTGCTTTTTTACGGACAACTCCCGTATGAGTGAAGGTAAACAATCCACCAGGTTTCGTAAGTACGCCAACATCAGTTGGTTTAAACGTGATAGCGGGACCCAATGATGCATTCATGTAAAAGCGTTCACTCATTTGAACATATACAAGTAAGTTTAACGGCATGTCATATTGAATGAAACTTATTGAATTGGTAGCAAATACATTTGAATCAGCAATTGACATGTCGATTCCAAAATTGCGTTGTGTAAAATTAAGTCCTGTTTCAAATGCCAATAATTTTGTAAATCCAGCACGAACTGTTCCTCCAAATGAATAGCCCATTTTTTGACTTACAGTGGTTGAAAATTCACCATTTGAAAATGTCGTCGATGGTGTTCCGATGAATTGTGTTGGAAAAACAGGCTTTACTTGTAAACCAAAATAGGAAGGAAACTTTTCTCTTTTCTGATTCGATTGAGAGAAAGCAAAACCAACGCAAACTAGTGCAAGAGCGAGAACCTTTATTTTCATGGACATAACAACGCGAAGAAAACTATTTTATTTGGATTTTTAAACTTGAATGAGTGAACGGTAAGAATTGTTGAGTTATTCATTGATCCATTCAGTTGTATATTCCAATGGTTTACGATGCGCTTTTGGCCATTCAATTGCAGGATAACCGATGTAAAATAAGCCTAAACATTTGTCTTTTTCTCCCAATCCAAGAAATTCATTCATCTGAGGAGTATAAATCAATTTCGGTGTAGCCCAAAATCCTCCTAGTCCATAAGCAGTGCACGATAAATGCATGTTTTGAATTGCGCAAGCGACAGCTTCAATTTCCTCGATTTCAAGAATTTTTTCTTCTACTTGACGTTCCATACAAACGGCAATGACTACAGAAGATTTCATTGGACGTGTAAGCATTTTAGCCAATTTCATGTCGTTTTGTTGCTCTTTTGGGGTCAATTCTAAATAGGTTTTACCTAGGAAGTCAGCCAGTTTTTGGCGACCATCTTCCATGAACACTTTGAAGCGCCACGGTTGCGTGTTACCATGTGTTGGAGCCCATTGAGCGTTGTTGAGAATTAATTCGATTTGTTCCTTGTGAACTTTACGATCACTGAATTGCTCTGGATAAATTGTTCGACGATTGCGAATTAGTTCGTTGACCTCTGAAAGATTGAATCTCATGCTATTGTAATTTCTTACAAAAGTACATTTTCTAGTTCATCTAAAAATCAATTTCCTTCTTGCAATTCTTTATTCACTTTTTGAATGTAGAAAAAGCTTCTGTCAATTGTTTCATACGAACCATTTGGCATTGGACCTAAAGCAGGAGCACCAACGACATAGCCGTAGCCATCCAATAAAACATAACCAGGATAGGTCTCAATTTTATAGTTTTTCCAGACTGCATTGGATTCGTCAACTTGGAATTTTTCCCAAGGAATTGTATCTATGTATGCTTTTAAATCTTCAGCTTTGTACTCCTTTTTCGGGTAAATGGTAATGAATTGAACATCATCTTTGTAGAGTTCATACAATTTTTTCAAAGGTTCTAACTCTATCGTACTTTTAGATGAAGCAGGATCGTAGAAGTGAATGTACAAATGTTTTTTATTGTAATTAGCCAAGGTTTTACTTTCTCCAGCTGTATTTTTTAGTATAAAATCAGGCGCTTTCCCACCAACAGTTAACTCAGTCAAACGCAATTTCATATTACGAGCAATAACAGCGTTTGCATCAAATAAACTGTGGTTTGCTACACTGTCAAGAACCGTTAATATGTTTGTTTGAGGAAAATCTTTTGAATAAAATTCTTCAGATAACATTTTTATCATCACCATTTCACGCAGACGCATATTGATCAATGTGTATTCTGAACCAAGAGCACGCATGATTAGTGTTGGACTGCTTTTCAATAAGCCTAGGTAAACACGGTTATTTGTCTCCATGGATAGGCGAGGAGTCATTTTCTCATAAAACGCATTGATATACCCCATGTATTCGTCATTTTGATATTCCACGGGAGAATGTTTAATGTAGAAATCATGTTTTTCGTAACGATTGCGTTCTGCAGCAAATTGAATGTTGTCCAATGAAGCAAAACTATAGCGCACAAATACTTTTAAATAATTCTCAGGACTTCCTTTGGCGAACTTTTCCAGGGTGTCGTTCAAATTGTATTTCTTCTCAACAATTGTTTTGAATTCATCCATTTTCGTAGCGAATTCCAATGGCTTCGATTGACGTAAATAGAAATAATTACCTATAAAGTCGTCTGACCAACGTTGAAATTGAAGAATGTTATAGTTAATATCAGTCGTGTCTAAATTGAAAAATGTGATTTCAACATTGTTTCCATTTGGTCGATACGGTTCGTATTTGTCTTTTGCAGGAATATAAATATCGTAAACACCATTCGGTTGAATGTACAAGAAACTCTTGTTTTTATTGGCGCGTATGATGATTTTTTGCGTTTCATTAGCGAAGAAACTTACGGAAAATGTACTATCCGGTAGAACTGTTGTTGAAGCAATGCGACTTTCCATCATTGAAAAATAATCTTCAATTGCCATGAACGAAATCGTTTGTCCTACATAACTTGGTGCAGTTCCTTTGATCGTAACCAGCTTTTTATCCTGCCCGAAACTTGTCAAAACATTGATAAGAAGAATGAAAATAAGAAGAATGCGCTTGTTCATTTCAGTTTGTTTTTTCTAGCCGTTACATAATTTGTACCACAGATTAAACGAGCAGATTGGCATTTGTTACAAACAAAGAAATATCGCCCTTGTTTTTATAGATTTCTCGCACAATTGTCGCATTTATTGCTGCATATTCTTGATTGGTTAACAAAAACACTGTTTCAATGCCACTCAAGGTAGTGTTCATGTGAGCAATCGAACGCTCATATTCAAAGTCTTTTGAATCGCGCAATCCACGTACAATGTGCGAAGCACCTATTTCTTTGCAAAAATCAACGGTTAAACACGAATACGTTTCAATGCGCAAGCGAGATTCATGTTCAAACAGCGAACGAATGTGGCTTTTTCGTTTTTCGAGATCAAACAAATAAGCCTTCGAACTATTCACTCCAATTGCAATGACAATTTCATCGAATAGGTTCAACGCACTATGAACAACTGCTTCATGTCCTTTTGTGAAAGGATCAAATGACCCAGGAAATACACCTATTTTTTTCATGCTTTGAGCTTTTAATCATTGGTTTCAGCTTCTTCCGTGCGGAAAAAGCTGAAATAAACGTTTCCATATTGGCGCACTAGTTCGAAATGTGTTTTCTCTTCTAATTTCGTGTGGCGACCGTGTTCGATTATTAATAATCCACCTTCATTCAAGAGCTGACGTTCGAATACGATTTCAGCAATTTCGTGGTGGAATTTATATTCGTAGGGAGGATCAGCAAAGATCAAATCGAATTTTCGTTCTGTTTTGTTTAAGTAAAGCAGAATGTCGGATTTGATAGTTTCTAAATGTTCCTTTATTCCTAATTCAGCTGCATTTTTCGTGATAAATCGCAGGCAATTTGAATTTTGATCCACGGCCGTTACGTTTCCTGCTTCTCTTGAAATGAATTCAAAGGAAATGTTCCCTGTTCCGGCACATAAATCCAAAATTTCTAAATCATACAGAGCCATTTGATGTTCAAGCACGTTGAATAATCCTTCTTTGGCAAAATCCGTTGTCGGACGTGAAGGAAAACTCTTTGGCACTGAAAAACGTCGAGCTTTTAATGTTCCGCTAATTATACGCACAGTTGTTGAGATTTAATGATCAAGTCAGAATTGACTAGAATAGTTGATGATTTTAAATCAGCAAAAGCGCTGAATTTAGTATGCAGTTCATTGATTTTTTCTTCTGAGGATCCAACGCCAGGACAAATTTGTAAGGTTCCACTTTCTTTATTCAATCCTTTTTGTTGTAAGGTAAATAAAGTGTGGTAAATGATGTCTTCATTCTCGTTGAAATCGAAAACACTGTAAAATTCTAATTTGTTTTCTTTCACAATTGACAATAAAACGTGGTGATCATAAACCACTAAGGTTGTTTTAAGTTTAAATGCATTCTCTGCAAAAATTCCGCGAAGCAAATGCGAACCCTCGTGCTGAATAATGGAGCGTGGATAGCGAATTACAAAAAATGATTTTACCCATAATGGAATTTCATAGATATTCACCATTCCGTGCTCTGGAATTCGATTGTAATCAATGTGATTTGAAGGAATTTGATCGCCGTAACACAATTTAAAAATGCTTTCCGGTTTACTTTCTCCAAAAATATTCGCTGGAATTAACGTTGTTCGTTTGCTTGACCAAGAAATGGTTTGCTCATCAAATTCTTCATTTTTCAGGCCTGAATCAACCAAAAACTCATCCAATTGTTCCTTGTAGCGATAATCTTTCTTATCGGTAAAGGTGTAATTATAGGATTTTGTCATTCCGTTTTCTACTACAGAAAAACGAACTGCTGTCTCTGATAATTCGATGGATAAATGCTTCACGTTAATTTATTTCCTTTTGAACGAGTTAAAAGTACGATTTTTTGAGTGATTATTTTCGAAAAGTTCAATCGAAGGTTTTAACAAAATGAATAGTTTTTGTTATCATTGTGGGACTAACCGATTTGAAATCAAACCACGCTGCTAATAGTCATGTGCTTATTTTAACTAAACGTATGTCAAATCAATCAACTGAAAATAAACTTCTAACAAGCATGCTTCGTTGTCTTTTTATTTGTGTTGTGCTGGTATTTTCAGCTCAAACTGCGCATTCAAGAGATGTTGTTAAACGCGAGAAGTCAAACAAAGCGGTGATAGAAGAGCGCGAAGCAATTGTCATTTTATCTGGTTTTGGTTCTTTGTATCATTCGACGCGCAACCAGGTTAAGAATTTTCAAGGAAAAGGATTTGATTTGTTTATTCCAGATTACATATCGCGCTCATCGTTAGAGGATTGTTCTGAAAATTTGGAGAAATTTATTTCAAAGCACAAACTGAAATCGTACAAAAAAGTGCATGTTTTTTCATACATTATTGGAGGTTGGACCTTGAACACCTATTTGAAGACGCATGAATGGCAAAATTTGAGTTCCATTGTTTACGATCGAAGTCCCTTGCAAGAAACCTTACCTGGAATTTTATCGCGTGAAAAGCCGACAATGAGTCGTGTATTGTTTGGTAAATTGATCAAAGAACTAGCAGAAACGCCTTATTTTCCTTCGACATTAAAACAATGTAAGGTTGGTTTGTTGATTGAAACAAAAGCAACAAAGACACTTTATCATAACAAAGAATCGTTCATGAAATTACCTGAGGTTTCGTATGTTGTAACTGATTTTCAACAGCAATTTTCAGATTATTTTTATACCTACCAAAGTCATGATGATTTGTATGTGGCATTGGAATTTCCAGCACCAAAAATTATTTCATTTTTTAAAACAGGAACGTTTGGAAATGAAGTAGAGCGAGTTTATCAGTTGCGCAATCCTTTTGAAGTTTACGAAAAGAAGTGACCAGGAAAAATCAAATAGTACTTTTATTTTGCATTGCAACTCAATCCTTGTTATGTGCTGGCTATTTGTTGTCGAAAGAAGTTGATTTGATTCAGTTTCTGCTTACTTCTTGGGTTGGATTGAGCGGAACAATTTTGATTTATGGATTTGACTTTGGCTACGGGGCTGGAAAGAAAGTTGTTAATTACTTGAGAAATAGTCGTCAACATCCTTGGCAATCCATCTTTTTGGTCCAATTTATTTTTGTTTCCTTGCCTTTGGCTTTCTATTTTTTGTCTTGGAATCGAATTCTTACCATTGGATTAATTGGAGCAATTGGATTTATCTATTCCTTACACTTTCCTTTTGTTAAGGAAGGATTCCGTTTCAAACGACTATTCATTGTTAAAAATATATTTATTGGATTTGCTTGGGGTGCTTTGATTTTAGTTGGAGCTGGTACACTTGAGAATCAACTTGGAAATTTACTTTTCTGGTTCATGTCCCTTCAAATTGTTGTGGGAAGTATTGTGCGCGATTGTGCTGATACAGAACATGATGAAAAATTAGGCGTTAAAACTTTGCCCTTGAAATTTGGAATAAAACGAACGATTCCGAGTTTGCACCTTGCAAATTTAAGTACTGGGCTTGTTATTGTGGCATTACCTTTTCAGGCGACCTTATTTTGGGTTATTTGTTTGACTGTTTTGTGGCGGACTTTCGTTATTTGGAAAGTAGGACATAACCAAGGTGCAATGTTTTGGACGCAAACCTTAAACATTCTCACGTGTTTAGTTTTCTTTTTCTTACTTTTAATTGTTTCAATTTAGAGATTATGACAATCGATCCAACTTATTTTGCTGTTGCTATTTTAAGTTCAGCGACCATTTTTACAAGTGCTTGGTGGTTGGATGCACGAACGCATTCCCGCTTAGTGAAAGTCGATATTACTGATCGTGAATTGCAAACGCATCGCATTTTGATCTTGACTTCTGGATTAATGGAGTTTTCGCTTGTTTTGATGTATTGGTTGGACATTGAAATTCTGCCTTTGTTCATTGCTGCTTTGGTAACGCGAACAGCTCATGAATTCATCGATGAATTGCGCTATCATACAGATCGTTGTACATTTTATGAAACGATACTTCACCTAATTATGTGGATTTCGGTCATTTCAAAGACATGTTTTCTCTTCATTTGGGGATTTTTCTCGCATTACAGAGGAATCGAAACGCTTCATCCAGCCTTTTATGTGTGGGGTGGAATCATTGTGCTTTTGATGGGATTGATTAGTATGAAGGAATGGTTCCAAGGGAAGAGTTGAGGAATGAAGGAATTGAGTAAATGTATTAATGAGTAAATAAATTCATTTACAACTATTATTAATTAGAAAGGAACATCATTTTTCGGATTATAAATGCTCAATGCAGTTCTGGAGTAAATTTGTAACATTACAATATAGCAACTTTGCAAATTAACAACTTTGCAAATTAACAATCTTACTTAAAACCCCCGATTTTAGTGATTTTCACAAGCATTTTATGTTTATTACACCCTTTGTCTTGAATCAGTAAATTCTAAAATTCCATTCTATTTCCTCTCCATCATCTTTGCTCGTATCATAGTTGGATCATATTCAAAGTATTCCAAACCCATTCTATGTGCTAATTGCTTGGCGATTTCAACGCTTTGAGAACGTTGTCCAAATCGGGTTAAATCTGTTTTGTTGCGGTAATTTACATTCAATAAACAAAGACCAAATTTGTAATCTGTATTACTAACAGAGCTTATACGTGAATATGCTGTCACGGTTTCTTTAACAGGAATTACCGTTATGTATTGAAAATTACCATAGTTTTTTTTCTTCTTGATTTTGAAAAAACCAAATAGTTTCGTGTAAAAAACAACAACTTTTTGTTCTGGAAGAATATCAATGCCTTCTCGTGTAAATGTAATAAGTGCCCCAATCACAATTCCGATTGTACCGACAATCCAATCGCCGAGCAATAGGAGTACTGAAATTCCTAAAATGATGTAGCCAATTAAAAGCACATTTGAAGGTGAAACCTTTCCATTGTTATAGCTGAGTGCTACAGGTTTGTCAAGTTGATCCATTTATTGAAGCTTTGAAAAGTTAGCTAATAATGCAAGTATTCCCCAAAATAGCCATGGAATACTAATCGGTACCAATGTCCACCAGATTTTGTTTCTTATTGGCAGTTTATGTAGCCAATAAAGAAGAATAAGAAAACCATATACAGCGGTCAAAATCATCACAAAAAATGGATTGATCATTAAAATAACTGAAGTAATTAATGCAGTGCGATGTAGAAAGATAATTCGAGGTACATTTTGTTTTTTTTGAAGTTCATAAACAATTGTATCCTCACCATTCTCTCTGTCTTTCTCAAGGACTTCAGCCACTGTAAATCCGAATTTTCGGTAAATCGAATTCGCTGGATTGTGTGCATTGGTTTCAAGGTAAATCGAATTCCAACTGGTGTTTTCTGTTTCGAGGTAGTTGAAAAATGTTCCAAGCATTTTCGCCATCAATCCTTTCCTACGAAAATGTGGAAGAAGTAATAAGGCTTCCATGTGAATTCGTTCGTTCTCTGCTTTGTAAGATAGATATCCAATCGCTTCATTGTTCATGAAACATTCTAATAGGATAAAATTCTCCGTGGTATAATAGTTTTTCCATGTTTCTAAATTCCCTTCAATGGCGTAATAGTCTGTTCCAACATATTTTTGTTGGCGAATCCAATCGCTTTCCCAAAGTAGGTAATACTGCATGAAAAAGCGTTCGAACTCAATCGGTAGATCAATAATTTTGAAAGAAAAAGCGCTTTCCATGGAGAAACGAAGATAGGGAAATTTGGAGTTTATCTATGTATTCTTTGTTATTCTCCTTACCTTTAAGCTGTGGAAAATCCTGTGTCTTCAATATTCAAACAGCAAATCACCCAGTTTTTTGAACATGCGCCAACTTATGATCAAAGTCGCTTGATTGATGAATTGGAACGGTTCATGAAATTGAAGGAATCGCATCCCTTATTTTTGTTGAAAGGATACGCCGGAACAGGAAAAACGACCGTACTTGGAGCTTTCGTTAAAACCTTGACGCATTTCAAAGTGAAGTCACGTTTGTTGGCGCCAACCGGTCGAGCTGCAAAAGTGCTGAGCGCCCGTTCTTCCAAAGAAGCCTTCACGATTCACAAACAAATCTATCGCCGCAATTCGAAAGTGGATGAGTTTTCAGGAATGATGCTCGCACCAAATCTGCATACAAACACTGTTTTTATTGTTGATGAAGCATCAATGATCGGTGACCATTCATTGCTAACAGATGGAAGTGTTTCAAACAGAAACTTATTGGACGATTTGTTCGAATACGTTTTTTCAGGAAAGAATTGCCGCTTGATTTTACTAGGTGATGAAGGTCAGCTGCCGCCTGTTGGATGCGACTATTCACCAGCTTTGGATGCCAACTTTTTAAAGAACAATTACTTCGCGCTTAACATTACTAAATTTTCATTGACAGAGGTTTTGCGACAAGCGAATGAATCGGGAATATTAGCGAATGCAACAGAATTGCGTTCCTTGGACGATGACGATCATCCACAATTTCAGACAAAAGGCTATACTGATTTTGTGCGTTTACCTGGGGACGAATTTCAGGACGCTTTGGAAGCTGCGTATTCGTTCAGCGGGGCAGAGGAGACGATCATTATTACACGATCAAACAAACGGGCAAATGCGTACAATAATCAAATACGCGCTCGCTTGTTGTGGTACGAGGAAGCCTTGTGCGCTGGCGATTGCCTAATGGTTGTGAAGAATAATTATTACTGGATTGATGACCAATCGAAAATGGGATTCATTGCCAACGGAGAAGCGTTGAAAGTCTTACGTGTGAAGAAAGTGGAAGAACTTTATGGCTTCGAATTCGCACGTGTGATTGTGAAGTTCAGTGATTACGATGAATTGGCAGAATTGGAAGTTTTAGTATTCATGGAATCTCTTCAAGTTGAAGCACCTTCTATCTCACGTGCACGATTGAAAGAATTGTTTTTTGCGATTGAACAAGATTATCAGCACGAACGCAATAAAAAGAAACGCTACGAATTGATTTTAAAAAATCCGTATTTCAACGCACTTCAAGTGAAATATGCCTATGCCATTACCTGCCACAAATCACAAGGTGGACAATGGGAACAGGTGTTTATCGATCAAGGATTTATCGAACCAGAATCGATTAATAAGGAATACCACCGTTGGCTTTACACCGCCGTTACACGTGCCACTGAGAAATTGTATCTGGTGAATTTTACGGAAGACTTCTTCGGGGATTCGTGATTTAGGATTCAGGATTCAGGATTCGTGATTCATGATTTGTAATTGATGAATTGCGTTAAACATCAATTCAAAAAAATAGTTTTGTTCTTAAATTCCTAGTCACTAGTCACAACCGCCGTCAGGCAGCAGCGCAGCTAATCATGAATTATAAATCACAAATCAACCAATTTCACGGACGTTGCTCCAACCGCAATTCTTGTTTTTGCCCATTCTTTGTTGAAACGATCGATGACAATTTTGGCATTTTCTCGTGATAAATACGTTCCAGCGTACACATTCACTTCGTCTTTCAGTTTTTTCATAATTGTCGCTGTGCGCATCACACTCAACATGTCATTTTTAGACAATTTGTATTTCGCCATTAACGCTTGAAGCTCTGCATTTGAAATTTGTAAGTTGGAAGCAACTGGATCTGTGTAAGAATTCACTTCCAATTTGATTGCTCGATCCAAGTGAACGAACAATTCTGAGCGACGCAAACGCACATAAGTTGAATCGTTGCGATTTGTTGGATAAGAACTCAATTCAACTGGATTGTTGCTTTTTATCGTTCTACAACCATTCCATTCTCCGATTCCTTGTCCACGAGCGATGATTGAAAATGGCACTTTTTTATCCAGTAAGCCTTCAAAAAATTGCAACAAGGCAACAGAATCTTTTTGGGTAAATAATTTACGATCTAAATTGTAAGCATCTGAAGCAAAAACGTCTTGTAATTCAACTTGAATGCGCGCATTGTAATTAGGTTCGGCATCTGTTACGTTAATATGTAACATTACTTCATCCGCTTGTTCCGATAAACACGATTCTGGAATGGCAATTAAGCGCACTTCAAAGGCTTCTTTTTTCGCTGAAGCTGGAAATTGAAATTCTTGCGTCAACATGTCAAACGTCGTTGAATCTTCAAAAGTGTAAACACCATCTTTTTCAGTATAATTCGCCCAACGATAACCCATCATGGATTTGAATAAATCTAAGCGCTGTTGGTATTTTGCCATCAAATCAATTGCTTCTTGCTTTTGTTTTTCCAATTCCTTGATTTTACGACCGTATTCATCAAATAAATTGTACAAATCGACAATCGATTGTTGTTTTTTGCGGCGGTCCTTCTTGTTTGAATCGGTTGTTGGTTGGTAATCAACTGGACCACCTCCGTAAGGTGTTTTACGTGCTTTTTTCTTTGCCTTTCTAACTTCTTTCGGTGCTTTACTGCTCGTTGTAATCGTCGATTGAGTCATGTCAGAATAACCGTGTTCACCTTTTTCAATTTGTAATTCCGTTTCGTCTTTTTTCTTTGTATTGTAAGCTATCCAATAATCAAAGCCACGTTTTCCATAAATCATTTCATTCAACTTGGCAATTTTATTGAACTCCAAATCAGCAATGATGGAATAGAAAGTTGTTCCTTCTGAAAATGAAGAATCAGGTGATAAAAAACGGGTGTCACCAGCACCAAACAAATGATAATTCAAGCCATTTCGTTCAACTACAACAGTTGTTTGCTTCTTAGAATTGTATCCCCATACATCGAAATGCACATTGGTGATGCGATTGTCTCCAATCGTCTCAAAATCATTGGTAGTAAAGAGTGCAGATTCAATTTCTTGCTCTTTTTTCGGAACAGGTGTTGACAATTTTAATTGATACGGAAACAAGCCAATCGCTTTTGGTAATCCTTTGTTCCAACGTCCTTTTTCATCTTTTTCACGTTCTTCCAAGAGCCCAGAAGTAGCGCTTCCATCACCTGCAGCAACCAAAACATTCTCAAAATAATTTGCTTCACCACCCATTGCACGGTAAATTTCAGCAGTACGCTTTTCAACGTATTGATTAATGACAGAATTAATCGCGTTCAAAGTAACAAAGCGATCATTTGCGTCTAAAAATCGCAGTGTTTCAATCAATGCCGTTCGATCATCTAAGGATAAACTTGGATTGATCACCGAAATAACTTTTGGATGAGGTTCAACGGATTCACCTTTTTCTTTCAATGCGTTTGGAGGTAAAGCTGCAATTAGCATTTTTTCAAATTCAGCATACTTTGCTTGATAAGGTTCTAACTCTTTGTCACTGCCTCTTTTTGCCAATAATACTTTGTTCAATTCCCAAATCGCCATTTTATTTGCAGCTTCAGAAATTATCCCTTTTGGTGATTTTGCAATTTCTTCGTTTCGAATGATCAACGATTCAGGGTTGTTCATAATGATTATTTCAACCGAATCGTAATTGATTTCTTTGTTGTAGAAACGAATATCTGGTCCTTGGTAATCGAAGTAACGTCCAATGGAATTATCCAAAATCGGACTTTTCTTAACAATGTGAAACAAATACGCGCGTTCTTCAGCAGACAATCCTTCGTTCACTTGTGCGAAGTTAAAAATAGGGAAGAGGAGAAAAAGAATGTAGATGTATTTCATTGCGTTTCGTTTATTGCTGGGCAGCGGATCAACTGCTCAATAACTTATTTTCGTGTTAAAGGTAACATGCCTAAAGCGATTTTTTTCTTTTTGGTCAAAAAAAAAGCGTCCCAATCAAATGAGACGCTTTCCTAAAATTCTTGTTTTTTTATTTGATAACAACTGTTTGTGTTGATTCAACACCGTTGTTTGTCAAGCCTACTAAGTAGATTCCTTTGTTCAATGACGATAAGTCAACTGTTGTTCCATTTGTTAATGAAGCAACTGTGTAGACTACGCGTCCTGTTTGATCGAAAATTGTCGCTTTCGCATCTGCAGCAAATTCACCTTTGAATGTTACAATTCCTTCTGATGGATTTGGATAAACAGAGAATTCAGCAGTTTGAGCATCGTTGATTCCTAAATTGTATATTGGAGCGTAAGCAGATACAACATTTGTTTGCGACATCAATGGTGTTCCTCCACCAGCTAATGAAATTGCAACAACTGTGTGAATAAACACTGGTAAGTTACTTGTTGCTACATCGTAATATTCATATTGAGTTCGAACAAATTCGATATCCATTACTCCAATGAAATTCACTTGTGTAAAAACTGTATCCACCATTTTGTAGCGAATTACGTTTGAAAGAGAAGTTGAATTCGGTAATAACAATGTTCCTTGTCCATCAATTGCCACATTTGCTACACCAGTTGCTGTAGGGTTTTGTGGGATACCGTTAAAGTCGAAAGCTAAACTTCCAGCAAAATTGTCAGTGAAATAGTTTCCGTTTGCAAATGGGTATTGAACCGATGTTTCATTATCAACATCAAACGTTGCTAAAACAGTTCCAAAAGCTGGCTCTTCGTATACAAAACCTTGAGAAATACGCTCAGAAGCAGATGAAGAGAAGTAGTTAGCAATTGAACCTTGAATGCTCATTACTTTTGTAGATGTTGGGAAAGAAGAAGCAAATGCTGTCGTAGAAGCATCCAAAATTTCAATGGTTCTTGTTTCCATGTTCATTCCAACAATGTTTGAATAATCCCACGTAACACCTGTTCCTGTAATGTTCGGATAAGCATCAGTCAATGTATCCAATAAATACATCATTTGTGTAGCTCCAACAGCAGGTTCGTTAGAAGCATCCAATTGTTGCGCTTGAGAAGCAGCAGAAAATAGTAGTGCAGTGAAGAGTAAATGTTTTTTCATCGTTTTTTTAATTTTTTTCAAACTTACTTAAAACCAAATGAATCCGCCAAGTGTTTCCTATTAAACGGTAAAAAAATCATTTAAATGGAATCTACTAGTTACATTTGTTTGAACCTAAAACGGCAATACATTGAAAATGGTTGGTGAAATCAAATTAAAAAGAAAAGCAAGACTTGTTTTTATACTGGTTTTAGCCGCTACCATCCTTGTTGCATTGGGTTTGTTCAAGTTGCGTTTTGATTACGATTTTGAAAAGTTCTTTCCTGCCGATGACGAAGAATCTGTGTTTTTTAAACAACATCGTGCAAAATTTGAATCAGACAATGATTTTTTGCTCATAGCTATTGAACACAAGCAAGGCATTTTCAACCTTCCTTTTCTCAACAAAGTAGATCAACTCACGAAAGAACTAAATGAAAAAGTTCCGCACGTTTTGTTAGTGGCTTCCATTACGAATCAAAAGGAAACCTTGATTTTACCCGGAGGAATAAAGGTCGAAAATCCATACATTCATTTTAATAGCAAACTGCTAAAGCAAGATTCTACACGGATTTATAATTCAAAGGAACTCATTAACTCCTTGGTCTCAAAAGATGGAAAATCGCTCTGCATCTTCATTCGCCACAAGGATTACATCGTAAAAAAGGAAAGCGATGTGATGCTTGCTAAAATGAATTCAATTATCGATAAGTACAATTTTGAAGGTGTGCACATTGCAGGTCGAACAGTTGGACAAAAACTCTACGTAGAGAAAATGATTTACGAAATGATCTTTTTCCTTTGTTTGAGTGCTGTTCTGATTGTCATCTTCTTAATCATTGCTTTTCGCTCCTTCTGGGGTATTTTCATTCCGCTTTTCGTTATTTTACTTTCCACTGTTTGGGTAATTGGCCTCATGGGCTGGTTTGATGAGCCAATCAATATTTTGCTTGTTACCTTGCCGTGTATCATGTTTGTGGTCGGAATGTCGGATGTAATTCACCTCGTCTCGAAATACTTGGATGCATTGCGTGAAGATCACAGCAAATTGGACGCTATCAAAATCACCTTAAAAGAAGTTGGTTTCTCAACATTTGTAACGGCTGTCACTACTTCACTTGGGTTTTTTACACTCTATTTTGTGAATGTACAACCGATACAAGTCTTCGGAATTGTTGCCGGAATTGGCGTTTTCATTGCCTTCGTGATTACGATGCTTTTGTTGCCCGTTTTGCTTTATTTGTTTCCGTCTCCCTTATTCATCGCTGAAAAACGCAACGAAAATGTGTGGTCTGTTTACTTGCGAAAATGGTTCATTTTTGTCTTGCGCAAACGTAAAATAATCTTGGCGACCTACATTGTAATTTGTGCGGTGAGTTTCATTGGATTGAGTTTCATGAAAACCAACAATTTCTTGATGGACGATTTGCGTGCCGATGAACCTTTGAAGCAAGATTTCAATTACCTCGATAAACATTACGGCGGAATTCGTCCTTTTGAAGTGGCCGTTACCCTGAAAGATTCAACAATGAATTTGTGGGATTTAGAAGTGCTCGCAGAAATGGAAAAGGTGGAGCATTACCTTGAAACGGTTTACGGGGCAGAAGTGAAAAATTCCTTGGTTGGAACCTTGAAAGTGGTGAATCGATCGGCACATGGTGGAAATCCTGCAGAATACAAATTGCCAACTACGCAACGCGAATTAAAAAAATACCGAAGAGCCATTCGTGGAATCAATCAAGGAAAGTACTTGCGCATTTTGTTGGATGAAAACGAACGTGTTTCGCGCATCAATGGTAATTTCCCGGATATCGGAAACCACGCTATTGCGAAGAAAAATGAGGAGTTCAAGCGTTTCACAGATGGTTTAGCCTTGAAAGGGAAACTTGAATTTAAAGTGACGGGAACGGCTCATTTGTTCGACAAAAACATGCGATATCTCTCAGTGAATCTCGTTGAAGGATTGTCCTTTGAAATTGTGTTGGTCGCTTTGATTATGGGATTTCTATATAAATCCATTCGCATGATGGTGATAAGTATGATTCCAAATTTAATTCCCTTGTTGGTAATCAGCGGTATCATGGGCTTTTGTGGCGTCGATTTGAAAATTAGTACAGCGATCATTTTCACCATTGCCTTGGGTATCGCCATTGATGACACCATTCACATCCTCGGGAAATTCAAGTTTGAAGGACTCAAAGGAAAATCAAAGAATTATGCTTTGAAAACAGCTTATTTAACCACTGGAAAAGCGATGATTCTAACGTCTTTGGTTTTATGTAGTGGATTTTTTATGCTTGTTTTCTCTAGCTTCAACGGAACGTTCTACATGGGATTATTGCTGTGTATTACCTTGTTTGTTGCTTTGATTACAGAGTTGACCTTGCTTCCAGTACTAATTTTCATGTTCTACAACCCGAAACGAAAAGGCTAAGTTACGCGTCAGTTTTTTTTTCTATTTTTAGCCCTCACTAGTAATGAAAATAGGAAAAGAATGGGTTTCAATGATTTATTTCGCAAAAAGACAGTTCAAGATATCATGCAACAAGTGGCAGCCGGACAAACAGATGATGCGCACGGTTCACTTGGAAAACATCTGAAAGTTCGCGATTTAGCAGCCTTCGGTATTGCAGCAATTATTGGTGCTGGAATTTTTAGTACGATCGGTGAAGCAAGTTCGCAAGGTGGTCCAGCAGTAATTTTCTTATTCTTATTTACAGCAATTGCATGTGGATTTGCAGCGTTTGCCTATGCTGAATTCGCGTCAATGGTTCCCGTTTCTGGTAGTGCGTACACGTATTCGTATGTGGCCTTCGGAGAAATCATCGCTTGGATAATCGGTTGGGCTTTAATCATGGAATATGCCATTGGAAACATTACAGTTGCCATTTCCTGGAGCGATTACTTTACAGGAATGTTGGAAGGAATGCACATCAATTTACCGCAATGGATTCAAACGGATTATTTAACCGCTTCAAACGGTTATGAAAAAGCGATGGCACTTACACAAGGAGGAAAGCCTTTTGCTTCATTGGATGAAGGTTTACAAGCTGCGCATACTGCTTGGACAACTTCTCCTACAATCGGTGGTTTTCACTTGATTTTTGATTTACCAGCCTTATTCATTATTGTGTTAATCACATGGTTGGTTTACCGCGGAATGAAAGAAAGTCGCAATGCTTCAAATGCCATGGTAGTTGTCAAATTGGCCATTATTCTCTTGGTGATTGCAGTCGGAATCTTCTATGTTGATACAAAAAATTGGAGTCCATTCGCACCAAATGGAATTGGAGGAATCTTGAAAGGAGTTTCAGCTGTTTTCTTTGCTTACATTGGTTTTGATGCCATTTCAACAACAGCAGAAGAGTGTGAAAATCCACAGCGCGATTTACCACGAGGAATGATGTGGGCAATTATCATTTGTACCGTTTTATACATTATCATAGCGCTCATTCTTACTGGAATCGTTTCGTACAAAGATTTAGCTGTTGGAGATCCTTTGGCCTTTGTGTTTGATAAAATTGATTTAACCTGGATGTCTGGGATCATTGCTGTGAGTGCTGTTGTAGCGATGGCTTCGGTTTTGTTGGTCTTCCAAATGGGACAACCACGTATTTGGATGAGCATGAGCCGTGATGGATTGTTACCAAAGAAATTTTCACGCATTCACCCTAAATTCAAAACACCTTCATACGCAACGGTTGTTGTAGGATTTGTCGTTGCTGTTCCTGCATTGTTCATGAACTTGACAATGGTAACAGATTTATGTTCAATTGGAACCTTGTTTGCCTTTGTATTGGTATGCGGAGGTGTGTTGGTCTTGCAAAACAAACCTGATATTCCACGTGGAAAATTCAAAACACCGTATGTGAATGGGAAATTTGTCATGCCAATCCTTGCGATTGGGACAATTGTCTTGTTGTTTACAACTTACAAATCTGAAACAATGGCTTTCTTGCAAAATGAGAAAGAATTGAAAACAAAAGAAGAAATCATTGATGAATTAGCGCCAACTCAGACATTGGAATTAAAGACGAAGTTGGAAGAAGCGAATCCAAAGGAAATGAAAGAAGTGGGAGGAGACATCACGGCGTATTACGAAAAAGCTGAATTCAAGGATTTCTCTGCGGATGTGATTGCAGTTGGATTCAACAAAACAGAATTGTACAAACATGGATTCAATCATTTCGCGCACAAGATTCCAACGTGGATTTTCATTCTATTCACGATCTTCATTACGTTTGCTTCAATCGCCAAAAATCTATCGTTGATTCCATTGTTAGGTTTGTTGTCGTGCTTGTATATGATGAGTCAAATCCAATTATCTAACTGGTTGTATTTCATGGGGTGGTTGGTGTTAGGCTTGGTGATTTACTTTGGGTATAGCCGCCGCAACTCAAAGCTCAATGCCGTAAGTGAGTAGAGGTTTTTAACGCACCGCGCAGCAGCCACGAAGTGAAAGGCACAAAGAGCGCAAAGGTTCGCTGAGTTTTTACTACTTGAATTAAGATAACTCTCCGCGTTCTCTTCGTCCTCAATCTCCTCTGCGTTGAAAATTAAACGCAAAGACGCAAAGTGCGCAAAGTGAGATTCACCTGCTCAAAAAAACAAACCACAAAGTTACATAGGTGTTGATAGATGCACTTGGTGCTGAGATCTCATAAGTTGGAGAATTTACAAGGTAAATTCAACTATGTTTTCTTAAGTAGGCTTTGGGTGTAGCTTAAACTATGTGCCTATGTGGTTAAATTTTAAACTATTCTCCGCGCTCTCTTCGTCCTCATTTTAACTCTGCGTTGAAAATTAAACGCAAAGGCACAAAGAGCGCAAAGGTTCGCTGAGTTTTTACTACTTGAATTAAGATAACTCTCCGCGCTCTCTTCGTCCTCAATCTCCTCTGCGTTGAAAATTAAACGCAAAGTCGCAAAGCCCGCAAAGGTTCGCTAAGTTTTTACTGGTCATGAATAGAAAATCTCCGCGCTCTCTGCGTCCTCAATCTCCTCTGCGTTGAAAAATTAATATGCATTGAAAAAACAACTATCATCTTTGTTCTTCACGCTTTTTTCTCTACTTTTGCACACTAAAATCGAAATAAAATGTTTGAAAATCTTACCGATAAGTTTGAAAGAGCGTTTAAAGTTCTAAAAGGACATGGACAAATAACAGAAATCAACGTTGCTGAAACCTTGAAAGAAGTGCGCCGTGCCTTGTTAGATGCCGACGTTAACTTTAAAACAGCGAAAGATTTTACAAACACCGTTAAAGAAAAAGCCCTTGGTCGCGATGTATTGAAAGCGGTTTCTCCAGGTCAGTTGATGGTTAAAATCTGCCACGAAGAATTGGTGGAATTAATGGGAGGAAACGAATCTGAAATCAACATCAAAGGAAATCCTGGGATTATTTTGATGTCAGGTCTTCAAGGTTCTGGTAAAACTACTTTCTCTGGAAAGTTAGCGAGCTACTTGAAAACGAAAAAAGGCAAAAATGTATTGTTAGTTGCCTGTGACGTTTACCGTCCTGCTGCGATTGATCAGTTACATGTCTTGGGAGAACAACTTTCAGTAGAAGTGTACTCCAACAAAGAAGAAAAAGATCCTGTTAAAATTGCGCAAGCTGCGATTCAACACGCGAAAAGCAAAGGATTCAACGTTGTTATTGTCGATACTGCTGGACGTTTAGCAATCGATGAGCAAATGATGGATGAAATTGCACGTGTTAAAGAAGCAATTCAACCAACTGAGACCTTGTTTGTGGTGGATTCCATGACAGGACAAGATGCAGTGAATACAGCAAAAGCATTTAACGAAAAAATTAACTTCGACGGAGTTGTTTTAACGAAATTAGACGGTGATACACGCGGTGGAGCTGCCTTATCGATTAAAGCAATCGTTGAGAAACCAATTAAGTTTGTCGGAACAGGCGAGAAGATGGATGCCTTGGATGTATTCTATCCGCAACGTATGGCCGATCGTATTCTTGGAATGGGTGACGTTGTATCCTTGGTAGAACGTGCACAAGAACAATTCGACGAAGAAGAGGCGCGCAAACTTCAAAAACGCATTCAAAAAGATCAATTCGATTTCAACGATTTCTTGGGTCAATTGCAACAAATCAAGAAAATGGGGAATGTGAAGGATTTGATGGGCATGATTCCAGGAATGGGGAAAGCCATGAAAGATGTTGACATTCAAGACGACGCTTTCAAGCACATCGAAGCAATTATCTTATCAATGACGCCGCAAGAGCGCGCAAATCCAGGACTCATCAATGGTCAACGTAAAAACCGTTTGGCAAAAGGTAGTGGAACGAACATTCAAGAAGTGAACAAACTGATGAAACAGTTCGAAGACACGAAAAAGATGATGAAAATGATGAGCAATCCGAAGAACATGATGTCCATGATGAAACAAATGAAGGGCATGAAAGGCGGAATGCCGGGAATGTGATTTAGAACATGGAGCATAGATCATAGAGCATACCTGCCTGTCGTAGCCTCCAGCGCAGACAGGGATTTGAACCAAATAAATCGTTTGTTTAATGATTTAATGTGTTAAACCATTATAATAGTAGGGACGTTGGGGTCATCGAGCTTGTCGAGATGTCGCGTCCCTTTTTTATTTAATGTATTTCTAAATGCATTAGAGTGCGGTGGTTGAGCTTATCAAAGTAACATCTCCATTCGATATTGATCATTCAACTAATATGAAATTAAGCTATATTTGAAATGATTTTTGAGGCTTAATCTATTTTACAATGAAAACAATCCTAACTTTTTTAATCATTCCGGTATTTGCATTGATTGCTTGTGGCAACTCCTTTTTACCAGATGAAAAAATAAATATTGTCGAAGAAGCAAATAAAATTGCTGTTGTGCTAAAAACAAAAAGCGAAAGAAAAATTGCTAAAATATGCACAGAGAAAGGCTTGAAAAGCTTGGAGGAATGGACTCATTCTTTTAAGAATGACCAATTGATGACAGTTATAACGGATAAGTTAGCAAGTAAACGATTTGTTTACACTGTTTCAGAATCAAGTGTTTATACTATCGATATTAGTGAAGAAGAAATGAACGATGGAGATAATGTTGGACGTATTATTCTTATTGTTCAAAATGGGAAAGTACTTATCGATGGATACGAAGGTGGTTTTTCGGTAAATATGGATTGAATAGCAGAAGTTGGATTCAGTTTTTAGTAGAAAGTGCTATTGATAACAATCAAAAGTACATTAAACATTTAAAATGTAGACAGTAAAAGAAAAATGACTTTTTCAACAATTTCCGTTTTACTTTTTTTTCTTTTCTATTATAGAAAGCAAGTAATCTTTTCGCGTTTTGTGGCTGGTTTACGTTATAAATATAAAGCTGAAACATGGCATTCAGGATTCTTTGCAGATCGAAAACTAATTCGCGTATTAAATCCCGAAGACAAAGTGGTTTTCAAGGAAAAAGCAAAAAAGTTGGATCGTTTATTTTTATATTTTCTACTTTATACAATTTTTATTTTCATGTTATCTGGAATTATATTTAAAGGAAAGTTATGAAAGAATATAACCAAAAAAAATAGTTGTTTTCATTGCCTTATTTTTTGTAGTTGCATTTGTATTTGAAAAATTAATGTATGTGAGTTCAGAATTTGGATGTGGAAAATTCGTTTATTCAAGTGAGACGAGAGGGGCGACCTATTTTCATTACATTGTTACAATAGATGGTGAACAAAGAAAGGGATCAATATCAAAAAGTGAATTGAAAGTTAAATACTTGCCTGAGTTGAAGAAATTTGATTGTATCAAAGTGGAATATTCATTAATAAATGGATATTTTATGCGTGTTGTTGATCAGCGAATTTTTGAGTGAAAATTGTACTACCAACATTCTAAATCTATTCACCACGGCCGACTAACTCCTAAAAGAAACTCCAAACCACGAACTGTTAGTAAACAGGGAGAACAAAAAGAACGCCTTGGAAACAATCCAGAAGCACGCGGACATATTCCAGAATTACTTGGAAACTTTCCAGAAGCACGCGGACATGTTCCAGAAGTACACGGACACGTTCCAGAAGTACTTGGAATCTTTCCGGAAGCACGCGGACACGTTCCAGAAACACGCGGAAACTTTCCAGAAGTACGCGGACACGTTCCAGAAGTACTCGGACACGTTCCCGAAGCACGCGGGCATGTTCCAGAAGCATGCGGACACGTTCCAAAAGCGAACGGATTCATTCCAGAACCATGCGGAAAAGAGCTAGAAGAAAAAGAAACAAAAACAGACGCTATTGGATGAATAACTGATGAATCGTGTTTACACACTTCGTGGTATAGTGACTTATTCCCCTAAAAGATGTTTACCCATTTTTGCGAATAAAATCAGAAAATACTACCTTGTGCTAAACTTATATTGATTGCAATGAATCAAATGCGAACAACCTTTTTATTTCTCTTGTTTCTTTCTGGAATTTTAGCGTCCTGCAAGAAAATCACAACACCCACGGACGAATCAAAAAAACTTTTTGGATCTTGGACCTATGATGGCAATACTGGTGGATTTACAGGAGCAGGAGGAAGCAATCGCTTTAGTGTTGATTCTTCGGTTGAATTCACCGAAAGCGGAATTTTCAAAGTCTACGTCGGTTCAGTTCAACAAAGTCAAAAAAACTTTACAATCGAATTGAAAGAATCGATTTACGATGTCAGTCCGCGTGAAGCTTTAGTCTACGATAATGGTGAGTATGAAACGTTTCAGATTTTTAATGACACCTTGTACCTCAGTGATGAACTATATGACGGATACACTTACCGATTTATTCGAAAATAAAAAGAGATTTTTATCATGCTTGCGAAGCGCCTTTGGTTCTATTTTCTTTTAATCGTTGTATTCTCCTCCTGCACCAACGAAACAAGTGAAAAAACTCTTTCCAAGGAAGATCATGCCTTCATTGAATCCTTGGGAATTTTAGCACCAGAAGAAGAAATTGAATTGTTTGAAAGCAATGGTGGTTGGGACGGAATCAAATCCGCTGGGGCGTTTATCACCTCGCAGCGTATCGCGTATTATTGGATCGAAGAAGGAGAAAAAGAAATTAACGCGGCCTTTTTTGCAACAGATATCGATTCCATTGCGCTAACGGATCTCAGCACCAAATTAACTTACGCTTCTTACATCACAGTTTACCAACGTTCAGGTTCTTCCTTCAAGGTTTACATCGATGCCGATAGCACGCGCGTGAAAGCGTTTTATGATTTGGCGCAGGATCATTTGAAAAATAGCGGTTTCAAAAACAAACCTTTATATAACTTGAATGTAGGAGATACGCTCAATTTGTTTTTCAATGAAAATACCTTCAGTAACTATTTCCTTCCCAACCAAAATCAACTCAAGCATTTAAGCTATTTTGATAAAAAAGTTGTTGTTCCACCAGCAAAAAAAGAGTGTGAAGGATGTACCATTACCGTTTCAAAAATGTTCATTGCCACATCTCCCGGAATTGACACCATTCTCTATAAAAGCCTTAAACCAATGCAGAATTGCAGCGACAATGTTCCAACCAAGATTCAGTGTGTTGTTAGGGTGAAGTGAGTTGGTAAAAAGAATTAGGCACCGGCGCTTCGACCCTTCAAGGACCTCAGGGTCCGAAGCGAACTCTTTCCTCTAATCACAAATCACAACCGCCGAAGGCAGCACCGCAGGTAATCACGAATCACGAATCACAACCGCCGAAGGCAGCACCGCAGGTAATCACAAATCACGAATTATTACTAAATTTATCCATTCGCGCCCCTGGGCATTCATGAAGCTTCATACCAAACCAGCCAAAATGGAAAAAGAAACGATAGCACAAAGTACAATTCCTCCCTACGAGGAACCGATTATAGATCAAAGGATTAAGAGCGCAAGTTTAGCGCCGCACCCAGATTCACGCTTGGATACCCAAATCATGAAGTTTCATCCGATCAGTGATGCGACAATTGCATTTCGTGATGAAACAAGCCCAGAAACTAAACGTGAAAGCATTCGCCAATTAATTGAGAAATTAGATGTGACGAAATCCTTGCGCTATGAACGTACAGTAGAAGATACGTATTGCAATGTTTATTCCTACGATTTTTGTTATTTCTCGAAAGTGTATTTGCCAACAGTTTGGTGGACACCAGAATCGCTTGAACGCGTCTTGAACGGAGAGGAAGTTGTACCAGTTATGAATGAAACGGTTGAACCAATTTATTCCAGTGCAATTCACGATTGGTTCTTGAAATGGGGAGCAAGCTTTGGTTGGAAACGCATGAGCAGCCTTGATGAAATTCAAGCGAAAGTGAACGCAGAAGGTGGAATTGGAATGATTTGCGCCAAACGTAAAATCCGCGGATTGTCAGGACACATTGTTCCGATTGTTCCTGAAACAAAGAAGAAAAAAGCGTACCGTGTGGATGGAGTAGTGCTCTATCCTTTGCAATCGCAAGCCGGAAAGTTGAATTACACCTATTTCGCGAAAGCTCGAAAAGACTGGTGGAATCATGAGCGCTATTCTTCTCATGTGTTCTATTACCATGATTAAATAAACAGGGATTTAATCAACAACTATCAACATTAATAAGTCAATCAGCATCAATGAGCGTGAATCAAAAAAATAAAATCTATTGGGGAATTGGATTAGAAAACGAAACCTATTTGCAATTCGAAAACGCATTGGAGGTTTCTGGTACCTTCGTTCAGGAGAAAATTGGCTGCGAACGTTACAGCATCGATTACCGCAAATGTTACCAATCAGGAAGTTTAGCACCTGTGTTGGAAGCGGGTTTCGACAAAAATAAAACGTATACGGTGACGCGCATGATCAACAGTCACTCGCTCGATAAAATTGATTTAAATTACCAACATAGAACTGTAGCTTTGACAAATCCATTGGTCGATAATCCAGCGTTTTTAGGGAAATCGATTTTGGAAGTGTTCTTGGAAGGACAACCATACAACATTAAAAGCATGTTAACGCAGAAAAACAATCCGATGGGTTCTGTCAATTTTGATGGCGATTCGATTGAATTTGTGACGAAATACTTTGAAAATAGAACCATTACTGAATCGTGCGATGAATTAAAAGCAACGAAAAAATTGTTCATCGATAAACTCAACGAATCAGAAGTTTTGGGAGAAAAATTGCATTTCCCTGATTACAATAGCGGACTGAACATGTTCATGTCGAACCAAGAAAACATTGTCTTGTTCAACAACGGAACGTACCACATTCATTTGACTTTGCCGACGTTGACGGAACACAGTCGCATCGTTGATTACCCAAAATTTGATGCTGTTCATTCCAACGCAATTTATTTGTTGCAATGGTTTGAGCCTTTGTTCATCGCGACTTTGGGCAGTCCAGATATTATGGCGGTAATCAGTCAAAAGTACAACTTGAACCAGAAATTTGCGATGGGCTCCATGCGTAACGCAATGTCGCGCTACACCGGCGTTGGTACGTTCAATAAATCAATGGCGAAAGGGAAAATTTTGACGTATCAAGTCGAAGAATTCAGAAAGTTGTTGAAGTTCGAAAAAGAAGAAAATATTTGGTGGCGCGATCAAATCGAACATGCCTTGGATTACGATTTATTGTCGGATATCGGTCTCGATTTCAATCAAGAGAAAATGTACCAAAGTGGATTTGAATTCCGCAGTTTCGATGAGTTCCCGATTGATAATTTCAAGGATGTTCTTTTGGCAATTGTTATCATTTGTGAGCATTCCTTGCATTTACCAGATGTGATGTGGGGACACGACAGCGTTGTTTGGAACAATTTGGTTTTCAAATCCTTGAAAGACGGTTTCGCAACTGAAATCAACCAAGAAGAAAAAGAAGCAGTATTGGAATTGTTGAACTTATCGAATACAATTGATTCAGGCCTAAAAGCTGAATTTGACACCCTTGCGCACCTTGATGCATTCTTCTTCAAAATCTTGGAAGTCTTACACGATATGTACAAAGACAACAACACCTGTATCGATGCCTTGTGTGGCGAAAAAACGCATGCAGCACCACGTTGGGAAAACTTCAACAAGTATCAGATTGAACAGCATTTGAAGCAGATTGAGGGGAAGAACTAAGGAGTAATTGTAGAAAACATCGAAGCAAGCGCAAGTTAATTGGCATTTGAACATCTGAATGTAGGATTGGGCACTTTTGCTCATGTACATTAGATGAACTTATTGATGCGCTTTCTTTTTTTAATTTTCCTTTTACCAAGCCTTAGCTTTGCTCAAAACAATACACAAACCCTTCGCGGTACAATTGTCGATAAACATTCCCAAGCGCCAATAATCGGTGCAACGGTACAAATCGCTTCCTTGCAATTAGCCGCAATGACTGATTCCACGGGGAATTATTCCATTTCAATGCTTCCGCCAGATCGCTACGAAGTGAAAGTTACGTTCATGGGGTATAAAACGATTGTACTTCCAAACGTTGTTGTGACTTCAGGAAAGGAAATTATTTTGGACCTTGCCATGGAAGAAGAACTGAATCAACTGAGTGAAGTAACCGTTAAAGGAACGAACAAAGGCGGAACCATCAATAAATTGGCAAGTGTTAGTGCGCGCACGTTCTCCATGGAAGAAGTGAACCGTTACGCAGGTGGAAGAAGCGATCCCGCGCGTTTAGCTGCGAATTTTGCAGGTGTAAGTGCACCAGACGATAGTCGAAATGACATTGTAATTCGTGGAAATTCTCCAGTAGGAGTTTTATGGCGAATCGATGGAATGACCGTGACAAATCCCAATCATTTTGCTTCCGTTGGAACAACTGGTGGAGCAGTGAGCGCGATCAATACCAATTTATTAAAGAATTCAGATTTTTTCACTTCCGCTTTTCCGTCTGAATATGGAAATGCAACTTCGGGCGTGTTTGATTTAGGTTTTCGTTCGGGGAATAACAAAAAACGCGAGACAACATTGCAAGCCGGTGTAATTACTGGTTTAGAATTAACAACCGAAGGACCATTCAGCAAAAAAAGCGATGCGTCTTATTTGGTAGGATATCGCTATTCGTTGGCTGGAATTGCACAAGCAGTTGGAGTAGATATCGGAACAACAGCAACACCAACGTACCAAGATTTATCATTCAAATTAAACAGTGGAACAACAAAATTTGGTAAGTTTTCGATGTTTGGCGTTTTGGCAACAAGTACGATTAACATTGGAGGCGGTGCTGGAAATTCCTTGTACGGCGGAGGCAATCAAGTTGATTTCGCAAGTAAAATCGGTATTGGCGGCGTAAATCATTTCAAACAATTGAATGCTAAATCGTACCTGTCGACAACAGTTGGTGTGAATTACGCTTCAACGGACCAAACAGGTTATGCCTTTGATCCAATGGCGGATAGCAGTTTTGTGCGTGAAACGAGTAATGTTGCAAAGACAACGTATTTCTTGAGTAGCAATTACAATTTAAAAATCAATTCGCGTTTTTTCTTGAAAGTTGGACTTCAAGATGAAATCATGGGTGTGGATTTATATTACAAGACCAGAGAGAATCTTTTCTTACCTGAAAAACAGATTTGGGATTCACAAAATAGCACCAATTTAATGCAAGCGTATGCGCATTTGAAATATTCCATTTCGAACAAGTTGACCTTGAATGCGGGTGTACATTCACAGTATTTCCTATTGAACAATTCAAGTGCTATTGAGCCACGTTTAGGTCTTGTTTACAATGCAACGGCAAAAAGTAGTTTCAACTTTGGTTATGGCTTGCATTCACAATTGCAGCCGATCAATGTTTATTACTTAGAATCTGTGAACACTGCTGGCGATACGGTATACAACAACAAAGACTTAGGATTCACAAAAAGTCATCACTTTGTGTTGGGGTACAACTTGCAACCTTTCAACGATTGGCGCATCAAAACAGAAGTGTATTACCAATCCATTTACAATGTTCCGGTTACGCTTTCTTCGAGTACGTATTCCATGTTGAATACAGGTTCAACCTTCAAAACAGATTTAACAGACAGTTTAGTCAACACAGGAACAGGAACCAATTATGGCCTTGAATTGACCGTTGAAAAATTCTTTAGCAAAGGCTATTATGGCTTGTTTACTGCTTCCATTTACAATTCGAAATACGTCGGAAGTGATGGAGTAGAGCGCAATACTGCTTTCAACGGAAAATATGTGTACAACGTATTGGCTGGGAAAGAATGGAAAATTGGAAAAGAAAAGCGCAACCGTGTTTCCTTGAATCTTAAATTCACCAATGCCGGAGGAAGAGCCTATACACCAATTGAATTAACTGCTTCACAGTTGACAGGACACGAGGTACTTTCGAGCGACGCGTATTCAAGTTATTATGCAACCTATTACCGTTTGGATTTCAAAGCAGGATTCACCTTGAACAGTGCAAAGCGAAAAGTAGCACAAACAATCTCCTTGGATTTACAAAACGTTACCAACCACAAAAATGTCTTCTCACAAAGCTACGACAGCAAATCGAAAAGCATCAGCACCACTTACCAACTTGGTTTCTTCCCGAATTTAGTGTACAAGATTCAGTTTTAAGAAATGGGGGGAAGGGTGGATTTCCGATTTTTTTCTACATTCGTAACACATTCCTACCAACAACACACAAACCTAGGTTTTGTTAAAGTTGTTGAAGGGAAAAGGAAATAACGCGCTAAAATTGTTCGTTTATCTATCGAAATTTGTTGGATAGGCGAAAGGTTGTGGTGGTTATGTTTAAGTTAGCAGTAATTGAAGGACTTTACCAATGATCGAATTAAAACCATTAACTCAAGAAAATATCTCACCATTCTATTCATGGTTACGAGACGAGGAAACTATAAAATTTTCATTGACTTTTTTTCAAAAGCTTGATTCCGAAGACGACATTAACAATTGGTACTCAAAATTATTACTAAACGAAAAAGACCTAACTCTTGGAATATTTCTAAAGTCAGACGGAGCCTTTATTGGATATACTGGGATTTGCAATATTTCATCAATCAACAAAAATGGTGAATACTTCATATTTATTGGTGAAAAAGGCCTATGGGGGAAAGGAATTGGAACAATTACAACACAAAAAGTAGTTCAATTTGGTTTTGAAAAGTTAAATCTTAATAGAATTATGTTGACAGTATCAGAACCAAATATTGGAGGTGTTCGCGCATATGAAAAAGCTGGTTTTAAAATCGAAGGAAAATTACGACAAGCATGCTTTAGAGATGGAAAATTTCATGATAAAATAATGATGTCAATTCTTAAGGAAGAATTTAATGAAAAATACTGCTAACACACGTCTAGGGCAAGAGCCGGGATCGTGATATCGCAAAACGAATTATTGAAAACAAAATATCTTGGATCGCAAATAAAACTAACTTTAAAAATCGTCTCCTGCCCCAGGTGTGGGAACGTTAGCAACAACCGATAGATGAAGCATACCCAAAAACTTCTGTTTTTAATAATTTTGTTTTGTTCCTTACAAAGCTGTACTCCAATGATTCTAAAAACTTTTGGAATGAAAAAAATGAAGGAGCTATCGAAAGATGAAATATTAAAACAAGGATCGAAATATAATATTCCCGAAAATGATTCTTATGAGCTTGATTCATCCTATGTTGATTTTTTATTTTCTCTAGACTCAATTAAATTTAAAAAAGAACAAAAAAATCATTTCCAACCATTGCAAGCACTATATTATGACCAAACAGGTCAATTAAAATCATTTCATATTAATTGCAATGCGGGTGGGTTTCCAAATTTAAAATGGAATCGCTTCGGGACTTTTGATGAATACATACCAAAACAACAAACACCACTAGACAGTATTTTGCCATTACAAAAACATTTAAATTATCTGGTGCCACTAAATGACAAATCTACAATTGAATTAAACGATTATGATTTTGTTGTATTGGTGCATTGGAGCAGATTTATGGGTAGACAGAGTAAGCGTTTGATTAAAATAGTACAAGAGAATGCGGCACAAAACAAAAACTATAGAATAAAAATAATCTATCTAAACAACGATAACATATTTGCAAATACAGAAGAATTTTAATGATGACAGTTGCTAACACACGTCTAGCAAAAAAGTCGAAATTTCGGTAATGATAAACGACAATGGGAAAGCTTACGATCCTTAAACGTAAATGATATTAACATTAAAATGATATCCCTGCCTGCGCTGGAGCCTATGAGAAGCGGGTTAGCTCCTTGTTCTTTGCTCTTTGTTCCTTGTTCCTCTCAGTTCTCGATTCTCGATTCTCGGTTCTCAACCCCAGACTTTCAACTCCGAATACTCACTCCCATCAAACTCCAAATACGTGAAATAGCGCAACCAATCGCCTAAGTTGATGTAGCGTGAATTGTTGTTGAGCTCAATATTTAAGGGTAAATGACGGTGACCAAAGACGAACAAATCAATGTGTTCTTTTTCCAAGTATTCGTTGCAGAAGACATACAACCACTCGTTTTCTTTTCCGTTGAACACTTCGTCGTCGTTGCCCGTTTTTGCTCTACTCGTTTTGGAAGAGTAATTTGCCAACCACAAACCGAAGTTAGGGTGGAGGCGCGCAAAACACCACTGACAAAATTTATTCTCAAATACTTTCTTGAGGAACTTATAGCCTTTGTCTCCAGGACCTAAACCGTCGCCGTGACCAATGAATACTTTTTTACCGAAAAACTCGCGTACAACAGGCGTACGATGCAAGGTGAATCCCAATTCTTTTGGAAGATAATCGAAAATCCACATGTCGTGATTGCCGGTAAAAACGTGGACTGGAATTCCTTTGTCGGTTAATTCAGCGATTTTCCCTTGTAAACGCACAAATCCTTTCGGAATCGCGTGTTTGTATTCAAACCAGAAGTCGAAAATGTCGCCAACAAGAAAAATTTCTAAGGCCGTCGGTTCAATGTGGTTCAGCCAAGCAACAATTTTCTTTTCGCGCTCTAAACTCTTCTCATACGTGGGAACACCCAAATGAAAATCTGATGCGAAATAAACTTTTTTTGCTTGTTGGTCCGACATAGATTAGTGCCCGAAAATACGTTTTAATTCAGCCTCTAACTCAGCTCCACGAAGATTCGTACGAATGATTTTACCGTCTTTGTCGATCAATACAGTAAATGGAATTCCTTTTACGCCGTATTGCGCAGCAACTTTACTTTGCCATTGCTGTAAATCGCTCACGTGATTTGGCCATACCAATTTATCTTTTTCGATTGCTGCCAACCATGCCGCTTTGTCGCGATCCAAAGAAACTGACATCACAGTGAAACCGTCTTTTTTGTAAACATCGTATAAACGCGTCACATTTGGGTTTTCCTTGCGACAAGGTCCACACCAAGATGCCCAGAAATCCAACAAAACTACTTGACCCCGTAAGTCAGATAATTTCATTGTCGTTTTTCCGTCTGTCTTTAATTCTGTGAAATCAGGAGCTTCTTTTCCTGGCGCCAATAAGTTTGCTGCTTCTTTCGCTGCTTTCTTTTGTAAATACGCTTTGTTCAATTCTTTGATAGATGGAGAATCGCCAAACGATGCAACCAATTGATTCACGATTGATTCGTAAGTCGCGAAATCGTTCTCAGCATCGATCGTAGAAATTACTGGCAATAAAGCAGGAGAATTTTGATTTTGTGCAATGAAGGTTTGCATGTTGCTTTGGAAAGTATAATATTCCGTTGACATCGAATTGCTGATTTCTTGCTGTCTTGATGGATTTTGATTGATCAAATTAACCGCTGAATCACGTTTTGCATTCCAAACCGTTAATGTTTTGATGAAATCATTCATGTGAGCACTTTCTTCTGAACCAACAATGTTGCAAAAAGCAAAAATGTTTGCTCCGTCACCGTACAATTTAATGTCCGCTTTGTCGCGTAAAATCAAATTGATGTGCGTGTTCCCAACACGAAGCACGTAATAATCCGCATCGTGAACCATTCCTGTCATTTTGAAATCACCTTTTTTGCTCAAAGGCGCTTTCAAATAATCGATGTAATTTGTTCCACCGTAATATTGAGAAAGGGAAACGGAATCAACAGATGCGTTGAAGATATTTCCTGAAATTGTAACGGTAATCGGCTTTTGAGCGAAGACACTCAAGCTTGAAATAACTGTTAGTAACGTAAGTAATTTGCGCATAGTTTATTATTTTGAGAGCACCTCTTTCAATTTTTGTTCCAAACTTTCACCTCTGAGTCCAGTTCCGATCACTTTTCCGTTTTTATCGATCAAAACCGTGTGTGGAATTGCATCAAAACCGTATTGTTGAACCACTGGAGATTTCCATCCACGAAGGTCACTCACGTGATTTGGCCAAGACAATCCATCTGATTTGATGGCCGCTTTCCAAGCATTCGGATCTTCATCCAACGAAACAGAATAAACAGTGAAACCTTTGTCTTTGAATTGATTGTACAAACGCACAACATTTGGGTTTTCTTTGCGACAAGGTCCGCACCACGACGCCCAGAAGTCAATCAACACCACTTTTCCTTTTAAACTTGAAAGTTTAATTGCTTTTCCATTGATTCCTTGCATCACAATTTCAGGTGCAACATCTGGAGAGGATTTGGTTGGAGTGGTATTTAAAAATTCATTGTAAGCGCTTTCAATTTGGAAGACTTGATTTTCCATTGTTGCAGCGATTGGTGAATCTTTGAAACGTTTTTTGTAGGCTTCAGCAACAACTTTAAGCACTTCTAAATTTGCTGGATCCCAACCTTCGAAACCTGTGGTTGGAGTAGCAGAGGTAGAAAGCACAATGTTGAATGGATTGTCAGGATCTTTGAACATCGCTTCCCGTGCGAAATCATCTACTGGTTTTTTCAATTCTAAGAAACGATTCATCACTTCTTGATCCGTTGCGCGACCTTTCATCGCATTCAATTCAGGTTGTGCAGCCGAAAAAACAGCAAATTTCTCAATGTATTGATTCAAAACGGTTGACCATTCTGTGCCAGAAGCATTCGGAGCCACATTGAACATTTCATAGCTTGTGTTGATTTTCAAATGATCTTTTTCAACCAAGGTCAAGGGAATCACTTTGTCATTCGATTCGCCTAAACGCAATTGGTAAATCCCCATTCCTGGGATATTTCCTTTGATTTTGAATGAACCATTCGGAGAAATCGTCGTTTTCGCCACTTCGATCGATCCTTGCTGACTCAAGGCTTCCACATACAAGGTGGTATTTCCTGCATCTTTAATTGTTCCCGAAACCATAAAATTATCTGGTAACTTTTCAGGTGTTTCTGTCTCTTCGCTTGATTCGCAAGCAAATAACAAAGGGAAAACTAAAAACAACACTAAGTATTTCATTATGCCTCTAATGTTTTACGCATTAATTCATTTGCGGCTTTTGGATCTGCTTTTCCTTTTGAAACTTTCATTAATTGTCCCATAAAGAATCCGACCAATTGCTTTTCGCCGTTTCTATAACGTTCAACTTCGCTTGGGTGTTGCTTGATCACTTCGTTAACAAATCCTAAAATCGCGTCTTCGTTGGAATCCTGAATCAAATTCATTTCTTCCGCCAAGGCTAAAGGTGAAGTGGAAGGATTTTTAACGAATGCAGGGAATATTTTTTGAGAAGCTACAGAAGTTGAAATTTTTCCTTCTTCAATCAAGGCGATCAAACTCGCAATTTGCTCTGGTTTCAATGGGAATTCATCGATTTCAACACCAAATTCATTCAAATACGATTTGATATCGCCCATCATCCAGTTGGCAGCTTGTTTGTAATTCTTTGTGTGCGCTACAATTCCTTCGTAATACAAAGCAATTCCTTTGTTGTCCGTTAAATTGTAGGCATCATATTCCGACAAACCAAGTTCTTTTGTGTATTTCAAGAACAACTCACGGGGTAAAGCTGGCATTTCCGCTTTAATCGCCGCGATTTGTGCATCGTCCATCACCAAGGGTTGTAAATCTGGTTCTGGGAAATAACGATAATCATTTGCCGCTTCTTTTGAACGCATTGAAATTGTTAAGTTTTTCAAGGCATCAAATGAACGTGTTTCTTGTGTCAATTCTTCACCATTCTCAAGTGCTTCAATTTGACGTGTAATCTCAAATTCAATTGCTCTTTGTACGTTACGAATCGAATTCATGTTTTTCACTTCGACTTTTGTTCCGAATTCTGGAGTACCTTTCAAACGAACTGAAATATTGGCATCACAACGCAATGAACCTTCTTCCATGTTTCCGTCACAAATGTCCAAGTAACGCACCAATTTTCGCACCTCTGTCAAATAGCTATAGGCTTCTTGCGACGAACGAATATCTGGTTCAGAAACGATTTCCAACAAAGGAACGCCAGCACGATTCAAATCAACAAGTGTGTCAAAAACATCCACATCGTGAATACTTTTTCCAGCATCTTCCTCCATGTGAATACGCGTCAAACCAATGTATTTGTCAGAACCATCTTCCAATTGAATGTGAATCGAACCACCTGTACAAATTGGCGTTTTATCTTGCGTAATCTGATATCCTTTCGGAAGATCGGGATAGAAATAGTTTTTACGCGCAAAATATTGTTCTGGAGCAATATCACAACCGCATGCCAATCCAAGTTTGATCGCATATTCGATTGTTTTCTTGTTCATCTTCGGCAATGTTCCCGGATGACCAAGTGTAATTACACTTACATTGGTATTCGGATGAGCACCGTACTCATTAATATCACTTGAATACGCTTTCGATTTAGTCAGCATTTGCGCATGCACCTCTAAACCAATAACCGCTTCGTATTTATTTCTAATTGCTTCTTCCATAGTATTAGATACGAGAAATTAATTCACGCATAATCAATGTCATTTTTGGTTCTTGACGACTTGCTACTTCAATTACGTCTTGAACAGATACTTTTTGAATTTTTCCTGGAACACCTAAATCCGTAATAATTGAAATAGCGAAACAAGGAATTTCCATGTGACGCGCAACGATTACCTCAGGAACAGTTGACATTCCAACTGCATCAGCACCAATTGCACGAACATAACCATATTCAGCAGGTGTTTCCAATGTTGGTCCTGTTAAACCTGCGTAGGTTCCAACTGCAACACGAATATCGTTTTCAGCGGCAATTTTTTGTGCCAAAGCAATCATTTCTAGGTCGTAAGGCTCAGACATATCTGGGAAACGTGGTCCTAATTCATCGATGTTTTTACCAATAAGCGGATGAGCAGGGAATAAGTTAATGTGATCATTTTGAATCATGATTTCACCCACAATAAAATCTGGGTTAACACCACCAGAAGCATTCGAAACGAACAAGCGCTCAATTCCTAACAATTTCATCACACGTACAGGAAAGGTAACTTGCTGCATGTTGTATCCTTCGTAATAATGGAAACGACCTTGCATTGCAACTACTTTTTTACCACCAAGTTCACCAAAGATTAATTTTCCTGAATGACTTTCAACTGTTGAAACAGGGAAGTTTGGAATATCTTGGTATGGAATTTCATCAATCACGTTGATTTCTTTCACTAAACCACCCAATCCGGTTCCTAAAATAATACCGATTGTAGGTTCAACTTGCGTGCGACTTTTGATGTACTCGACAGATTGCTTAAATTGTGTTAACATATTGATTTATTAGAGCTTTAAACTTATTTTCATTATCTATTTTCACGGTAATTGGTTGATAATACCAAGGGTAGTCGTCCAATTTCCAACTTGCTGAAACCGCCTTCAAACGCATGAAATCTTTTTCGGTCGTAAGAATGATTGTTTCGTTGCATGCAAAAGTATCAAATTTTTGGTGAATTTCTTCAATATCTTGTTTACTAAACGCATGATGATCGCCGAACTTTAAGTGTTCAACTTCATATTTTTGTTCAATTTCAGCAATCAACGGACTTGGATTCGCAATTCCAGTGACCAACAAGACTTTTTTGATGGAAGAACATTCCTTGCCGAACGATTGGAATGGCGCGTAAACAATTTCAGAGAAAAACACGTGTTCCTTGTTGACCTTGAGCGAATTAGCAAGGCGCGTTTTATCCTGGGCACCAATCTCTTTCGGGCATTTTGTAACGATTACAATCTGCGCACGCTTTTTACCACTTCTAAACTCACGCAGATTTCCAGCTGGTAAAACCAAATCATTCGAAAAAGGAGCGTTGTATTCTGTTAAAAGAATGTTTAGACCTGCTTTTACAGCACGATGCTGATAGGCATCATCCAAAATAATCAATTGATTCGATGGGAAAAGTTCTTGAAGTTCTTGAACGCCTTCTGCTCGTTTTTCGCAAACGGCAACGTGTACATTTTTATCAAATATAGAAGTATAGAACAGCGGTTCATCACCAACGTTTTCAGCCGAATCTGACGTGTTCACTAAACGAAAGCCGCTTGTTTTTCTGCCGTAACCACGACTCAAGATACTTGTTTCGAAATCGGATTTAAGTAACGCTGCTAAATAGGCAACATGCGGCGTTTTTCCAGTGCCACCAACACTTAAATTACCAACGCAAATTGATTTTCTCGGAATCGTATAACTTTTGAAAATGCCCCAGTCGTAGCACTTGTTCCGCACAAGCGTGACGAAACCGTACACCAAAGAAAGCGGCCATAAAAGTTTGCGAAAAAATTGCATGCATCAAAGATATTAAAAATTCAATGCTACAACCGCTTGAAAGAAAGGAACTACAGTTCTTTATTTGATAATCGTAACATGTCCGACCGCTATTTTATGTTCATCATTCGCCTTGATTTTATAACGAATTTTCCATGTATAAACATCGTCCTGACTTTCATGGATTTTCCCACTAGAAACGTAAGTTCCATCCCAGCCAATTGTCATATCATTGGATTCAAAAATCAATTCTCCCCAGCGATTATAAATGGACAAATTATAGTTGTAAGGATCGTATCCACTTGAGAAAATTGGCAGAAATACTTGATTGTATTCGTTTCCATCTGGAGTGAATGAATTTGGAACCCAGAAGACCAATTCTTCTGCAAATTGAAAACTTGAATAAGCGGTATCGGAACATCCTGCAGGTGAAAACGCAACTAACATCACTTGATAGGTTCCATTTTCATCAAAATTGTACGTGTGAATTGGATCTACCACTTGCGACATCGGTGTTCCATCGCCAAAATACCAATGGTACGAACTTGCTCCAGCACTTAAATTGGTGAAATGAATCGTGTTTTCTAAATCTGTGATGGTATAAGTCGATTGCGTAAACGCCGCATCTGGAAGCGGGTCGATACAAATGAAATTCGTTTGATTAAAAGTTCCTTGACAACCATTGGATAAAGTAGTTGACAAAGAAACATCATAACAACCTGCTTGCGTGAAATCTACTTGAACTGAAGAACAACCTGTTAAAATCGTTCCGTCACTTAAGGTCCAAACACAATTCGCAGCATTCGGAGTTGTGTTCGTTAATGTTATTGTTTGTGGAACACAGCCATTAGCAGAACTAGCCGTGAATGTAACAGGTGAACTTGTATTTACTGTGATTGTAACATTATCTGTATTGGTACATCCAGCGGCAGAAGTTCCTGTTACGGTATACGTTGTTGTTACACTTGGTGAAAATGCAACTCCATTTGTTACACCGTTGTTCCAAGTGTAACTTGTTCCTCCAGTAGCACTTAGTGTCGTACTTGATCCCGTGCAAATTGATGCATCTGGTCCTGCATTAATTGTTGGAAGTGGCGCAAGTGTTACTTGAACTTGATCGGAATTCGTACAGCCATTTGCGTCGGTTCCGGAAACCGTATACGTTGTTGTTGCACTTGGGTTTACAGTAATTGAAGCTGTTGTCTGACTTCCCGGAGTCCATGAATACGTTGTTGCTCCACTTGCAGTCAACGTTGCACTTGTACCAGGACAAACTGTAATATCTGGACCAGCAGTAACAGTTGGTGGTGCTGAAAGTGTAATTGTTACTTGATCCGTATTTGTACATCCTTGAACAGAAGTTCCTGTTAATGTGTACGTTGTTGTGGCGCTTGGTGTAAATGCGATTCCATCAATCACGCCAAAGTCCCACGAATAAGTTGAAGCTCCGCTACCTGTTAATGTGATACTCGTTCCAGGGCAAATTGTTTGATCCAATCCAGCATTCACACTTGGTAAAGAATTGACTGTTACAACAAGATTATCAGTTCCAACGCAACCTCCAGCATCAGTTCCTGTAACGGTATAGGTTGTTGTTGATGCAGGTGAAACACTCAAATTGTTCCCTGATCCTAAACCATTGTCCCAGGCATAGGTAACTCCTCCACTAGCGGCCAAAGTAGTCGAACCACCCGTACAAATTGAAACATCTGGACCCGCGTTAATTGGAGCGCCACTTGTAATTGTAACAGTAACGTTGTCACTTGCTGTGCAACCTGCTGATGTTCCAGTAACCGTATATGTTGTTGTAGAACTTGGGTTGATCGTAATTGAAGCTGTTGTTTGTCCACCAGGAGACCAAGAATAAGTTGTTGCGCCACTTGCTGTCAAAGTTGTTGATGTGCCTGAACAAATTGTAACATCTGGTCCAGCGTTAACAGTAATTCCACTGCTAATTGTTACTGTAACTTGATCTGTATTTGTACATCCTTGAAGCGAAGTTCCAGTTAATGTGTAAGTTGTTGTTGAAACAGGAGTAAAAGCTACTCCATTTACTACTCCATTGTTCCAAGAATAGGTATTTGCACCAGAACCACTTAATGTAACAGATGAACCAGTACAAATTGTTTGATCGGGACCAGCGTTTACCGTTGGTAATGCAGCTAGGTTAACTGTGATATTGTCTGTCCCAACACAGCCTCCAGCATCTGTTCCTGTAACGGTATACGTTGTTGTTGATGCAGGTGAAACACTCAAATTATTCCCAATACCTAAACCATTATTCCACGAGTAAGTTACGCCACCATTTGCTGATAATGTTGTAGGTGAACCCGGACAAATTGTTACATCTGGACCTGCATTGATTGCTGCGCCTGATGTGACAGTAACAGTAACGGCATCTGAAGCAGAACAACCCGCTGTAGTTCCCGTTACTGTATAGGTTGTAGTTGAACTTGGATTTATGGTAATCGAAGACGATGTTTGTGAACCTGGTGACCACGTATAACTTGTAGCACCCGTTGCGTTCAATGTTGTTGAAGTTCCTGTACAAATCGAAATGTCTGGACCAGCATTGACACTTGGTGCTGGATTCACCAAAACTGCTACTGTTTGTGGTGTTCCTGAGCAGCCACTTGCGGAAGGCGTCACCGTGTAATTTACAGTTTGTGCACTTGCGCTCGTGTTTACGAGCGTGTTGAATATTGTTGCGGAAGATTGTGCGCTTGTACTTTCACCGGTAATGTTGGTATTGTTTGTTGCAATCCATGAATAACTAGTTCCAAAATCACTTGTAAGTGCAAGATTGACCGGGCTTCCACTACAAATTGTCGCAGAAGTTGCACTTGTCATTGTTGGTGAAGGATTCACTGTTACTGTAACAGGAATACAAGAAGAAGCAGGTACACAAGCTGTTGCACCATTTCGAACATAGTAAGTGATTGTTGATCCTGGAGTCACAGTTAATGTAGCTCCTGTTCCAACTAATGTTCCACCGCACGATCCCGTAAACCATTGCGTTGAGGCATTTCCACCAACAGCAGTGAGTGTGGTGCTTTGTCCCGAACAAATAGAAGTTGTTCCTGAAATGGAAGTTGGAGGAGTAGCTACAGGAACGGTTGCCGTTAAATTGGAAATGACTACGTATTGTTTTGGTGTGTTATAGTTGGTAGGACTAACATTTGATTTATACAAAATGGTGATCGTCGAAATACAATCCGTTGCTGTACCCACATTTATTTCATTGTTTCCCCAACATGTGCAAGAGGTGGATTGACCAGAATTAAAGGTTAAGAGCGTTGTTCCACTTCCCGTTACCGAACCTCCTGTTTGCACACAAGCTGTTCCAACTTTGAAAACATTTACAGCTGCAGCAGACGAATTGGTACCACTGATTTGAATTTTGTCTTCCCATGAACCAAAACCGTCATCGTTGACATCGTATAATTTGAAATTGACTGGACCTTGAACCGGAGAACTAAATGTAATAGTTGTTGTGATTGTTTTGGTTGTATTGGTTGTCCAATCAGTGCTCAACAGCATTCCTTGATTGGTAGCCGTTATACCTGAGCATCCACCACCTGAAACAGTTGAACCTGAAGGAAACCAAACCGGTGAAGCATCTTGCCAAACATTTTCTGAATTGACAATCGTCGCGGACATTGTAATTCCCGAAACGGTTGTTGTGTAAGTGCGATTTGTTCCCGTACCACCATAAGTTCCATTCCAAGGGAACGTGGTTTGGCTAAATCCAATGAGGGAGATAAAAATAAGTAAGACACTGATAATCAGTTTCATTTTTGGAGAGTTTGAGAATGTTCTAGTTTTCTCAAATTTACCTTTTAAAACCTCCGAATTTTGAGGGGCTAGCACCTCAAAAGCGCAAAAAAAAAGCTTCCAATTTGGAAGCTTTTCAACTAATTTATTTGGAATTTAACTCGCCGAATAATCAGAAAATTGTTGATCATCAGCATAATAGAAAATGCGTACTTGAGCAGTATCTGTTAAGAAGTCAATTTTACCAACCTCAAAGCGATTAATGGCAATACCTGTACGTTTTTCCAAATCCGCTTTCATTTCTTCGTATTTGTCAGGAACGATGAGGTCGATTCGTTCGTAATTCACGGTTTTACGTGTTTCATGTTTCACCAACCACAGATTTTCTAAACCAAAAGTCAATAAAATCACGGAAACATTGATAATCGCCATTTCAGCAAGACTGATTTGATTCGAAGCCAATGAGTTCACGACACTCACTCCAATGATCAAAAATAGGTAAGTCATCTCTTTAATTTCAATGGCATCAGTTCGGTAACGAATGATTCCGAAAATGGCAAACAATCCTAGCCCCATTCCTGTGTCGATGTCTAATTTCTTCAATCCAAAGCAAAGGAAAAACGTGATCGTACCGATTAGGTAATACGTGAATAAATAATCTTTACGTTTCGTTTTTGGATAGTACAAATAGCGAATTAAAATCGTCAAAACAGTAATGTTTACAAGTAATCGAACAAGTAAAACAAGCGCGTCTGGACTGTAAATTGAAAATCCTAAATCTTTTGGTTGTTTTGCCAAAGGCAATATAAAATCAAGCAGCATGTGAGTTTATTTTTTTGAGTTTTAATAGTTTCTTTTTAAATCGATTGAATTTCAATGTACTTCCTCCGTACAATTCGATTGAGCCAATGCAATATTTACTCAAGCGATATGGACGAATACATTTTGTTTTCATCAATGCAAAGAAAGCAGAATTTCGATTAACTGTTTCTTGTTTTAGCTCTGCAATGATCAAATTATTGAAATTCTGAGAGTGGTTTTCCCATTTAAACGTTAAATCAAAATCAAGTGTAAGGCGTTCGTTTTCGACCTTGTTCACTAAAGTCATTCGGTGAAAAGAGTTCCACATTACAGGACGTAAGCCCGTTTTATTTGTTACAATTGAGTGAATAAAGTCTTTGTGTTTTTCCAATAATTCAGTTGGAATCTCATCCACTTTGATGCGACTCTTGTGGGTTCGTCCTTTCAGTTTATGTTTAATCTCCAAAAAGGTCAAGTTTGACTCAACGTATTTTCTGAAACGTACCTTGAAACGATTGGTTCGTCCATTGTGATGATCTTTGAAGAATGAAAAATCTTGATCGTCGAAGTACAGACTTTCATAAAAAGGTGTTCGCGTTCCTTCTATTTCGAGAATTCGGTAATTCTCGCGCAATTCAGGAAGGAATTTTAGAAATTCATTTACAGAAAAGGCAAATTTCGTATCCACTCGATTCATGAGTTTAACGCGATCCATTTCCAACAAGGTGATGGGCTCAAAAGTTTGAAGAATTTGACCTATTTGTTCTGTTAACATTAACTCAAAGTTAATTTAATGTTTTAGTTACGCAAGACAATTGAGTACAAAAACGTATAAAACTTGCGTTTAGGGCTAAAAAAAGATGATTGAAGTTTCTTATCTTTGCGCCATGAGAAAGAAAATTTTGCTTTTTGGTTCAGGTGAATTGGGAAAAGAATTCGTAATCGCTTGTCAACGTTTGGGTCAATATGTTATAGCTGTAGATAGTTATGAAGGCGCGCCTGCCATGCAAGTTGCGCACGAATTTGAAGTGATTAACATGTTGGATGGTGCTGAATTAGATCGTTTAGTTGCTAAACACAATCCAGATATCATTGTCCCAGAAATTGAAGCAATCAGAACAGAACGTTTCTATGATTATGAAGCTCAAGGAATTCAAGTTGTTCCAAGTGCAAAAGCTGGAAATTTCACGATGAACCGCAAAGCAATTCGCGATTTAGCCGCTATTGAAGTTGGTGTTCGCACTGCTACTTACCGTTATGCAACTTCTTTCGAAGAGTTGAAAGCTGGTGTTGCTGTTACAGGGATTCCATGTGTTGTGAAACCTTTAATGTCAAGTTCAGGTAAAGGTCAATCGGTTATCAAAAGTGAAGAAGATATTGAAAAAGCGTGGAATTATGCCATGGAAGGTTCTCGCGGTGATTTGAAAGAAGTAATCGTTGAAGGCTTCATTGATTTCGATTATGAAATTACCTTATTGACAGTTACGCAGAAAAATGGTCCAACCTTGTTTTGTCCGCCAATTGGACACAGACAAGAGCGCGGTGATTACCAAGAAAGTTGGCAACCAATGCCGATGGCGCCAGAGCATTTAGCAGAAGCACAAGAAATGGCAGCGAAAGTTACAGCCGCATTAGGTGGAGCAGGAATTTGGGGAGTTGAATTCTTTATCACAAAAGAAGGAGCTTATTTCTCTGAACTGTCACCACGACCGCACGACACAGGAATGGTAACATTGGCTGGTACACAAAATTTCTCAGAATTTGAATTGCATGCTCGTGCTGTTTTAGGAATTCCAATTTCGGAAGTGAAACTAGAAAGAAATGGTGCGAGTGCCGTTGTTTTGGCAACAGCAGAAAGCAATGAAGAACCTGTTTTTTCAGGAATTGAAGAAGCGGCTCTCTATAAAAACACAGATTTCAAATTGTTTGGAAAACCAACTACGCGTCCTTTCCGAAGAATGGCTGTTGCACTTTCTTACGGTGATGAAGATGTGAAATCTTTGGTTGAAAAAGCGAAAGAAGTTGCTGGGAAAATCAGTGTAAAATAAGCAATGATTGACGTGAATGAACGAAGAACCGGAGCGTTGGCTTTACCTGGTTTTGTCCTTGTAATCGCTGCGATACTGTTTGTTTTTATTTCTCCAGTCGTTTCGGTTGTTTTAGTGCCAATTGCGATTTGTTTATTTCTTGTTTCGACAGGAATTGAGATGGATTCAACACGTAAAACCTATCGACCATATTACGGACTTTTTTCGCTCAAATTTGGCTCTTGGAAAACATTTGTTCCAGCGCAGAAAGTGAAGTTGGTTTTGGCCATTGAGCAATATGGCGTTACCAATTGGACGAATTCAGGAACAAAAGTAAATGCGCGTTCTATTGAAAAAACAATTACTTATAACATTGAATTAGAAACTGTTAATGGCGATGTCGAATTGTTTGACTTTTTCAGTTATCAGGATGCCTTAAAAACGATGCAGGGAATAGGACAAATCTTGGAGATTGAAACGGAAGATCAAGTACAAGAAATCATTGAGAATCGTAAAGCAAGGATGTTTGAACGAAGAAGGTTGAGGAGAAGGTAAGTGAATAGTTCAATTACTCATTTAATAGTTCTTCGATTTCTTTCTGAAGTATTGGTAAATAATTCATGACTATACCCCAAATTATTTCATCAGAAACACTATCATAACCATGGATGATTCTATTACGTACATCTACAATCTTTCTAGAATTTGAAATTAAAATTGAATCGTTTGATTTTAAAATACGACTCATCGCTTCTCCAATAATTTCTACATTTCTTTCAACAGCTCGTTTTGTTTTAAGGTCGTTTTTGAAAATTTCAAAAAGTCTCTCTTGTTCTGTAAAATAGCTATTTACTTCGTTAATCCAATTTTAAATATCAAAAAGCCAAGTACGAATTGAATTATCCATAGATCAATTTTTTGTGTTGATTTATGGCTGAAAGGAAATGTGGATTCTTAATCGCCGTTTCTTCAAGTAAATCAACCTTTCGCTGAAAAATTGACTCCAAAGAGAATTTAAAATCAAAGTAATTGTCAGCGTAATCCAAAAGATCCAATTGCTGGAAGGAAACGATTAAATCGACGTCACTTAGTGAATTAAAATTGTCGGTCAAAGCTGAGCCAAAAGCATATAAGTTTTTCACTTTGTGAGTTCTACAAAGTTCATTTAACTCTTTCGTATATTGTTGAAATAAATTCATAGCTTTTGTTCGTACAAATCAAATTTAATGAAATTTCGATAAAAAAAAACGGCACTCAATGATTTGTGCACCGTTTTTAGATTCGTGTCTTTGTTTCTTACAACAATCCCAAAGCGATTTTCATACGAATAACGCGTTTAGCTGATGCATCAACTTTCTTTTTGAATTCAGCGTCTGAACGGTATTTTTTCAAAATATCTGAATGTGCTTTTTTAGCATCAACTGGCATTAAAACAATGTCACATCCTGCGTTTACCGCTTTCACTTCGCATTGTGGAATACTAGCAACTCCACCCATATTCATGGCGTCAGTTACGATTAATCCTTTAAATCCATATTCACCTCGTAATAATTGCGTTACAATCACTTCTGAAGTCGTTGCAGGCATTCCTTTCGTGTCGTATTTTGGATTGTTCATGACACCGATGTGTGCTACCATGATAGATAGTACACCGTTGTCAATTAAACTTGGGTAATTACCAATTTCTTTCAATTCACCATCAATCATTTGAAGCGATTTGTGTGTGTCTCCTGAAACCAAACCATGTCCAGGGAAATGTTTCGCAGTTGCAACAATGTTTTTCTTTTGTGTTTCTTCGATGAAGGCTTGAGACCAAGGGATGATGTTTGCTGGCACAGCTCCGAAACTTCTGAATCCTACAGTTTTGTTTGGTGACATATCTACAACTGGAGAGAAGTTGTAGTTGATTCCAATCGCATTCAATTCATCTGAAATTGTATTAGCTACTTGGCGCACTTCTTCGACCGTTTTTAATTCATTCGCTTTTTTTACAGGTGTTGAACCAATGATTTTTCTGTTCACTAAACTTGGCTCTGCATCGGCAGAATACAAGAATGGTAAGTTTCCAAGCGTGTCGTTCATCGCTTCGAAATTCTTGATCCATGAAGTGAATTCTTCTTTTGTTCCGTTCAACATCAACACACCGCCGATGATTCTGTCTTTGATATGACTTTTAATTGTTGCTTCTGTTTGCCCTAAACGTCCAACTGCTGGCATTACTAACTGTGCTACAATAGCTGTATCATCTAAGGTTGCAAATACGCGATCAACTTCTTTGTCAAGAGCTTCGTTTTCAGTTAGGAAATCGGTCAATTTGAATTCAACCTTTACTTCTGGTTGTTCACGTTTAACAGTTGCTTCTTTCTTTGGTGCAGCATCTTGTGCGCAACTTTGAAAAAGAACAACACATAGCGCAGAAACAATAAATAATTTATTCATTCGAGAATATTTTGTGTAAGTATTTGCCAAAAGTAACCTTCTTTAAGCTCCCAAATGGCATGATGTCTTCCGTTTTTTGAACAGTTCCATTGTCAATAACCATACCATATCCTTTTATTACCTTTTTCAATTTGCCATCCGAAAGTTGAGAGGTCAAGCCAAAACGTAAATCATAGAAGTACATTGAATCCTTCGTCTGAACAATTGTATAATAACCGTTTGATATGAAATCCAATTGTTTTGCATAGTTTTTACCTTTCCATTTCAACTTATAAAGTGAAGTTTTATCCTTTTGAATGGTATCAATTTGCGTAGGATCGAATTCATAGAAAATGGATTTATAGCCAACATAGTAGTTTTTTTCATCTTCAGTTAATACCATCCAATAAAACGAAGTTAAAGGCATTGGTGTTACCATTGGATTGTCTGCTTTTATGCCATTATCAGAAAAATAAGTCGTTGCGTTTGACAGAATAAACAATTTCACCACAACACCCCAAAGCAAATAAGCAGATGAATAATAGATTCCGAACATGTTCCACTTCTTGCGCTTTGGGTTGTCACGCTTCATGAACAAGGCAACAAGCAAAGTAATCATGAAGGGAACGGTGTAAAGTGGATCGATGACAAATACCGTATTAAAGGTGATTCTCAAACTAAACGGCCAAAGAAATTCAGTTCCATAATTGGTAAAAATATCGAGTAGGGGATGCGTGACAATTCCTAGGAAAAATAACCACATCCACGTTTTTTGGTCGTAGCGCTTTTTGTATAAACGATGAATGAGCCAACCCAAAATTGGTCCCATCAAAATAGCAAACACTAACGAATGCGAAAATCCACGGTGAATTAAAGCGGCATCAATCGGATGATAGAATGCGCGTAAAAAAACATCTAAGTCAGGAATTGTTCCAGCAATTGCTCCCCAAAAAGCGGCTTTTGCACCCATTTTTCTTCCTGCAACTGCTTCCCCAACAGCAGCACCCAATACAATTTGTGTTAATGAATCCATGCGAATTTGTCTTTTTTATGAAATTGAATTTGTCCTTATTTTAACAGCTTGTGTGTGCATAAAGTTCAACTTTTTTCTTAAATTCAAGGAAGATAACCTACCGAATATGAAAATAAATCGAACAATTAAAGAATGGGCGGAAGATGATCGTCCGCGTGAAAAGCTAGTTTTAAAAGGGAAAAATGCACTTTCTGATGCTGAACTTTTGGCCATTGTGCTAGGTTCAGGATCGCGCAATCAAACAGCTGTTGAATTGGCAAAAGAACTTCTGGAATCAGCAGAAAATAATTTGGGGAATTTCTCAAAACTGTCGCTGCATGATCTCAAGAAGTTTCACGGAGTCGGTGAAGCAAAAGCGGTAACTGTTTTGGCGGCGCTAGAGTTAGGCAGAAGAAGAAAAGAAGTTGACATGAAGGTTCGACCAAAAATTAGTTCTTCCAAACAAGTTTACGAATACATGAAAAGTTATTTGATGGATTTGGAACACGAAGAATTTTATGTCTTGATGATGAATCGAGCCAATGAAATTATCCGTGCAAAACAACTATCTATTGGTGGCATGTCTGGAACTGTTGCAGATGGAAAATTGATTTTTAAAGCGGCAATTGAAATGAATGCACATGGCTTGGTACTGGTTCATAATCACCCGAGTGGACAAATGAAACCGAGTGATGCTGACCGAAGTTTGACAAAAAAGATGGTGGAATTTGGGAAATACATTGATTTACCCATTCTCGATCACGTTATTTTCACGGATTTTGGTTATTTTAGCTTCGCCGATAACGGCATGATTTCTTAAAATTACCAAAATTGAAAAAACGAATTATTACTATCGTTGGTGCGAGACCACAAATCATTAAATCTTCTGCCATTAGTAGAGCAATACAGTCTCAGTTTTCTGAGTTGTTGGAGGAAGTAATTGTGCATACGGGACAGCATTACGATGAAAATATGTCAGAAGTGTTCTTTCAAGAAATGGGAATTCCGCGTCCGAATTATAATTTGAATGTTGGTAGTGGAAGTCATGGTGCACAAACAGCTAAAATGATTGAAGGCTTAGAGGAGATTTTTATTAAAGAAGCCCCAACTGCTGTTTTGGTGTATGGTGATACCAATTCGACAATTGCTGGAGCTTTGGCTGCGATTAAAATTCACATTCCGGTTATTCACGTGGAAGCAGGTTTGCGCAGTTTCAATAAAGCAATGCCAGAAGAAGTGAACCGAATTGCGTGTGATCACATGTCAACCTTGTTGTTTACTCCAACGATTACAGGTATTGAAAACTTGACTAAGGAAGGATTTGCAATTGAAACATCTGGGAAAGCAACTGCGAATGCTCCAAAAGTATATCAGTGCGGTGATGTGATGTTTGACAACAGTTTGTTTTTCTCGAGCTTATCGGATGAAACTTCAACGATATTGGCAGAGAACGGCTTAGTTGCAAATGGTTATGTTTTAACGACGATTCACCGTGATTCGAATACAGATATTGCTGAGAACATGGACGCAATTTTTACTGCACTTTTGACCATTCAAAAGAAAAGTGGATTAACGATTGTTTTGCCAATTCATCCGCGTACCAAAGGTAAAATGAAGGATCAGTTGAGTGCTGAATTGTTTAAAGCGATTGAAGAAAATTCAAACTTTAAGATCATTCCACCAGCTGGATTTATTGATATTATTGCGTTGGAAAAAAATGCACGATTGATTGTGACCGATAGTGGTGGATTGCAGAAAGAAGCATTTTTCTTCCAAAAGCCATGTGTGATTTTACGTCCACAAACTGAATGGGTAGAAATTGTAAACAATGGCAATGCAATTTTAGCTGATGCATCAAAAGCGCGCATAGAACAAGCATTTGATGAATTAATGGCTAAAACTGATTATAGCTTTCCTCCGTTCTATGGCGATGGAAAAGCAGCAGAATTTATTTGTTCAAAAATCGTAGAGGATTTATAAAAGATGGTTTTAATTTTTGTTGAACGTATTACTGAGCGTCTTATCTATACGCTGGATTTCGTCTTTAAGGAGCGAGGTCTGAGCTATGATTTGACCTCCGATCAACAAGAATTTCTAAATTCTGTAAAACCGCGTTTTAATTATTCAGATCTAGATTTCGAAGGAATTCCGTTTTTGCGTCCTTCAACCATGTTGTTTGATACGGAGTTGATCGTTTATGGAATCGAATCAGATAAATTTGAGAAGGAAGAATGCTTGAAAATCAATGGCAGAATTGAACCATTGGCTGGAATTTTCTATGTTCTTTCTCGTATGGAGGAATATTCGTCAACCATTGAAGATGAACATGGTCGTTTCCCGTCAACGAATAGTATTTTAAACCGCTTCGGTTGGTTGGATAAGGTGGTTTGTGATCGCTGGGCTGTTGCGTTTTTACGTTTTTTGGTACACAATAATATTCTAGAATTTGTAAATCATAAAACCGATGTGAACATTCGTCCAACCTTTGATATTGATAATGCTTATGCGTATCAGTTGAAGTTTGGTTGGAGACGTTGGTTGTCAGTAGCGCGTGATATATTGAAAGGCGATAAATTTCGTATTGTTGAGCGTAAATTGGTGTTAAAAGGTTCGTCAAAAGACCCTTACGATACGTACGATTACATTTTGTCGATTGCAAAACGTGGATTTAAAGTAAACATGTTCTGGCTCTTGGGCGATTATGCCAAATACGACAAGAACATTTCTTTCAAGAATCTACGTCACCAGCGCTTGATTCGCAAAATGAACCGAACAACCACGGTTGGAATTCATCCGAGTTATAAATCTAACAGTTATGAATTCTATTTGTTGAATGAAAAGGAACGCCTGGAAGTGATTTTAAACAACATGGTTGAACATTCGCGTCAACATTTTTTGAAATTAAAGATTCCATTGACGTATCCCTCGATTTCGTCAATGGGAATTAAGCACGATTATACAATGGGTTACGCGGAACAATATGGCTTCCGTGCAGGAACAGCGCGTCCGTTTAAATGGTTTGATTTAAACAAAAATAAAGTTTCTGACTTGACCATTCACCCATTTGCGTACATGGATGGAACCTTGAACGAATACATGAATTTGAGTCCGGAAGAAGCAAAAGAACGTATTACGAAATTGTACCATGAAGTGGAGCGTTTCGGCGGTGAATTTGTCTTTATCTGGCACAATGAAACGATTGGAGATTATGGCAAATGGAAGGGTTGGCAAGCCGTGCTCGAACATACTTTGTCGTTAAAAAACACATCACATGAATAAACGAATTGTACTAACAGCAGCGATTTTAGTAATGCTTGCAATCATTCTTGGAGCATTTGGAGCACACGGTTTAAAAGATAAAGTTTCACCGGAACGCATTGCGACGTTTGAAGTAGGAGTGAGGTATCAATTTTACATTGGATTAGCCATGTTAATTTTAGGATTCAATGAGGAAAAATTGGGATTCAGTTTAAAACCAACATTCCTCTTGTTGTTGATTGGTGTTTTGTTCTTTTCAGTTTCAATTTACTTCTTGGCGATTCAAGAAATCCTTGGGGCGAGTTTGAAATTTTTAGGTCCAATTACGCCTATTGGCGGACTTTTGATGATTATTGGATTTTTGATCTTCCTTGTTAAATTAATGCGTAAATAAATTCGACGTGAAAATCACTGTGCTTGGTTCTGGAACTTCTCAAGGCGTACCGATTATCGCCTGTGAGTGCCATGTGTGCAAGTCAACAGATTTGAAGGATAAGCGTTTGCGCAGTTCAATCATGATTTCGCACGAAGGACAGAATTTTGTTGTTGATGCAGGTCCTGATTTTCGCCAACAAATGCTACGCGAAAATGTAAAAACATTATCAGCGATTCTGTTTACACATGAACACAAAGATCATTTGGCAGGTTTGGATGATGTGCGCGCGTTTAATTACAAGGAACAACGTGATATGGAAGTGTTTTGCTCTTTTCGTGTGGAAAAAGCACTTCATCAAGAATTTCATTATGTGTTTTCTGCAGAACGTTATCCAGGAGTCCCATCGGTGAACATTAATCGCATTGAAAATGAAGCGTTTTTGTTACCGAATGGCTTGGAAGTGTTGCCGATTGAAGTTTTGCATTACAAATTGCCCGTTTTCGGCTTTCGAATTGGAGATTTCACCTATATCACCGATGCTAAAACAGTTTCTTCCGAAGAAAGAAATAAGGTACGAGATTCAAAAGTACTTATTGTAAATGCCTTGCATCAATCGCCTCATTTGTCACATTTTAACTTGGAAGAAGCATTGGCATTTATTGAAGATGTGAAGCCAGAAACTGCTTATTTAACGCATATTTCACATCAATTTGGAACACACGAAGAAATTCAGAAACTATTACCACCCAACGTATTTGCTGCCTACGATGGCATGACCCTCACAATCGATTTATAATTCAATTACAAACAAGGTTTAACACCAAACAAACAACAGATGAAACAACCCCCAAAATGGAAATTTGCAATCATGGTTTGGATTGCAATCTACCCGATGATTACTTTACTTCAATTCGCATTAGGAGCACAATTAAAAGATATGCCAATTCCGCTTCGATCTTTGATAATGACGCTCATTCTTGTACCAATGATGGTATTTGTCATGTTGCCTTTGCTTAGAAAAGTACTTGGTAAGTGGTTATCGAAATAATGAAAAAGGCTAGAATTTACACTAGCCTTTTTGTTTTAATTAGTTAAACCTCTTTTCCTTTCAACATTTTCTTCCAATAAAGATTTGGAAGGATGTGTTTTTTCAACATCCATAGCCTCCAATGTTCTTTATCGCTGTTAAAGACAAGCATTTGTTTCAATTTTGGATCGGGCGTAAATTCATTTTTATAATTGAATTCAGCCAATACCATTTTGCCATAACCTGTCACCAAAGGACAAGATGAATAGCCTTCGTAAATTTTATCACCCAAACGATCATGTTGCATTAGATACAGAATGTTTCCTACGACAACCGGAACTTGTTTTCGAATAGCAGCACCTGTTTTTGCAGTTGGTAATGCCGCAACATCTCCAATTCCAAAGATGTTTTTATATTTCTTGTGTTGCAAAGTATTGATATCAACATCCATCCAACCGGCTTCGTTCATTAAATCAGATTCAAGCATGAATTTCGGTGCCGTTTGTGGTGGTGCGATGTGCAATAAATCAAATGGAATTTCAATGAATGAATCGCCCCAATCTTTTTCACCAATACTTGGGTCTGTGTTGATCACACATTGGTTTTCTAATGGAGCTGTGTGCTTGAAACGAATCGTTTTGTTTTCACAATCAATTTTTACAGGTGCGTAACTTGGTTTGAATTTGATATCGTAACGCGCGATTACTTCTTCCAATGTTTTACGAATTTCAGGAACACCAAAGATAACAGAACCTGGCATAGCTAAAACTAGATTCGTTTTTGAAGCCATTTTTGTTTTTCTGAAATAATCTGCAGCTAGATATGCGATTTTTTGAGGCGCTCCACCACATTTTATGGGTGTTGTTGGTTGCGTAAAAATGGCATTTCCTCCTTTGAAATTTTTAATAGTATTCCACGTTTTGTTCGGATCAACATAATTACTTACAGCAAGGCCTTTTTCCAAAGCTTCAGGCAATCCTTCGATTAATTCTGGAGCCATGATTAAACCTGGTGAAACGACTAAGAAATCATAGCTCAAATCCCCAGAATTTTTTGTCGTTATTATATTTTCTTCCGACTTAAAACCAGTTGCATAGTCTTTAATCCATTCAACTCCTTGTGGCATGACTTCAGACATTGGTTTTCGCGATTTGTCATAATCAAAAGCATTTGCTCCAACTAGTGTCCAAGCAGCTTGGTAGTAATGATATTCAGCTGGTTCAACCAGTGCAATTTTTAAATCTTTGTTTTTTTGTAGTAGGTTGGCAGCTGTCATGATGCCGCCTGTTCCGCCCCCGATAATGAGGATTTGAAAGTGTTTTTCCATAGTTCGAGCATTTGAATTGTGCTGCAAGATGTATGAATAAAACAATAACGGATGTAACAATGGTTACCTATGTACTTGAATCAGTTGATTTTACTGCTTTACGCGTAAACCAATAACATTCGGCAAAGGCCAGAAATGATCATTGTCGTCGCGCGGATAGGTTTGAGAAACATACGAACCGATGCGTTCAATGACTGTATCACCGATTTTTACATACAAACTCGTTTCTGGTCCACCTTCCAAATAAATTGCATTCGTCAACTCAAAAGGAAAGTCCATCATAAATCCAATCATTTGATTGTGCGTGTAGGGAGAACGACTGAAAATGTAGTAAATGTTTCCTTGTGCGTCTTTAGCTGCAATCAACATGCTACATGACTGATTGCGCTTGTTCCAACTCAATGCTTCTCCGTTGCAATCGATCATGCGCATTCCTTGGGAGTAGCAATGATAATCGGATTTTACTTGTTCCCACGTATCGCACTTTAAATCCAAAATTGTAAAACGATGGTCTGTCGTGTCTTTTGGATTTAAGGCAATCATAGAGTTATAATTCGGATTGAATGTCGCATTGTTGTGATGATCATAACTTTTCATGTAACCACGATTGATCAAGCCATTCGACAATTCATACATGCCCGCATTGATCACGACATTCAGGTTGAAACTATCCGCCCATTCGTTCACAGGCCGTGAAATTTTACCGTATTGTGTTGCAGTTAATAATTCGAAATCGAACTTGTTTGGGTTGATTTTGATAATTGTGAGTTTAGAATCTCCAACAATCGACAAACGAGGCGCAGATGGTTCACACCAGTCAATTCCATCCGCTAAATTTTTCCATTCGTAAACAGGAACAATGACGGTGTCCATATTTACGCGAATGGAATCCACTTTCACTTTAAGTGTATCTGAATTAGTAACAGGCGTCACTTGCGCTGAAGCGTTCAACACAGCCAAAAACGAAAAAACCGAAAGTAGTATAGGGTTAAACAGCTTCATTCCAATCGAATTTTTTAGGTCTAAACGGGAAAACATCATACAAATCTCCCGAATAATAGAACTGAAACGCAATTGCGCCAAAAGAATACGGTTTTTCGTAAATTTTTATTGTTGATCCACCCACTTTCGGGTTTTTCTTTGGAACAGATTGAGGAAAACCAACATTGAACAAGGTCGCTAAAATCTCTGGACGATTATCAATTGGATAGCCAGCGCGTTCCCATTGATGTTTTACTTGTTTCAAGAAGACCGCGGCATACATGTAAGAGTAATAGTGATTGCGGAAAGAAGTCAATCGATCCATGCGCTCTTTGGCAGTGTCCGCTGTCTGGAAATCCAATAAGTGCTCATATTTTTCCCCCAAGTAATATTCACTGTTTTTATCTTTTAGCAAGGCTTCAATACGTTTTGCTGTATGCTCTTTGATTCCAGTAACCCCAAACGAAAATTGAGATTCAACAGAAAGTACTTTCAGTGGTCCAATCCATTGTTTGTAGGCTTCGCGATTCGAATTGAACAAACGAATTTGCTCACCCACTAAACAAGAAACAATTAAACGTGCTTCAACACCTGTTTGATTAGCAACAGAATCAATGATTGCTTTGTCTTTCACCACTGCTTCTTTGAAGGTTTGCCATTCAGCAATGTTCATCCATTCATACACACTTTCTTGTTTGTATCTGAGTTTTTGATGACGCTTTTGGTAGAAGTACTTGCTGACTTCTTTTTGGTATTGTTTGTTGTCTTTCAAATTGATGTCAACGGCATCCAACATGCGCAACACTTCAATTTCATTGTGATTGCGTTGAAAAGCATGTAAAATATATTGTGCGTTTCTTGGGTAATATTTGTTGAGAATTAAAATGCGGTGCAAGGCCTCATAATCTTTGTATTCAATACTTGAAGTGTCTTTTTTGAATGATTGGTTGTATTTATCCTTGTTCTGGTCGAAGTAACGATTGTTCGCATCAATGGTTCCACCGTCATCCGTTAAACGAAATTTTATCGCAACATAAGAAGCTGTTAAGAAGAAACCAATTAATGCAAAACCCACTAAAAATGTATAGAATGGAATTTTAAACCATTTACTGCGAAAGATTTTTTTCAAGTTCTTAAGATTTGATATTCAGCGCAAAATTAGTCATTCAAAAATGAATTTGAAACGCTCACTTGTTAATTATTTACTACACGTAACAATTTCACATAGGCGAATTCTATTATCTTTGTCCCAAATAAAACGAACATGGCAAATAATTTATTGAAAGGAAAAAGAGGAATCATTTTCGGAGCATTGAATAGTCAATCAATTGCTTGGCACGTTGCTGAGAAAGCACACGAGCAAGGAGCAGAATTTGTTCTAACAAACGCACCAATCGCAATGCGTATGGGTGAAATTAATGAACTAGCTGAGAAAACAGGTTCTAAAATTATTCCTGCCGATGCTACAAGTGTTGAAGATTTAGAGAAATTAATTTCAGAATCTATGGAGATTTTGGGAGGTAAAATTGACTTTATTCTTCACTCAATTGGTATGTCTGTAAACGTGCGTAAAGGAAATCACTATACAGATCAAAACTATGATTACACGCAAAAAGGACTTGATGTTTCTGCTTTGTCGTTTCATAAAGTAATGCAAGTTGCGAAGAAATTGGACGCAGTAAATGACTGGGGTTCAATTGTTGCTTTAACATACATCGCTGCTCAACGTACGTTCCCAGATTACAACGATATGGCTGATAACAAAGCATATTTGGAGTCAATTGCACGCAGTTTTGGTTACCATTACGGTGTTGAGAAAAAAGTACGTGTTAATACAATCTCTCAATCACCAACAATGACAACTGCAGGAAGTGGAGTGAAAGGATTTAGTGAATTTATTTCATTTGCTGAAAACATGTCACCACTTGGAAATGCGGATGCAGCTGCTTGTGCTGATTACTGTATTGCGATGTTCTCTGATTTAACACGTTACGTGACAATGCAGAACTTGTTCCACGATGGAGGTTTCTCTAGTACTGGAGTAACTACAGCAGTTATCGAAAAATTTGGTGCATAAGCACTTTTAAATAAACTTGAAAATGCAATGCCTTTTGGTGTTGCATTTTTTTTTTGCTTTAAAATGAACTAAACTTTCTGTCAAAATTTTAACAGCTTGTTTTCGCTTATACTAATTGTATTACTTTCGCGTTGAACTAGAAAACACCAAAATCAATCGCATGAAACTACTAATTGCCGCGATGTTGTTGCTGGGAAGCTTCACATTTGCACAGCCTCTCAATCAAAAGAATTCCCAAGGAGGAATGTTTAGTTTAGGCGTTCGAACAACGCTTAGCACTTTTAATCATGGAGAATTTGGAAACACTGGAATGGGTGTAGGCGGACAATTTCGTTTGCAATTTGCCGACCATGTCAATTCAGATTGGTTTTTTGATTACATCACTGGGGATATAGAAGATTTTGCGCATCGAACAGATTATCACATTGGATGGAGTGTAATTTATTACCCGACGAAAAATTTAACGCCAAAAGTTCGTCCTTATGTTTTGGGAGGACATTGTTTCGATTATACCCGTTTAGTGGATAATTCCAATGCGACTAATTTTATGGAACGCTGGAGCTCTGCAGTTCAAGGTGGACTTGGTGCTCATTTCAATTTATCACAACGCCTCGATCTTTCAGTTGTTTCTCAGTACATGATTCACCTCGGAAGCGATGTTCACGCAGATTTACATAATGGTGCGGTTGAGTTTCATCAAGAAAAGGGAGCAAGTTTGGAAGGACATTTATTGTTCCATGTTGGTATTAACTATAACATAGGGGATTTATGGTAAGAAGAATTGGAACCGTTGTGGCATTGTTGCTGGCACTGAATGCCGCAGCACAAGAAGAAATTTACATTCGTCCAGGATTATTAAAAGCATCTGCAACCATTGCTCCAGGAAAAATGTTGAACCGAACAGTGAATACCATCTATCTTTCTGGTTTCTTGGAATACCATATCGAAAAGAACTTAAGTTTGCGTGGTGATACGTATTGGTACATCGATGGGACAGCGGAAAAAGCAACAGATGTTACCTTAAGAAACGCATCGAGAACCTATTTCGGGGTCTTTTACCATAAGAATGTAAAGAATTGGGATAATTACCTTGGTTTTCAACCAGGACTTTCATTTTTGCGTTTTGGAGCTATTTCCAATAAAACATCGGTTTGTCCTTCGTTTGCTTTGACGGCTGGTACAAGCTTTTATGTGTGGAAATATTTCCATTTTTTCGCTAATTTGAGCTATGTGAATTCAATAGCTCATGGTATCAATGGAGGTTCAATGCGAGCAGATGAATTGATTTTTTCAGCTGGTTTAGGATTTAATTTGAATACGAAAAAGTAAGCTTGTTATTTCTTTTTGCCGGAAAGGGCGTATTTTAAAATGCAGTAAATAACGCGCATTCCATCTTTGGAACTGATTTTCTTTCCTTCTTCTTTGTTGCGTGCAATGTAGGAAATAGGAACTTCTTGAATGCGTAAACCTTTTAATTTCGATAATTTCAGCGTGACTTCTGGCTCGAAACCAAAACGGTTTTCTTCCAAGTTCATTTCTTTCAGGATCTTTGAAGGAACCAATTTATAACACGTCATCATGTCGGTCAATTTGAAGCCTGTAAACACGTTTGAAAGTTTCGTAAGGAAACCATTTCCCATAATGTGCCAAACAAAATTAGTGTTTTGGTGATCTTTTCGCAAGAAACGCGATCCATAAACCACTTCTGAATTTCCAGTTAAAAGTCCTTCCAACAGCACATTGATGTCTGCAGGATTCAATTCCAAGTCTGCATCTTGAATGACGATGTAATCTCCACTTGCTAATTCAATTCCTTTGTGAATCGCCGCACCTTTACCTTGATTGATAGCTTGTTCAAAGGATTGAATGTTCACTTCTGGAAATTCCGAAATAAATGCTTCGATTTCTTTTGCAGTTGAATCAGTTGAACAATCATTTACCACAATTAATTCCTTTTCAATTCCTTGAATTAAGTTCAATTCAGCCACGTTCGTTAAAACAGCTTTGATTGTTTTTGCCTCGTTATAGGCGGGAATAAGTATGGATAATTTGTTCAATTTCATATTTGCTTCCCAAATGTAGGGTTATTTTATGAAATAGGTTCATAGATTTCAATTGAAGTCGCTGTTCTCTAGTTTGACAGAGTTTTGTTAACTTGGCACTTGAAATGCGCATTAAACAATCACTTTTTTGGATTATCGCGATCAGTTGTGTGCTGATTGGTATGTTTTCCGTTCGCGAGTTGGACGGTCGTTATGGTCGTTCCATCAATGGTGACGCGAAAGCATATTATGCTTATTTACCAGCACTTTTCATTTATAATGATCCAAGTTATTCTTACATTGATTCGGTAGAACAAAGGTATTATCCTGAAGATCGTTCGCAGTTCAAGGATTTTCGGATACCTCAGAAGAATGGGAAAGCGGTGAATAAAACTTTCCCGGGATTAAGTGTGTTGTATGCTCCTTTTTTCTTTTTAAGCATGTTTGTAGCTTGGGTGTTCGGTTTTCCAGTTGATGGTTATTCGGCACCTTTTCAATGGGGAATAGCTTTTTCGCACTTAGTCTATTTCTTCGTTGGTTTACGCTTTTTATTGGCCTTTTTTCGCTCCTACAAAATCAGCGATACGATTAGTTATTGGGTATTTACCTTCTTATTGTTTGGAACCAATTGTTGGTACTATTTGGTTTACGATCACACCGTTAGTCACATTCATAGTTTCTTCCTGACTTGTGTATTGCTTTGGTCGATGAAACGATGGATTTCTACGAAGCAAGTAAAAATGCTCGGTCTTGTTGCTTGTATAATGGCTTTATTGGTGATTATTCGTCCAACAAATGCCGTGATGATCTTGTTTTTACCATTGTTATTGGTGCTGAGAAATGTCAAACTAAAAGCATTGTTGAGCAAAGAAGTTTTTCATTTGAAAGCTCTTATTCTGCCTGTAATTATTGGACTTTCGATACTTGCAATTCCATTATTGTTTTGGAAATGGCAAAGTGATTTATGGTTGGTTTATTCGTATGGCAAGGAATCATTTGACTTTAAACATCCGCACTTGCTTGAATTTTTATTCTCCTACCAAAAAGGTTGGTTGTTGTGGTCACCGCTAACGCTTTTTGCACTGATTGGCGGACTCATTTATTTTGGAAAACAATCGTGGAAAGCGTTATTGTTGTTCGTTTTACCGTTAATCATCATCGTTTACATATTATCGTCGTGGTGGTGTTGGACCTACGGTTCAGGTTTTGGTCAACGACCGATGATGGAATATTTGCCATTCATTGCTTTGGGATTTGCTTTTTTTGCCCAGAAATACTTGAAGAAAATTCACTTGGCGCTGATTATCCTACCTTTTTCTGGATTAGCAATGGTGCAAAGTTACCAAGTAGCGAATAGCATCTTGCATGGAGGATTAACCACAAAAAAGGAGTATTGGTCGCATTTCTTGCAATTAAAAACCGATGCGCCAAAAGCAGAAATTCCAATAGGATACAAAGTGAAATCGGCTGCAAAAATTAAACGTTTGTGTACCATCGATGAGCAACATGCTTTTTCCTACACAGTTGAGGCGACGAACCTAAAAGGTGCCGATAAATTGCGTGTTGAACTAACGATTGGCGCAGAACATAAAAATACCGACATTCGTTTGGTGGTGAGTTCGAAAGATGGCAGTTTTTACCAAGATCGTTTTTTAGGTGATTTTCTGTATGACTCACCGCGCGAAATGAGTTTTATGTTTGATCTTCCGAGCAAGGATTCATTGATTTACCAAGCCTATGTTTGGAATGGAGATACGAAAAGAGAAGCTAAAATTGAAGGTTTACGATTGGAATTAGTTGGTCGTTAACTCCAGTTATTCCTCAATTGCTTCAATGCCCATCGCTTTTATCCGTTCCAAGTTTTCCTTCATTGCAGAAAGCTGTTCCTTAGAATGTCCTTGCCAATCGTGAACAAGACCAATCACGCGCAATGGACTACCTGTGCGATACGATTTGGTTGGATTTCCAGGGAATTTTTTGTCAGTTAAGTTTGGATCATCTTCAAAAGAACCAATTGGCTCAACAAGGTAAATTGCTTCTTCACCTTCACCTTGCGCCAATTCAGCTCCCCACGTTGCCGCTTCAAGGGTTTCAGTGAAATAAACAAACTTGGCGATGCGTTGCGAACCATAATTTGATTTGAAACCCGGCTCGATCAAATCGCCACTTTTCAAACGTGCCTTAGTTCCGTGATAATAGGTGGGTGTTGAAGTGTTGTTTGACATGTTAATTAAGATGTAATTGGTTTATTATTTCTACTCCATTCGCTCCAAGAACCAACGTACAATGTCGGGATTTCAAGTCCTGCGTGGGCGAATGCGAGTAGGGTGTGACAAGCGGTTACGCCAGAGCCACAATGAACGATGATTTGTTCGCTTGGAATTGATGCACAAAGCCTTGAATATTTTTCATTTAAGACAGTTGACGGTAAAAAATAGCCTTGCGCGTCTAGATTTTCAGTGAACGGAACATTGATAGCAGTGGGAATGTGTCCAGCAATTAAATCGATTGGTTCAGTAAGACCATTGTAGCGATCGGCATCACGTACGTCAATGATTAGTTGTTTATCTGAATGAGTTGCTTTTTCTACTTCCGAGAGTGTAACCCGATTTAGAATCCAGTGCTGAGCAGGATAAACACCTGTGTGTTTCGCTTGTTCAAATCCAGAAGAACACGGTAAATCGCAAAGCAAAGCAGCTTGCAAACCACCGTTGATTACTTGTACGTTTTCGTGTCCAAGTGCTTTTAACATCCACCAAAATCGCGCTGCAGCATTTGCTCCGGATTTGTCATCGTAAACAATAACCCGTTTTTCAGGAGAAATTCCCAATTGACCAAGGAAGTGGGTGAATTTTCCAATTTCTGGCAAAGGATGTCTTCCTCCTTGAGCTGGATTTTCGTGAATTTCAGCTAGATCAGTATCCAAATCAACGAATAAAGCACCTTTCAAATGGTTCATTTCATACGCTTCTTTTGCATTTGGGCCTGTGCGAATATCAATTAGAACGACGAAATCATCATGTATGAAGGCTTGAAGTTCTGTAGCTTCGATGAGTGGAGGACAAATTTTCGCTGTTGAATAAGCATATTTTCGTTTGAATTTAAAAAAGATTGCGAATACAAAAGCGATTGGTAGAATTGGACTTAGTACGTTTATCAGAAGCTCATTCTCCGAGTAGGGCAATGATCCAAGAATCATTAATGCGCTGAACTCAGCAACGAAAAGAGCAAGAAGTAAACGCATTTTTCCATTCATTTTCCAATTGGTAAAACCTATGAAAACAAGTAAACCGAAGAAAACTATTGCATCAATGAAGACAGTTTGAAGTGCATTTTCACCATGTGCAAAGACTTTTACAGGAAGTAAAATAAAAATGAAAAGTGTAAGAATTGAAAATGACTTCATTTAGATTGTTGTTAAATTAAATTAAATTTAATTTAATCTAAAATTCTATACCACACGATAAACCGTATTGATTTTGTCTCCTTCTTTTTCAAACAAACCAAGATCAACGGCCAATTTTAAATCGCGACTAGCTGTTGCAGTGGAAATATCTGTAAAAACATTCATATACTCTTTACGCGTAAAAGGAGTTTTTGTCGTTTCTGCAAAATAACAAATACGATCTTCAGATGTAATGGTGCGATTTCGAATGGCTAACACTTCGGTTAAGGAAGCATCAATAATGTTCAACATATAGCGAATAAATGGTGTTGAGTTTCCTTGTCGATCGCTTTCGGCTAATGCTCCATAATAGTTACTTTGCGATTGCTGAATCATGTTTTCAAAGGGAATAAATTCAAAAATTGGATATTCTTGCATGAGAATGCCGGTCTGCCACAAACGTCCCATTCTTCCATTTCCATCAATAAACGGGTGAATGAACTCCATTTCGTAATGAAAAACGCAACTTTTTATCAGTGTCAGTTCGTTTGAATTTTTTACGAATTGAAATAAATCGTTCATTAAATAGGGAACGTTTTCGGCTGGTGGAGCCAAATGCGCAACTTGTTCACCAGCAACAATTCCTACGCTTTTTTTACGAAACTTACCTGCATCAGAAACAAGTCCGTTCATCAATAGTGCATGTGCATCAAGAAATGAGTCGACTGAATCTGCATTAAATCGAGATAAATTGGCATAAACTTCAATTGCATTGCGAACTTCAAGAATATCTTTTTGTGGACCAATGACCTTTTCTCCTTCCAAAAGCGCTGTAATTTGATCGATTGTCAAAGTGTTTCCTTCAATTCCCAATGACGAATGAATCGTTTTAATGCGATTTTCCTTGCGCAATTTTGGAGCTGGTTTATCAAGCATTTTAGCATTGATTTGACCAATTTTCTCAGAAATTGAAGCAATGTAGCGAAGTATTTCGTGCGTGAGTTGGTATGGTGGATTCATTTCGTGATACTATCATTTGATACTATCAAAAGTACATTAAATTTTAATTGATGCAATCGGTTTGATTATCAATTCTGGAAATGATGAAATTCAACGCGGAGGAGCAAAGAAAGAGAGGCCGCTAGAGAGACGCTGCGCTTGTTTTTGCCCAATGTTGTTTAGCCACAGATACACAGATGACATATAGAATGTAAAATAAATTATGATTTGTTTAATTAATTGGATAGATTGAAAATCAAAGAGGTAGTTGCGCGCTTCTAAATAATTTATCTGTGCATCTGTGGCTGATTTTTGCCATGGTAGAAGGTTTTCATTCTATCAATTTGCTAATTTCAGAATTGAGGTGTTCATTTAGTTCTTCAGATTTATCCAAAGTCATTAAATGTCCTCCTCCTTCTATTTTTGTTGAAAATTGAATTCGTTTAATCGGAATGATTTTGTCTTTTGAACCATGTAAATGGATGAAGCTTGTTGGAATTGTTTTATTTCTCCATCCAACAATTGCTTTTAAAGCCCATTTCAAAAATTTTGCATCGGTATCCTCCAAGATGGACTTAAGAAGCAATTTGTCCTTTTTCGTTTTTGTACCGAAGAAATAATGTGTCAATACTGTAGTTCGTTTTAAAAGTGAAACTGGGATTAGTTTTAGTGCCCCCAATCGGCCAAAAATGCGATACACATTTGGCAGTTCAAGAAAAGTTTTAGCTGTGGCGATTAAGAAAAGTTGTTTTACTGATCGAATTTTACTGATTTCAACTGCCAACATTCCCCCAAAAGAAATCCCAAGAATTAGTGGATTTTCACAGGTAATCGCTATGCTAATTCGTTTTGCATAAGACTCAAGTGATTCATTTTCGAACGGTTCAATCCAATCTACAAAAACAGGTTCCAAACTAGAGAATTCCAATTGATCGAAAACCCGCTCATCAGCACCAAGTCCACTAAGTATGTAGATTTTTTGTTTCATTTTATCTTTCAATCCAAATCAGAGCTTTTTATACTCATCAGGTAGTTTTTTCAGTTTAAGTCCTTCTTTGATGTCGATTTCACTTTTGTTTTTTAGGTAATAGTTTAATTTAGTTTCTTCCGGTGGATGAATGTATTCTATGGTGTCTAATTTAATTCCTTTCCATTGGAATTTATATACAGGTGGGCTTTGTCCATAACATCTGCCTCGTATGAATTTGTTTTTAGCATCAAAAACGGGATTCATAAACTCAAATTCTTTTGAAAAATCGCCATTGGATGTTGAAAGATAAACATCATAAATATTTCTTTCACAACATCCCGACATTGGATACCAGTGGAAAACATAATCCAACCTTTTATCGCCATTTATGTCTTGAAGCGTATCTCCTATAAAAGCTAGAGCAGCCATTTCAAAAGTTAAAACAGGAAAAAAGGTGTTGTTGTCTATTCTGTAAACATTCGAATAGAAGCCATATTCTGATGATCGTTTTATTAATAAGTGTTTTGTATTAGGAAAGAATAAATGACCTATCTCAATAGTTATTGAATCAGTTTTAAAGCTAAATTGATTGTCTTTAATGTGCTTTTTTGCAAGTGTTAATGCGTATTCCAGTTGGTTTAAAATCCTTAAACTGTCTTGTTCGTCTCGACTTTTATCATTTTCATTTTGAACTTTAACCGAAGAAAATTTCTCTAGTTTGATTTCAGTATGATAAGTATTTTCTTTCTTATTTGTCTCTACATCGTTTGAAGTTGTAGAGGTGCAGTTCACAAGTAAAAAAACAGTTGTTAAAAGTTGGAAAAAGGTAAGTTTACTCATTTATTTCAGCTTAAAAATAAATCATTCTCCCATCACCGAAGCACGTTGCAAATAATTGTATAATTCAATTACGCGTGTTTTTGTAATTTCAACTGTTCGATTTCCAGCATACAGCGCTTGAATGGTTCCGCCACCCGAATAGCGTTCTTCCGTCAATAAAAAATTCACTTGTTGATCACTATCGCGGTATTTCAACCAATTGCGCTGACTCACTTTTAATGTTTCTTTATCGGCAGCATTTAGTTTCGCGATGAGTAATTTGTAATATTTGTTCAATAAATCCTCATAATCATCCCAAAGTTGACCGTTTGAAAATTGCATTCCCAAATCAGTGTCATCCACTTCAATAAACAGTGCACACCGACGTTCAACGATAAATGTATCAACACGAAATTCAAGCTCAATTTTTTTAATGCTTTCTGTTAAATAGTCTTCTTTTTCGAGTACTTGTCGAACACTGTCCGCTTCTTTTTTTAACTGCTTTTCAATGCGAAGAGTGTCTTCTTTCGTTGGCTCACTTGGATAATCTTGCGAGAAACTGAAAGAAGAAGCGAAAAGGGTAAGGAAGAGTAGTACATTTTTCATTGATGTCATTTTTAGTTTTGTTGAATATAGTCTTTTCAAACCAAAATAAGTAAAATTCTAGTCCTGAAAAAATGCGACCAATTCATTAAAAACCTTTTCAGGCTTTTCTGGGCAATTACTCACTTTTAGTTTTAATATTCCATTTTTTAAGGTTAATTGATCGACCTTAAATTCCCTTGCAAACGTTGAAAGTTTTTTTTGAATTTCAGTTTTTGAATCCGATTGTTTTCCAAACAGCAAGGCTTGAAACCAGTTTAATCCAAAAGCCAATTGCTCTTGGGTGTTCAGCGCTTTTAGTTCGATGTGTAGTTCTGTATTGTCATGCGCATCAATGGGAACAATCATTCCATTTTGCGTGGTTTGATGTTTCTTTAATTGAAGAAAAACTTCTATTTGCTTGATTGTGGATCGGCCTTCTACATCATAACCATAAGCGTTGCACCAACCCTCAAACGTAAAGGAAGACAAGTTTGCAACACATGTTTCAAGAAATCGCTTGTTTGCTTCGTAAAACGGTGAATCAACGGTTTGGTAATCGATCATTGTTGTTTTTATAAGTTGATTTTTCGAGGGCATATCGGCACTTCGAGAGCCTCAGTGACCTTAATGCCTCGGGAATCATAAATCATAAATCATAAATCAATTCAATTGTTCGCCAAGAACAACGCATTCACGAACAACAATTTACCGTTTTCCCAGAATCCGCGGAACAATGGATTGTCGACCATGTAGATCAAACATCCAGCACCCATGTTTTCTTGTCCAACAACGAGTGATTTTGGTTGTGCTTTAATCGCTTCGCTACCTGCAAATCCTGCAATAAGTTGCGGTTTTTCTTCCATGTAGATGACATTCGCACCGTTTTCCAAGTATTCGTAAGCTGTGGCACTTAATTTCAATGAATAGTAGTTGTCTCCGTAACCAAAGGCCAATGGATTTGTCGTTTCGACTTTACAGTTGAAAATAGCTCCGGTAATCGTTTGTTTGATGAACTCACGTTCTTGCTCATTGTAAGCGATGTGTGGATGCTCATGTTTCTCAGGATCGTTTTTCGCTTTGTCTTCGTCTTCGCTTTCTTCTTCTGTTGATTTCACTTTCAAACCAAAACCATTTTCCGTTGTGAATTGACTCAAAGCTTCTCCCATTGCAATTACTTTTCCGCCATTCGAAATCCATTCTTTTAACGTTCCAGCTGCTGCGCTATCACTCAATAAACTGTAATAGCCTTCAGGAACAATCAAAACAGAATACTTTGCCAATACTTCTTTTGAAAAATCGCCACTTTGAATCATCGAAATAGCGTAGTTTAATTGGTTTTCAAAGAAATACCAAACTTCACCAACATTCAAGGAACTTGCTTCTTCACCCATCAATAAGGCTACTTTAGGTGCTTGAATTAATTTCACACTCGAAGAACCGAAATCATTTCCTTTGTCAACCATTCCTGTTGGAGTTGGCGTCAATTGCACTTGTTGTTCATTCGCCAGTTGGATTAAATCTCCTGGGAATTCTGTGTACGCTTTGTTATCACCTTTTGTAATAATCAAAGTTCCTTTTTCGTACTTGATTCCGTTCAATTCGAACGCATTTTCAGCGTAACGCACACGCATTCCTTTTTGCAATAAACTCGTTAAGAAACGTGCATCTTTCATGCTGTTCCAATCTGCTAAGTAGGCATAAGCTCCTTTCACAGCTTCATTTTTCACAAGGTTCGGTTCAATTGCTTTTCCTGCAACTAAACTCTCTGAAGCAATCGCCTCCAATCCATACGCATACGGCAATGACCAAGCGGTAATATCATACGTCAAGGAATCTGTCAATTTTGTGCGTGGTTCAAACAACACATTCACCAAGGTTCCTTTTAATTGGTTGGTACTAATAACAATGTGTTTGTCTGTCGCTTTCAGTGTTCCAGCCGCGTTCTTCTTGTAATCAAATCCTTTCACAGTTGCTCCAGTTCCGGCCGAATACGAAATTTTATGTGCATCCAATAATTTGCACAAAGCCGCAAGATTGTCCTGGTTTCCGCCAACAACGAAACTTTTGTATTTGTAATTTTTGTTTTGTGCGAAATTCTTGAATTCTGAAATCAATTTTTTGTTTTGCTCATAGGCATATTCAACTGTCGATAAACCTGCGATGTGGTGATGTTGCACACGATCAATCAAGGTAATTGTGTCACCATCGTTATTGACAACACCCAATCCACCGCGACCAGAACCACCTTGTTCATACGTCATTCCGATGGCGCCGTTGTAAGTCGGGTAGGTATCACCGTAACTTGGGTACAACAAGTCGAAAATTTCACGTGTAAAATAGAACCAAGCGTTTTGATCAAAGTGTTTCGCATTGTTTTTTCCAACGCCATTTTGAAACTCGCGTTGCCACGGTGTAATTACTTCATGATACGGTTCTGCTGCTGGAGCAAAATAGTATGGATCATTCATTCCTTGTTCGTGGAAATCAACATGCACGTGAGGCAACCAAAGATTGTACAAAGCAATGCGCTGTTGCGATTCAACTTGTGTCAACCACGCCCAATCGCGGTTCAAATCGAATAAATAGTGATTCGGACGTCCAGAAGGCCACGGTTCGTTGTGTTCAATTGATTCGCGGTTCGCATTTAAATCGTTGTTGACGTATTGATTGTACCAGTTGACGTAGCGATCGCGTCCATCAGGATTGATACATGGATCTAAAATCACCAAGGTGTTTTTCAGCCAATCTTGTTTCTCTGTGATTAACTCATAGGCTGTTTGCATCGCTGCTTCCGTTCCAGCGCTTTCGTTCCCGTGAACATTGTAGCTCAACCAAACGATTGTTACCTTTTCATTCGTACTTAAATCGCTGTGTTGCTTGCGGATTTCGTCCAGGTTTTTCAAGTTTTCTTCACTCGAAATGTAGGCGACAATTAAATCGCGGTGTTCGTTTGTTTGACCGTATTTTTCAACTTTGATTGAACTTGAAGCATTTTTCTCCAATTGCTCAAAATAATCCACGACTTGGTGGTGACGCGAGAAATACGTTCCCAAGGGATATCCAAAGTATTGTTCTGGCGATTGTAGAGTTTGACCGTTAACAGTGAAAGTTGCTAAGGCAAGAAGTGCAAAAAACGAACGTAATAACATTCAACTAAGATTTAGAATTTGTCCAAATCTAATGAATAGTTTTTAGAAATCCTTAAATGATGCCTTTCACACGCAAGAATTCCTCCAAGGCTTCTAAGTCGGAATACAACACTTCTCTGGCTTTACTACCTTGGAACGGACCGATGATGCCCAATCCTTCTAATTGGTCAACGATACGACCTGCGCGGTTGTAGCCCAATTTCAATTTGCGTTGCAACAAACTTGCTGAACCTTGTTGATTAGAAACAACGATTCGAGCAGCATCGGCAAACATTGGATCGATTTCATTCATGTCCATATCACCATTTCCTTCGCCGCCTTCACCAACATATTCTGGCAATAAGAACGCATCTGGATAGGCACGCTGTTCACCAATGAACGAACAAATATCTTCAACCTCAGGCGTATCAACGAATCCACATTGTAAACGTTTCACATCTGAACCTGTTGAAATCAACATATCTCCACGTCCAATCAACTGATCGGCTCCTGAAGTATCCAAAATGGTACGCGAATCGATTTTTGACAATACTCTAAACGCAATACGCGCTGGGAAATTGGCTTTGATCATCCCCGTAATGACGTTTACAGATGGACGCTGCGTTGCAACAATCAAATGAATTCCAACAGCACGTGCAAGCTGAGCAATACGCGCAATAGGATGTTCGACTTCTTTTCCTGCGGTCATGATCAAATCGGCGAACTCATCAATCAACACAACAATGTATGGCAAGTAACGATGTCCTTTTTCTGGATTCAATTTGCGGGAAATGAACTTCGCGTTGTATTCCTTAATCGTACGCATACCAGCATCTTTCAGCAATTCGTAGCGATCATCCATTTCAATACATAAAGAATTCAAGGTGTTGACCACTTTCGATGTATCGGTGATAATTGCATCGCCTTCACCCGGTAATTTCGCCAAGAAGTGACGCTCGATTTTATTGTAGAGCGTTAGCTCCACTTTTTTCGGATCCACCAAAACGAATTTAACTTGTGCTGGGTGTTTTTTGTAGAGAATGGAAATCAAAATGGCATTCAAACCAACCGATTTACCTTGACCAGTTGCACCCGCTACCAACAAGTGAGGCATTTTCGTTAAATCGAAGGTGAAGGTTTCATTCGTAATTGTTTTACCCATTACGATTGGCAATTCAGCGTCTGAGTTTTGGAATTTCTCAGAAGCAATCAACGAACGCATGCTCACCATTTCTGGGTTCGAATTTGGCACCTCAATACCAATCGTTCCTTTTCCTGGAATTGGCGCAATGATACGAATTCCAAGCGCACTCAAGCTCAAGGCAATATCATCTTCCAAGTTTTTGATTTTGGAAATACGCACACCTGGCGCAGGAACAATTTCATACAGTGTCACTGTTGGACCAACTGTCGCTTTGATTTTTGCAATGTCAATTTTATAGTGCGACAAGGTTTCAACAATTCTGTTTTTGTTGTCTTCTAATTCTTGCTTGTTGACAGAAACGCCATTCGAACCGTAATCTTTCAATAAATCAATCGACGGAAGCACGTAACTTGCCAAGTCTAATTTCGGGTCGTAATCGCCGTATTCCTTGCGCAAACTATCCAAATCATCGTCGTTCAACAATTCATCTGGCGCAGCAACATCCACTGAAAATCCTTCACTTCCCAAATCTGGTGTGACAGGAACAAATGCTTCTTCTTGCGGAACATCTACTTCGAAATCATCATCATCGTCCATCGAAGGAGCAGGATCTTTCACCGTAATGATCAATTCAGATTCATCGAATTCAAACGCATCATCATCGTCTTCTTCTTCGATTTCTTCCTCTTCGTCTTCATCGAAATGAACCGGCGTAGAAACAAAATCCTTTTCAATTTCTTCATCCTTGATGGTGTTCACCACGCGCAAATCGTTTATTCCAGCTGAAGAGAAGCGATTTTCTTCGACAACTTCTTCTTCATCCTGTTCTTTCGCTCCAAAGAAACGATCGAAAAGTGCTTTGAAATTTGGGTTGAACAAAATAACGGATACGATATAGCCCAAAACGCCAATAAAAATCAAGGATCCGAAGCGTCCGAGCGATAACGAAAGCCATTGATTGATGTAGTAACCAAAAGATCCACCCAAGTAGTTCACTGCTCCAGCAAAATAGCCTAGGAAAATGGAACTCCAAACAATTAGCAAGGTAACACGCGCATATGACTTTTGAATCGGCGCTATCGTAACGTTGAATAAGATTTTAACACCAGATATAAAGAGCAAGAAAACGATTCCGAACGAGGACAAACCAAACCATTTGAAAATCATTAAGTGGGAAGTCCACGCACCGAATTTACCCAACCAATTGGCAACAGGTTCTTCACCTTCTTCGAATAAAAATTGGAATAAACCTTTGTCGATGACGCGGTCTTGATCTTGCGTCCAAGTAAAAATGTAGGAAAAACACGCTAAAAACAGGTAGAACGAAAACAGCACCAACAAGGCACCGATAGTTGATTTCACTTTCTTTTTATCGAAACGCGTTGAAAGTCCCTCAATGGGATTTTTCATCTTCACTTTTTCTTTCGGAGCCGCAGTTTTCGGAGCTTTCACCTTTTTTTCGGTTTGCTTCACTTCCGGTTCTTCAATGATATTTTCTTTCGGTTTATATTCGTTTTCCGCCATTTCTTGATAGAATATCTTACGAAGATAAACAGGATTAGGGCAGTTTTCTTGATGAAACTCAGTAAGTATAAACAGTCAAATGTTTATTAACTAGACGCTCCGCGTCAGGGCGCACACCATGCAATATACATAAATCGAATGAACAGCTGTTAACTGATTGCACGATTTCAATCAATTAAATAAAAATGTTTTCTCTTACTTTTTTCAAGAGCTAAAAAAGTAAGCAAAAAGAGCCCTGCGCTGTGCATAATTCGCTTACCCATAAATGCCTTATTCAGAAAATTTGAAAAACTCCTCACCGCCGCAGCGGATCGTCAAACAGTTCCAAATTTCATCTGAATTTCAGCATATGGGTCCCAAGCAAATTATACAATGCGCTATCTGATCCTCATAACAAGTACTATTTCTTGTGAAGGGAGAGCCCTGCGCAAATGTCACTTAAAACAATTATTTATAGGACTTTGAAAAATAAGCTATCAAAAAAAGCATCATATTTAGTACAGTTTTTAGGGCATCATTTTTAATGCTAACATATAAACAGGATGTTTTTCAATAGCCTCCATTACTCATGAGGATGCTCGCCTTCGGGCTCATCGGGATTGAAGTTCATGATTTCGTCCATGAATTGATCGAAGGTCACTTTTTTGAAGTCGGAAGGAATGCCGAATAAATCGTGTTCGGGCTTCATTGTTTCCATGGAAGTAAGCGTATAGACAAAGATTCCATCGACTGTCACCACATAGTATTGCGCCAACAATCCAGGGAAATTAGTAAAAGCGTTCAAGTACTTGTTGCTGGTCTTTTTGAAGTAGAGAAATTCCATTGGTTCTTCAAAGGCTGAATGCGTTACCATTAAGCGATTTGCCTTCAATCCAGCAATTTTTCGTTTGCCCCATTTCTTTTTGAATTGGTAAGGAAAACTATCCACTTTTTGCGTCGAATGATCAGTTTGAATCGCATAATTGCTAATCGGCGTTTCCAACAAAAGGTACGATTTATTCAAGACCATGTGTTTGATCAGCACTTGATTCCCTAATTGATCCGTCGAGTTTTCAATGCGCAGCAAAGTATCGTTGGTATAAATCACCATTTCTTTGTCAGGAATCATGCGGCGCAAGGACGTATCCATGATTTGAATGTGGTACACCAATTTTCCTTGAAAGGGAAGTTGTTCTTGTGCGGAGGCCGTTGACAAGGCGAAAATAAACAGGATCAAAAGTGTACGCATGGCTACTAAATTTGCTTCGAAATTACTAAGATTTTGGGAATAACGAGAAATGGGGGAGATTGATACGGTTTATTGTTTTTAACTCCATGTTCTCATTCCTCCCTTCACGCTTGGAAATAGTTTATTTTTCAGAATTCGATGCCGTTTACTGTTATAGTTTGGTTTATCAATCACGAATTATAAATCATGAATCCTCAATCCATCGGCTCATTTCATTAAAAATTGTAATTTTGCGCCACATCTTATTTTATGAAGAAAGAACTTACGTTTATCGTCAATCGATCTGAGATAACTGCAGGTACACGCGGTGCGTCTTTAGGACCAGATGCCATCTTTGCTGCAGCCAGGACCAAGAAAAGCTTGTTGTTTGGTGCATATCCGATTATCGAATTGCCGAATTATAATAACTTATTGGATCAACCGGTGAAGCATCCGTATGCAAAGCGCATTGATGGACTTGTAAAGGTTTTCAATGATGTGTCGAACCAAGTTAGTGAAACTTTAGAAGCAGGTAAATTCCCGTTTGTGTTGGCTGGAGATCACGGTTCTGCAGGTGGTACAATTGCAGGAATTAAAAAAGCATTTCCAGATAAACGCTTGGGAGTTGTGTGGATCGATGCGCATGGTGATTTACACACGCCGTTCACAACGCCTTCGGGAAATATGCACGGAATGCCTTTGTCGACAGCCTTGAACGAAGACAATCTTCCATGCAAAATCAACGAGGTTGAAGTAGAATCAATCGAATTGTGGAATCAACTGAAAAACACAGGTGTTGCAGGACCGAAACTAGAACCAAAAGATTTGGTGTTTATTGCCGTTCGCGATACAGAGCCTGAGGAAAATGCCTTGATGGAGCGATTGAACATCAAGAATTATACGGTTGCAGAAGTGAATTCGGAAGGAACGGAGGCAGTAGCGAATAGCGTGTTGCACCGTTTGAAAGACTGTGATATGATTTACATTTCATTTGATGTGGATTCAATGGATCCAAAAGCAACATCGTATGGAACTGGTACGCCAGTGAAAAATGGCTTAATGCCGAAACAAGCACGTGAATTGTTAACGCATCTTACTTTGTCTTCGAAGACGGTTTGTGTGGAATTTGTGGAAGTGAATCCGTGTTTGGACGAAAAATTAAATAGAATGGGTGAGGTAGCTTTTGAATTGATTGAAAGCCTTGTCACCACAATGAATAAATAACAATGGAAAATACAATTAAGGAATTATTAGTAGCCAATTCAAACGAATTATTTGGATTGCAAATTGACGCAAATCTGGTTCAATTTCAAAAAACACGTAAAGAAGTTGAAGGAGATTTAACGTTGGTAATATTTCCTTTTGTGAAACTCTTGCGCTGTGCTCCACAAGAGGCAGGTGAGAAAATCGGTCAATTCTTAGTTGACAAAATGACGGAAATCGAACGATTTGAAGTAGTAAGCGGATTCTTGAATTTGTCTATTGCTTCGGATTATTGGATTTCACAATTAAATGCAATTACGTCTGTTGATACGTATGGTTATGCAGCAGCAAATTCGAAACCAACGGTGATGGTGGAATATTCTTCACCAAACACAAATAAACCCTTGCACCTTGGACATTTGCGTAACAATTTCTTGGGCTATTCTGTTTCTGAGATCTTAAAAGCGAATGGACACAAAGTCATCAAAACGCAAGTGATCAACGACCGTGGAATTCACATCTGCAAAAGCATGTTGGCGTGGGAGAAATTTTCGCCTTTGAATGAAAAAGGTGAACGTGAAACTCCTGAAAACACTGGTTTGAAAGGTGATAAGTTGGTGGGGAAATACTACGTTGAATTTGACAAACAATTCAATGCTGAAGCAAAAGCAATCATCGCTGAATGGGAAGTTGGTCAATTCGATGGCTTTGCTCCTGAAATCAAAGCTGAATTTGAGCGTTTGACAGAAGCGAAAGCAGGAAAAGATGAAAAAGCGGTAAAAGGCTTAGACGATAAAATCAAAGATTTAGCAAAAAATCAAACATCCTTGTTGCAAGAAGCCAAAGACATGTTGGTGAAGTGGGAAGCGCGTGATCCGCAAGTTTATTTGTTGTGGACGACCATGAACAATTGGGTGTACGAAGGTTTTGACGTGACGTACAAAGCTATGGGCGTTGATTTTGATACTTTGTATTATGAATCAGAAACCTTCTTGTTAGGAAAAGACATTGTCTTGGAAGGCTTGCAAAAAGGTATTTTTTACCGAAAAGAAGATGGTTCCGTTTGGATCGATTTGACGTCGGATGGTTTGGATGAGAAGTTAGTGTTACGTTCGGATGGAACTGCGGTTTACATGACACAAGACATTGGAACTGCTGTCGATCGTTTCAAGGATTATCCAGATTTGAGCAGTATCATTTACACAGTTGGAAACGAGCAAGATTACCATTTCAAAGTGTTGTTCTTGATTTTGGAGAAAATGGGCTTCAACTGGGCGAAAAATTGTGCGCACCTTTCTTACGGAATGGTGGATTTACCTTCTGGGAAAATGAAATCGCGTGAAGGAACAGTTGTCGATGCGGATGATTTAATGGCGGATGTTGTTGCAGCAGCTACTGAAATGACGCAAGAACGTGGACATTTGGAAGGAATGTCAGACGATGAAAAAAATAAACTGTTCAACCTAATTGGGATGGGCGGATTGAAATATTACTTGTTGAAAGTGGATCCTAAAAAACGCATGATGTTCAATCCAGAAGAATCGATTGAATTGAATGGAAATACAGGGCCGTTTATTCAATATGCACACGCACGCATCAAATCCTTGTTGACGAAATCGGGTAGTGCTGCAAATTCAACTGTTTCGGCTTCTGTCTTGCAAGAAGTTGAGAAGGACATCATTAAATTATTGGTTGAATTCCCAAGTGTGATTGCTGAAGCTGGTCGTGATCAATCGCCTGCTGTCATTGCGAATTTCACCTTTGAATTGGTAAAAGCTTACAATCATTTCTATCAATCCGTTCCGATTTTAATCGAACAAGACGAAAACTTGAAAGAAATGCGTTTGGTTTTAAGTGCGAACGTTGCCAAAGTCATTGATTTAGCGATGCGTTTGTTGGGGATTCAGGTTCCTGAGCGAATGTGATTTAGAATTTAGAATAAAGAGATAGAAGTTAGAACAAGAGGTTAGATATCTTTTTAGATTAACATTCTAACTTCTAACTTCTAAAATCTAACATCTAAAGAGAATCCAAACAACGGCAATCCAGCGCTATTCTTCACATTTCCTAACTGAAAGTTTTTAAAACAGTAGCGCACTGCAACGGGCTGTGTTACTTCAGGAGCTTCAACGCGTAATGTTTTGCGATCTTCACTCAATGATGCTTTTGCAGGGTAAAAAACTTCATCTTTTCCTGCGATTTCGAAACCTGTGAAGTCTTCCATTGGTAGAATTCCATCGTAAAGGTTGTCGAAGTACAACACGATTGCGTTCTCTCGGAAAAGGTAAGAAGCAATGGAAGGTGAAAGCGCTTGAATAGCCGAATGATTGTATGTGTTCATTAGTGCATAATTGGCCAAACGCATTCCAATTTCTTTCTTTTTAGCCGGATGAATAATGTTCAATTCTTGTTCACTTACAAGGTCATTTGTTCCAATGATGCCAACATTGTTATTCTTCTTCGCTACATTGAATTGAGCAGTTCTTAGATAAGCGGAATTTAGTCCGTTGTCGTAATTGTAAGGAGCAATTTCCACTATGAGGAAAGGTAAATCACCTAAATTCCATTCATTGCGCCACAATTGAATCATTTTTGTGAGTTTGGCTTCGTAACTACCAAAACGTTCCGTACTTCCTTCACCTTGGTACCAACAAAATCCTTTTATCGTATAATGACGCAGGGGATGAAGCATGCCGTTGTACATAATCCACGGTTTCTTCCAGTTCTCATCGGCAGCATAACTTCTGTTCAAATCCATGTCCGTGTAGGATTGAACAATTTCTTTGGGTAACCAACCTTCAACGGAAGAACCTCCCCAACTTGAATTGATGATTCCCACTGGAACATTCAATTTTTCTTTTAGGTGTTTTGCGAAAAAATAGGCTGTTGCACTCATGTTGGCAATGTTTTGTTTGCTTGGAACTTGCCATTTTCCTTCACACTGTTCAACGGGAGATTCTTGCGGATTGCGTTTTACCGTTAACATGCGAAATCCTTCCTCACTTTCGAAATTTTTGATAATGCTATCACCTCCTTCAATTGGTTGATTTTTGAATCCTTTCAATGG
>JALQYQ010000036.1 GCA_023262855.1 Crocinitomicaceae bacterium
CAGAAAAGTACCGTATGCGCACAGCATAGATGCTTTTATCCACTGCACGTCCCACAAATGGTTCTTAAATCCAGTCGTGGGCACTCTGATAAAAGCATCTGATCGCTAGATCCGGTGCTTTTTTTGTTTTGAGACTGTTAAAATGAAAATTTTGTAAAGGAGAAAAACAGAAAAGTACCGTATGCGCACAGCATAGATGCTTTTATCCACTGCACGTCCCACAAATGGTTCTTAAATCCAGTCGTGGGCACTCTGATAAAAGCATCAAATCGAAAGATTCGGTGCTTTTTTGTTTTGAAACTGTCAAAAATGAAAATTTTGTAAGGGAGAAAATGCTTAATGGGATGAGTTTTTTCGTTATATTCGTCTTACATTAACTTGATTACGTGGCTTTTGAGAGAATTTCACCTGAAAACCACGGAGAATTTTAGATATCGGTCCAACCTTAAATTAAAACAACTGAAGCCACTTATGATGAATTAATTATTTACGAACAAACTACATCATTATGGCTGCTAAAATCAATTTATTGACAAAAATCGCTCAGTTTGCTTTATTTTTTTTAATTCTAACAAGCTGTAATGTCTACAAAATACACACTGTAAAAGTGGATACCACCGAACCAGCAAATACAATAAACAATCGCAAAAACCCTATTATTCTTGTTCATAAATCTGCAATTGACACGATGTTCAAAATTACGGATATTAAAATCGAAAACTCAGTACTTTCTGGTGTATTGGTACCAGCGGATAGTTTGGTTAAAAGCTATTATTCTCGAGCAATAAAGTATAAAAAAGTTAGTGTGCCGAAATCAGCCATTCCTAAATGTAATCAAGTTCATTTATACACACAAAACATCGACTTATTAGATTCTAACCATGTGGAAATTTCAAATGAAAATTTGAACAAAATGGAAATCATGGATTATGATGGAACTGCTTCTGCTCGTCAATCATTGGTAACAATTCTCCTTCTCGGTTTTTTAGGTTGGGTTGCTGGTATGATCTTTCTCGCTGCATCTGGTGTTTTTTAAGTTTATAAACTCAACCTATATCCAATAGCCTGAATATCGTTATTTAATTTAAACAGATTGATTTATCTAACTATTTCATTTCACTATAAAAATATATTGTTCAACTCGCAAATGGTATTTCAAATTGAAAGATTCCTTAACTTTAATCTTCTAAGTTGAACAAGCGATCAATTGAACCTCAGAAAATAAAAAACATGAACGAAATCATTTGCCCAAATTGTAAAAAAGCATTTAAAGTTGATGAAGCTGGATTTGCAGATATTTTAAAACAAGTCCGTGACCATCAATTTGAAGAAGAATTACAGAATCGTTTAACATTGGCAGAAAAGGAAAAAGAAAGCGCTGTTAAATTGGCTGAAATCACTGTCAAAAACTCATTGCAAGAACAACTGGCGGCAAAGGATAAACAACTTGCTGAATTAAAAGCACTCAATGAAGTTGCGTTGGTTGAAAAAGTAACACAAAAAGACGCCGAAATAGCTGAATTGAAAGCTCGAATGGATAAAATTGAGCTTGAAAAAAAACTGGCAGTGACTGAGGCTCTTCAAAAAATAGAGAAAGAAAGAGATGCACTCGCGAATGATTTAAAAACGAAAGACTTAGAAAAACAAACGCTAGAAAGTTCATTAAAACAACAATTTGCGGCTGAATTACAAAGTAGAGATGCCATTATCAAATACAAGGATGAAGAAATAGCGCGCGTTCGTGATATGAAAGCGAAACTTTCTACAAAAATGTTAGGCGAATCTCTGGAACAGCATTGTGAAACTGAATTCAATAAACTACGTGCAACGGCATTTCCTAGAGCTTATTTTGAAAAAGATAATGATGCAAAATCTGGAAGTAAAGGCGACTTTATTTACCGAGAAACGGATGAAGCAGGAAATGAAATAATTTCCATAATGTTTGAAATGAAAAATGAAGCGGATACCACGGCTACTAAAAAGAAAAACGAAGATTTTTTCAAAGAATTAGACAAAGATCGCAACGAAAAAAAATGTGAATTTGCTGTGCTCGTTTCATTACTTGATGCCGACAGTGAGTATTACAATACAGGGATTGTGGATGTTTCTTATAAGTATCCTAAAATGTACGTCGTGCGTCCACAGTTCTTTATTCCAATTATCACTTTACTTCGAAATGCGGCTTTAAGTTCACTTCAATACAAAGCTGAACTTGCTCTTGTAAAAAGTCAAAACATCGACATCACGAATTTTGAAGATAAAATGAACAAGTTCAAAGAAGGATTTGCGCGCAATTACGATTTAGCAAGCAGAAAATTCAAAGATGCAATCGACGGTATTGATAAAACAATTCGAGAGCTTCAAAAAACAAAAGATGCTTTATTATCTTCCGAAAACAACCTTCGTTTGGCGAATGAAAAAACAGAAGATTTAACAATCAAAAAGTTAACGCACAACAATCCAACAATGAAGGCAAAGTTCGATGAATTGAAGAAAAACGAAGGATAATTATTTTTAATTAATCCTTCATAGGATCTCTTTCTTTCAATTATAGCTTAACAATTGGCTTCTGAACTGTCATACCAGTTTGTGACAAACGAACATAGTACATTCCGTGACGCAATTCTTCCAAATCTACTTGCATCAAAACAGTTGATTCAGTTGAAACATTGGTCATTGATTTCACGATATTTCCTTGCATATCGAAAAGTTCAATGACAGTTGATCCAGATGAATTATTTGTATTGTCGTAAACGATGTTAATGATTCCTTGTGTTGGATTTGGATACATGAACACATCTTCACCTTTCGGTAATACTGGACAAGGCGTAAATCCTCTTCCTGGCGAACCTCCTTCACAACCCACAAACCATGAACTTGCTTCATTTGGATTCACATAACCATTTTTCCCGTCGTATTCCAACGTGAAATTAGACGTGCTAGGTGCTGTTGGCCATGCATCAACATTACTGTATAAAACGCTTGTAACCAAAATACCATTTAAATCATATAAACGCAATGCATCTTTTTCTGCTAAACCAAAATCAAATGTTCCACTCACATTGCTAACATCGTCATGCTGATCAGCAAACAAAATCAAATCATTACTTAGAACTAAATATTGTCCTGCATCGAGTGTTACCGATGGCAACGTAAATACATGCTGATTTTTAGCATCTTGGAAAGTGTAATTGCTCAAATCCATAGATGAATTACTAGCATTATGCAATTCAATCCAATCTCCTGCATCGACAGCCAAAATACTATTGTTGTAATTAATCTCAGAAATTTGAAGCGGTTCAATACAAGGTTCATAAGCTTTACCTGGCGAACCACCGATACAACCACAGAACCAAACACTTGAATCCAATTGCGTAGTTTGATACGCTTTATTTTCCAAACTTCTTCCGTATCCATCAGCACACTCAGGGAACGGCGAACTATCCTTATACTCCGCCATAACTATCAATTGATTTTGGGCATTGTACAATTTAATTGAATCCAACTTATTACTCCATGCGTAACCTGTAGCTCCAACAAAATTCGTTACACTTGGGTATTGAGCTTTGAATTGATTCGTGTCTTGACAAACAACTAAGAATCCGTTTGAAGGAATTGTTGTACCATCTTCGAATGCATAATTATCCCAAAAATGTTTCGATTTTAATTTCCAACCTGTCAATTCAACAGCTGTAGAACCATTGTTGTGTAATTCAATCCAATTGCCTCCATCGACGGTTGGATCAGGATTGTAATGAATCTCAGAAACTGTCAATGCATTTGATTCAGCTGAACCTGTAAATAATGCTAAAAACGTATCATCGTTTCCAATGTTTAAGAAAATGCTATTTGTGTCCAAATCTCCTGCTGGAATAACCGTATTTGCTTGCCAATTGGAGAACGTATATCCAGGATTTGCTACTGCAGTAATTTTTACTGGATTTCCATCAAAATACACCCCCGTCCAAGGTAATGAGCTCGGAACAATTGTCGATATTTTAATGTATCCCGCACCAGCTGGTTGAACGTTTAAAGTAACATCAACCGTTTCAATTAAGCTAAATTCAGTAATCATTTGAGCACGGATAACATTGCTTCTATTCGTGATTTGATTAATGATGTCATTGTGGATGTTCGCGTAGGTTGCCATTCCGCCAGTAACATCTCCAGTCCAAGTTTGAAAATGTCTTGGCATTTCAGGAATTAACTGATTGTACATCGCATTCACAATTGGCGTAAAATAACTTGGTCGCCAAATCGTATTCATTAAATCCGCATAACGATTGATAAAATAGTTCTCAAACTCAGTATTTTGAGTTAAGCCATTGTAAATATCCCAGAACGGATTCGGTTGATTGTTGTAGCGGAAGTAATCAAATGTATTGTAATTGTAATCCGTCCACACACCGAGTCCCAATTCCATATCCTGTAAGAAGAAGCGCCAACGATTTCCTGCAGTACGTGTTCTCGCCACTTTCATGTTGTTATAAATCCAATCCGCATTCGCAAAGAAATTTTCGCCGGCTATATAATCTGTGAAATTGTATAAATCCAATTTTTCATGGCTCTTTTGGAAGTAATCTGGATTTGCAGGATCATATGTAGTAATAAAATTGCGCATGTTATAGAACCCAGTATCTGAACCTTTCACTGTTCTCAAAATTCCTGCACCATAGAAATAACTGATGGATAATAAATCTAAACTATCGCGGTCATTACCGTAATTATTTTCAAAATAACCTTCATTTGCTTTTTCACGCAATTCGTAAACACCGAAATATTGACCATTCACATAAGCTACAACTGGCGAATATGCTTGTGAATTGGCATTTGTTTCGCGCATAATACGCATGAACGTCGCATCTTTTTGTGGATATTGGTTCCACATGTTACTACCATTTCTTAAATAAAACGCATAGAAATCGGTGATAAAACCCTTTTCAGGAATTAAAGGATAATGAACTGGTTGACCTTCGCCATATAAACTATGTGCTGGTTCAATCGTCACACTGTGTTGAGGATTTGAGCGACTTCCTCCTGCTCCGCCATCTGGCTTAATTGAAGCGCGTGATTCAAATTGTTTAACACCATTCGCATCGAAGTATTCAATGACACATGGTTTTCTCCAATCGGTTGTATAGTTATCGAAAATTCCTGTCGCACCATACAAGTTCGTTGGATCGGTGGTAATTGAAATGACAGGAATTGTAAAATCTTCCATGAAGAAAAACGTCTCCGTAGCAATTGAACTTGGTAATGTGGTAGCAACTAATGGAAAACATTTGGCCTTAAGTACAGAATTTGTATTTAAGGTGATAGGACCTGTATACAAAGTTGATGTTGACGTCGGATCTTGTCCATTGGTTGTATAACGCACTACTCCACCAGTTAATGAAGTGTTTGTAATTGTAACAGAAACTGCTGCCGTGCGAAATCCTCCGGCCGTGTCAATGATTGGGGTATTTTCAAAACCTGTATATCCAACACTCGTATTATTGGACTGTGAAGGTGTTGGTGTATTAAACATAAAATTTGTTGCAGTTCCATCATTTAATTTTCCAACAGACATATCTGGCTCCAAATGAGGGACAACCAGAGAATCAATAATTAAACCTGTTGGATCCGACAAGTAAACAGTTTCACCGTTTGTTCCTATTGAGAAATTTGTATTAAAAAAGAACGAATTCGCTGAATTTTGAAAGAACGGATGTGTTGTTCCACTGTAATAGATTGTTGGCTGATTAAATCCAAATGTCAAATATGGAATCAAAGACATATCAGAAGACGCTGCAGAACTATTGTGTACTTCCACCGCCAAGACATTCAGTCCATTCGTAAGAAGTGATTGAATAGTTGCATAGTCTAAAACAAAAGAAGTAATCGTTCCTCCTTGGTATAAGTTCGCTTCATGATCCGAGGAGAATTCATCCCAAGCTGGTGGATTTCCTGAAATACCGGAACGAGCAATTTCTACACCGTTCAAATATGCAACAAATCCGTCGTCGTAATCAATATCAAAAATGGCAGATTTAATTGCTGTAACATCCGCTACTGTAAATATTTTCTTTGCATAGATAGAAGTTATTGGTCCAGTTAAACTTGTAACATCATCTCCATCTCCATACCCAATACTCAGAGGCGCACTCGTCCATGAAACAGTTGAAAAAGAAAGCGTGTTCCAGTTGGATGGTAAATTTGTTGTTGGGATTGTATATTGCCATGTATCATTTGCAAATACAGCTGTTTCGTAATGACTCACAACATTTGTGTCTGATTGTCCTGAAGCTAAAACTGTTAAAAAACCATTCGCTGGTAAATTATAATTCGGGAACTGCCATTTCAATGGATTCGAAGCATCATCAGACAATCCATAACCGCCCAAATTGATGTTTGAAGTACTGGAATTAAACAACTCAATCCAATCTGGATTTGACCCATCAGATTGAACAAGTGTTGTTCCGTTTGCATTAGAAGCTTCATTCACAAATACTTGTGACCAAGAAAAAGTAGAAATGAATACGCAAAGTAATAGTACGAGTTTCATATTTAAGCAGTTTAACGCTACAAAATAATCATTTTAAACTTCTTGGGAAAGTACTCTAGAAAGTTTAACTATATCGTTTTAATCGAACCTTGAAATGCTATTCACATTTCCAACACAAGCTACGTTTATCATCTGAGGCAGAAACAAAACTGGTATCGTCCAAAATTTGCAATGCATTTACAGAATGACGATGGCCCTTCTGTTTTAAATCAATCCGCTGATAAATCGAAAGATCTTGAAGGTTCCACACTTTTATTGTCTTATCACGACTAGCCGAAACAAGTAGATTTTTTGTCTTTAAAACCTGTAAATCATAAATACTGAAATTGTGCGCTGGTATGCGTTTCAAACAGATTTCACTCTTCCAATTCCAACGACAAATATGGGCGTCTTTACCACCTGAAATTATTTCATTATTTGGCACAAATACAAGTGACGTTGTTCCACCTTCATGTGCTTTTATTGTTCGAATTTCATTGAAATATGCAGTTTCAAAAATGCGAATTGTCCCATCTTGACAAGCTAAGGCGAAATTTTCACCCGACTCATCAATAGCAATCCGTCGAACTTTTCCGCAATCAATTGGCAAATAAAGAAGCAACGAAAATTTTTCAGTATCCCAAATGGACAAATTCCCATCCGCATCGACCGTGTAAAATTGCTTTTTAGCTTGGTTTTCTGCAATACAAAAAATAGCTTTCGTGTGTTGTTTGTAAAATTTAACTTCCACTCTATTGATTAAATCAAAGATGTGCAAATCTCCACTGGAAAGTCCAACAGCTAAAAATTCAGCATTATTCAGAAGAGCAATGGAATAAGCCGGAAAATCGAATTTGATGGCAAAACGATCTTGTTCGCCGGAAGCTAAATTCCACCGTGCAACATAGTGATCAGCGCTTGCTGAGTAGATAAATTGCCCGTCGAAAGCCAAAGAATAGATTCCTGCTCCGTGACCAGAAAATTCTTTGAATTTATGAAACATTATTCCGTTTCTTCGTCGATATCAGATTCGTCGTTCACTTGTTTCAAGCGCTCCGCATAATCAGAAGGCAAGAATTCAAAGAATGTATCACCACGCAATCCAAGACGTAAACACTCTAATGGAATCATGTCGTTATGACCAATATTACCCAAGTTTACTTCAGCACCAAATAATTTGATAAACCAAACTTGTTGATTTTTCTGAGGAGCTTCCCATAAAATACGTTCAGGAGCAATTTTAGCAATGATACGGTTGATTAATAAGGTATGCGCTGTTCCATTCGGTCTAAAAACACCAACATTTCCAGCTTCACGACCTTCTGCAATCACTTTCCAGCTTCCTGCTTCCAACTCAGTACTCATCATTTTGATCCATTTTGCCGGAGAAATTAAAATTCCAGCATCTTTTGAACCAACTTCTGACATAACCATACGATCTTTCGAAATACGGTTAATCAATTCACATTTTTCATCGTGATTAATTATGATAGATCCGTCAGAAATCTCTGCCAATTCCATGTTGTATTTATCCAAAAGTCGAAGGTAATCCTCAAACTTATTTCGTGCGTAGAATGCTTCAAAAAGAGTTCCACCAAAATAAGGTTGAATATTCGCTTCTTTGTATAAATCAATTTTCTTTTGCAAATCATTCGTAACGTAAGCCGTACCAAACCCGAACTTTACGATGTCTGTTAAATGTCCTGATGCTTCAATAAAGTTTGTCGCTTCTGTTAAGCTCAATCCTTTATCCATCATCATTGTAACACCTTTTTGACGTGGTTTAACGCTTCTTTCTGGAATAAATGGTAATTCGAAATTCATATGTTTTAAATTCATTGGGTCAAATGTACAAATTCTTGAACACTTGTAAGACTTGGATTAATTTCAAATATCTCCTTTGCCTTGTTTATATCTTTTTCAACGCACTCTGCAAATTTTGCAAGGGCCTCTTCTTTTCTTCCTAATTGCCACAGCAGATTCACTTCCAAAACGGCACCGATTTTATTTCCTCCAATTTTCTCATTGAACTCAGCAAGATAGGCATATGCTTCTAGGAGCGAATTTTCTGTTAATAATTCAATGTAATTGGTCAAACATTCTTCATCTGTAGATTCCAAGGCCAAGGATAATTGATAATATTCTTCAGCTTGAACCCTGTCTTCCAGCTTTTCATAAGCACCTGCTAAAACATGATAAATTCCAGCATTCTCAGGATCCAACTCAGCAGCTTTATGCAACAAAACTAATCCTTCACGAGTTCTTCCTTCCAAATCTTCAATGATTCCGAGTCCTAACCACGCATCAGGAACTAAGGGAGCAATTTCAATACTTCTTCTATAATATTTTTTTGCCGTTTCAAGTTCGTTCAATTGTTCGTGCGCTTCACCAATGTAGCACAATGCCATTGGATCTTCACCATCCATTTCCATGCATTTCTGGAACTGTTCAATTGCATCTCTGTATTTCTCTTGCGACAAATAAGCATTGCCTAAATTGAAATAAACGGGACCAAACTCTTCATTGATCAATACACAATAATCGTAAGCCCAAACCGCTTTTTCGAAATCATCCAGCTTTGAATAGGCGTTTCCTAAGTTGTACCAAGCTGTAAATGAATAAGGATTTTCATCAATGAAATCAGAATAACATTTAATGGCATTTTCATATTCTCCCAACTGATCGTAACAAAATGCAATTTCATAAATAGCACCTTCGTTGTGGGCATTGTATTTAATTGCTTCTTTTAAAACAACAACCGCATTTTTATAATCATTGGCATTTTCATATTCCATCGCCAAATCCAAATAAATCTCATCGCGGTCTTCTGGTTCAGATAAAACCAAGGCTTCTTTAAAATACTTAATAGCATTTTTACTATCTCTCAATTGACTAAAAATCGATGCTTTTGTCAACAAAAATTCACAAGAAGGGGTTTCCCATTTTTCAATTGCTGATAAAATATGAAGTGCTTCTTTCAATTGTCCAATTGCAGAAATAGCCTGAGCTTTTCTCAAATGAAACAGTGGATTGTATGAAAATTGTGAAATAGCGTGATCTGCACATGATTTCGCTTTGGTATATTGACTATTAATCAAATAATGATCAATCAACGCCTCTAAACGATCACTGTCTAAAAACCCGATAGATTCTCCCTTCAAATGCGCTTCAAAACGCTCCAAATCCTCACTGAGGTTACCCTCAAAATATTCTTCGTCTTCGTCGTCAAACATTACGTGAACTTTATAATTGAAAAGGTACAACTTTTCATTTTCTCAAGCAACTTTTGATTGAATTGTTTTCAACAATAAATAAACACCTCGCACTCAACGAAGAATGCAAGGTGCTCAAAAGTGCTATAAACACTACTTATTTCCCTGAACGCTTACGCTCAGATTCTTTCAATAAAATTTTACGAATACGTAGATTTTCAGGTGTTACTTCAACATATTCATCTCCTTGAATATACTCTAAACACTCTTCCAAACTAAATATTTTCGCTGGTGCTAAACGTACTTTTTCATCTGCTCCTGACGAACGCATATTCGACATCTTCTTCGTTTTAGTAACGTTTACACACAAATCACCTGCACGTGAATTTTCACCGATAACTTGTCCTTCGTAGATATTCTCATTTGGATTAATGAAGAATTTACCACGATCTTGTAAGTTATTCAATGAGAAAGGAATTGAAACACCTTGCTCTAAAGAAATCATCGATCCATTTTGACGACCAGGTATTTCACCTTTGTATGGTTGGTATTCCAAGTAACGGTGCGTCATAATTGCTTCACCAGCAGTTTGCGTTAACAAGTAGTTACGTAAACCAATGATTCCACGAGATGGAATTTGGAATTGGATCACCATACGTGTTCCTTTTGGCTCCATGTTTGTCATTTCACCTTTACGCTTAGTAACTGCTTCCACAGCTGTCCCAGAGAATTCTTCCGGTAAATCGATTGTCAATTCTTCAATTGGCTCACATTTTTTACCATTAATTTCACGGTAAATTACTTGAGGTTGACCAACTTGCAATTCATATCCTTCACGACGCATCGTTTCAATCAAAACCGATAAGTGCAAAACTCCACGACCAGAAACGATCCATTTGTCTGCTTTATCTGTTGCATCAACACGCATTGCTAGGTTTTTCTCTAACTCTTTAGTTAAACGCTCTTGAATGTGACGAGATGTAACTTTTTTACCTTCTTTACCAAAGAATGGAGAATCATTTATAGAGAACAACATATTCATTGTTGGCTCATCCAATTGAATTGTATCCAATGGTTGTGGATCTTCAAAGTCACATACACAATCACCAATTTCAAAACCTTCGATTCCAGTAATTGCACAAATATCACCTGCTTGAACAGATTCCACTTTTTCGCGTGCTAATCCAGAGAATACGAATACTTCTTTGATACGGTGTTTTTCTTGTGTTCCATCGCGTTTTTGTAAAATAATTTGCTGATTTTCCTTGATTTCACCTCTTCGTAAACAACCAATCGCAATACGACCAACGTATGTCGAGAAATCCAAAGAAGTGATCAACATTTGCGTGTTTCCTTCTTCGATTTTTTTCGGTGGGAAATACGTTAAAATTTCATCTAAAAGTGGAGCAATTGTGTCAGTTGGTTGTTTCCAATCTGTTGACATCCAACCGTTTTTCGCAGAACCATAGATTGTAGCAAAATCCAATTGTTGTTCATTTGCATCCAATTCAAACATTAAATCAAATACTTTTTCATGTACCTCTTCAGGAGTACAATTGTCTTTATCAACCTTATTAATTACAAGAAGTGGCTTTAGACCTAAAGAAAGTGCTTTACCAAGAACGAAACGTGTTTGAGGCATTGGACCTTCAAATGCATCTACTAACAAACAAACACCATCTGCCATGTTTAATACACGCTCAACTTCCCCCCCGAAATCGGCGTGTCCTGGAGTGTCAATGATATTAATTTTTGTTCCTTTATAATAAACCGAAACGTTTTTTGATACGATTGTAATTCCACGCTCGCGCTCTAAATCATT
>JALQYQ010000052.1 GCA_023262855.1 Crocinitomicaceae bacterium
TCCTGCTGCAACCAAGTTTTTAGCAATGTGACGAGTAGCATACGCTGCAGAACGGTCAACTTTAGATGGATCTTTTCCAGAGAAAGCACCACCACCGTGAGCTCCTTTTCCACCGTAAGTATCAACGATGATTTTACGACCAGTTAATCCAGTATCTCCGTGAGGTCCACCGATAACGAATTTTCCTGTTGGGTTAATGTGATACGTAATTTGATCGTTAAACAATCCTTGTAATTCTGGTTTCAATTTCGCTTTCACACGTGGAATAACGATAGAAATAATATCCGCTTTAATTTTAGCTAACATTTCCGCTTCTGCAGCGAAATCATCGTGTTGTGTAGAAACTACAATTGTATCAATACGTTGAGGAACATTGTCATCAGAGTATTCGATTGTCACTTGGGATTTTGCATCCGGACGTAAATAAGCAATTAATTCAGGCTCATTGTTACGAATATCAGAAAGCTCTTGCAAGATTTTATGTGCTAAATCCAATGCCAAAGGCATGTAATTTTCTGTTTCAACAGTTGCATATCCAAACATCATTCCTTGGTCACCTGCACCTTGAGCATTTGCTTTCGTTTCGAAATCGTTGTTCACTACTGCACGGTCAACACCTTGGTTGATGTCTTCTGATTGGTCGTGTAACGCTGAAATAATTCCACAAGAATTAGCGTCAAACATATATTCTGACTTCGTATAACCGATTCTTTTAATCGTTTCACGCGCAATTGATTGAACATCTAAGTAGGTGTTTGTTTTGATTTCTCCCGCCAAAACAACCAATCCTGTTGTAACTAACGTCTCACAAGCAACTTTCGATTCAGGATCAAAGGCCATGAAATTGTCAATTAATGCATCTGAAATTTGGTCAGAAACTTTGTCAGGATGCCCTTCTGAAACTGACTCTGATGTAAATAAATATGACATTCTATTATCTTTTAATTTAGAGGTGCGAAATTAGTAAAAAAAGATTGGAACATAAAAGGAATTAAAAAATTAAATCCCTACTGAAATTAATGTTTCATTCCTCCTGGTTGACAACAAGTTGGTAATTTTTGTTGCGCTTCAGGATTCGCTTTCATCTCGTCAGCATCGTAACCTAAATCCACCAATTTTTGTTTTATTGCTTCCAAACTAATTTTTGCCGGTTGAAACTTGACCGTTAATCGCTTTGATTCAACGTCCAACTCAGAGAATTTGACTCCTTTGGTATAATTCAATAATCCTTCAATTCGTTCTTTGCAATCACCACATTCAGCGGATGTTTGGATAATCACTGTTTCAAATTTTGCTTTTTTCTCTTGTGCGTTTACTCCTTGGATAAACATAAGAGCGAACAGAATCATTAGTACATTTTTCATTTTTTTATTTTTTTGATTTACGTTTAATTGAATACCTAAAACCAGCATAAATATTCATCCCCATTATCGGTCCCCAAATGCGCGTAGCATCAAACGAACTTCCAAATGGATTTGTTGCATCTATAATGGCATTTTTCTGAATATAATTGGTCAAATTTTCTCCTCCAATGTAAAAATCCCACCGCTTGTAAACATGTGTTATTTGTGCGTTTAACATCGGATAAATTTCACTTTCTGAAGGTAAATCCGTTAGTCCTATGGCCGGTAAACGAGATGTTCCAAATACCGATAAGGTCGTATTAAATTCCCAGCGTTTATTGCGTGTAATATAGCCAAGATTAACAAAACCACGGTGTTTTGGAATCATTACTTGTTGTTGCATTTCACCAGCATACTCTGCTTTTACATCCAAGTATTTGTAAGCCAAACGAATTTCAAAATTCTTCAAGGGTTCAATACTTAACTCTGTTTGGAAACTATTGGAATACGATTGACCACTTAAGTTTTTGAAAATGATTTGGTTAAAATTTGCATCACGATCGACCACCAACTGATTTTGGAAAAGTGTGTGATAAAAATCGGTTGAAATAGATCCTTTTCGCTTGAATAGTTTGAACTCATGCACAATAGAGCCTCCAAAATTCCATGAAATTTCAGGCAATAATTCTGCTGGAACAATCCACGTTTTTGCATTGGCCAACAAGGAAATATTGTCAATCATGAAGTTAGGAACACGCCAGCCTTTTCCTGCTGTTACACGTAAATCCGTGAATTCCGTTAGCAAAAATTTAGCATGCACACGCGGAGAAAATTGAAAACCAAACAAATTGTGATAATCACCTCTTGCTCCAATAATAGTTGTTAAGCGCGGTCCAGCATACGTGTACTCTCCAAATAATCCTGGAACAATTTCGATGCGGTTACTTTGCAATGAATCTGCTTGTTGTTGCATATCAACATAAACACCACTTGCCCCAAGCTTTATTCCATGCAAAGTTGTCCCAAAGTAGCCATCATAAATCGCATTGATGTAACCACGTTTTTCAGTTCCATCGAACGTTCTCGTGCCAAATTGCGCATTCACTTCTTGGTACTTTACATTGTACACAACACCAAGTGAAGTATGTGGTTTTTTCAAAAAGAAACCTGTTTTAGCAAATGCATCCAAGTGTTTCGAATCGATTTGGACACCATATTTACCATCATTTACGCTTCGATCGAAGCCCATCTGTCCACCGTTTTTGATGTCCAAATAACTATTCACACCGAATTGAGCTTCCATCTTTTTTCCTTGATACGCCCAACGATTTAAGAATGCGAGGTTATTCCCTTTTGGCACATCACGGAAACCGTCACTGTTGTTATCCATCTCTCCAAACATTCCCGAACCATGAACAAACCAACCCGTACTCCATTTCTCGTTCAATATATGGCCTGCATTCAAATTCAATTCGGCGCGACCAAACATATTGCCATAACCGTTCACATAAAAACTCTCCATTTCTGTTGGTTTCTTCACTTCCAAATTCACCAAGCCAGCCATGGATTCATAGCCATTGACAACATTTCCTGTTCCTTTTGTGATTTGAATCGACTCAATCCACGTTCCTGGAATGGAATTCAATCCGAAGGAACTTTCAAGTCCTCGCAAATAAGGAATATTCTCCAATTGAATTTGTGTGTAAACGCCATCCAAACCCATCATTTGAATTTTCTTCGCACCAGAAACAGCATCCGTAATGTTGACATCAACAGAAGCATTTGTTTCAAACGATTCCGACAAATTGCAGCACGCTGCTTTGCGTAATTCACCTTCACCGATTTCCTCAACATGCAATGTTTTGAGGCGCGAAATCGTATGCGTTCCTTTGCGGTAACTTACAATTACCTCATCCATCATTTTATCGGACAATAAATTAATTTCCAAGACCACAAAACGATCATTTTTTGTAACGATTGTTGTGTCTGGATTATAACCAAATGCCGTTACAACCAAGGTATCTGGTAATTCTTTCGGAAGGATTAATTCAAATTGACCTTCCTCATTTGTTGTTACACCAATTTTCGCGTGTAACAAACGTATTTTTGCTCCTATGAGCACCTCTTGCTTTTCATCCGTTATGCCATGAACAACACCTTTCATTTGTGAAAAGCCACACGTACTAATGAAAAGAAAGAAGAATACACTTATTTTTTCTATCATATTAAATACCATTAAATGAATAACTTACGTTAACTCATTTTGGTACTATATGCGAAAAACTTGATGTTTGATGAGAAGATCCCTTCCACTTAGAACAGGTGGTGGATTGATTGTTTTTGGAAGTTCAGTTGAGCGGATTGCTAAAGCTGCAATGAACTCAAATTCAATTCTAGTTAATTCTGCATTTGCAATTAAGTGAATGGGTTGAGAATACTCAGAGAAATAGGAGAAATTAACTTGATAAACAGCAACATTGTCTGAACAACAATCATCCTTTTTTACGGAAGTTCTTGCACCTTCTTTTTTACAACATGGTGGAACTTTTTCCTCTTTGTGTTCGTCACAATGATCGTCGAGCTTAACGAAATAAGAGCGAAAAACACCATCCTCTTCACACGAATGCGTGAAAACACTCATACCAATATTCCCCACAAAAGTGAAGAGAATCAGCAGTGATAGAAGAAGTGTTTTTATCAATTTCACGAAACAAATGTAAGTCTTTAATTGTTTGAATAAAAAAGAATGTTTGACTTATTATTGGAAGTTTAACGTAATTTTGTACAAAACACAGACAAATGAATAATGTACCAGTAACAGTTTATGTCGAAATGACTCCCAATCCATCAACAATGAAATTTGTTGCCAATAAATACTTACTTATTACGGGAGAATCGGTTGAATTTTTGTCGAAAGCGGAAGCAAAAGGCTATTCACCTATGGCAGAGGAATTATTTAATTTTCCTTTCGTTAAAAAGATTTTTATGGCTGCCAATTTTATTACAATCACAAAAACAGACAATGTTCCTTGGGATTTCATTACCATGGAATTGCGTGAGTTTGTTAAATCTTGGATTGCTGAAGGAAAGGATGTATTGATCCAGATGCCGGCTCCAAAACCTGCTGAAGAAAATGCAGTTGATGAAACACCGAAAAAAGTCTATACTCCTTCAGAATACGATGATGCGATTCGCAGCTTGTTGGATGAATATGTTCGTCCAGCGGTTGAAAATGACGGTGGAGCAATCGAATTCCGTGGCTTCGAAAATGGAGTTGTATCTGTTCTTATGAAAGGCTCTTGTGCAGGATGTCCTTCGTCGACAGCAACACTAAAAGGAGGAATTGAGAATTTACTAAAACAACATTTACCTGAAGTCACCGCGGTGGTTGCAGAAAATGAATAAACGAAAAAAGTCCAATTATGAAATTGGACTTTTTTTATAAGCTAATTTTTTTTGTTATAACCACGAGAACATCGCTTCCAAATCTTGTGGTTTCATCCACTGCTTCATACGTTCTGCTAAAATTGCCTTTAACGCATCTTCCGTGTAAACATCTTTACCCTTTTCATCGTATTTCAACACGTTTGCTGGTAAAGCTACCGCTTCTACAGATTTAGCAAAGTAGATTACACTTCCATCTTCAGTCGCTAAACCAAGAATTGCTCCTGGCAAACCTCCGAATCCTTCTGGACCAATTGAAGGAACAACATCAACTGAGAACCAAGCGTAAATACGTGTTGAATCATTCATGTTCCAAATTGCTTTTCGGCAATTGTAGCCACTAATTACACGTTTACTTTCTGTTATTTTCCAATCACGCTTATCAATCGTGTCTTTAATATATGCGGGATTTCCCCACAAATCCATCACGATAAACTTCTCGCGCTGATTAACATTTTGATAAACCGTATT
>JALQYQ010000013.1 GCA_023262855.1 Crocinitomicaceae bacterium
CAAAGAATGAATGTATCTACCTGCAAGATTTGTTGATAAGGACAACTCACGTTCTACAATTTCAATGTTATTTTTTCGATCTAAGAACATGACCAATTCATCATTTGCTTGAGAAAAAAACAGCAATGGATGATTACCAAACGATCCTTCTGAGGCAACAGCAATATCACAACCAGACAATTCCATCGCTGCAAGACATTTCGCGCGCAATACTTCAAGTGGATTTTTTGTACGTTCAATTTCTCCGGAAAAAGTACCAAATTGGTCTGTATCAATTCCGCTTGCAATGATGCATTTAACCCCAAGATTTTTCTCCAGTATTGGCGCAATAACCTGCTCTTTTTTATGCATCGTCGCAATTACTACATTCCGATCATTAAAAATCATTTATTCCACCTATTTCAATAATTGAATTGATTTTCAGCTTAAAATCTTTTGGAAACTCTTTGGATGTTAATTCAAGGATTTTTTCACGTGCACATTGTAATTCCTTGATTCGATTGGCAGAGAACACATCTTCAAACCCATTTCTCTCCCATTTTTCATGGTTTTTAAGGGAATGATAGTGAATTTTTTTATTGATTAAATCAATTAATATTTCTCGCGCTTCTTGAAGATTAAACTCTCCGTCAATTAAACTGATTGTCGTGCTTCCCATGATTACTTTTTTGTTTGATTTCTAACATAATTGTCAAACCAACTGTTCGACTGCGTTATCGGTAATGAATAAATTGGAATGGAGGATTCGTATTCTTGCTCAACAAATTGTTCTAATTTGGTAAAAAGCATTGAGCGCGTTTGAATCGTTAATACATTGTAATGACGAACGACAATTTCATCATTTTCCATTTGGTAGGATTTATTGTCAAAATCAATCGTCGCTTTTGCAATTAAACCTTCATGCAGAAGTTGCTCAACCAATCGATGCGGGTCATAATCCGTCTTTAAATAGATAAGAACATTTACCATTGCTTTTATTTGTACAAAAATCACTATTCAATTTGTATAATTTTTATTTATATTTGATAAGATATTATTAAATATTTTTATGAACTATACATTGAGTCAGCTGAATATTTTCTTAAAAATTGTTCAACACGAAAGTATTACCAAAGCTGCAGCGGAACTACTATTAACACAGCCGGCAGTGTCTATTCAGTTAAAAAATTTTCAGGCTCATTTTGATTTACCCTTAACACAAGTTGTCAATCGTAAGCTTTACATCACCGATTTTGGAAAAGAGGTTGCACGAACCGCAGAGCGCATTTTAATTGAAGCCAATGAAATCAATTATAAAACAGCTGCGTACAAAGGAAAAATCACGGGGCAACTTAAAATATCTGTTGTATCAACTGGAAAATATGTGATGCCCTATTTCTTGACGGACTTTTTGAACGCGCATCCTGACATAGATTTAAAATTAGATGTTTCAAACAAAAGTCAAGTTGTAAAAGACTTGGAATCCAATTCGGTGGATTTTTCCTTAGTTTCAACTATACCTGAAAAGTTAAACCTGGAACGAATTAGCTTAATGAAGAATAAATTGTATTTAGTTGGAAGTATAGATTTTGAAAACAATTTTTTTGAGTCGATTCACGATTTACCTTCAGAAACTTCATTTATCTTCCGTGAAAATGGGTCTGCAACTCGTATTGCGATGGAAAACTTCTTAAATCGTCAAGAAATTGACTTTAAGAAAACACTAGTGCTGACATCCAATGAAGCAATAAAACAAGCTGTTATCGCAAAACTTGGGGTATCCATCATGCCTTTAATTGGAATTGGCAATGAACTTATAAATAAGCAATTATTGATTATTCCTATTAAAGAGTTGCCATTAACAAGTGAGTGGAATTTAGTTTGGCCAAAGGGAAAACGTATGTTCCCAGCTGCGAAGGCATTTTTGGATTACGTTGAAAAAGAGAAAGACCGTATCATTCATGAAAACTTTTCTTGGTACGACAATCACTAATATAGTCCAGCAGCAGCGTAACTCAACGATAATTTAGCCTGTTGTAATTTTACTTGACTTTCAATCAATTTTAATCGAGCTTGAATATATGTCAATTCGCGCTGATTAATTAAGAATAAAGAACTCTCACCAGCATCAAACATTTGTTTTTCCGCCTCCAACAATTTACCGGAATCTTCAACCGTATTTTGATAAATACCAATTTGCACCAAACCATTGCTTACATCGGTCATAGCTTTGCGAATTTTATATTCTATATAAGCTTGATTGTTTTGTAAATTGAACTTTTCATCCTGAATTTTCAAATTTGAAAGCGCAACATCTCCCCTTTCTTTTCTGAGCAAAATAGGCATTTCAAACGTTAGTCCCCATTTATAATTATTTATGGAATAATTACCGAAAGGATTGTAATTTACTGGCTCATTTAAAAAATTATAATTGACTGCCAAATCTGGTTTTAACTGCTCCTTTTTTAAGCGATTTTCAACCTCAAGTGTTTCAATTTTGTAAGAGTTGATTTTAAGATATGGGTGATTTACAACCAATGAATCCATTGAACTTTCAGCAATCAATAAATCCAAATCAAGCTGTAAAGAATCTAAAGATAGAGGTCTTGTAACCGAATCCAATTCTAAGGGTTCCAAGTTTTCTGTCCACAAAAAGGTCGCAAGGTTATAACCGCTATTTTTATAATCCGTTTCGTAATTTCTCAGCAAAGTTTCACGATTTTGAACTTGAATTATTGCTTCAACACTATCAATTCCAGGTCGATCGCCTACTTCTGCAGTTCGTCTGATTCCTTCATATCGTTCAGTTGCTAACTTATACGAATCTTGCATAATTTCTACTGAATGATAAGCTAAAACCCAATTCCAATAAGCATATCCAGCTTCATACACCAATTCATTCAGCTGTAATCGTTGTTCAAACAATGTGCTATTTTGATAGATTCTTGCTTTAAATAATTCCGCTCTTCGTTGATCAATAAACAATCCTTGACCAAGGTTTACGGAAACTCCTCCATACCACAAACCACCTGTAGGTGTTTTAAATTGAGGACTCAAATAGGAACCACTATTTGATTCAAATCCTGTTTTTACTTCAATTCCGTACCAAGTTGGAATTTTCAAACCAGCATTCAAAAAGCTATAGTAATTTGACCCATCGTAATATTTTTGATTCAATTGATTCTCAAGTTTGGGATCAAACCCTCCTTTTGCTTTTAATACGGTATATTTTCCAAAAGAAGGTTTTAAGTTGGCTTGTTTCGCTAACGGATGGTTATTGATTACCAATTCATAGAAACGTTGATCTGAAAAAGTCACCTGTCCAAGAGCTTCTGCCCACGGAAAAAATAAGATCAAGAAAAGAACTATTTTACTCATTTTTCAGTTTTTTTAGTCGTAGTTTTTTGCTTGTAAAATTGCGGTGGAAATCCATTGATTAATCGCCAAAGTTCATATCCAATTGGAACATCTTTTAGTAAAATCATTGCATTTGCTCCTCCACCAACTCGTAATGCCTCAGGCCAAGGTTTACCCTTCTTATCAGGTGAAATCAATACGCGAAAATTTCCTTGATCATCCGCGAAATTGTCAACTGCAAATACTTCACCTTCAAACGTTCCGAAACTCGAATTCGGCCAACCTGAAAATACAATCGCAGGCCAGCCATCAAATTGAATACGTACTTTATTTCCGACACTGATAATTGGCAAATCAACAGGTTTTACATACATTTCTACCACAAGATCGTAAACTGCAGGCATAATTGTAGCAATTGGTTGTCCTTGTTTTATTGTTTCACCAATTCCACTGGAAAGTACTTTTGTTACAATTCCATCCTGTGGCGCAAGAATAAAATACATGCCGTTTCGGATGGAGTAATTAGCCACCTTTCCTTGCAACTTTGTTACATCAACTTCCGCGTCATACATGCTTGATAGCGCAGTAAACTTATCCGATTCTGCTTTTGACACTTCATCTCTAAACTTCGATTCAATCGCACTTAATTCTACTCGAGCATCTAAAATATCATTCCTACTTTGTAACATTTTTTGTTGCGTTGCCACAACATTTGCTTGCGTTCGTTGCAAAGTCAGTTTTCGCTGTTCTAATTCGGTTTGAGATTTATAGCCATCCTTGTACAATTTTTCAAATCGATTATATTGTTCTTCAGCTATTTTCAAATTTAACTCAGAAGTATGGTATTCAATGCTATCGGTTTTATACTTCAATTGAGTTTGCTTTAATTTCAATTTTGCTTGCTGTAACTTCAATCGCCCTTGATCAATCAAAGCATCAACGCGAACATCTAAGTTTCGAATTTTGTCAGAGTATGAAAGGACAGAAAGCTCTTTGTTTTTCAATTGTTGTTCCGTTCTTCCAATCAAATTTGGATCAAAATACTCATCCTTGATTTCAGAAATATAGAGAATTGTATCTCCCTTTTTCACACGATCTCCGTCCTTAACAAACCATTTTTCAACTTTACCAGAAATCACGGTGTTGATTGTTTGCGGTTTTTGTTCTGGACGCAAGGTTGAAACTTTTCCTGTAGATTGAATATTTTGAGTCCAGGGAAGAAACATTACGATTAACAACAAAAGCAACAAAATGTATATAGTTCGTTTCAATTTGTTCGAAGTACTTTTACTTTCCACTCGGTTAATTGCGGTTAAGTTTTTTGTACTTAAACTGCTCTTATTAGTTGGCGATAAATTTAACATACGACTGACTATTTTTTAGTTTGTTGATTGTTTTCTTCAATTCGAGCTTTACCATTTTCGATAAAAATGAGCACATCACACATTCTATGAATTTCAGGGTCATTACTTGCAAAAATGCGTGTAACTCGTTCTAGTGAATTAAGTGTTCCAAGAACTTGCTGTTTTTGACGCTCGTTCAATCCGGCTGTTGGTTCATCAAGTAACATTAATCGAGGCTGTTTCGCTAAAGTGCGCAACAAAAGTATTTTCACGACGACATCTTTCGGCACAAAATGTCCTTCACTATCAATTACTGTGGCATATTTTTCAGGCAAGGAATTCACGAATTCATCTAAGCCAATTTCACTTGCCAATTCAACTACTTTTTTCAACGAAATATCTTTACGACCAAACTGAATGTTTTCAAAAATTGTCGCATTGATGAGATAATCGTGTTCGAAAAAAGTTCCAATTTGTTCCCGCAATTCAAACATATTTAGATTCGCTTGTGGAACTTTATCAAAGGAAATGGAACCTTTGGCATTATCGCAAATTCCTGTTAGCAAATAGAACAAGGCGGCATTCGATGAACTTGAGTCTGAAACAAGACCTATTGTTTGATTCGCATGAATGTCAATTGTCAAATGATCCAGCAATTTTTTGGGCGAGAAATGAGACTTGAAACTCAGATCTTTTATGGATATCGCTATTCCATTTTCCGATTTATCTTCCAATAATTCACCTGAATGCACTTCCAATGGCAAATCTGTTACTTGACCAATCTTTTCAATTGCCGTGAACACATCATAAATCACATCAAGGCTTAGTATTAGCTTTTCTACGGAAGAAAGAACGAGTAAAATAATAATTTCAGACGCCACAAATTGACCGATGTTCATTTGTTGATTAATAACCAAAAATCCACCAACAATTAAGAGCGTTAAAGCAATCAGAATTTTAAAAGCAATCAGAAAGGAATACTGTTGAACCAAAACAGTAAAATGAGAATCACGTGCTCCTAGATAATCATGCAAATGCTTATTGGTTGTGTCAAGATGGAAGCGTTCATTAGAAGCCATTTTAAAACTTAAACGTGCTCGAGAAACATCATTTAACCAATTCGCAATCTTGTATTTGTAGGATGATTCCTTTAAGCTAGACTGAAATCCTTTTTTTGCAGTTAAACGAACAATAACATACAGTAACAGTATTAAAAACAAACCGATAAAAATGAAAAAGCTGTGATAGAATGATAGCAAAATCAAACCGAACAATACTTGCAAGGACGCTGCTGTGAAGTCAATGAGTAATTTTGAAATTCCTTTTTGAATGGTTAGCGTGTCAAAAAAACGATTCGTTAGTTCATTGGCATTGAGTTTCAACATTTCCAACAACTTCATTTGTGGAATTCTACCTGCAAATTCGAACGCTGAGCGTGTAAAAACACGTTGTTGTAGATTTTCAGTAATCTTCATTTGATAGATGTTCAATAATCCCGAAAAACCAATCGCACCAACAACTAGTAAAACCAAAATAACCCAAGATGTACTTACTTGTCCAACCTGAATAAAATTAATGATCATTTGAATCCCAAGTGGCAAGCCTAACGAAAGAATCCCACTGAAAACAGCAAAAATGTAAATGTTTTTGATCTCTTTATAATCAGGTTTTAAAAGACCAATGAAACGACTAAATATAGAAGTTGTATGATTACCCATGTTGAATTGCTTTAAAAATCATGTCTTGATAAAATTCTTCCACCAAATCACTTGATTGGCTGGAATTTGTAAGTTTTGGTAAATGTTGCGCAAAAAATCGTTGCTGATTACTACCTTCAATTACAGTTGTAATTAACATATTAGGAAACGGATATTCAGGATTAATTGCCTGAATTATTTCAACAACATTGTTTACTACCGTTTTATAAACACTAAAAACACCATCCTTGTTTTCATTATCTACATCTTTTGTCAAAAAAACTTTCGATGCTTCATTAATAACAACCTCTTTCAATGCTATTTCATTCGGGAGTACATGTTCTTTTTCAGGATTAGGTAAAGCTGTTAAAACATGTATGGCTTTTTGCAAGCGAAGCGTTGAATCTTGAATGTTACTCGTTTCAAATAACAATCGTGTTGCAATACAACTCCAATACCAATTGATTAAATACAACAACAACTTGTGCTTGCTTTCGAAATAGCGATAAATCGAAGCCTCTGTGGTTGAAATTTTAATCGCTAATTTTTTAAACGTAAATTTTTCGAAGCCAATTTCATTAATTAGTTCAATGCTTTCGTTGAGTATTTTGTTACCAATTTCTGAAGATTGTGGATCCTTCAAATAGAGTTTTTCATTGATCGGCAATTTTATAAACTGTAAAAACGATTCCATTTCAAAGTATTTTCAACAAATATAATAGTATTACTATCATTTAATATAGTTTTGCTATTTTTTTTGTGAAATTTTAAGAAAATTTAAACTAAACTAACACGAAATAAATCAATATCCACTTAAATCGTTAGCCTGAAAAAAATTTACATCACCAAATGCACAATGCTGTTTAATCTCTGGCAAATACCAACGAATTGGAACATGTAATTGGACATTTTTACGTTCGTATTCTTTTAAAATTAGTGCCGCAGTAAATTGTTTACTAATTGAACCAATTACAAATTGATCCGTTAATTTTAAAGGTGATTTTGCTGTAAAATCTGAAAATCCCTGAACTTCACTTACGATAACAATTTCATCAGAAACACAATAGACAATTCCGTTAAAAGTTGATGAACTTTGACAATTTAACAAAGAGTCAATTGATGCATTTAGTGTTTCAAATTGAGAAAACAGTGTCAGATTCCAAACTGAAAAAAGGAAAAGTATATAGAATTTCATTTTTAATCATTTAGTTATTGTTCCATACTTACCGCCAAAAAACTCACGGTACGCAGTTGCAATATCTTTTGGAGAATTCATCACAAATGGACCTTCCGCAAAAATTGGTTCATTGTACGATTCTCCTCCGAAAATGATTACGTCAGCGACTTCACTCGAGTTATTATGAAAAATAACTTCTCCTTCCTTTCGATCAAATTCAACAAACTCACCTTGCTGAAATTCAATGGTATTTATCGTAAGATTTGTCAAAGGTAAAAAAGCTCCAATTTCTATATCCTCTTCAAAATTGACAGAAAACGATTGATTTGGTAAAAGGTGAAGATGGTACAAAAACTGTTCACTGAAACTTGGTATTAATGAACGAATCCCTTCAAATTCACCGGCAATTATTTTTAACCAACCTTTATTTTCTGGAAGCATTAACTTAGGAACATCTTCTCCTTGTATGGATTTATAGTCGGGATCTTCCATTTTCACGCTCGATGGTAAATTGATCCAAAATTGAAATCCATGTGTTAGATAGTTCCCGTTTTCTGCGTCGAAATTAAGCTTTTCATCGTGAATAATTCCATTTCCTGCTTTCATCCATTGCACACCTCCCGATCGAACAATCGCGTGATTTCCACGACTATCCCAATGTTCACCAATTCCTTCTAGTAAATAAGTCAAAGTCGCAATTCCACGATGTGGATGAGCACCAGTTCCTCCTACCAATGGTTCTTTATGTTTGGCTAATGCTATATGATCCAAAAAAACAAAGGGACCGACAGCTTGGGCATAGCGATTCGGTAGAATCCGAAAAATCGTAATTGTACCAATATCGGCACGTGTTCCTGATGATGAAAAACTGATTTGTTTCATTTTGATTAGTTGTGCATTCTTAATCCATTAATCCAATGGTTTTTAGCAGCTCCCATACCGCCTAAATGACGGAAATAATGCATCCTGAATTCATCATTATCATTCGAAAAATAACATCCATTAATATCCTTGTAAAAATCTACTTCTTTCACTTTCCAAATAAACTGTTCGTTGGGTGCATATTTCACTAAAAGTTCATCTGAATTTGGACCGTATTCAATTGTACCAACGGTGTAAATTGAATCAAGTATCAAAAAAGACGTGCCTTGAACATATTCTTGTCTTTTTGTTACAAAAAGATACTTTCCAATGACTTTGTTTCGGTAATCAAAGGGTTGTTTTTCACAGGAAAAGAAAAAAGAAATGGATGTGAAAATTGCAAGGTAAATTAGGTTTGTTTTCATTTAGTTTAGCATTGATTAGGATTTTTTTTCATCCATCATTTTCTCCAACAACTCTTTAAGTTCTGGGAGTTTGTAATTTACTACAGTAGATGGAATTGCAATCGGCGTGCGGTACATACTGTAATTCATTTTCATGGTTTTACGCAAAAACCCTTTCGACTTTTCAATCATTTCTTCCCCGTTATCTACTTGAATCACCAAGTATTTTTTCGACATCATTTCTTCAATTTTGAACCCTGTTATGTTCTCCCATTTGATAAGTCCAAAACTTGTTGCAGTTGTATTGTCTAAAATTCCTTCTTCGTTAATTGTCATCGCACTTTTGGACGAAAAGAGTTTTATGATTCCAAAAATCCCTACTGCACCAAAAAACAGCATACAAATGACTCCTAGCACTTTCTTCGTCATGTTATTACTCGCCCCAAGTTCATCCGACCAACTAAAAACCAAAAAGGCTCCTAAGGTTACAAATAATGCCGATCCAATAATGGCCAAGGCTAATTTTGATTTACTAAATGGTATTTCAATTGTATTCATCACTTAATTTTTGTTTAATTTACGATTTTTCCGTCAAATTAATTTTCTCTTTATCTGTAATTGGGTTTCAATTCCATGTCATATCGATGAAGTCCGGACATGTAAAAATCGTCTGTGATTTTTGTTGTTTCAAAACCAAACTTTGCAAAGAATGGAGCTGAGTGTTGCGAAGTATCTAAATAGATTGTTTTAGTTGGATAAATTTTGAAAGCCTCATCCAAGCGATGTTGAAGCAATAACTTTCCAAATCCTTGACGATGATAATCTGCATGAATCAATCCCCAAGCTAAGGTAACAGTTCCATCTCGTTCGCGTTCACCAATTCCTCCGCAGCCAATTACCAATCCATCTTTCAAAACGACATAATAAAATGTACTTTGAATTTCATCAGCTGTTGGAATAGCACGATCATTCAAAAAACCTGCAAAATCATGAATTTCATCAGGCGTAAAATAGGTTGGAATATTGCTCTGAAAAGCGTGAAGACAACCTTCTTTGTATGAATGATTGTATGTTGTAATTTCTATTGCCATGCACTTTTTATTTAACAAAAAAGGTTGCCAACCGAGATTGACAACCTAAATATACATTTTCTATACATGTACTGGATTAACCGTTTGGAAATTTCTCCTCATACATTTTAAAACTTTCCTGTAAAATTTCAATCGCTGTCTCACGATTTAAGAACTCTTCTACTACAACCGTTTTGTTTTCCAATTTTTTATAATCTTCAAAGAAATTGCGCATTTCAGAAATAAAATGAGCTGGTAACTCAGATATATCATTGATGTGATTTACACTTGGATCTCCTGCTGCTACTGCAATGATTTTATCATCCGCCTCACCATTGTCCAACATACGCATCACTCCAATTACTTTTGATGGAACAATACACATTGGAACTACATCAATTTGTGACAAAATCAAAATATCCAATGGATCTTTGTCATCACAATAACTTTTAGGGATGAATCCATAATTTGCAGGATAATAAACGGATGAATAAAGAACACGGTCCAATTTCAACAAACCACTATTCTTGTCTAATTCATATTTTGCGCGGGTTCCTTTTGGAATTTCAATTATTCCATTCACTTCATTCGGTAAATTTTCACCTCTCGATACATCATGCCAGGCATTGAACTTTTGAGCCATTTTCTTTGTAAATTATTAGCAATAAATCAATTAGTGTTGAACAAGTTACTTATGCTTGCATAACACGGCGCGAAAGTACATATATATTGAGGAATAGCGTTGAATTTTGCCGTTAAATTAAGCTAATTTATAAATGAAGTTTGTTTAAAGTCGATTGTAAAAAAAATCCCTCGATCAAATTTGACCGAGGGATTTATATTTAATTAAGGATTGAATTATGCGTTAGCATTCATTTCATCCAAAACATTCATTACAACTTTCACTGCTTCAGCTGATTCAGCTAACAATGCTTTTTCTGCATCATTCAAGTCTAATTCAATAATTTTCTCGATACCATTTTTACCAAGAACTACAGGAACTCCTAAATAAATATCATTCATTCCGTACTCACCTTGTAACCATGCACAAACTGGGAAAATACGTTTTTGATCACGAACAACCGCTTCAACCATTTGAGCAGCTGCTGCTCCTGGTGCATACCAAGCTGAAGTACCTAATAATTGAACAATTTCTCCACCACCAAATTTCGTACGTTCGATAATTTCATTCAAACGGTCTTCAGCGATTAATTCAGTAACTGGAATACCAGCAACAGTTGTATAACGAGGAAGTGGAACCATTGTGTCTCCGTGTCCACCCATCAATACTGCTTGGATATCTTTTGGAGAAACATTCAATTCCAACGCTAAGAAAGAACGGTAACGAGCTGTATCTAATACACCAGCCATTCCGAATACTTTGTTAGGAACTGTGTTTGCATTCAAATATGCACAGTAAGTCATTACGTCTAAAGGATTAGAAACAATGATAATTACAGCGTTTGGAGAATACTTAATTACATTTTCAGTAACAGTTTTAACGATTCCAGCGTTCGTAGCGATTAAGTCGTCACGAGACATTCCTGGTTTACGTGGAAGACCTGAAGTAATAACAACTACATCAGAATCTGCTGTTTTTGAATAATCGTTTGTTGATCCAATTGTACGTGAATCATACAAACCGATTGGAGCTGATTCCCAGATATCCAATGCTTTACCTTCAGCAAAACCTTCTTTAATATCCAATAAAACGATTTCATTGGCAATTTCTCTGTGAGCTAATACATCAGCACAAGTTGCACCAACATTTCCAGCTCCGACTACTGTTACTTTCATTGTTTATTTTTTTGTTTTTGTAATCAAAATTAATCGACAACGAAATTAATACTAATTGCCAAATATTTCTGTTATTTTGTGCGTAAAATTGGTTGATTGTCAATAAATATTTTTTTGTAGGCAACCGAGAAAAGCGAGATGCGTCTAACGAATGTTAAGAATGTGGAGAACAAGGACAAATTAAAAGAGATTATTGAGGGCTGCTTGCGAAACAATCGACGTTCGCAAGAGGAACTTTTTAAACTTTTTTACGGGAAAATGTTACCTGTTTGCATGCGTTACATGCCCGACAGAGACAGTGCCCAAGAAGTTCTTCAAGAAGGTTTTATTAAGGTCTTTGAAAAGTTAGGAGCATTTGATTATAAAGGTTCTTTTGAAGGTTGGATTCGACGAATCATTGCAAATACAGCAATTGATGCTATTCGAAAATCAAAAAAAGATCCTTATTTGACGGACAATGACAATGATTTCAAATTGGGAGCATCAGACCCAATGGAGGATCGAGAAGAAGTTGAATTTATCGATTTGAAAGCGGAAATTGCAATGGAAGCGATTCAAAAATTGTCACCCGCCTATCGAGCTGTTTTTAACTTATTCGTTTTAGAAGATTATTCGCACAAAGAAATTGCGGAGCTTCTAGGAATAAGTGAAGGAACATCGAAGTCAAACCTAGCGAAAGCAAAAATGAATCTTCAAAAAATATTGAGTGAAAAATTCATGAACATAGAATAACATGAAAGATAATTTTGAAAACAACATCAAGGAAAGTCTGAACGGTTTCGAAGTGCCGTACGACGCTACTGCATGGACTGCCATGAGCAAGCGATTGGATCAGACAATGCCTGTTTCTGGCAATTCCAACCTTAAATGGTACTTGAGCGGTGCAGCAACAGTTGCTGTTATCGTTACAACTGCTCTTTTATGGCCGTCAAATGATGTTGCGAAACCACAGCAAACTACCATTTCCACAACTGAAAAAGTTGTTGATTCAAATAAACAAGTTCATACTTCGAAAGGAACTTCTTCTGTTTCTGAAATTAAACATACAGATTCAAAAACAGAAATTGCTCAAACAACTGTTAAACAAGATAATGGCGCAGTTTCTGATAATCCAATGAATAATTTGTTTGATGGACCAATTTCATACGTGCAATTGGCGAATACATCAAACATCTTGAACGAAGATGAGCCAGTAAACTCAATTTTCACACCGATTATTGAACAAATTGTTCCAAGCGTTCCGAGTATTGCGAATATCTGTTTGAATGAAACAATAACCATTAATAATCCAAATAAACAAGAATTGACGGTTGTTGGTCCAAATGGAATTACCACTATTAAAGGAAATTCATCGCTCCAATTTACGCCCGACTCAGAAGGTATTTACAATTTAGGATTCATGGTAAATGGCATCTTCAATTCGAAAGAATCATTTGTTGTAAAACCTTTACCGAAAGTTGATTTTACAATTGATGAAACATATCATTATGAAAATGGTGTTCCTTCAATCAATTTAGCAACCAATTCTCAAGGCGTAGCACATGTATGGAACTTTGAGGGACAAAACGGTTCGACAACGGGAACTGAAGCTAAAGCACATTTCTTCTATAAAGGAGAATATGATATTACATTGACAGTTACCGGTTCTAATTCGTGTAAATCATCTGTTGCAAAATCAGTTCAAATTGAAGAAACTTACAACTTACTTGCTGTAAATGGTTTTGATCCAATGTCAAGCGATAATCGCATAAACAATTTTATCCCAAGAGGATTAGTTGAACGTTCAGCAGATTTTAGAATGATTATTATCGATCCAACTGACGGAGCAATCATTTTTGAAACTAACGATGTTTCTAATCCGTGGAGAGGACTTGATAAACGAAATGGTCAAATGGTAAGTGCAAACAAAGCATTCATTTGGAAAGTAACCTTAAACAATCCTTTAAAAGGAGAAAATCCTGAATATAAAGGTACAATTGTACGACTATAACTTAGTTCAAACGTATCTCTATCAAGCTAGAATAATAAATGGGTAGGCAGCTTTAAATTCATTGCAAAGTTGTTCTACCCTTTTTTTATGTTCCAACGTTTCATTGCTTTCGGGATGTAGACTTTTATGCGATAACGCCAATTTTAAGTGTTTTACTTTTCTTGAGAGTTCAATTGTTTCGACAGAACAATACGTTGCTTCAAATCGTTGCCATACATAATCAATGGCTTCTTCATTCGGATGTACGCGATCTAACTTAAAAAAACGATAATCACGTAATTCATCCATTACAATTTCATAGGAAGGAAAATATTCAACATTTGAACTTTCTTTCAATTGACGAATTGCATCAATTAATAGTGCCTTGCTTTGATTATTTTCAATTAATCCATCTTTTGAATGGCGAACTGGACTTACAGTAAAACAAACGGTTAATTGAGGATTAATAGCTTTTAACTCTTTTATAACAGCCATCCAACATTGCACAATTTCTTGAGTTGAAGTTAATCGTTTTTCAAACTGTTGACTCGATAATTTATGACAATTAGCAACCAAAACCTCTCCTTCAATATGTGTATACCCCCAAGCTGTACCGAAAGTGATAAACAAATGCGATGCTGATTTTAATTGGTGTAACCATTCGATTCTAAGGTCTTTCAATTTGTTTGTTACCTCAGATTCGTTAAGTCCATAAATTGTACTATTCGCATCCAGCGAGAAAAATAAATCTTCTCGTTGAAAGATGCGTTCTTTCTGAAATGAAGAGCTTAAAGTTTCTTTAATAAACCTAGCCAGTGCAATTGGATGAAAAACTGTTCCAAAAGGATTTGAAAGTACATTGAAGCCAGAAAAGTTTGCTTTAGCCGCTATTTCATCAGAGAAACAACTTCCCAAGAAAAGAATTTTTTCTTTGTGATTTATTTTTGTTTCCTGAGATGGAATTTTGAACGATAACTGAAAATTACTCACGATTAGTTCATTAGTGCTTTTGCATTTTCAATTGCTGCATCAGTTATCAACTCACCACTCATTAAACGAGCAATCTCTTCAACGCGTTCTTGTTGATTCAAAACAGCTACACGCGTAATGGTGCGATTGTTAACGATTTCTTTTTCAACTCTAAAATGATGCGATGCTTTCGCTGCCACTTGTGGTAAATGTGAAATTGCAAACAATTGAAAATGTTCTCCCATTTTCTGTAACAATGTTCCGATTTTCTGAGCTACATCACCAGAAACTCCCGTATCAATTTCATCAAATAAAACAGTTGGTAATAGCCGTTTTTCTGAAATTAATTTTTGGAGGGCAAGCATTACACGTGCTAATTCTCCACCACTTGCTGCTTTTTCAATCGGAACGGTTTCAATTCCCAAATTCGCTGAGAAATTCAAAACAATATCTGTACAACCGGAAGCAGTCAAATCTGCTCGTTCAGTTAATTTAAATTCTAACTTGGTATTTGGCAATTTTAAATCGACCAAAATGGCTTGAATCGCTTGCGAAATTGGTTCGATAGCTTTTAATCGAGCGGTGTGCAATTGTTTTGCAGCTTGCTCCACTTCCGCTTGTTGCTTGTTTACTTTTTCGGTGAGCTTTTCAATTTCTGACTGTAAATCACTTACACCAACAACCGATGATTCCAATTGATTTTTATAATCCAACAGCTCAGCTTGATCGGACATATTGTGCTTTTTCAAAGCATGATTGAAACGATTCACTAAAGCAGTTAATTCAATCAATTTTTCCGGATCAATTTCAACTAGCTCTGCAAATCGTTGAGCATCTGAAGCAATATCAGTTAATTCAATCATTGTTGAATATAAACGTGAGGCCAATTCATCAACATCCTTGTCCACACCTTTCATTTTGTCCAAACTCGATTTAACAACACGCAAACGATCCAATACTTGATTTTCACCTTCAACAACACCTTCAATTGATTGCAAAGCTGCAACAATTCCTTCACTATTTTCAGCTTTTGATAATTCAAGTTCAAGTGCTTCAAAATTTGTGCGTTCCAAATTCAATTCTTCCAATTCTCTCAATTGAAATGAATTATAATCTTGCTGTTGGATGGACAAACTTAACGCATCATTTAAACGCTTTAATTCACTTGAAGCAGACGATAATGACTTATAAAGCTTTTCAAAATGAGCAACTTCTTGTTTCAAATCGCCCAACGTATCTACTATTTCTAATTGATAAGATCTGCTTTTGAGCTCTAAAGTGTTGTATTGAGAATGAATGTTTACAAGGGAACTTGTTAGTTCTTTTAAAACATTCAGTGAAACTGGAGTATCGTTAATAAATGCTCGAGATTTCCCTGAAGTATTTATTTCCCTTCGAATAACGGTCAATTCTTCAAAATCGAGATCATTGACTTTGAAATACTCCGTCAAATGGAATCCTTGAATTGAAAACTCAGCTTCAACTATAGCTTTGTCGGACGTTGGACCAATTACTGAAAAATCTGCGCGTTCACCTAAAATTAGATTCAACGCTGCTAACAAAATAGATTTTCCAGATCCTGTTTCTCCTGTAATAACAGAATAACCAGCATTGAAATTCAATTCAATTTGATCAATTAAAGCAAAGTTTTGAATGCGTAGAGTGCACAGCATTAATTCAGAATTTCTTGATATTTTGTTGCGTTGGCCGGATCTAATCGTTTCAACAAATTGACAATTTCATTTTTGTCTTTTACTTCAGCATCCGCATATAAATTTTTCAATTCAACCTGTTTCGCCTGAACAAAATTGAGCAAGTTAATGGAGTTAGGACGAGTTGCAACTACCTTGTTTAATTTAGTCAAAGCGTCAAAAATTGCTTTTCTTCCAGCGACTTTATCATCGTACAATTTATCAATTCCATTGCGATGATATTCATAATTACATTCACGTAATGGCTCAAATAATTGGTGCAAAACGTTATCAACTAAATAAAAGCGATTTCTTTTACCGGCTTCATTTGATTTCCAACCTGCAGCACCCGAACTTTGCGCATTTGATACAATTGATTGCGCTTCATTGAAATACGGGGTTCCACCTTTGAGCGAAAAAGAATCGTAATCCATTCCAATAATGAAATAAGCATAAAATGCCAAAATCGAAGTTAGATTATCTCTAAATTGATTTGGGGCATAAATCAACACTGAATTACGTGAATATGAAAACGTAATATCGTCATCTTGAAAATTAAAAACGGTTGTATTGTAAGACGAATTGAATGATGGTCTTGAAGATTGAACCTGTAAAGAACCAGAATAAGTTCCAGCAGAAGGGATTGAATTAATTTGAAGTTGAATGTTGCAATTGATGCGCTCTTCCACTTTAAATTTATCCTTTGTCCATTGAGTTGTGTTCATCATATCATAAATTGTTTGCTTCAATTGGTCAAAGATTTCTTTTTCAACTGAAGTTACTTCCAATCGTGCATCTGTAATGATACTTACTTGACAGTTCAACTCTTGTGCTTTTAAGCTAAAAACGCTCAAAAAAACAACTAAACAAGCTACTAATAATTTCATTTATGGTAATTTATCAAATATGCTACAATATCTTTTGCCACTTCGGACTTTGACTTTAACTCAAAACTAGTCAATTTATTGTGAATGTCCAAGATGCTGATTTTGTTTGTATCACCAGAGAATCCTGCTCCTTTGTCCTCCAAGGTATTCATTACGATCATATCGAGGTTTTTACGCTTCAATTTACTCGTTGCGTTTTCAAGAACATTGTTCGTTTCTAAAGCAAATCCTACTAAAAGTTGATTTTCCGCTTTATTAGTGCCGGCCCATGCAAGAATATCTGGATTTTTAACCAGTTCAATGGTTAATTCATTCTCCGATTTCTTAATCTTTTGTACAGCCATTTCCATTGGTCGGTAATCAGCGACAGCCGCTGAAAAAATTCCGATATTCATGTCAGACCATTTGGACTGAACAGCTTCCAACATTTCTTGAGCAGAATTTATTCGGGTAATCGTTAAATTTGGATGAGCTAAGCCTAATTTTGTTGGACCAGAAATCAATTCAACTTCTGCTCCTTCTGCAAGTAATTGTTCTGCAATAGAAAAACCCATTTTTCCTGAAGAATGATTCCCAATAAATCGAACTGGATCAATTGATTCATAAGTTGGTCCAGCTGTGACAAGTACTTTTTTGCCTTTTAAGCTCAAGTTTGCTTTGGAATTTTGCGACAAGAAAAAATGCTCAATTGCTGCTGCGATTGTTTCTGGTTCAGCCATTCGACCTTCTCCAACCAATCCACTTGCTAATTCACCTGCTTCTGCCGGAATTAGATGAACTCCATCAGCCAGCAATTGATTTAAATTTCGTTTTGTACTTGGATGTGCATACATGTCCAAATCCATCGCTGGAGCTATAATTGTTGGACATTTCATTGATAGATAAGTTGCTAAAAGAAGGTTGTCGCAACTACCAGTTGCCATTTTCGCTAAAGAATTTGCTGTTAAAGGTGCAACAACAAACACATCTGCCCAAAGACCATAATCAACATGGTTCGTCCAAACACCTGTCTTTTTATCCCAGAATTCAATTCCAACAGGATTTTCAGATAAGGTTGCAAGAACCAGAGGGCTTATAAAATCAGAAGAGGCAGGAGTCATTATACATTTGACTTCTGCCCCTTTTTTCTTCAATATTCTAACAAGGAATGCGATTTTGTAAGCCGCAATGCCTCCTGTTATTCCAAGAAGGATGCGTTTTCCGTGCATGTCCTATTTTTCTTCTGGAGTTCTCATGTAGATTTTATCTTCCAACAATTCTTGCATCGCCATAGCAACTGGCTTAGGCAATTTTTCGTAGAATTTAGAAATCTCAATTTGCTCACGATTTTCAAAAATTTCCTCTAAGTTATCTGTAGAAGATGCAAATTCTTGCAATTTTTGAGTCAACTCTTCTTTTAACTCAACACTAATCTGATTTGATCTTTTCGCCATAGCAACAATTGACTCGTAAATGTTACCAGTCTCTTTTTCCATTTTGATTGTGTCGCGTGTAATTGTTGAACGCTCTGCAGTACTATTTTTAAAATTCATTGTTATTTTTTTACCTGAGTACATAAAACTTCGAAGTCCTTTTGCATTTCATCGTGTATGTTATCCATCTCACGTTTATATTGCGTATTAGGGAATTCTGTCACAAAAGTACGATATCTTTCAATAGTTTGTTCAATTCTCTCACATTTTTTATCATCAATACTGTTTACAGTAAGTAATTGAGAGTTTTTAACCAAAATATAATAGATCTCTTCCTTATAAGTTGAACGAGGAAAGTCTTCCACAAATGTCAATGCACTCGTAACAGCTGCACGATAATTTTCAGTTTTCGCGTATTGTTTCACTGCATGGTAATCTTTCGTTTCCAATTTAAAACGCAATTTATCCATGATATGATTACACGAATCAATTAATTGTGAATTTGGATATGTGTCAATAAATTGCTGTAAATTATTGATGGCTTGCTCTGTTTCTGTTTGATCCAATGATTCTTCTGGAGAATTTTTTACGGAACACATTGCAGATAAAAACATGGCTTCCTGTGCTTTTGGACTAAATGGAAAACGTTGTGTGAAAGCTCCCATGTAATAACCAGCCATGTAATAATCTTCCTCTTCGTAATACGCTTTTCCGATTCTAAAATAAGCCAACTCACCTTCGCCCGTTTTCGGCATGCGTTGATAAATTTGCTCATACAAGGTTATCGAACGTAAGTATTGTCCTTTATCAAATAAGGAATTTGCTGTTTCGAACTTCTTACCATAATCGTCACCCTTTACAACTTTGTTGTACTCAGAACAAGATGTAATACTTGTAATGATTGCTAGTGCTAGAAAAACTTTTTTTACTGCTGTCATTGGTAACAAATGTAAAACAAAAAGCGGAAGTAACGTGTGTGAAAGATTGTTAAATCCTTATTTCACGCGCAAACTTCTACCAATTTGTAAGGTTGTTGTTGGTCGAATATTGTTCAGTTGACAAATTTTCGAAATCGTCGTATTGTTTCGTGACGCAATTTCAGAAAGCGTGTCACCAGATCTTACTTTGTAATATTTACGCTGCGCAGGTTGGATAACTGGAACAGGTGTTTCTTCTTTAATGATTTCACCAGGTTCATCGAACGTATCTGTTGGTTTTGCACCTGGACGGAATAAACTCTTGTGAATGAATAAATTCTCATCTTTCACTTCACGTTTTGTAAAATCAATAATTTCTTCTGGATTTATTGAAGCATCATAAAAACGAACTTCAAAATGAAGATGAGCACCGTATGAACGTCCAGTGTTTCCTCCAAGACCAATTACATCTCCTGCCTTCACATCTTGATTAGGTACAACAAGCAATTTACTTAAATGGGCGTAAAACGTTTCCAGACCATTGTAGTGACGAACAATTACAAGATTTCCAAAGCCTCCATCATTGTATTTTGCATAACGTACCTTTCCTGACCAAACAGATCGCACTGTATCTCCTGTGTTCAAATCAACGTCAATTCCACTGTGGTGGCGACCATTTCGATAGCCATAACGAGAAGTAACAATTCCATCAACAGGAAAAACGAATTCTGAATGAACATCCTCGAGCACACACAGCCAAATTGTATCTTTCAAACGAGTCAAATCATTTTGTCTACCTGATGTGTAGCAAACATTGTTATTCCAAGATTGAACGAATTTAAAGGTAGAATCCTCAGACAGCATTTTATGCAGACGTGGATTTAAAATCCCATTGAATCCAATATCTTTCACATATGCCCAAGTACGATTGGCGTAGATCACCATTTTACCGTTATCGGTTTCAATTGTATCCAATACTTGTTGAGCATAGGAACCGCTGAAAACAATTAAAAACAAGAAGATGGAGATTACTTTTTGCATGATCCAATTTTTCGCAAACCATTATAAATGCTTGCTATTTTCTAATTTGACGATGCGAATATAGTAAAAAGCCCTAGATTTTGGAAACATCCATCACAAGAACATTGTAAAACAAATCTTCATTTGGTTTAACAAAATCAAGATAACCCGCCGAACCATAAGCCTCCGAGGATGGTACAAGAATAAACATACGATCCGACTTTTTAGCATTTATTAACGCATTTCTCAAACCCGGAACCAAACCATGATCGGTCAATTTGTAACGAAATGGTTCATTATTTCGATAGGTATTTACAAACATTGCGGATGAAGGCGAACTTGCCATTGCATGAAACGCCATTTCACACTTTTCATTGAATTTCAACTTGTTACGCTTGTTTTCTTCAAGTACCCATACTTTTGTACCTTCAACAACTCTCGTCGGTTTTTTATTTTCTATGATTCTAATAATCAAAAAATTATCTGCATTTGCTGGTATTAAACCTTCAATTCCTTTCTCTCCTCGAGCAAGGGGACTTGGAATTAAAATTTTTGCAAAATCACCAACTTTCAATTCTTTCAGGGCAATGTCCCATCCAGCTGTTTGCATTCCAAAACCAATTAAAAAAGGAATTGCGGTGCGGTGAATCATGTGATTTCCATCAACAACTTTTCCATCTTTCAATTTGACCTTGTAATCAATCATCACCAAGTCACCTGATTTCAAATTAGCTCCTGTTCCTTTTTCAAACCATTCGATTTTGAGACCATTTTCCAATTTTTTCTTTGCAACAATTGGATACTCACCATCCAACAAATTTGAATCTTTCGAATTCGCCTCAAGTTTTGGTTTGGGTTGATTAACCGTCTTTACACCAGAAGTATCACAAGAGGCTGCAATCAATACTAAAACAAGAATTCCAATTAATTTTTTCATCTCTTTACGGTTTTATCTTTCCAAATTATTTGGTGACTAATCCAATTAATTTAATATCTACAACAAGCGTTGAAAGTGGTGGAATTTTATCCATGTCTCCAACCAAACCATGGGCTAAATGGCTAGGAATAATCAATTTGGCTTTATCTCCAACTTTTAACTTCTTGATTCCTTCTTGAATTCCAGTTTCGATATCGCTTTTGTCAATCACAAATTCTTCGTATTCATCTGACTTTGTTGCGTAACATTCAGTTCCATCTAGCAACGAAAGTTTCATTTCAACTTGAGCAATTTCCCCAACAGCCGCCGTGTGCTCCCCCGTTCCGTGCTCATAAATGTAATACTGTAAACCTGAACCTGTTTTTATCATTTGCCAAGAACGATGGTGTTCCAAATACAGTTTGATATTGATTTCCTCTTCAATCGCCAATTCTTTGTTGAACTTAGTCGATTTCTCTTGGTCCCAATCAATTTTTGGCATTTCCTTTTTCTCCTCACCGCAAGCAGCGAAAATCAACAACAAAACAAGAACACTTAATTTATTCATTTAAAATATGTTGGTATCAATGACTTGAACTTATTAATTGTATTTTCTAATGAATCATGACTAATTCCTCCTGCAGCATATTTGTGTCCACCACCTTCGAAATAATCATTCGCCAATTCATTCACAAAATATTCTCCTTTTGATCGGAAAGATATTTTAACTGCTCCATCTTTTTCTGCAAAAAACGCTGCAACTTTGATTCTATCAACAGACAAAGCAACATTTACCAATCCTTCCGTATCACCTTTCTGGTAGTGAAAACGATTTAATTCTTCTTCGGTTACAGAAATTAATGCAACAGGGTAGTTTTCAATTAGTTCCAACTTTTCACTTAAAGCATAACCTCTTAATTGCAAACGATCTACTGTATTCGTGTCGTATACTTTTTCATGAATTTCATAATGTTTGATTCCAGTTCGAATCAATTCAGCCAAAATTTCATGTGTACGTGCCTGAACAGATGGGAAGCGAAAAGAACCTGTATCAGTCATAATTCCCAAATATATTGGAACGCCGATGTGTTCATTCAACAAAGCCTTATTACCCGATTGATCTATTAATTCATAAATTAATTGTGATGTTGAACAAACACTTGTTTCAGAAACTATGATTTCACAAAAATCTGCTGGATGCATGTGATGATCAATCATTATTTTCTTAGCACTTGCTTGTTCCAACAAGGGTTGCATATCTTTCCCAACGCGGTCTGCAGAATTATAATCCAAACAGAAAATCAAATCGGCATCGTGCATTTTTTGAATCACCTCATCTTGTTGTTCTTCAAACGACAAAATATCCAAGGCTCCTTCTACCCAAAGTAAAAAGTTTGGCGCTTTATCGGGATGACAAACCACAGATGATTTCCCAAGCGCTTTCATAAAATGAAACAATGCCAAGGAACTTCCAATTGAATCTCCATCGGGTGATTTATGTGAAGTTATAACAATGTTTTTCGCGTCTTGTATTGCAGTAACAATCGCTTTGTAAGTGTTTATTTGGGAATCTGTTGTCAAGTTTTCCTTGTATTAATTTGCTGTTAATTTCTTCGTTTCAGCTGTAATTCTAGCTCTCAAACCATCTGAAACAGGCATTAACGGTAAACGCATTGTTTCATCCATGATTCCTCGAACTGCCAAAGCAACTTTCACACCGCCAGGATTTCCTTCTTCAAAGAACATTTTTGTAATTGGTAATAAATCATAATGCTCTTTACGTGCTATTGCCAACTCTTCCGCTTGAGAAGCATGAACCATTTTACTAAATTTCTCTGGCAATGCATTTGCAACAACCGATATAACTCCATCAGCACCAGCAGCAATTAACGGCATCGTAATCGCATCGTCACCACTCAGAATTCCAAATCCTTCTGGACGTAAACGAATCAATTCCATGATCTGCTCCATGTTTCCAGACGCTTCTTTCATTGCAACGACATTGCTAATTTTTGCTAATTCCAAAGTTGTTTCCGCAAGCATGTTTGAGCCTGTTCTGCCTGGCACATTGTACAAGATAATTGGCAAATGAGTACACGATGAAATGTATTTGAAGTGCTCAATAATTCCTTTTTGTGTCGGTTTGTTGTAGTATGGAGAAACAGATAATATTCCATCAACCCCAGCTGGTACTTTTTTCAAAGTTTCACCAACAGCAATTGTATTGTTGCCACCAACGCCATAAACAATCTTTAAACGACCTTTATTTTCATCAATTACAGTTTCTAGTAATTGCATTTTCTCTTCTTGACTTAAGGTTGGAGATTCTCCAGTTGTTCCTTGAACGACTAAAAAATCTGTTCCACCTTCTATTTGAAGACGAACTAATTTTCGAACTGCCTCAAAATTGATTGAGAAATCTGCATTGAATGGAGTGACTAATGCAACTCCAGAACCTGTAAATGGATTGTTCATACTGACAATTTTAATGTTGGTACATTTTTAACAGTACAAAAATACGTTTTTAAGCTTGGAGAGATGCTGTGCCAAAGGAGATTTATTGACATTCAAACATGAATAACAGTAATCGTTAAAATTCTTGTAGAAAATCTATCCTAATAGCTGAATAAACTCATCCTCACTAAGAATCGTAATTCCTAAATCACTTGCTTTTTTCAATTTCGCTGGCCCCATATTTTCTCCGGCAACTACGAAATCTGTTTTACTTGAAATGGAAGAAACATTTTTCCCACCGTTTGATTCAATTACTTCTTTGATTTCATCGCGCGAGAAAGATGTAAAAACACCTGAAACAACAAATGCCTTTCCTTCCAATTTATTCGAAGCACCTTCCTTTTCAACGATTTCAAATTGCAAACCTGCAGCACGTAAGCGTTCAATTAATGCTAAATGTTCTTTATTCAAGAAATACTGCTGAACAGAAATCGCAATCTTCTCACCTATTTCTTCCACATTTACCAAATCATCAAAAGACGCAGCTTTCAAGGCATCAATGTTTTTGAAATGTTTCGCAAGTTTTTTAGCCACCGTTTCTCCTACAAAACGAATTCCAATGGCAAATAACACACGTTCAAACGGAACATTTGTTGAAGCTTTTAAACCAAGCAATAAGTTATTCGCTGATTTGTCGGCCATGCGTTCCAAGTTAACAACTTGATCAAATGTTAAATCGTATAAATCAGCCTGATTTCGAATTAAACCTTTATCATACAAGGCATCAATCGTTTCAGCGCCCAAACCATCAACATTCAATGCTTTTCGACTGATGAAATGCTCTAATTTTCCTTTCATTTGCGGCGGACACGAATCTTCATTCGGACAATAGTGATTCGCTTCTCCTTCTTTTCTAAATAATTCAGTTTGACATTCAGGACACTTCTCGATGTAATGAATTTTAGTTGCTGATGCATCACGTTTGTTCAAGTTGACTCCAACAATTTTCGGAATAATTTCACCTCCTTTTTCAACGTAAACAAAATCTCCATCGTGCAAATCCAGTTTTTCGATTTGATCCGAATTATGTAATGAAGCACGTTTTACAGTTGTCCCACCCAATTGAACAGGCGTTAAATTGGCTACTGGAGTAATTGAACCCGTTCTACCAACTTGGTAAGTCACTTCAATCAATTTTGTTTCAACGCGTTCCGCTTTAAATTTATACGCAATTGCCCAACGTGGCGATTTTGCTGTAAATCCTAATTTGCGTTGTTGCTCGTAATCATTCACTTTAATCACAACACCATCTATTTCAAATGGTAAATTGTGACGTTCTTTATCCCAATAATGAATGAATTGCATGATTCCTTCAATTGAATTGGTTTTTTGAATGAATCTTTGTTGCGTTTGCGGAACTTTGAATCCCCAGGAACTTGCTGTTTCAACCGCTTCGAAATGTCCTGGTAAATTAAGATCTGTTCCATAAACGCCATACAAGTATGAATCCAAGCCACGTTCTGCAACGACTTTAGAATCTTGCATTTTCAATGTTCCAGAAGCCGTATTTCTGGGATTTGCGAAAAGCGCTTCACCATTTTCTTCACGTTCTTCATTTAGTTTTTGAAAATTCTTTAGTGGCATGAAAATTTCACCACGTATTTCGAAATCGTTTGGAAAGTTTCCTTTAAGTTTCAGTGGAATTGTACGAATTGTTTTCACATTGGCTGTTACATCTTCCCCTTGTGTACCGTCTCCACGTGTTACTGCTCTTGTTAACACACCATTTTCATAACGAATCCCAATTGCAACACCGTCATATTTTAATTCACAAACATATTCCAATTCACCTTCCGCTAATTTCTTCAAGCGCGTTTCCCATTCTTCAATTTCTTCTTCTGAATACGTATTGGAAAGCGAAAGCATTGGAAAACGATGAACAACCGTTTCAAACTTCTTTGTGATGTCTCCACCTACCCGCTTTGTTGGACTGTAATCAAATGCATATTCAGGAAATTGTTTTTCCAAGTCTTGCAAACGATTCAACAATTGATCAAAATCGTAATCCGAAATAGAAGGATTACTTTCTACATAATACAAATGATTATGGTGATTGATTTCTTCTGATAACTTCAGAATTTCTTCTTTAGCGTCCAATTTATTCATGACGTGAAAATAAGTTGAAATAACTTAATTGTTATGTTTCGGTTGGAAGTAAAAATCAGAATTTTTCAACAATAGAATTTCCTAGTTCTAGTTGAACGATGGAAAACGCGCTTTAATCATTCGGTCTTTACCTTGAAGATCTTTTCGAATTTCAACGTCTATAAATCCAAGCGCTTCGATTGCCTCCTTTGTTTCATTTGCTAATCGTTCATGAATTTCAAAAAACAACAATCCATTCTCCGTTAATAATTTAGCTGCTTGCCTTGCGATTGTTTTATAAAAAATCAACGCGTTTTCATTTTCAACAAACAAAGCCATGTGTGGTTCGTAGTCCAAGACATTTGCTTGCATTTCTTGTTTATCTAGTTCAGGAATGTAGGGCGGATTAGATACAATAATATCAATCGACTGTTCAGTCAATGTACTTGGAAGTTGATCAGAAAGCGCATCGTGCAAGATGAAAGAAACATTCAAATTCAATGCTTGAGCATTTTCTTTACTCAAACAAATTGCCTCCTCAGAATAATCAGTAGCAAAAATTGTCGAAGTTGGCAATTCATGCTTTAGTGCTAAAGCGATACAACCTGTTCCTGTGCAAAAATCGATCATCCTGGAGTTCTGTTTCGCAGACTGCAACACCCACTCTACCAATTCTTCCGTTTCGGGACGTGGAATCAACGCGCGATAATCACATTTAATTTCCAGTCCATAAAATTCTGTTTTACCAAGAATGTATTGAAAAGGCTCATTGGTTTTTAAGCGCTTAACGATACTTCTAAAATACAGCAAGTCTGATTCTGATAACAGGTTCGAATCGCACAGCAAATAGTCAGCAGACGAAAGTTTCAAGCGTTCGCAAATTGCCACTTTCAACATTGCTTTCAATTCACTTTCCGAAAATTGATGATGAAGTCTTTCCTTGAAATACGCTTTAACGGCTTGAATTGAATTTGTTTGTACGAACACGTGCTTGATTTTTTACAAAGATAAGCTTCTTACAAGAATTTGTGATTCTGGATTTGTGATTTCTGATTTCTGATTTGTGATTTGTGATTTGTGATTAAGAAAAAGATTATGAATTATGAATTATGAATTATGAATTATGAATTATGAATTATGAATTATGAATTATGAATTATGAATTATGAATTATGAATTATGAATTATGAATTATGAATTATGAATTATGAAT
>JALQYQ010000063.1 GCA_023262855.1 Crocinitomicaceae bacterium
CATAATTCACCAAATGTGTGAATCGTATATAAGCTAATTAACCAAATCATGCTCACTTTGGCAGAAGGATCAATTCCTTTAACACCAAAAGCAATTACCAAATAACCAACAGCCAATAGGAAAAGTCCTAACGCTTGTTTAAATGGCGATGCAGGTTCAAGATTTCTTTTTCCTAAAACACCCCATAACCAAACAAACAATGGAGCAAAAATTACAATTGCTACTGCGTTTACACTCTGAAATGCTGATGCAGGAATTACTTTTCCGAAGAAGTTTCTATCTGTTTGTTCTTCAGCGAAATAGGTTAATGAAGCACCTGCTTGTTCAAATGCAGACCAGAAGAAAATAACGAAGAATGCAATGATAAAAATTACCCAAATCTTTTGTTTTTCAACGGATGTTAGCGATTTATCTGTAATAATAGACGCTGGAGCAACGATACACAAGGTATAAATGAATGCACCAATTAAATCAAATCCAACCAAACCTTTGAAAACAACAAAAATCAAAAGTGAAACTCCTCCCCATTTAATGATTGAACCAAAATCCATTGATTTTTTCTCAGAAACAGGTTTTTCAATTTTCTTCGGTTTAGCACCAATTGCTTCACCCGTTGGAGAAACGATATATTTGTTTTTTAATAACTCAAATGAAATTGTACTGATAATCATACCGATACAAGCCGCTAAGAATCCCCATTTAAATGCCGCAGGAACAATTAATCCTTCCGCATCGTAGACCTCACCCAAAGTACCTGTTACAAGAGGCGCTATAAACGCTCCTAAGTTAATCCCCATGTAGAAAATCGTAAATGCAGCATCAACTCGCTTATCACCTTCTGGATACAACTGACCTACCATTGTAGAAATATTCGGTTTGAAGAATCCATTTCCAAAAATTAAGAATCCTAAACCAGTAAACATCATCGTCGTTGCAAATCCAACTTCAGTGTAAAAACTACCAGCCAAGAACATGAAAAACTGACCAATAGCCATCATAACACCACCTACAAAAATAGATCTTCTATTTCCCCAGTATCTGTCAGCAACGTATCCTCCAATTAGTGGCGTCAAATAAACTAATCCAGTGTAATTTCCATAAACTGTTGATGAAAGTGATTTATCGAACATCAAAGCATTTACCATGAAAAGCGTAAAAATAGCTCGCATTCCATAATAGCTAAAACGCTCCCACATCTCAGTAAAGAACAATAGATACAATCCTTTTGGATGACCTTTTTGTACAGAATTTTCCATATTCATTTATAAAGTTTAAGCCGTGAAAATATAAAATTTATTCTAAATATTCGTTCTTTGTATGATAACTGAGTAAACAATGTTGATAAACATTCACACCCATAGAAACACTGGTCGACAAATAGAAGTTGTTAATCGAACATTTGAAGACCTTGTGCCTGAGTATTTTTCCTTTGGGATTCATCCTTGGGAAATTGAACGATGGGATGAAAAAATCAATGAAATGAGCCAAGTTTTGTCAGAAGAGAATTGCTTAGCTGTTGGTGAAATTGGTCTTGACAAACTGAAAGGTCCAAATTTGGTTCGACAAATGACTATTTTTAAACAGCAAATTCAATTGGCAGAACAACATAAACTACCTGTTATCCTTCATTGCGTGAAAGCATGGAATGAATTAAAAAACTTAAAACGTGAATTAAAACCAAAACAACCTTGGATTTTTCATGGATTTTCGAAAGCTGCTTTAACAAAAGAAGTTTTGAATGAAGGAATTTATATAAGTCTAGGTCAAGCTATTTTAACATCACTATCGCTACAAAATGCACTTATAAACATTCCCTTGGATCGCCTTTTTCTTGAAACGGATGATGCATCTTGTACAATTGAAGAAATCTATCAGAAAGTTTCAGAACTAAAAAATATACCTTTGTCGGAATTAGAAAAGCAACTTGAAGAAAATTTTAAACTCGTATTTACCAAATGAATAACTGGCTAGAGCGCACTGAACTGATCATGAGTGCGGAGAAAATGGAAAAGCTACAAAACGCTCATGTATTAATTGTAGGATTGGGTGGAATTGGTTCATTTGCCGCCGAATTCATTGCACGTTCAGGTGTTGGGACAATGACAATTATTGATGGAGACGTGTTTGATCCAACCAATAAAAACCGACAATTGACAGCATTGGACTCAACAATTGGTCGAAACAAAGCAGTTGTTCTTGGAGAACGATTATTGGATATTAATCCTGAGTTGAAGTTAAACATCGTTGAAGAATTCGTATTACCAGAACGTGTTTGGACATTATTGTCCGAATACAAACCTGATTACGTGATGGATTGCATTGATTCTGTTACGCCAAAAATTGAATGGATTGTCGCTTGTAAGCGATTGAAAGTTAAAATTATTTCACACTTCGGAGCCGGTGGTAAAACCGACCCAAGTCAAGTACTCGTAGCAAGTTTGGAAAATTCATACAATTGTAAACTAGCTGCCCACGTTAAAAAGCGTTTGCGTAGAAGAGGAATTGGATTTAAATCTGTTCGAGCTGTATTTTCTTCTGAAATTCAACAAAAATCATCACTAAAAATGACCAATGGAGCGAATTTCAAACGTTCATTTTACGGAACAGTAAGTTACATGCCTGCCTTGTTTGGATTGATTGGCGCAGCGGATGTGATTCGCTATTTGACGATGGATGCGGATATAAAGTAAATGATTCAGTGATTATTCTCAACGAGTTTTCATTCGATTAAACATTCAAAAGACTAATTATCTAGTCTTTTAAAATTTTAGATATTCAGGGTTTTAGAGCATTTGAATTCGACACAAAATAATCTAGTGCATTTCATTGAGTTGAATTCCAAATCTCATTTCCTATCCCCAAAAATTTATTAAATTTGTGCAACTGCAAAAAATAACATGAAATTTCTCCAATTCTTATTTCTTTCATTATTCGCATGTTTTGCGGTAACCTCTTGTGATGAAGCTCAACAAAAAAATGTGAGCCCAACTGAAATACTAGCAGATTCAACTTTCGACAATCATAGTTATTCAAATGTGCATCAAATTCACACAAAGCACTTGCATTTGGACATCGATGTAAATTTTAAAAATCAAACGATTTATGGTGTTGCGCGACATGAAATGGTCAATAACGGAACCGATACGGCGATTTTTGACATCAAAGGATTGAAGATTCAAAAAATCACACTTGGCAAAACAAATGAAAAAGAAACAAGTTTCATGATCGGACAATGGGACAAAGATTCAATTCTTGGTCAACCATTATTGGTGAAAGTAGAACCAACAACAAAGTATGTCAACATTTACTATCAAACGACTGATGCAACTGAGGCGATTGATTGGTTGAGTCCTGAGTTGACTGCAGGAAAGGAATTCCCTTACATGTACACGCAAGGCGAAGCAATTCTTACACGTTCATGGATTCCTTTACAAGATTCACCAGCCAACCGCATTACCTACTCAGCGAAAGTGAAGGTTCCGAGTGATTTAATGGCCGTAATGAGTGCTGAAAATCCAACGAAAAAGAACGATCAAGGTATTTACGAATTTCAAATGCGTCAGCCAATTCCGTGTTATTTGATTGCTTTAGCTGTTGGAAATTTAACTTATCGCAAATTAGGACCTACGTGTGGTGTTTATTCTGAACCGCAACTTATTTATCAATGCGTAAATGAGTTTGGCGACTTACCAAAAATGATCCGTGCAGCAGAAAAATTGTACGGAAAATACCAATGGGAACAATATGATTTGATTGTTCTACCCTATTCGTTTCCTTTTGGTGGAATGGAAAATCCAAGGTTAACATTTGTGAACCCAACATTATTAGCAGGTGATCGAAGTTTGGTTTCTGTTGTTGCCCACGAATTGGCGCATTCATGGTCAGGGAATCTGGTTACCAATAGTTCATGGGATGATTTCTGGTTAAATGAAGGTTTTACGGTTTACTTTGAAAATCGCATCATGGAATCGCTTTATGGAAAAGAAATTTCGGACATGTTAGCCTTGATTGAATTCCAAGAGTTGCAAGATGAAATCAAGGCGATTGAAGCTGGAGATTTTCCAGATGACACAAAATTGAAATTAGCTTTATCGGGCAGAAATCCAGATGATGGAATGACGGATATCGCTTACACAAAAGGTGCTTTTTTCTTAAAAACACTGGAACAAGCTGCAGGTAGAGAAAAATTTGATGCGTTTTTAAAATCTTACTTCAAAACGTATGCGTTCAAAACAATCAATACTGAATCATTTGTAAAATACCTTAATTCAAATCTGTTAGAACCGAATGATTTAAATTTCAACACGGATGAATGGATTTATGAGAAAGGACTTCCGAGTAATTGCTTGAAAATTGTTTCTCCTCGTTTTGAACAAATCAAACTGTTAGCAGACCGTTTTGCATCTGGTGAAGATATTTTCAAGAAAGAAATTAAATGGATTAAAATAAAAGGTCGTAAAAGAAAGAAAAAACAAATCAATCAGCTTACGCGTGACAAGTACATTGCGCAAGAATGGCAAATGTTCATTCGTCGTTTACCGAAGAAAATTGATCCCGAATTGATGCGAAACTTGGACAAGCATTTGAACTTCAAGAACTGGGGTAATGCAGAGATTATGAATGAATGGTACGTTCTTGGAATCAACTCAGGCTATGATGATATTCGTCCGAGCATGGAGAAATTCTTGATGAAAGTTGGTCGTAGAAAATACCTTGCTCCTATTTATCAAGAACTAGCTAAAACTCCAGAAAATCTAGCATGGGCACGCGAAGTATTTGAACGAGCAAAAAAGAATTACCATTACATTTCTCGTAACACTGTTGAAAGCATTTTGTACAAGAAAAAATAAGGTTTTTTAGATTAAATTCTTCTCAACGAATAACATGTAGAATCCCTTCATAAGAATAAGGGTTTCTTTCACAAAATAAGCATTGAAATTTCAACAGAAAAACACCATTTTTGACATCAGAACTGTCAAATCGTTTTTTATCATCGGAACTTACAAACACTAATTCACCCCAACGGTTGTAAATTTCCAATTTGAATTCTTTCATTTCACAATTGCTTCGGATTTCCAAATATTCGCATTCAAATTCATCACAATCCGGTGTTATTGCATTTGGTATGTAAACACTGCACGAATCGCAAGCTTGACTAAAAACGGAAGTCGTTGCAATGAGCAGCAAACAACAAAGAAACAGTTTTCTTTTCATAGATAACAAACGAAGATTAATGATTTCAGTTGCCACAAAAAAAGGGCGCTCATTTGAACACCCTTTCATTTGCTTTTCAGAATTTACTGTTTTTTCAGTTTCTCCGTTGCAACGATTTCACCCTCCGAATAGGCATTGAATAAATACATACCAGGATCTAACTCTTTAAGATCAAGTGTTGAAGTAGGATTATCTATTGTTTTAACCAATTGTCCTGCAATACTAAATATTTCGACTTTATCGATGTTCGATTTACTTTCAATTGTCACTTCAGAAACAAATGGATTCGGAAAAATTGCTGCCGTTTGTTCCAATTCTTTCACTGAGGCATTGAACTGCGTATTTTCAAAATACTGAGTATTCTCATAATATTCATTCACTAACAAATCCAAATCTCCATCGTTATCCAAATCTCCAAGCGTTGGACAAGATAATTGAACCACAGCTGTCAATCCGAAAGGATTTGATACAGGAGCCGCGAACAATGGCGCACTCGAAGTACCCGTGTTTTCAAAAAATTGATTATTCCCATAATATTCTCCAACCATTAAATCCAAATCGCCATCCAAATCAAGATCCCCAAAAACTGGGAAAGCTAACATGTATGCTGGAGTCAATCCAAATGGATTTTGGACTGGCGCTGCAAAGTTTGGCGACGTTGGGGTACCTGTATTTTCGAAAAATTGTAAATTTCCATAATACTCACCTACCAATAAATCTAAATCACCATCATTATCAATATCTGCACAAGTTGGCGCACCTACTAAATAAGCAGGAACTAACCCAAAAGGATTTTGTACAGGCGAAGCAAAACTTGGTGATATTGTCGTTCCATTATTTTCGAAATACAAAATATTACCGTAAAATTCTCCAACTAACAAATCGAAATCTCCATCATTATCCAAATCTGCTGCTGTTGGTATCGAAATATTTGCTGAATTCACCAATCCAAATGGATTTGTTTGAGGAGTTCCAAAAACCGGAGCTGATGCTGTTCCAGTATTCTCAAAATAATCGATTGCACCGTAGTATTGACCTTGAAGGATATCTAAATCGCCATCGCCATCCATGTCGGCCATTGTTAAACCTCCAAACTGAGTTGGAGTTGGTGTTAAACCAAACGCATTTTGAATTGGTGCTGCAAAATTTTGAGCTTGAGCCGTAGAATTCGCTGTTGCCAAACCTATTACAAGCGCTGCAGAGCCTAGAACATTGCGAAGTTGGTACTTTGAAAACACACCAACCAACTGTTGAATTAGTGTTTTAATTTTTGCTTTGATTCGTTTTACCGCAATGGTCTGATTCAACGTATGAGCTTCTTTTAACTCATGAATCAATCGTTTCAATTGCCTCGTCTTTCTTGAATAATGTGTCTTTCTCATTCAATTTAATTTAGTGATTACTTAGTTAATTATTCAGGTTTTGCCCAAAATGTTGCTTCAGGCGTCATGAGTCCTTTTTTATAATCTTGACTCAAGGTGTTTAATATATTTGGTCGTTTTTTATCCGCTAAAATGTGTATGTCATAAATTTCATCCAAGGATGTTTGGTAAGTAATTTTCCCAGCAATACTAGCTGTTGGAAGATGAACAATGACAATTCCTGCTTCATTCGCTGAATCAGCAAAATTTAATTTGGCAAAAGTTGATGAATTCTTTCTCAATTTCGAAAGTCCGACGAACAAATAATCTTTATGCAAATCCATTCCACGAACGAAACCAGGAATTTTCAAGACAACTTCATAGCTTTTTTCAGTAACATTCACCTTTATTAATTCGCCTGTTGCCGAAAGTAAACAGTACAATTCTCCATTGTAAATTCTTGGTGAATGCGGCATTCCCAAGCCTTCCACAATTAGTTCATTCGTTTCTATATCGATGATTACTCCCGTTGTCGTTACATTTTCTCTCCAACTTTGAAAGGAATTCCCTGTGTTAAATGCAGTCGCATATTTAGGTTTTCCATTCAACATTGCCATACCGTTTAAATGGCATCTGTCCTCAGAAACAAGTTTATCAATGAAGTTTGGTTTCCAATACGGGGTAAAATTATAATCATCATCAACCTTCATAACACAAGAAAACAAGGTATTCACCGCATACAATTGATTTCCTTCACCAAAATATAGATCATGGATATCCAATGGACCTGTATGATAAGTCACACGCGGCATGTACAACGCATCGTATTTTTGTGGAGCAGTTGGATAATACTCTGCTAAGTCTTTTGAATTGGCAAATACCATTACCTCTTCTTTGCATGCCAATGCAAGTTTATCTTTCACAGAGTCAACCGCTATTCCCATTGGCTTATCAAATGTTCTTGGCAATTGAATAATACTTTCTTCATCCTTGGCTGAAAGAAAAACTAATTTTCCAGCTTGATAGGTAGTAACTGCAATTGAACAATTTAATTTGAAAAGTATTTCAGGGACGTGTGAAGAATAAGTGCAACTGAAAGGTGAAAGTGGAATAGATGAATTGTTCATTAGTAATTTTCAAGGTTAACTTCAATAAGTATTGAGCTAAAATAAGAGAAATATGTGTTATTCACCCTAAGTGAAATGTTAAGAGCTTAAAAAATATGTTAAAACAATCGTATAACATGCAATTTGACTAGTCAAGACAACTTATCAAGTCATTTTTACGTTTTACCAACATATCGAAACTATGGGAATTTCAATTAACGAGCCATGCCATGAAGATTGGGCAACAATGACTGCTACGCAAAAAGGAGCATTGGAAGTAATTGATTTTACGGCATTAAAAAAATCCCTCCATTGCTGGAGGGATTCTTAGAGCTTAAATAAATCTTTATTTCAAAGAAGCTAATTTATCTTCTAAAACTGCAATTGTACTCAAAGCATCTGCTTCTTTTTTGCGTTCCATTGCAACTACTTGTTCTGGCGCTCCAGCCATGAACTTTTCATTTTGTAATTTCTTCTGAACACTTTGCAAGAATCCTCTTGTATAATCTAATTCTTCGTTGATTTTTTTCTTTTCAGCTTCGATATCAATCGTATCACCAAATGGAATGTAATATTCATTTGAATTTACCAAGAATGAGTTTGCATTTCCAACTTTCTCTGTTACATATTCCAACTGAGAAAGGTTTCCCATCTTAACCAAAACGGCATCAAATGAACTATCAATTTCAGCATTTTTCTTGATGAACAAATCCATTTTTACCTTATTAGCAATATTATTTTGCTTACGCACGTTACGAATGTTTGTAATCACTTCTTCTGCTTTCGAGAAGGATGCTAAAACAGTTTCATCCACAGCTTCAACTATAGGCCATGTAGCAATAATGATATCATCTCCTTCTTGACGCTCACGGATCAAATGCCACAGTTCTTCAGCAATGAACGGTGTAAATGGTTGAATCAATTTCAAGATTTTTTCGAAGAAATCTTTTGTCGCTTCTAATGTTACTGCATCAATTGGTTGTTCGTAACCCGGTTTAATCATTTCTAAGTACCAAGAACAGAAATCATCCCAAACCAATTTATACAAAGTCATTAAGGCTTCAGAAATTCTGAATTTATCGAACAAGTCGTTGATTTCTGCTAATTCTTTATTGAATTTCGCATTGAACCACTCAATTGCTTTGACAGATGATTTAGGTTGTTCGATTTCTCTTACTTCCCAAGCACTTACTAAGCGATAAGCATTCCAAATTTTATTCGTGAAGTTTCGACCTTGTTCACATTGAGAGCTATCGAATGGTAAATCATTTCCAGCTGGTGAAGAAATCAAAATTCCCATTCGAACGCCATCAGCTCCATATTGCTCAATCAATTCAATTGGATCTGGTGAATTCCCTAAAGATTTCGACATTTTACGTCCCAGTTTATCGCGTACAATTCCCGTATAATACACATTTTTGAACGGTAAATCACCAAGGTATTCATATCCTGCAATGATCATTCGAGCCACCCAGAAGAACATAATTTCTGGTGCTGTCACTAAATCATTTGTTGGATAATAGTATTTAATTTCTTCGTTACCAGGCTTTGTCAAACCGTCGAAAACAGAAATTGGCCACAACCAACTTGAGAACCAAGTATCCAATACATCTTCGTCTTGTTTCAAATCGGCAGCTGAAATCGTTCTGTCTGCTTTAGCAGTTGCTAATTCAATAGCTTCTTCAATTGTTTTCGCTACAACATATTCTTCAGAACCTGCACCGTAGTACCAAGCCGGAATTTGATGTCCCCACCACAACTGACGTGAAATACACCAATCTTTGATGTTTTCCATCCAATGCTTGTAGGTGTTTTTGAACTTTTCTGGATGGAATTTAATGTTTCCATTCATTACATTATCCAATGCTGGTGCTGACAATTCTTTCATGTCAACAAACCATTGAAGTGATAATTTAGGTTCAATGACTGCATTTGTACGTTCAGAAAAACCAATTTTATTAATGTGATCTTCTGTTTTTACTAAATAACCTTTGTCGTATAATTCTTTTTCAATTGCTTTACGAACTTCAAAACGATCCATCCCAACATAGTGCATTCCGTGGTCGTTCAATGTTCCGTTGTCATTGAAAATATCGATTGTTTCAAGATTGTGTTTCTTTCCTAAATCGTAGTCATTTGTATCGTGCGCAGGCGTTACTTTCAAACATCCAGTTCCAAATTCCATGTCAACATATTCATCTTGAATAATTGGAATGGTTCTATTTGCAATTGGAACAATCGCTTGTTTTCCGTGCAAATGCTTAAAGCGCTCATCATTTGGATTAATGCAAATCGCTGAGTCACCCAAAATTGTTTCTGGACGTGTTGTCGCAATTGTTAACCATTGATCTTCACTTCCCGCGATTTTATAGCGAACATAAAACAACTTAGAATTGACTTCTTTGTGCAATACTTCTTCATCAGAAAGTGCAGTTAAAGCTTCTGGATCCCAGTTCACCATTCGCACTCCACGGTAAATCTTTCCTTTTTTGTATAAATCGATAAACACATCAAGAACCGATTCAGAATAAGCTGGATCCATTGTGAAGTTGGTACGTTCCCAATCGCAAGAAGCACCTAATTTCTTCAACTGTTCCAAGATAATTCCACCGTGCTTATCTTTCCATTCGAAAGCATGTTTTAAGAACTCTTCACGTGTTAAATCCGATTTTTTAATTCCTTCTTGACGTAATTTCTGAACCACCTTCGCCTCTGTTGCAATCGATGCATGATCTGTTCCAGGAACCCAACAAGCATTTTTACCCAACATTCTCGCGCGACGAACCAATACATCTTGAATTGTATTGTTCAACATGTGCCCCATGTGCAAAACCCCAGTGACATTCGGAGGTGGAATGACGACCGTATACGCTTCACGGTTATCAGGTTCTGAATGAAAATATCCTTTATTCATCCAATGTGCATACCATTTCTCCTCTGCCTTTAACGGCTCATACGTTTTTGGGGTCTCCATTTGTCATTAAATTTGGGGGCAAAGATACGAAAGATTGCTGATTCAGAATTGGCGTAAAGTAAAAATCATGAATTGAATAAAAAGACATGAATTTCCTGAATCAATCTATATCTTTGAAAAAAAATACTCAAGCTTATGTGTAATTGGTGTGTTGTTAAAAAGAGCGGAATCTTTGCTTTATTATTGGTTGTTTTGACGAGTTGTTTCAAAGGAAAATCTGTGGATTTAATTATCCATAATGCTCAAATTCACACCATGAATGACAAAGCGGAAGTTTTTGAAGCAATGGCGATCAAGGATGGAAAAATTGTTGAGTTAGGTGCCGAACGTCAAATCTTAAACAAATACACTGCTGACGAAGAAATTGATGCTGCCGGAAAGGATGTTTACCCCGGTTTTACCGATGCCCACGGACACATGTTATCTTATGCAAAACAACTTTTAAGTGCTGATTTGGTCGGCTCAAAATCGTTTGATGAAGTCTTGGTGCGCTTGGAAAAATACCAAAGTAAGCACAATCGAAAGTTCATTTTAGGTCGAGGTTGGGATCAATCATTGTGGGGAACGACCGAATTTCCGACAAATGAACAATTGAACAAACTGTTTCCAACAACACCAGTTTGTTTGATTCGAATTGATGGACATGCTTTATTAGCCAATGATGCCTTATTAAAATTGGCGAACATCACACCGACAACAGCTGTCGATGGAGGAATCATACATGTAAAAGATGGAAAGTGTACAGGGTTGTTAGTTGACAATGCTATGAATTCTGTTTATTCCTTAATTCCAGAATATCCTAAAAAAGAACTAATTCAGGCCATGCTTGATGTTCAACATGAATTGTTTCAATATGGAATTACAGGCGTTCACGAGGCAGGAATTGAAAACAAAGACATCGCCTTTTTCAAAGAATTAATCGACCAGCATGATTTTAGATTGAACACCTATGCCATGTTAATGCCTTCGAAAGAGAACATTGCATTCGCGAGAAAAAATGGAATTTATCACTATAAAAATTTATCGATACGCAGCTTTAAAGTGATGGGTGATGGAGCATTGGGTTCTCGTGGTGCCCTACTTAAAAAGCCGTATTCAGATGATCATGCACATTTTGGAGTTCTCACAACACCTGTCGCTGAAATGAAGCGCATTGCAACGATTTGTGAATTGACGGGTTACCAAATGAACACGCATGCAATTGGAGATTCAACCAATAACCTTTTATTAAGTATTTACAAGGGGATTTTTGAAGTAAACAAAGATCATCGTTGGAGAATTGAACATGCACAGGTAATCGATCCTAAAGACTTTTCGCTGTTCAGTCAATATGGAATATTTGCTTCCGTGCAGCCAACACATGCTGTTTCAGACCAACGATGGGCAGAAGCACGTCTCGGAAAAGAACGCATGAAAGGAGCTTATGCGTACAAATCGTTATTGCAACTATGTGGAATGTTGGCCATTGGAACAGACTTTCCAATCGAATTAACAGATCCATTTTTAACCATTCACGCCGCTGTGCAACGTAAAAACTCAGACAATTTTCCTGTATCTGGATTTTATTCAAATGAATCCATTAGTTTGGAAGAATGTATCAAAGGAATGACCATTTGGGCTGCATTTGCTAGTTTTGACGAAGAGCGCCTTGGCACATTGGAAAAAGGAAAGGAAGCTACATTTTCAGTGTTTGTAAATAAAGTAAGTGCTGGACCAGAATACCAACCAAATTTTGCAGCGTATACGTTTATCAAAGGTAAGAAGGTTTATTCGGTAGAGTAGATTAAATACAAAAACAATGAGAATACCAATTGTTATAAATAAAGCAATCCAATTGAAAAGAAAAATCTAAAATCACAGGATTGCAGTTATACTATTCCAACAATTTAAGTATGGGAGTTATTTATTTTATATCAAAGTCTAGTAGAATCTCCTTAATTCATGAAAAAGTTCGAACCAAAGACCTAAGTACCGAAAACTTTCGGTAAAGGCAGTTGCTTGCAAAGCGGCGGACTGAACTTATGGGGCTAATTTCATTCAAGTATTCAGAATTTATGTTTTTTGGAAAGTATTGTCAAAAAAAAGCCTCGCATGAATGCGAAGCTTCTCCGTGACCCCGTTTGGATTGAATATCCATGTTGTAAATTGTCCATTACAAGCATAAAACCCCGAACCGCTAACGCAGTTCTCGGTTTTTCATTTACCATCGCTTATCAAAACGCGTTTTGAACACACTGTAAAATGAAAAACCTCGACTTTTTTTAAAGTCGAGGTTTCTTTTGTGACCCCGTTTGGATTCGAACCAAAGACCTACTGCTTAGAAGGCAGTTGCTCTATCCAGCTGAGCTACGGGGCCAAATATAAAAAAAGGGGGATGATCGCTCATCCCCCTCGTCGGGGCGGCAGGATTCGAACCTGCGACCTCCTGGTCCCAAACCAGGCGCGATGACCGGACTACGCTACGCCCCGAGCTAATCATCTTTGTTATTTCAATTCTTTCAGTGCCGTTGCGCCAAAAGCGAGTGCAAAAGTAAACAAATTATTCAATTTTGCAAACAATTTCTTTAACAAATAACTTATTTGTCAATTTTGCGGAGAGAGCGGGATTACTTACGTGATCTTCGCTTCGCTGCGGTACGAACCCGCGCGGCTTCTCATCCCTAATTCATTCATTAGTTATTGTCAATTTTGCGGAGAGAGCGGGATTCGAACCCGCGGTACAGTTTCCCGTACGTCAGTTTAGCAAACTGGTGGTTTTAGCCACTCACCCATCTCTCCAATGGTTCAAAGAACTAGGGGGCAAAATTAGTAAAAGCTTCGATAAATCAAAGGAATACTAGAAAAAAAAAATAAAAAAAGATTTTTTGATTTAAAATGAAAGCATCACAAACTTCATAAATGAAAGTAAGGACACTAACAACCACAATAAGTGATAAGGAAAATGCTCTTTGTATTTGAAAATACTTGCAAAAGGAATTAAGGTTGCAACTATTTGCAAAACAGGTTGTTGAAATATTTCAGATGCAGAGAGTGTCACAAAGAAGGCAACAAACAAAGCGTTACTAAATGTGTCTCTCCCTTTAACCAACGTAATTCCGGCCCAAATAACCAACAATACTAGACCGATTAATTTTAACACATCCAAGGTGCCAGAATCTGCTAATTGTTCAATTTTCGTATCTGGAAGGAAGAAGCTCCAAAAGAATTGTGTCCCAATCAAATTGAAAAAGGCGAAGCCTATCGAAAAAATGCTTTTAGTTCGAAAATACATCCGTGTACGAACAGCAAAAACAATACTTGCGATCAAAAATACAAGCTCATTCAATGGAAAAGGAAAAATAAAAGAACCTTGCTCAACATAGATAATAGCTCCAAATGCTATTGGAACCAACATGGCTAGCAATACTGTTCTTTCTTCGCGTGTCATTTTTTCTTTGCTAAGGCTTCTTCAATGTAATCAAATGTTGAAAGAATCACTGGTTTTCCGTCTACAACAGCAACATCATGTTCGAAGTGAGCACTTGGCATTCCATCTTCAGTAACAATTGTCCATTTATCATCTAATTGTGCAACGCGCTCTGTTCCCATGTTGATCATTGGCTCAATCGCAATCGTTAATCCGTTTTGGATTTTCTTACCACGACCTCTGCGTCCATAATTCGGAACTTGTGGATCTTCGTGTAAAGTTTTACCTAATCCATGTCCAACTAAATCACGAACAACGCCATAACCATGTTTTTCAGCATGGGTCTGAATCGCCCAACCAATGTCTTCAATACGGTTTCCTGCAACACATTGGTCGATTCCTAAATACAAACATTCTTTGGTTACTTGAAGCAATTTTTTCACCTCAGGTTTTACATTTCCAATTTCGAAGGTATAAGCATGATCGCCATAATATCCTTCGAAGATCGCTCCACAGTCAACAGAAACAATGTCTCCATCTTCCAAAGGACGATCTGTTGGTAATCCATGAACGACTTGCTCATTGACCGAAATTAATAAAGTACTTGGGCAGCCATATAATCCTAAAAACCCTGGAATTGACTTTTGCGAGCGAATGTAATCTTCTGCTAATTGGTCTAAGTATTTTGGAGTGACACCGATTTTAATTTCTTCGGCAACTTTTCCAAGTGTACGACTTACGACCTGCGCAGCTTCACGCATGATCTCAATTTCCTGAGGAGTTTTGTAGATAATCATATTTCGATTGAATATTTTCATTCAGAGCGCAAAGATACAAAGGATTTGGAACAACTGACTGTCAGGCCTTACAGAAAATTGAGATTTCGTATAAAAACAATGGAACAACAAAAAAGGCTCCCCAAATGGAAAGCCTTTCTCTATCTTATGTTTGACTTAAGATTAAGCCAATACCTCTCTTACTTTGTCAGCAGCTTCTTGTAAAAGAACAACTGATTGTACATTTAATCCAGATTCGTCGATTAATTTTTTCGCTTCTTCAGCATTCGTTCCTTGTAAACGAACAATTAATGGAACTGGGAAAGTACCGATGTTTTTGTATGCATCAACAACACCTTGAGCAACACGGTCACAACGAACGATTCCACCGAAGATGTTAATTAAGATTGCTTTTACGTTTGGATCTTTTAAAATGATGTGGAAAGCTTTCTCAACACGCTCAGCATTTGCAGTACCACCTACGTCCAAGAAGTTCGCTGGGTTACCACCAGACAATTTGATGATGTCCATAGTCGCCATTGCTAAACCAGCACCATTCACCATACATCCTACGTTTCCGTCCAATTTAACGAAGTTCAATCCAGCCTCATCAGCTTCAACTTCTGTTGGGTCTTCTTCTGTTTTATCACGCATTGCAGCATAGTCTGGGTGACGGAACAATCCGTTTCCATCCAATGTTACTTTCGCATCAACTGCAATGATTTTGTTATCTGAAGTTTTTAATACAGGGTTGATTTCGAACATTGAAGCATCGATTCCTTCGTAAGCATTGTACAAAGCGACAACGAATTTCGTCATTTGTTTGAACGCTTCTCCTGATAATCCTAAGTTGAAAGCAATTTTACGTGCTTGGAAACCTTGGATACCAACGCGTGGATCAATAACTTCTTTGAAAATTAAATCTGGTGTGTGCTCAGCAACGTGCTCGATGTCCATTCCACCTTCAGTAGAGTAGATGATAACGTTACGACCTTTCTCACGATCCAACAAAACAGACATATAGAATTCTGATGTTTCAGATTCTCCTGGGTAATAAACGTCTTGTGCGATTAACACTTTGTTTACTTTTTTCCCTTTTCCGTTTGTTTGTGCTGTTTCTAAGTGTCCACCTAAAATTCCGTTTACTTTTTCTTCAACTTGGTCGATTCCTTTTGCAAGAACAACACCGTGAGATCCAGTTTCTTGAACAACTCCTTTACCACGACCACCTGCGTGAATTTGTGCTTTAACTACGTACCAACTTGTACCAGTTTCTTCTGTTAATTTTTTAGCTGCAGCTACTGCATCCTCAACTTTGTCAACTACGATTCCTTCTTGGATTGCAACACCGTAGCTTTTCAAAATCGATTTACCTTGATATTCGTGTAAGTTCATGTTCTGAATTTTTGTGGGGTAAAAGTATACTTAATTGATAAATTTTTCAAGTTTATTATCACATATTTTTTGTGAAACTATGAACGCGCATTTTTCCAAGAACTTAAGCTCTCTCGAGATGCGAATTCTTTTTTGTCTCTCGCCTTAATTGAATCCCAAATTTGATTGATTCCATGCTGTAAAGCTTCTTGCTCTTCTTCCATGGCATCGTACATCACACGAGGGTCTTCAAAATACAATTTGATGAAATTCGTGTCGAAATTTCCTGAACGGAAAGCTGGGTGCTTCAACACATATTTACCGAAATCCAAGGTTGTTTTCAATCCTGAAATTTGATAATTGTCAATTGCTTTGATGGTACGATCAATTGCTTCTTCACGTGTTTTTCCCCAAATCACCAATTTGGCAATCATCGGATCATAGAAAATTGGAATGTCCATTCCTTCCACAAAGGCATCGTCAACACGTGTATTTCTTCCAGCTGGAATGCGGTAACGTTTCAAGTTTCCAATATCAGGTGTAAAACCATTCAATGTATCCTCTGCATAAACGCGCACTTCAATTGCATGTCCGTTGATGCTTAATTCGTCTTGTAATTTCGGTAAACGCTCGCCACGTGCAACGCGTACTTGCCATTCAACTAAATCCGTTCCTGTGATTTCTTCTGTCACTGGATGCTCAACTTGCAAACGCGTATTCATTTCAAGGAAAAAGAAATCTAAATTTCCATCCACTAAAAACTCTACTGTTCCAGCGCCTTCGTAATTACATGCTTTACACACATTCACTGCTGCTTCACCCATGCGCTTGCGCAATTCAGGTGTTAAAACAGCACTCGGTGCTTCTTCGATTACTTTTTGATGACGACGTTGAATCGAACATTCGCGCTCAAACAAGTAAACAACATTCCCTAAGCTATCAGCAAACACTTGGATTTCAATGTGGCGCGGTTTTGTAACAAATTTCTCAATGAACACTGCATCATCACCAAACGAAGAACGCGCTTCATTTTGTGCCATGCGCATTTGTTCCGCAAAATCTTCTGACCGTTCAACCAAGCGCATTCCTTTTCCACCACCTCCAGCAGATGCTTTTATTAAGATTGGATAGCCAACTTCTTCGGCAACTTTGATGGCTTCATTAATATCTGTAATGGCTGAATCAACTCCCGGAACCAAAGGAACATTGTAGCTTTTAACCGCTTGTTTCGCACTTAACTTATCCCCCATTAATTCCATCGATTCTGGAGATGGGCCAATTAATTTCATTCCTGCTTCTTTTACTTTACGAGCAAAACCAGCATTTTCAGAAAGGAATCCATAACCAGGGTGAATTGCGTCAACGCCAAGATCTTTACAATATTGAAGAATTAAATCTTGTTTTAAATAGCTTTCCGAAGATGGACTAGCTCCAACGTAAACAGCCTCGTCTGCTTCAAGAACGTGCGGTGCATTTTTATCAGCATCAGAATAAATTGCAACACTTGCAATGTTCATTTTTTTCAAGGTACGAATTACTCTTCGTGCGATTTCACCTCGGTTGGCAATAAGAACTTTTTTCATGCTTTTGTTATTAAGCGTTCATTTCACGTTGGTTAGTAGGTGTTTATGAAAACAGTGCTACTAACAAATTCAGTTAACTTCTCAGTAATAGCTAAGAAATTGCGATGTAAAAATACAGAATTGATTGAAACAAAAGGTGATTTTTTAAGAGAAGATGAGTTCAATTAACGTTTTCTCGTTAGGAAGTATAAAATACTGTGTTTTATCGGCTAGAGGCGGAACTGGTGTTTGACGTTTTTTACGTTTAATCGGGTATTTTTTATTCGCTTTCTTTCTAAAGATATCTAAGAAATACTGTGCAAGTTTGAAAGTTTCAAAATCATCAAAACTTTCTTGATAATGCAAACCAGCTCCTTGGGTGAATAGTCCTAAGTTCTTATCTTGAATAATCGAATAGTCATTTGATTCATTGAACACATTGACACGGAATGTTCCGGCTTCATTTAATTTGTACTCCAAGCTCACATCACCAATCAATGCACTTTGTGTTTGCTGATTCGCAACAGTATTGTTTTCAACACCAAAGCTTCCTGTAAAAATAAGTCGGTCATCCAAGAAACCTTTTGAAAGTCCAACAGCGAGGGAGTTTTCTCCCGTTACTTTATCGGCATCAAGATCAACATTTAATTTGTACTCTTTTGAAACCTGAGAAAGCATCGAGTTAATTTGATTGGCTACTAAATCAGCGGCTGCAGAACCTCCATCAGCTGCACTTCCTTTCATCGGTTGGAAACGTTTCCACAATAGCAACGAGAAGAATTGACGGTTCAATTCATCTTTATCGGATGTGATGCGCGAAATCAATGCTTTACCAGTTTCGTCTGCTTTTGGAGCCTTGATATCAAATCCAATGGTTGGTTTCATCAAGGATTCTGTTAAACCCAAATAACATTGCACTTTTTGATTGGCTGCACTTGAGCTTCCTTGTAATTGATCGGGTGAAATCGTTGCGAGTGATGTGTTGATTTCGTAATATGTTTTTATGTCAATATTCGCATTGTACGGATCTCCAGTCCATGCAATTGTTCCACCTTCTTCAATGATAAACGGCTGTTTGATAATGCCCATCGCAAAGTTGTAAACACCATTTTTCACTTTGAAAGTTCCATCCATGGATAAATCTCCTAATGTATTCAGCTTCATTCCAATGTCGCCACTTCCTGTTGCTGAAATTTCGTCGCCAGTTTGATCATTGAAAATAATCTTCAACTTGGCTTCTGGGGTAACGTGGAAATTCATATCCAAATCCACTCCAGTAAAGTCAATCTTTGGAACATCAGGAATAGTTGATTGGCCTTTTGATTTAAACGTAATAAAGCTTTCTTCATCACTCAATTCAGCTGATCCATACATCGGGAAATTAACGGTTGTTCCTTTCTTTGTATGCATGTCTACAGTGATTTCCAAATTGTCAGTGTAGCCAAAAATATTGGCTGTTCCAGTCACATAAGCTTTACCGTAATAATAATCTCCTTCTTTGTATTGTGTATTCAGAACCATGAATTTATCCAGGGTAGAATATGGTTTATAGGTGGTAGAATTAGAATAGGCAGCTGTTTGTCCTTCTAAATCAAATTGCAGGTCAAAGTTCCAGTCTTCAAAGTTGTTGTGGTAAACTGATCCAATTAATGAACCTTCATTCCCTTCTTCATCCATCACAGGAATATTGTCCATGTAGAAACCGTATTCATCTGCAGAAATCTTTCCGTTAAATCCAAAGTTCACGCCAAGCAATTCTATTTTGGCATTTCCACCTATTAATTCGACATCACCGTTCAATAATGGTTTATCGGGAGAACCTGTCACTTTGATGCGACCATCAACCAATCCTTTGATGTTGTTGATGACATCTGGATCCATAAATGCATTGGTGAATTGAATGTCCGTTTTATCAAAAACCAAGTTGAAATCGAGATTGTCTTTTTCACGTTCAGTAAAATAACTTCCATCAAATTTGAAGGTTTGATTTCCACGGTACATCAAATCGCCCATCATTCCAACACTTTCACTTGCTTTATTCCATTCCGTTTGAACGAAAACATCACCAACTTCTTGCTTGTTCAGGTAAAGTCCTTGAATGGCAGCATCACCAATATATGTCAAGTTCGAGTATGGATTTGAAAGATAGCCCCAACCGTTTACAATTCCCTCCATTTGAATTTCCGAACCAATAAAGCTACTGATGTCAACAAGATTTAAATCATTGATTTGAAAATTGAGTTTATCGGCGTCATTTCGAGAGAGACAGCCATCCAACGTAATGTATTGCTTGTTGCGTTCAAGTTTGAATTTGGAAACATGAACTTCTTCAAAGGCTACGGTTAAATCAGATTGGTTTTCAATTTCCCAGCGCTGTTCATTGATACTAAAATAGGAAGGCTTCAGCGTGAAATTGAGCGTTTTGTTATCAATGATATAAGTTTCCCAAACAATATCAGATTGGTTTGTTGATTCTGGATTCCATGTTAATTCAGAATTCAATTGATTGTTACTTCCAGTAGATACAAAATGTACTTGATCTAAATGTATCGAATCGCTGTATATAAATTTGTTGACCTTGTAATCAGCTACCATCGATTTGGAGGTTAATTCTTGTTGTAAATTAACATCCAAAAATTGCATGTCTTGGTAATCAATTTTTGGCGATTTCAATAACATTGTGAAGTCTTCGCTACGACCATCATATGTTCCAGTCAACACCGTTCCTTTCTCAATTTTTAAATCGGGAACAAAGATGGCAAGGAAGTTATTCAGCGTGTTGGTTGTTATGGAATAATCAAAATGACTCGGAGTACCTTTTTTCTTTTTTGGTTTTTTGCTTGCATCAATCACTGAAGGGAAAACTTTGTCAAATTGAGCGGCAAAATCATCGATTAAAGTCGTGAAATCAATTTTTCCGATCAGTGACAATCTTCCCAATTCACCACTATTTACGGTGAATTCATCTTGTGTTGTTCCTCGTTTTACATCAATAACCAAACTTGGAACGTCAATAAAACGATTCCCTTCCTGGTAAACCATTCCGTCCATGCGAATTTGACCTTTCATAGAATTCGGTTCACTTCCAGTCAGATTCACACGAAATTTTGAATTTAAAACAGTCGAATCAACTTTTGTAAACCCTAAATTGTACAAAATAGCATTTGTTAAGTCGATGGAGAACTCCATGTGTTGATCGCCATTAAAATCGATGAAACCGTCATACACTAAATTCACATAATCGTCCTTAACATCGACTTTCGCAATCAGTTTATTATCGATAAAACTTCCTTCTTTGATTTGAATTCCTTTGTAGGCATAATCCAAATAGTCAAAACGGTTGATGTCACCTTTCAACGAAGTGAAATGAATGTCTGCAAGCGAAAACGCCTCTCCAGACAAATGAAATATGCCATCAACTTGACCAAAACTTGTATTATCCAAAAATTGACCAAGTTGGAATTCTTCGATTTTCACATCATAATCACTGGCAAAGGATTCTTTGAATAAATAAGAATGATTCGCTGGGTTTTCAGTAAACATGATACCGTTGTTCAGTTTTACGGTTCCCAATTGTGTTTTGACTTTGTCAGATGCAACAACAAATTCTGAATAAAAACCATCCAAGCGAACGTCATATGCTTGAAAATATCCCAAACGCTCTAAGTACTTGTCGAATGAAAGGTACTTATAGCCGACGTCAACGGGCATTTTTATTTTCTTTAAATCGTTCAGTGAAACAAAGGCGTAGGTAATTTTCTCCGTAAAAAAAGCGCTTTTAATATCTCTAAAATCCGGTAAGTTGAAGGTTCCTTTGATAATGGTATTTTTTCCTGTTCTTAAATCCAAATTCTCGATTTTAAGATCTTTCACTTTTTTAGTCACTTTACCGCTGACTTCTACTTGTTGATCCATTCCTTCGAGAGCAGTAGCAAAGACGGATATGTCTTTCATCGAAACACTACTTTTCGCAAGAACAGCATCAAAGGTCACACTGTCGACAAAGGTTTGTAAATCCTCGCGCTCATTCATCAATAAGTGAATTTTTGGAGCGTGGATCGTTGAAAGAGGCGTTTTGATTTCTACTTTGTCAAATTGCAATCCTTTTCCAGAAATCGTAACGTTAGAACTAAATGCTTTCAAGAAAAAACCACATTTTTCTTTAGCTGTCAATGAATTTATTGTGGCTTTGATTACACCGTTTTCGGAAGAAAAATTACTTGCATTCAAGGAAACATTGCGCAAATCCAAATGGTCATAATCCATTCCATAGGTGTTGTAGGATTTTCGGTAATCGTCGTATTTTACATTGACATTGGAAAGAGCTAGCGTATTCAACGTTATTTTTGGTTGTTTTTTGCCAGATGAGGTTTTTCCGGAAGAAAAATAGTCGGAGATAAAAAAGTAATTGTAGTCACCATTTTTTTTATCGCGGTTGATGTGAATGATTCCTTCGTCCAATTCCGCTTTTCCAAGTTTAAAGAAATTCTTTTTTAAACTAAAATCATCCAAGGAAACATAAATGGTTTTAATCGAAGCAAGTGTGTCTTTCTGCTGGTCTAAAACAAAAACACCGTCCAATGCTACCTCATCGATAAAGAGAATGGAAACCTTATCAATGTGAATTTTTGTATTTAGTTCTTTCGATAAATAAGCCGTTGCTTCTTGTGCTAAATAGGTTTGAACAGGACTCAATCGAATGGCATAGGCGAATGCAATAATTAAAATGAGAATCCATTCAAAGGAAATCCCCAAAATACGTCCTACTATTTTTAGTAATTTTGCCATTCAGTTTACAAACTTACATAAAGTTGAATCAAAAAGATATAATTATACTTGGTATTGAATCATCTTGTGATGATACGTCGGCCGCTGTACTCAAAAATAGCACCATTTTATCGAATTTAATTGCGCGTCAAGAAATTCATGAAAATTATGGAGGTGTAGTTCCTGAATTGGCTAGTCGAGCGCATCAGCAAAACATCATTCCTGTGGTGGATGAAGCCATTAAAAAAGCGGGTATTTCAAAAGAAGAAATTGATGCGATTGCATTTACGCGAGGACCAGGATTAATGGGTTCGTTGGTGGTTGGAACTTCTTTTGCGAAAGCATTTTCCTTGGCCATGGACATTCCGATGATTGATGTTAATCACATGATTGGTCACGTTTTGGCGCATTTTATAGACGACGAAGGAAAGGACAAACCTCAGTTTCCATTTATTTGTTTGACTGTTTCAGGTGGTCATACACAAATTGTGTTGGTGGAAGATCATTTAAAAATGAAGGTAATTGGCACAACCATCGACGATGCTGCTGGAGAAGCGTTTGACAAAGCTGCCAAGTTGTTAGGTTTTCCTTATCCGGGCGGACCACTGATTGATAAGCATGCCAAGAATGGTGATCCAAAACGATTTGAATTTTCAAAACCCCAAATTCAGGGTTACGATTATAGTTTTAGTGGTTTAAAAACATCCATTTTATATTTCCTTCAGAAGCAAATCAAAGAGAATCCAAATTTTATTGAAGAAAACAAGGACGATTTATGCGCTTCCATTCAGTCAACAATCATTACCATTCTTTTCAAAAAACTGGTTAAAGCAACACGTGATTTAAAGATTAAAGAAGTTGCAATTGCTGGTGGTGTTTCTGCAAATAGTGGTTTGAGAACTGCATTGCAAGAAATTGGTGAGAAAGAAGGATGGAAAGTGTTTATTCCCAAGTTTGAATATTGTACAGACAATGCAGCCATGATTGCCATTACGGGAAAATACATGTATGAAAAAGGAATGTTTGCAGATCAAACTTGCGCTCCAACAGCTCGATATTCGATGGAGGGAATTGGCGATTAATCGATTTAGTTCAGTGAATTCTCATTGAGAAACGCGTTTTGTTCATTCGGGTAAATCAAATCAAATAGTTTTCTTACCTTCTAGTTTCAAACTCGAAAGCCATGCAAGCTGTTATGAAACCAGAATTAATAGAAAAAGAATCTATTTCACAATTGTCGTTTTCGTCAAGCGACAAAGTGCAGCAACATCCTGATTTATTAAATCAGATTGAACAAGCGACTATTTTAGGGAATTCGCATCACAGCAAGGTCTCAATCATTTTCCAAGACGACTCAGGCTTGAAGCGCGTTGATACAACGATTTGGGCAGCTGGAACAAAATTCATCTGTTTAAAAGGTGGAGTTTGGATTCCAATCGCGCGAATTGTTGAGGTGAAAATCTAAAACTTCCAACTTTTTAGAAAGACAAAAGTCTAATTTTTCGAAATTAGGATTACAAGGATTATGTCATTTATCCTGTAGGATTATTGTTTTGAATGATTAAATTTGAAACAAGAAAATGAATAAATGAAACTTCAACTCTTATTTCTCTTCACGTTGTTAATTGCTTCATTAGGATTTGGTCAAACCAAAATCCAATGGGAATATGCGTACAATGCTGAAAATAAAGCCATAGAAATTCAAGCTACTCTGGCAGATGGTTGGCATCTGTACAGTCAGTATGTTGCCAATGAAATTGGACCAGTTCCTACAAGTTTTGTGTTTGAACCAAACAACTCCGTAAAATTTATTGGTAAAGTCAACGAGCCACAACCCATTCAAAAATACGATGAGAATTTCGAAGCTATGCTCGATTTTTTCGAAGGAAAGGTGCTTTTTACACAGCGTTTGTCTGTTAAAGAAAGTACAACCGTTCAAGGAACGCTTACTTACATGCTGTGCAATGAAGTAATGTGTTACCCACCAGTAGATGAAAAATTCACAATTACAATTACAAAATAAATCATTCGCTATGCAAAAAATCGTAAAAGTCCTGTTGGTACTTGTGACAGTTTTTAGTGCTGTCTTCAATCTTTCAGCGCAAGATGGAAATTGGGCAGACAAAATTTCATGGTCATTTAAACTTGAGAAGGTTGATGAAACGCATGCTTTTATTGTTGGTACCGCTAAAATAAAAGAAGGCTGGCATGTTTTCTCGGTGAACCATGATCCAAACAAAGCGGATTTAACGGGTTATCCAACCAAATTTACGTTTGGTAAATCCAAGGATTATAAGTTAATTGGTAAATTGCAAGATGGAGTAAAACCTCATCCTGTAGTTGATGAATTAGGAACATCACTTTATTTTGAGAAAACAGCTGTGTTTAAACAGCAAATTGAGGTGTTAACAGAAAAAGCATTCGATATTTCTTTCGATTATTCATTTCAAATTTGTGATGTTAACGGTTGTATTTTTCCTCCAGATCAAACAGCAAAATTAAAAGGAAGTGGATTTAAACCAACAGCAGAAGCGATTGCAGAAGCAGCTACAATTGATACCGCTGCAGCAAGTCCTGCTGAATCTGGAAAAACAGCTGACGGAACAAAAATTCAAGAAAAACAAGAAGAAGTATTTCCTGCTGATTCTAAGAAAGACAAAGTAGATGTCAATCTTTGGGTAATATTCTTCACAGGTTTTGCATTTGGTTTTGCCGCTTTGTTCACACCTTGTGTGTTCCCAATGATTCCAATGACAGTAACATTCTTTACAAAACAATCTGGAAGTAGAAGAAAAGGAATCATCAATGCCTTGTTCTATGGATTCTCTATTATTGTGATTTATGTTTCCGTAGGTATTTTAGTAACCGTTTTAACAGGAAGTTCAGCTACAGTTTACGAATTCTCTACAAGTGCATTCTTAAATCTGATCTTTTTTGCAATTTTCATTTTGTTTGCCTTCTCTTTCTTGGGAGCTTTCGAAATCAAAATGCCTTCTTCATGGGTAAATAAAGCGGATGCCAAAGCTGATAAAGGTGGTTTTGTTGGTATTTTCTTCATGGCCTTTACCTTGGTGTTGGTTTCTTTCTCGTGTACTGGACCAATTGTAGGAACAGCTTTAGTACAAGCAATTTCTTCTGGTTCAATTGCTGCACCAGCATTTATCATGGGAGGTGTTGCAACAGGTTTAGCATTACCGTTTACTTTGTTCGCAGTTTTCCCAAGTGCAATGAGTTCTTTACCTCAATCAGGTGGCTGGTTGAACAGTGTAAAAGTTGTCTTTGGTTTATTAGAAATTGCGATGTCGTTGAAATTCTTAAGTATGGTAGATTTAGCTTACCATTGGGATATTTTATCACGCGAAATCTTCGTTGCTGTTTGGGTAGCTGTGTTCGCAATCATGGGCTTATACTTGTTAGGCAAATTAAGATTCTCACACGATTCACCGTTAGAGCATTTAAGTGTAACGCGTTTCATGTTCGCTCTTACATCAATTGTTTTTGCAATTTATTTGTTGCCAGGTATGTGGGGCGCACCTTTATATATGGTTGATGGAATTGCTCCTCCACGTACCCACTCAGAAGATAATTTCCGTTTTGTTAAAGGAAATCCAGAAGTGGAAGGTGATACTTTGTTTATGCGTTTTAAAAATGAAATGCATGAAGTTGGAGACGGTTCAATTTTAGTATTCCATGATTTAGAAAAAGGAAGAGAATATGCGCGTTTAGCAAACAAACCAGTTTTGATTGATTTTACTGGGTTCTCCTGTGCTAACTGTCGTAAAACAGAAAATATGGTTTGGACAAATGATAAAGTTCGTTCAATCTTACAAGAACAAATGGTTATCATTTCGTTATACTGTGATGATAGAGAACCGCTTCCAATTGAAGAACAAGTATTCTCGAAAGAACTAAATGGTACAAAGAAAAATGTGGGTAACAAATGGTCTGAATACCAAATTAAGAAGTACGGACAATTGTCTCAGCCATTGTATATTATTCAAGATGTAAACGGAAACGACTTGTCTGAACCACGCGGTTACGACCCAAGTGTTGACGATTATGAGAAGTTCTTGAAAAAAGGAATTGCTAAGTTCAAACAGATTAAATAAGTAGTAAAAATCAATGAAGAATCCTCTCCGTATTTCGGAGGGGATTTTTTGTTTTTAGGCTATCTCAGAGCCAAAGTAAGTAGAACTACGTATACACAACTATTGGTCTTTCGGTAGTTTTATATGTAAATACGATTTTTCATTGTCAGGCTGAAAAAAGCGCCGTTAGTTTGTAGTGTAATTAAACACACAAGGTCATGAAATTGATAAAATTATTACCGGTTCTTTTAATGATGCCTTTCTTCGGATGGTCAGCAACAACAAAAGCAAAAGCAGCTTTAACAATTCACTATACTAAAACAAATGTTTCTTGTTTTGGACAAGCAAATGGAAAAATTGAAATTTCAGTTTTTGGAGGAAAAATGCCATATGCTATTCAATGGGAAAATGGTGAGACTTCAACCTCATTGGAAAATTTGAAAAGTGGTACATACAAAGTACAAGTTGTAGATCAACATGGTACAATGGTAGAAGAAACAATTACGGTTGAAATGCCATCGCCTTTAACATTGACTTACAATAGCAAACAAGAATATGTTGTTGATGGTTTAAATGGTTCTATGGATGTAGCGCTAACAGGTGGAACTCCTTGGGATAACAATAACACACCATTCTACTTTGTTCGTTTGAATGGAAAAGCCAACTTCCCTGATCCACACGCTTTGGATGACGGAGAATATAAATTAACAATCGAAGATGCACGCGGATGTTCAATGACAGTGCCTGTTAAAATCGATTTTGAGGAAGCAAATACAAATCCTTTCTCTGTTGCAAAAGAAGCACAACCTGGAGTAATTACAATCACATTATACAAGCCAGCACAAGTAAGTTTAATGGCTGCACAATAAAATTTGTTTAACGCACAAATTCAATATGTTTTATTTTAGAGGTGAAAAGCGGTAGGTGTTAATCTATCGCTTTTCTTTTTTATTTTTACCTCGTGAACGATTTCCTTCGAACTCCAATAGAATTTTTAAAAGGTGTAGGCCCTCAAAGGGCTGAATTGTTGCGTCAAGAAATTGGTGTATACACCTTTCATGATTTATTGAATTATTTTCCATTTCGTTATATTAATCGCTCACACTATCACAAGGTTGCTGATTTGCCACATTTGGATTCTTATGCCCAATTGAAAGGAAGAATTATTCAGGTAGGTGAATCAGCAATGGGAAGACAAAAAAAGCTCACTGCAAAATTTCAAGATGAAACAGGTATTATTGATTTGGTGTGGTTTCAAGGAGCCAAATGGATTAAACCATTGTTGAAGATTGGAGTTGAATACCAGATTTTTGGGAAGGCAAAGATTTTTGGTAATACATGGAACATCCCGCATCCAGAATTGACTGAATGGAAGGATGTTGCCTTGAAAACGGGATTACAACCTGTTTATTCAACAACTGAAAAATTAAGCGCGAAAGGTTTACATTCGAAAGGAATTGAGAAGTTAACCGCACAATTAGTTGCTCAAATAAGAGGAAAAATTGAAGAAACGCTTCCAAGTAACATTATACAAGAACACCGATTCATTAGTAAAGAATTGGCACTTTTTCAAGTACATACGCCCAAAACAGAACAAGAATTTATACATGCCCGTTTGCGCTTAAAGTTTGAAGAATTGTTCTTTTTGCAAATGGAATTGTTGCTGAGAAAGCAAATCAGTATGAGTAAATCAAAAGGATTTATTTTTCCAGAAGTTGGAGAATTGTTTAATTCCTTCTATTCAAATCATTTGCCTTTTTCATTGACGGGTGCTCAAAAACGCGTGCTGAAAGAGATTCGAAAGGATTTTACAACAGGTCATCACATGAACCGTTTGCTGCAGGGCGATGTTGGAAGCGGTAAAACGCTTGTTGCTTTATTGACCATGTTGATGGGAATTGGAAACGGTTTTCAAGCAGCGTTAATGGCGCCCACAGAAATTCTTGCCAATCAACATTTTGAAGGCATCAAAGAATTGCTGAAAGATTTGCCAATTCGCATTGAGTTACTGACCGGATCAGTTCGTAAAAAAGCCCGTGTTGCAATTCACGAAGGACTTGAAGATGGTTCAATTCACTTGTTGATTGGAACTCATGCTTTATTGGAAGATGTTGTTCAATTCAAAAATTTGGGAATTGTAGTAATTGATGAGCAACATCGTTTTGGAGTGGCTCAGCGTGCACGTATGTGGAAGAAAAATATTATTCCACCTCATGTTTTAATTATGACAGCAACACCAATTCCAAGAACGCTTGCGATGACGTTTTATGGAGATTTGGATGTGTCTGTAATAGATGAACTTCCTCCAGGAAGAAAGCCAATTTCAACCGTTCATCGATATGATTCACATCGTTTGCGTGTATTTGGATTTATCAAAGAAGAAATTCAAAAAGGACGACAAGTGTACATTGTCTATCCTTTGATCAATGAATCAGAGTCCTTGGATTTTAATAATTTGATGAGTGGTTACGAAGCAATAACGCGCGCTTTTCCATTGCCAGAGTTCAGAGTTAGCATGGTGCACGGTAAAATGAAAGCAGAAGATAAAGACTTTGAAATGCAGCGTTTTGTGCGTGGTGAAACGCAGATTATGGTTGCAACAACAGTTATTGAAGTTGGAGTGAATGTGCCGAATGCCTCTGTTATGATCATCGAAAGTTCAGAGCGCTTTGGATTGTCTCAATTGCATCAGTTACGCGGTCGAGTTGGACGTGGAGCAGAACAATCTTACTGTATTTTAATGACTGGAGATAAATTGTCAAAGGATACACTGAAACGCGTTGAAACGATGGTGAGATCGTCGGATGGTTTCGAAATTGCAGAAGTTGATTTACAGTTGCGTGGACCCGGTGATTTGATGGGAACTCAGCAAAGTGGTTTGTTGAATTTGAAAATTGCGGACATTGCAAAAGATGCACAATTGGTGGTAATGGCACGAGAAGAAGCGCGAAAAATTCTTGAATTAGATCCGGGGTTAGAGCGACCTCAGCATCTGAAGCTGCGTGAAATTCTAATTAATGTATTGAATTCAAAACCAAACTGGGGCAAAATTGCTTAGTTCAAACATTTATTTGTACTTTCAGCACACAAACAATAAAGCAACATGAAAACAGCTATCTTATTTCTTTTTATGGCCTTCTCAAGTATGGCGTTTAGTCAACTAGTAGATGGACCAATTGTTACAGATAAACGTCCATTGACAAGCACAATTGGATTTAAAGTAATTGATAACAATGAAGGAGTGTTGTTTTATGAGCTTTCTGTGGATCGAACTGGAAAAGTTACATCAGCAACCTTGGTTAAAGAAGGAACAACGGTTGTTTCGACTCCGACAAAAATCAAAGTAAGAAATTACGTAATGAAGTTACAGTTTGCTGCGGGTACGCACTATCCAGAGTTTCACAAAGTAAAGGTGAAAATTACTACGGCAAAACAATAAGTTATCAGAATTTGATTCCTTTAGGTATCTCAAATTTTTCTTTTGGAATATCGATGTTTAGCTGAATTTCGGTCGCTTCAGAAATGATATCTTCATCAAACATATCAATAATTGTTTTCAACACTAAGCCTTCATGCGTATAGGTGGTTAAGCCCATTTCTTCGGCGTCATCTTTCCAAACTTTGCATTTTTTACCACTTATGTTTTCCGTTCCAACAACATGGGAGCCTAACATTTCCAACTTGCGTTCTTCCTGATAGCCAAGGATTTTTTTCGCATCTCCAAGATCTGCTTGCCCAAATGCATTTTCCATTTTCAAACCTGTTTTCTCCACAGGATCAATCAAATAACTCGTTCCGCCTTTTTGGATTTTGATAGCGCTTAAAATTACTTCACCTGTGGCTCTGTTTTCCGAATAGGTGAAACAAGCGGATTCAGTTCCCCATTTATCAAAAAACAAGATTTCTTTGTTCTTGGTATCGCCAAAATGTGTTTCAACCATACCAGATTCATAACCGTAAATTCCTGCATCTTTTTCTTTGTTGATTGCAGTTTTCTCTTCCTGTTTTTGCGCAGTTTTATCAGATCCACAGCTGACAAGTAGAAGAATACTTACAGCGAATACGAAACACGGTTTTATCATTTTAATCTTCTTTATAGATGGATTCGTATTGAGCTTGATATTTAGCAAGGATTTTTTTACGTTTCAGTTTTAATGTAGGCGTTAATTCTTCACCTTCAACTGAAAATTCTTTTTCTAAAAGAGCAAAACGTTTGATTTGTTCCCAGTTTCCAAACCCTTTATTGAATTTATCAATTTCTTGTTGAATGCGTCCTAATACATGAATGTCACGTGCGATTGAATGATTGCTCGCATCACCTAAATCAATGTTTTTTCGATGTGCCCATTCCTTAATGAATGCAAAACTTGGAACAATGAAAGCTGCCGGAAATTTTTCACCTTCTCCTATGACCATGATTTGTTCAATGAAACGTGATTCTTTAAATTTGTTTTCCATCGCTTGTGGTACGATGTACTTACCACCTGAGGTTTTGAAAATTTCTTTTTTACGATCGGTGATTTTTAAGAATTTCCCTTCCTCGAAAATACCGATATCACCTGTGTGGAACCAACCTTCACTGTCAATCGTTTCTGCTGTAATTTCTGGAAGATTGTAATAACCCATCATCACATTTGGACCTTTGACAAGGATTTCTCCGTCTTCGGCAATACGAACTGTTACCCCGTCAATTAATGGTCCAACAGTACCAATTCGAATTCCTTTCGAGAAACAATTCACTGAAACAACTGGAGACGTTTCTGTAAGTCCATAACCTTCAAGAATCGGAATTTGAGCAGCTAAGAATATGCGCGCCAATCGAGGTTGTAAAGCGGCACTTCCAGAAGCAATCGCTTTTACTTCTCCACCAAGCGCTTCTTGCCATTTTGAAAAAATTAGTTTTCGAGCAATTGCAAGTTTGATTTTGTACCAAAGGCTTTTTCCCGATAAATCGTATTCTTCAGCTATTTCAACTGCCCAGAAAAACAACTTCCGTTTCATACCTGTTAGTTCATCTCCTTTGGCCATGATTCGATCGAATACTTTTTCGATTAAGCGCGGAACAGCTGTAAATACATGAGGTTTTACTTCACGAATATTATCACCAATCGTATCCATTGATTCAGCAAAATAAATAGAGCAACCAAGATGGATGTACAAGTAATGCAACATTCTTTCATAAATGTGGCATACCGGCAAGAAAGTTAAAACGCGCGAATTGTTATCGGCTGGAATTGGTTCCTGACATCCATCAACATTCGAAAGAATATTGTGATGTGACAACATAACACCTTTCGGATTGCCTGTTGTACCAGAGGTATAAATGATTGTCGCTAAATCATGGCTTTTTACATGACTCATGCGTTCTTTTACTGTTTCTTCGGCTGTTTCCTCAGCTCTTCCATGAATGTTCGACCAGTTTGGAACACCTTCCACTTGATCAAAGGAAAATAGATGTTCTAAACTTGGCACCTCATTTCTAATGTTTTGAATTTTCTGCGCTAAATCCGCATTTCCAACAACTATAAGTTTAATCGAAGCATCATTTAGAATGTACTTGTAATCATTTTCAGAAATATTCGGATACAAAGGAACTACGATTGCACCCACTTGTTGAATAGCAATGTCCATCACATTCCATTCGTAGCGATTGTTTGATACAAGTGCAACATTATCCCCTTTATTCACTCCGAAAGCAATGAGTCCACGTGAAACGGTCATCGCTTCTTCGATAAATGTTTTATTCGATTTCGGAATCCAATTACCGTTCGTTTTTGTGACAAACATTTTGTCGTTTGGGTATTTTTCTTGCTGAAAATAAACGGTATCAAAAAGTCGTTGTGCCTGAATCATGAGTTTAAGGTTTGTTCGTTTTTTACGAATATATTAAATTTTAATTAGTTCAGTTCAATAATTAGGACTCAATATTCATTGATAAGTGGTGTATGTTCGTTCGTGAGTATTAATAGATAATTGGAATGTATATTTATGCAACAATTCCGTTACAAAAGGGTGTCAAGGTGTAACTTTTGCCCCTTTGAGATTGTTTTAACTGCAAATGCCAGGAATAATTTTGACAAGAAACGAGTACAATATCGCTGTAAAAGAACATAGCAATAAGCTTTATGGTTATGCTATGCGCTTTCTTCGTAATGCAGAAGATGCAGAAGATATTATACAAGATGTTTACGAGAAATTATGGCTAAATCGTAAAAAAGTGGAAGCTGAAAAGGCGAAGTCTTGGATGTTTACAACCGCTCACAATGCAATGTTGAATTTGATTACAAAAAAATCGCGTATTCAATTGCCTGGAAGTGATAATCTTCCAGAGTCAAGTAAGAAGGACGCAAACAAATTTGAATCAAATCAAGTTGTAAGCAGAGCCGTAAATATCCTTCCTCCTATTCAGAAAAGTATCATTCTTCTGCGCGATTTAGAAGGTTACACGTATGAAGAGATTGGTGATATGCTAGAGCTATCGAGTTCTCAAGTCAAAGTGTACCTATTCCGAGCAAGAAATAAGATTAAAAAGCAGTTAAAAGGTTTGACGGAATTGGTATGAGTAATCCTTCATTTTCAAATATTGATCGTTGGCTTTTTGAGCTTTTAGAAGGTAATTTATCACCTGAACAAATTGCTCAATTGGAAACATTTTTACTTCAGCATCCTGAATTGGATGTTGACAAAGATGTTTGGGCTCAAGCCAAAGTTGATCAGCGAGAATATGTTTATCCACATCAGGATAAATTGATTCGTCGTCGACCTGTAGGTTTGTATTCTGCAGTTGGATTCTTTACAATAGCATTGTTGGTTTCATTGAGTATTTATTCCAATTCGAATGCTGATTTTGCTTCGGACCTTGCGATAGCGAACAATCAAAAGGATCTGATGGCAGAAACTAATTCAATTGTTACTTCGATGAATGAGTTGAACCAGGTTTTTTCTCGTAAACTGCCAGAAACTAAAACCCAAGACAAACAACTTTCAGCGTATTTGAATACTTCTGAGTCAAATCAATTTAAAGTGTCAAGTGTAACAGAATCAAACAACTATAGAGCTGCTGGCAACAATGATAAATTGAAAAAGAATACCGAATTATTGGCTATGAATGGGAGAACTTCTTTCGACTTAAAGGAAGAATTACAACAAGTTAGGCCTACGGTAAATAAATTAAAAGTACAAAAAGCTGAACACATTCAAATCACCGAAAAAGGAGCTAGTGATTTCACAGCTGCTAAACGAGCAAATCGTTTCGCTAAAACAGATTACAAGGTAACTTTGGGTTCAAGAATACATAAAATGGGAAGATCATTGCAGCGAATGTTAGATAACCCAATCGCCCTAAGAAATCAGCGTGACCCATATTATCATGTTCCAGGAATGCAAGCGATGGATGTCAATTTTGGTTCAGTTGGAACGATGTTGGCAACACGTGTACAAACTGTTTCTCGTGCACAGTGGCTTGGTGAAGAGAATCAACAATTAATGAATCAACTTTCTATTGATGGTTATTCGTATGGCATGCGAGGAGGAATTGGTTTTCAAATGAATCATAGTTATTATGGTACAGGTGGAATTGAAAATTACAATGCCAGTTTAACGTATTCACCAAAATTCTCTGTTGCTCGAAGTGTAACCGTTGAACCATCTGTTCGCTTCAAAATGGGAAGCAAAGTGCTAAATGCTAACAATATCACTCCTGGTTCAATGGTTGAATTTGATCGTTTAAACACGCAAGGATTCTTTGTAGACGGTTCAATGCCAATGGGAAAACAGTTGTGGTATAAAGATTTAGGACTTGGACTTATGGTAAATACAAAATGGTTTCACGCAGGAATTCAAGGGGATAATTTGTTCCGCCATTATGATAACATTTATTCAAACTCACTTGTCGATCCTCGTCGTGTTGGAACTCATTTTGTGGCGACAATTGGAACCGATTATCAGTCTATTCGCAAAACTGTTACTGTTTCTCCGTATGTTGTTTATCAGCAACAAGAGAATTTAAAAGAAGCTTGGATGGGTGCAAATTTGAGATTAAAATGGTTAACTGTTGGTGCGGCAGTTTCTTCTAATCTTGAACCTGCAGCTTCATTAGGATTAAAATTCCAGCATTTTGCGATTACCTACAATGCCGATTTGACACAGTCACAACTGTTAAATCAAAAAAGTTTATCACATCAATTAACCCTTCGTTTCGTCTCTAAACCAAGTCGAATCGGACAACGACTTTTAAATTAAAGATTATGAAAAGGATATTTTCAATTCTAACTTGTTTGTTTGTTTTGACAACAGCAAAAGCGCAAGACCCTGCATTTACCCAGTTTTATGCAAATCCATTGTATTTGAATCCTGCATTAGCTGGCTCACATGGTTGTCCTCGATTCGCTGTGAATTACAGAAACGAATGGCCTCAATTGTCAGGGAATTATGTGACTTACAGCGCATCCTATGATCAGTATTTCAAAAACATTTCTGGTGGATTTGGTGTTCTTGCAACACATGATCAACAAGGTCAAGGAACAATTAATACTTCCATGTTGGGATTGATTTATTCGTACCATTTGACATTGAATAGAAAGTGGAAAGTGTTGTTTGGTGCAAGAGCAGCTTGGTATCAAAAGTTTTTGGATTGGGATAAATTGACGTTTGGAGATATGATTGATCCGCGCAGGGGATTTATTTATTCGACAGGTGATGTTCCTCGTGGAGGTTCAAGAGGTTTCTTCGATGCTTCCGCTGGTGCAGTTGTTTTTAACAAGCATTTCTTTGCAGGTTTTGCAGCACATCACCTAAATAAGCCAAATGAATCTATGATTATCGGAGAATCCAAATTGCCGATAAGACTTACCGGACATATTGGAGCAGAAATTCCATTAGGAGCTCGATCAAAATATTCAAATGCAACTTCAATTATGCCAAATATCATTTATCAATATCAAAATGGTTTTCAGGAATTGAACATTGGGACATACATTAAATATGGCTCATTCAATTTTGGAGCATGGTATAGAAATAAAGATGCGTTCATTTTAACTTTAGGAATTAATACAGGTAAGTTTAAATTAGGGTACAGTTATGACGTAACGGTTTCAAAACTAAACAATGGTGTTTCTGGTGGTTCACATGAAGTGTCTTTGGGAATTAACTTGAATTGTACGACAAAACCGGCTTCATTTAGAACGATATCTTGTCCGTCCTTTTAAACGTATTCCACTCATTTTTTTCTTGGTTGAATTGAGTGGTCTTTTGTGTTTGTTGAAAGGTTTATTCTTCTGGAATAAACCTTTTTGCATAAATGAAAGTTTTTTATTCATTCATAGGATTCGTTCACACTACCAATTTTCAAGAATATATTCGTGAAAATTTGTTAAATCGGTCTTTTTGCCCTCCAATTTTGTCTAATTCGATCCAATTTTTCAATTTTTTGAAAGCATTTCCTAGAATTTTACGCGTGATTCTTCATCTCGTGCGCGTGTTTCCTAAAATTTTACGTTTGATTCCTTAGTTTTTTTGTGTGATTCCTTAGTTTGTGCGTGTGTTTCCTTAGTTTTTTTGTGTGTTTCCTTAGTTTGTGCGTGTGTTTCCTAAAATTTTACGCGTACTTCTCTAATTTTCTCGTGTGTTTCTCAATCATGCGCGCTTACTTTCTTTTTCGGTAACAACTTTTTGTGTTATTGAGGCAGGTTTTTATCTGTTTGAATCGGTTTCACAGTGATAAATATTTCTCTTTTTGACACAAATACTGTATTTTGCACGTCTATTATCGAAATGCTGAGAAAACATTACATACTACTGATAAGTTTTATTCTACCTTTCCTGTCCATTGGTCAAGAATTAATTACGACTAGCGGTGATTTTTACATCCAAGGAAATACTTCGCTTTCGTGGTCGATTGGTGAGCCTGTTTCCGAGACTTTTTCTTCCTCAACGAACATTTTTACGCAAGGATTTCAGCAGAATTACGAAGATTTTGTGGAATTGATTCCCATCAGCTTCTCCCCTAGCTTTGATGTTTATCCGAATCCTTTTTCGCAAGCAATTACCATCAATTTTACAGATGTACAACAAACGCTTCGACTAACACTTACTGATCAACACGGAAAAATCTATTACTCCGAACAACTGTTATCAGGAGCTTTTTCGACAAATCTCTACTTAGCCGAATTGGCTTCAGGTATCTATTTTCTTTCGTTGCTGTCTGAAGATGGGACAACAGCTGTTACTAAACGAATCATGAAAACCAAACATTAATATGCGACTTTTACCATTCATCTTTTTTCTATTGCTTCAACATGCGCTTTTTGCCCAAGCACCTCAGGGCTTCAAGTACCAGTCCATCGCACGTGATTTAAGTGGTAACGAATTGGTAAACCTACCATTGGGAGTTCGCATCACCTTACACGATGCTTCTCCCACTGGAACAGTTGTTTATCAGGAAGAGCATAATGCAAATACCAATAATTTTGGGTTATTTAATTTAACTATCGGCGGTGGAACTCCCGTTGTTGGGCAATTCAATTTGATTGATTGGGCGAATGGTTCGAAATACATTCAATTGGAAGTGGATATTACGGGCGGAACAAATTACAGCTCATTTGGAACGACAGAATTATTAAGTGTTCCCTATGCTTTGTATGCGAATACGGCTGGTGTTCAGTTGTTACCAAATGGTTCTGCGGTTGGAAACACACCATATTGGGATGGATCAGCCTGGGTGGTTGCAAGTTCAAACATTCACAACGATGGTGGAAACATTGGAATTGGAACGACAAGTCCTTTGCAAAAGTTACATGTGAACGGGCACATTAACATTCCAAAAGACAGTACCTATCGCATCGACAACATTGGAATTGTTTCGATTAAAGGGAATAACAACCTATTTTTAGGTCAACAAGCAGGAAGTTTGAACTCAATTGGTTTTGTCAATGTATTCGTTGGTTATAATGCAGGACAGTTGAACCAAGTTGGGGCCCAAAACACATTCGTAGGTGCAGAAACAGGCGTTCAGAATTTAGATGGTTCTATGAACTCCTTCTTGGGTCGTCGTGCGGGTTTCCTCAATACAAGCGGTAATGAAAACACCTTCTTGGGAGCCTATGCTGGTCAATCGAATACGGAAGGAATCCACAATTCGTTCTTAGGAGTAACAACAGGAAATTCAAATACACTTGGAAGTGAAAATACTTTTTTGGGCGCTCATGCAGGCTACAACAACAACATGGGAAATAACAACTCCTTCATTGGAAATTTTGCTGGATTAGCAAACACCACTGGAAGCAATAATACCCTATTAGGTTATTATTCGAATGTTGGAGCTGGTGGTCTCACAAATGCTACTGCCATTGGAAACGGAGCTGTTGTGAATGCTAGCAATAGCGTAATTATTGGAAATACCGCTGTAACCTCCATCGGTGGACAAGTTGGCTGGAGTACCTTTTCTGATAAACGATTAAAAACAAACATTTCGAAAAGTACATTGGGATTGGATTTCATTCTTTCCTTGCAGCCTGTTACTTACAATTATAAAGCTGAAGGTCAAACAAACATTTTGTACACTGGGTTAATTGCGCAAGACGTAGAGAAACTATTAAATCGTTTGAACACTGAATTCAGCGGATTGGTAAAGCCACAAAATGATGCTGACTTTTATTCCATTCGTTACGCCGAATTTGTACTTCCATTGATCAATGCCGTTCAAGAGCAGCAGCAAACAATTGACACGTTGAAAAAGGAAAATGAACAACTCGAAGAACGTTTATTGAAATTGGAAAAGCTAGTTGACCAACTCAAAAAAAATAATTAATTTAGGTCGTCACGCAACTTTAAGACAAAAATTAAAGTCTAACTGACACACAATCAATCACTACTATCATTGAATTATGAAACTACTGAAACACTTTTTTACCTCAATTACCTTAATTGTCGTTTTTGCAAATTATTCATTGGCTTGTAGTCCATGTGGCGCTTTGTCAAATGTTACGCAAAACATCAACGGAACAAACTTGGAATTAACGTTTACAAGTAACGCAGGATGGCAATGTTGTTATACTGTTCAAATCGAAATTGTTTGTGCGAATGCTAGTTTCACAGGAATTGCCAACTATTCTTCACAAGAGATTTGTATCAATGGCGGTAATTCAGCTTCGTCCACTTGGAGTACTCCTGTACCTTATCCATTAACAGTTATTGATATTTCAAACTTCTGTCCAGGCACATATAAATGGCGCGCAGCCGAAACAAGCTGTATGATTTATACGCCAGAGCAACAATTTACAGTGACAGGAGCGAGTCCAATTCAATTGGTTTCAAATTTAACACAAGACACAATTTGTCAAACGCAAAACACACAGCTTTCAGTTGTTGCCTCAAACGGATGTAGTGCAAATGGTTATTCTTATTCTTGGGCACCAGCTGCAGGATTGAGTAACGCAAACATTGCAAATCCAGTTGCAACTCCAAATGCTACAACAACTTATACGGTAACTGTTACAGAGATTGGATCGTGCACAGCGCCTCAAACTTCCGCATTAACAGTAACTGTCAACCCATTACCTACCGCAAGTATTACTGGAACAACCGAACTCTGTCAGGGAGAACCCAGTCCAACGGTAACACTCACCGGAGCAACTGGAACAGGCCCCTACACCATCAGTTATGATTTAAATGGTACAACCCAGACCGTGACCGCCTCCAACACAGCTAATTTAACTGCGCAAACGGCAAATCCGGGTGTCTATACCTATTCCTTAATTAGTATTGAAGATGCAAATGGATGTACACAGAATCAGAATAGTTCAGCGACTGTAACTGTTAACGGTTTGCCTATAGTAAATGCTGGTCCAGATCAAGTGTTATGCGAACCAAACGGAGCTACACCTTCAGAAGTAACACTGAATGGATCTGGTGCATTGACTTACACGTGGGATAATTCTGCTCAAAATGGTGTTCCATTTACGCCCCCAGTTGGACAAACAACGTTTACAGTAACGGGAACAGATGCAAACGGTTGTGTTGACACAGATCAGTTGGTTGTAACCTCTTTAACACTTCCTGTAGCGAACGGTGCAGTGAGTGATGCATATGGAAATGCTGAATTATTGATTGATTTCACAAATTTAAGTCAACATGCCAGCGAATATGTTTGGGATTTTGGCAATGGAGCTACTCAAAATGAAACATCGACAACCGGTGTTTCATATAACTACACGGTTCCTGGCATTTATACAATTACCTTAACTGCATCAAATGGAATTTGTTCAGATACCTGGACAACTGAAATTGAAGTGATTCCTCCGATGGTGGTTACACCTCCTAATATTTTCACTCCGAATTCAGATAACGCAAATGATCTTTATTTTGTGAATGTAGATTGGGGAGAAAAGTTTGAAGCAGTTATTTTAAATCGTTGGGGCAATGTCATGATTGAACTTGATTCAATTGACCAAGGATGGGATGGAAAAGTTGCCGGAAAGGAATGTGACGAAGGAGTTTATTTCGTGAAATACAAAGCAACAGATTTTGGTGGCAAAGAAGTTGAAGGACATACTTTCTTTCATTTAAAACGCCAATAAGCGAGTTTATAAGAGAAACTTTGATTATGTAAAGAAAGCGTTTGCTCTTCACACGACGGGCATGTGCATCTTCCGCTTATTCAATAATCTTCCCGTCACCCATCATAATGATGCGGTCAGTTCTATGCGCGAAATCGTCGTCGTGAGTTACAATCAGCAAGGATAATTTTTCTTCGACTGATAATTCTTTGAAGATATCAAACACGATATCCGAGTTTTTACTGTCAAGATTTCCTGTTGGTTCATCACCCATGATAATGGAAGGATTGTTAATCAAGGCACGAGCGATGGCTACACGTTGTTTTTGTCCTCCTGAGATGCGTGAAGAAAGTTTCAATGCCTGGTCTTCAATTCCTAGGAGTTTCAACTTCGTGATTGCATCATGTTCAATTTCTTCTTTTGATTTAAGACCTAATTTGCGCGCTGGAAGCATCACATTTTCCAATACGGTAAATTCAGCTAATAAATAGTGAAACTGGAAGACAAAACCGATTTGTTCATTGCGAATTGATGCCAAATGATCGGATGTTTGTCCAGTAATCAATTTATCATTCAGGAACAATTCACCCGTGTAATTCGTGTCCATCGTTGAAAGAATATACAACAAGGTCGATTTTCCACAACCCGATTTCCCCATAATGGAAACAAATTCCCCTTCATTGATTTCGAAGGAAATGTTCTTTAGAATTTGCACCTCATCAGGAACTGTGAAGCTTTTACAGATGTTATTTGCGCGTAAAATACTCATACTATTGTCCTCGAATTATGTCCACAGGATCAATTTTCTCCGCTTTTCGTGACGGGAAATAACCTGCAAAAAAGGTTGAAAGCATCGCAAATACAATTCCGATGATGTAATATTTTGCATCGTAATCGATTGGGAACGTTTTTATTGTTGGAAGCGCCGCAGTATCAAATGGAGTATTATCAATGATGGTCGTAACGAAATAACCTAAAACCAATCCGATGAATCCTCCGATAAAACCAATGATCAAAGCTTGACTGATGAAAATCCATTTCACATCTCGTCCCGAAAAACCAGTTGCTTTCAGAATGGCGATGTCGTTCATTTTTTCATAAATCAACATGTTCAGAATGTTGTAGATACCAAATCCAGCTACGATCAATAAAGTAATGGAAACAGCATAAGAAATCATCGTACGAATGGATGAACCTGTTTCAAATTGTGCATTTGCGGTTTGAATATCAACTGCTGTCACGTTGAAGGTCTCCTCCATCTCTTTAGCCAATTTCGGCGCTTGAGTCATGTCATTCAACTTGATATTGATATCGGTAATGTAATCGTTCGATTGCCCCATCAAGCGTTGCGCCATTTCCAGGTTCACATAACTTTGAACATTGTCGACATCAGCCATTCCTGATTGATACAAACCGACAATTTTTAAAGGCTGAATTTCACCTGTTTTTGTTGCTACTTGAATCACATCCCCTACTTTAAGTGCCAATTTCTTCGCAACTCCGGCTCCTAGTAAAATACCTTTTTCGTTTTGTGCTAAATCTTCGACCGTTCCTTCTACGATGTAATCATCCAAATTGTAGAGTTCTTGTTCTTTTTGAACATTGATTCCTGTCAGCACACCATTTAATTGTGTTGAGCCTCCCAAGTAAAACGATTGCGCTTTCACTTGTGCCGTCGCACCTTTGACGTATTTCTGTTTATTCAAAAACCCAAGTAAGGGCAAGGCGTTGTGAATTCGAACTTGAATCTTTTTGGGTTTAATCGACTCCACCATGCGTGTTTTCGACTTGTAAGGCTCGTAATAATCGACCGGTTGTTTTTCCGACGGCTGCACTTCGTTGTACAAGTGAATGTGCGGCGTTCGGTTGAGGATTAAGCCATCCAATAAACCATTCAATCCGTTCATAAAACTCATCATGATGATGTACGTTCCAATTCCAAACGTTACTCCCAAAGCAGCAATAATTGTTTGCTTCTTGCGCGAAAGCAAATGGGTTTTAGAAATGGAAAGTAATAAGGAAAACTTCATCTACTCTGGTTTTAAAATAACGGTGTTTTCATCCAATCCTGATACAATCTCAATAAAGCTCCAATTTGAAAGTCCAGTTTTTACCTTAACAAAGCCATTTTCCGTTTCAACTTTATTTCCTGCTTGTAAATATTCGCGAGGAATCACCAAAGCTTTCTTCTTTTCATTGATGACAATGTTTCCTTCACCTGTTAGTCCCATGTACAATTTCGAAGGTTTATTCACGAAGCTCGCCTCGATCTCGAATGTTTGCGTTTGTGCATCCATTTTGGGAGCAATCTTGGTGATTTTTGCTTCAAACACTTTGCTTTTATACGCTTCAAGTGTCACAAGTACTTTTTGTCCGATCGAAACTTTTGAGATGTCCACCTCATCGATCAACATTTTCAACTTGTAATCTTGGGCATTTCCAACGATTGCAATTGGTTCTTGCATGGAAACGAATTCGCCTTTTTCTTTGAAGGTTTGAAACAATTTTCCGTCGATGTTCGAACGAATGTAATAGTCTTTCGTTTTAAGCGAAGAAGCATTCAAGTTGTTTTTCGATTGATTGATTTGATTTCTCAATTCTTTTTCTTTTCGAACAATGCGTTTGCTAACTGATAAATAGTTGTTTTTCGAAAGTTCGTAGGCCATTGAAGCATTATCCAATTCAAACTTCGAACAGGCATTTTTATCGTACAGCATTTTGAAGCGCTGATAGTTCACTGAATCGTTCATCATTTTCATTTTGGACGATTTTTGATCCAGTTTCATTTCTTCGATTAAGTTCGCTGCACCGTCGTAAGAATCTTTGAGCAATTCGTAGTTCAATTCTGCATTTTGCTCATTCAATTCAATTGGTTTGTTGGAAATCATAAACAATAAATCTCCTTTTTTGACAAAATCTCCTTCCTTGAAATAAACCTCATCAATGTAGCCTGTAATCGATGAATTTACCTTATAGGCATCAACTGGTTCAATCACCACACTTGAATAAACTGCTTCAACTAATTCTTCATGCGTCGGTTTTGTCGATTCACGTTTTTTGCCACAAGCTACCATCAACGCGACCAATACGATAAGTCCAATGTATTTCATAAACTAAATAATTAAATCAAAATTAGTTGATTCGAAACTATAAAAATATGATTGTTATCATGTAAAATTGTTACCGTTTATCACGTAAAACCAACCAATAAACGTAAATTTTCTGACTATTTTATTTACCATGGTATTTATTTCAATGAAAACTATTATCTTTGTCAATCAATTCTGCCGAGAGCCAGACAATTTATAGTGATAAACAGCATTTTCTCTCGGTAACAAAATAGACAATTATGAAAACAATTTTTCATTCAGCAGAAAGCCGCGGTCATGCCAATCACGGATGGCTCAATGCAAAGCACTCATTTAGTTTCGCTAGTTGGTACAATCCAGATCGAGTTCATTTTGGAGCACTTCGCGTATTAAACGACGATATTGTCACTGGTCACGCAGGATTTGGAAAGCATCCGCACGACAACATGGAAATCATCACCATTCCATTAAAAGGTTCAATTAAGCACGAGGACAGCATGGGCAATTCATCCATCATTGAAACGGGTGAAATCCAAGTTATGAGTGCTGGAACTGGAATTTTACACAGTGAATTTAATCCTTCGAAAGAAGAGTTGAACTTATTTCAAATTTGGATCTTCCCAAACAAGCAAAACGTCACGCCACGATACGATCAATTCAGAATGGATACAGCAAAAATGCACAATCACTTCTTGCAATTGGTGAGTCCAACACAAGCCGATGAAGGAACGTGGATCCATCAAGACGCTTGGATTTCGATGGCGAAATTGGAAGCTGGAAAGCAAATTGACTACTCCTTGAAAGCTGAAGGAAATGGCGTTTATTTAATGCTAGTAGAAGGCGAAGCGACAATTTCTAATCAACAATTGAAACAAAGGGACGCTTTAGGTGTTTGGGATACAACTACCGCTTCTATTGAAGTGACAAAAGAAAGTACAATCGTTGCTATTGAAGTTCCAATGGCATTTTAACTAAATAAATAACATACATGAAAACAATCATTGACAATTTAAACTGGCGTTACGCAACAAAAAAATTCGACAGTTCGAAAAAAGTATCACAAGAAAACTTAGAAACACTTTTAGAAGTATTACGATTGACTCCTTCTTCTTATGGTTTACAACCTTACAAATTCTTAATTATTGAGAATCCAGAAGTTCGCGAGAAATTAAAAGAAAAATCGTGGGGACAAACACAAATTACAGACGCTTCTCACCTAATTGTTTTGTGTTCATACATTGATGTTAACGAAACACACATTGATGCGCACATTACAAATACTGCTAGTACGCGTGGAATGGAAGTTGAGAACTTGAAAGGCTACAGTGATTTTATGAAAAACACAATTAGTCAATTAGATACTGAAAGAAAACAAATTTGGAACAGCAAACAAGCGTACATTGCTTTAGGACAATTGTTACATGCCTGTGCGACTATGAAAATTGACGCAACTCCAATGGAAGGTTATGATCCTGCTGGCTACGACGAAGTGCTTGGTTTGAAAGAGAAAAACTTACACGCTTCTGTTGTTTGTCCAATTGGTTACAGATCAGAAGAAGATGCGACACAACACTTCGCAAAAGTTCGTAAATCGAAGGAAGATTTGATCGAATTCATTTAATAAAAAGAAAGGGCGGAATCACCGCCCTTTTTTATTACCTCACTATTTTCTGACTGTACAACTGATTATCACAACTGAATTGAAGGAAATACGTTCCATTCGGATATTTTGACAAATCGATTTCAACCCTATGTTCATTCACGAATGTTACATCCAGTTTCAAACTTCTTCCATCAATGCCTACTAATTGAATGTCAGATGTGAATGCTTGGTTTTTCGCCTGCAATTCATATCGCCCTTCTCCCAATTGTTTCACCAATAATTGCTCTTGTGACAATTCGCTCAAGCCAGAAGCTTCAATTTGAACAATAATTACCAATGTATCGCTTCCGCATTCGTTCGAAGCAATCAATTGAACGGAATACGTTCCAGGATTTGAATAATTATGTGTTCCATTCACAAACGAGGATGTTGACAAATCACCAAAATCCCACGAATAATCTGTTGCCCGCCAACTGTCATTTACCACTTGTAGCGATGTGCCGTTTTGAATCACGTGAAAATCAGCAATGGCAATTTCCTCTTTCGGACGTAAATGCCAAGTAGTAAGACTATCCAATACCGCTAAATCAGCAGCTGTTTGTAATTTCAACGCAGTCGTTGCATCTAATCCAGCGGTGTAAGTTGCACCCGTAGATGGTTTTCGAAAACTAGAAGCATAAAAGGTACACGCCGCTAAATACGTTCCTTCAACACTTGGATGAGATCCATCTGCTTGGTATAAATTGATGGTCGGAAAATTATCTCGCACGTATTTCCAAGCAACTCCTACGGGAGCGACACAACCTTGCGCAGAATCACTGATTCGCACATACGCGTCACGCAAACGACCATTCATTTTATCGAAAGTATTGATTGAATCCCATTGCGGATCACCAACTTGTCTTCCCCAGGTCATAAAATACATGGCTTGCGAACAATAATTGTTGGCATAAACGCTATCTGCCAAAGCAACAGCTGGTGGCAAAGTAGATGAATTCACTTGTGAAGTTGGAAATGAAGGCTCTTGACTTTGACCTTGCAAAACAACGAAATCCCATGGTCGAGCATGAATTTTTGTATGCGTTGCTGGATCATTCAACTGATTTTGAAAGGTAAATCCACCCGACGCTTTTGAATCGACAGTTGCAATGTCTCCCAATGAATTTGTCAAATTACTGAAGACTGTCGGAAGGTCATTCACGTACACATAACTATTACCAATGAACAGTACAGAAATACTGTCTTGCGCATAAGAGAATGATGCACTAATTAAACATAGGAGAAGCGTTAATTTTTTCATTTTTTTCTAATTGTTTACGACAATTGACTAATTTGCAGGTATAAAGTTGCCTTTCAAGAATCACTGATTACATGCTTTCTTGGAATTCTAACTGGTACAAATAAAACGTTTATTAGGCGATTAAAATGAAAAACATCTTCCAAATCTGCATTATTTTATTCTCATTCAACAACTTAAATGCACAATTTAATTTTGAATATTCGAATGAAATTGGTGTAAAAGTTGGAAATGACACATTACAAATGCCGTGGGCAGGAGGTTTAAATTATGTGCAAGTTTCCGATTTTGATTTTGATTTTGATGGTGATTTAGATCTTTTTGTCTTTGATCGCAGCAGTGATAATATACGTGTTTTCACAAAGGAATTTATTAACTCTGAAAATCGATACGTATTAAAACACAACACAGACAACCTATTTCCATCCGACATTCGCTACAGAGCAACAATGGTCGATTACAACAACGATGGTAAAAAAGATTTGTTCTGTTATGGTGTTGGTGGAATTAAGGTCTATAAAAATACGGGAGGCCTTGCAACAGGTTTACAATGGGAAGTCGCAAAAGATTTATTGTATTCAGATAATTGGGGAATGAACCTAAATTTATATGTGAGTTCAGCTGATATTCCTGCGATAGTTGATGTTGATTTCGATGGCGATATTGATGTATTAACCTATCACATTGGAGGTGAACATATGCAGTATCATCAGAACCAAAGTATGGAATTATATGGTGCTCCGGATTCTTTAGAGTTTGTTTTGAAGAATGAATGTTGGGGCGGATTTCGAGAAGATTTAAATACAAGTTCACTTTACCTCAATGACACCAATTCGCCTTGTGGAAGTGGAAATGTTCCAGGGGCAGAATTACCTACCAGCTCAAATGCCGTTGAGAAAAAACCTACGACAGCAGAACCAAAACACTCTGGATCTACCGTTCTAGCATTGGATTATGATCATTCAGGAGTTATGGATTTGGTACTTGGTGATGTTTCGTTTAACAACTTGAATTTGCTGCTGAACGGAGGAACAGCTCCAAACACGAATTCCATGATGGTCAGCGTTGACAGTTCTTTTCCAAGTAATTCACAACCAGTTAATATGACCATGTTTCCTGCAGCATTTTACGTCGATACTGACTTTGATGGAAAAAAGGATTTAATTGTCAGTGCTAACGCGAAAAATGTCTCTGAAAACGAAACGAGTATTTGGTATTATAAAAACATGGGAACTGCAACGAATCCAACCTTTGTTTACCAGACTAATGCCTTTCTTCAAAACGAAATGGTTGAGCATGGAACGGGGTCTGTTCCTGTTTTTGTGGATATCAATCAAGATGGTTTGGAGGACCTTTTAGTGAGTAATTTCTACCGATTCAAAGCGCCCTTAAGCAAAGAAGGAAGTATTGCCTATTACAAAAATACGGGAACAGCCTCTAATCCTTTTTTCACCCTGGTTGATGACGATTTTATGAATTTAAGCACGGCTGGACTTGGACTTCGCATGATTCCAACTTTCGGAGACTTAGATGCAGATGGCGACCCAGACATGTTAATCGGTATTGAAAATGGAACACTGGTGTATTACGAAAACATCAGTATTACGGGCGGAATCACCTTTGCTCCAGTTGTTACGAATTACCAAGACAACCTTGGAAACATTATTTCTGCCGGACAATATGGAAGTCCGCAATTATTCGACCTAAACAAAGACGGTAAATTGGATTTGCTCTTAGGAAAGAAAACAGGTGAAATTGCCTATTATGAAAACATTGGAACGACAAATGTTCCTAGTTTCTCGCTGGTAAATGACACGCTTGGTAACATTGACATTGCAACAACTTCACCCGATGGATTTCCTGTTCCACATTTCTTTGATTTTAATGATACTACGTATTTGTTCCTTGGAGGCGTTGATGGTAAACTTCATTATTATGATTCTATTGACAACCACTTGAATTCAGGAACATCCTTTCACCTTGTTTCGGACAATTTTCTCAACTTGAATGTTGGAGCTTACAGCTCATTCTGGGTAAATAACATCGACAACGATACGTATTTGGATTTATTCGTTGGACAAGATTTAGGAGGAATTTCGCATTTGGAAACCGATCCGAATAGTCAAGCGAATATGAATTATTTACCCAAAGAATTGCAATTGGATTTATTCCCGAATCCAACAACTGGAATGCTTCAAATCAATGTAGTTAGTTCGGAAGAAATCCACTATAAGGTAATTGATCTTACAGGTAAAGAAATGACGAACTTCAACAGCTTCTTTGAAACAACAACAATCGATTTATCAGAGCTTTCAGATGGAATTTACTTGGTGGTTTTTGAATCGAATACTGGCTTAAAGTCAACCAAAAGAATTGTGAAATACTCCTTATAAAGCCACAATTTTTTCTACAAATCCGTTCTTATCTTGATACGTTAACGCAGGTTCATGATTAAAAATTCCGAACATCGTTGAACCACTTCCTGACATGGCGGCATAGATCGCCCCTTCCTTGTAAAGAGCTGCTTTCAATTCTTCCAAAGATGGATGTTTTTTAAAGCAATTTGTTTCAAAATCATTTTTCAGTAGACTTTTCCAGTCACTAATTGGCCCTTCAACAATTTCTTTGATTGATTTTGTCAGTGTTCCAAATTGAATTCCAGCATACGCTTCCTTTGTTCCGATGTGAATTCCCGGGTTGACAATTTTCAAGAAATAGCCATGTAATGTTACAGCACAAGGAGATAAGATTTCACCTCTTCCCTTTGCAATTTGCGCTTCATTTTTGATAAAAAACGGGCAATCGCTTCCTAATTCTCCAGCCAATAATTCAAGCTCCTCTTCCGCTATTTCTAATTCAAAGATTTCATTTAGTCCTTTCAGCACATAAGCAGCATCTGCCGAACCACCGCCCATTCCTGCTCCCATTGGAATTTCTTTTCGAAGATGAATGTAAACCGGAGGAATTGAATAGCGTGCATTGATCAGATTATAAGCTTTAACACACAAATTATCAGCGTCATTTCCCGGAATGACCAAACCCGTTTGACGGAAGGAGAAAGTCTCTGCTGGAAGTATTTCTAGGACGTCCAAAAACGGAATTGGGTACATACACGTTTCAATTTCGTGATAGCCATCTTCTCGCTTGAAAGGAACATTCAAACCCAGATTAATCTTTGCCGGTGGAAATAATATCATACAACAAAAGTAGAAGAACTAAACTATTTTTGTAACTTTCGCCCCTCAAAATAATGAATTATGGCAGTTTACTTAGATTTCGAAGAGCCGATTAAAGCGTTGGAAGAACAAATCGAGCAAACCAAAGAAATTGGTGCGAGTACAGAAGTTGATATGTCTGACAAAATCAATGAGCTTGAAAAAGTATTGGTTGAGAAGACAAAAGAAATATTTTCTGGTTTAACACCATGGCAGCGTGTACAATTGTCACGTCACCCAGATCGTCCTTACTCGTTAGCATACATCAATGCGATTACGAATAATCAATTTCAGGAATTACATGGAGATCGTTCAGTAAAAGATGACAAAGCCATGATTGGTGGTTTTGGGTTATTGGATGGCCAAACAGTCATGTTCATTGGTCAACAGAAAGGGATCAATACGAAAATGCGTCAATACCGAAACTTCGGAATGCCGAATCCTGAAGGATATCGTAAAGCTTTGCGCTTAATGAAGTTGGCGGAGAAATTCAACAAACCAATTGTAACGTTTATTGATACACCTGGAGCTTTTCCTGGATTGGAGGCGGAAGAGCGTGGACAAGGAGAAGCAATTGCGCGTAACATTTACGAAATGATGCGTTTGAAAGTTCCAGTTATTTGTATCATCATTGGTGAAGGTGCATCTGGTGGAGCATTGGGTATTGGTGTTGGAGATAAAGTGGTAATGCTTGAGAATACTTGGTATTCGGTTATTTCGCCAGAATCTTGTTCGTCGATTCTTTGGAGATCATGGGATTTCAAAGAAAAAGCAGCTGATGCGTTGAAATTGACTTCGACAGACATGAAGAAAAATGGATTGGTTGATGATGTAATCATGGAGCCGTTGAATGGAGCTCACCGCAACCAAGAAGAAATGTTCAGTATTGTTAAAAACGTGATTAAAGGATATTTAGCTGAATTAGAGCCTCAAGCGCCTGAAAAACGAATCGAAGACCGCATCGAAAAATTCAACAAAATGGGTGTTTGGCAATAACACGCTATTTGATACTTAAAAATCCGTGATTCAACTTGGTGCATTCCGTTTTGAATCACGGATTTTCTTTTTCTCTAGATCAACAAACCTTAATCAATAACTAACAAGGATTTAGCTTAATTCAAGATACATTTTGTGCATCAAAAAAAATTGCAACAAATAATCGGCAAATTGCTTCGTAGAATACTGATTTTAGCTAACTTTGTCGCCTTTGGTATTTACTATTATTTTATCAACCTTATGACAAAGATACATTTTGTAATTTTTGCCCTTCTTATTGCGGTTAGTTCACAAGCGCAAGTTTCAAAAATCGTTACAGGAACAATGATAGATCAACGCACTCTTGATGTGGCGGATGAGGTTGAATTGGAATTACGCAGTGCCGATAACAAAAAAACGTTCCAAACAGAGACGAATGATGAAGGTGTTTTCGAATTCAAAAATGTTCCTCTAGGAAAATATACACTTCATGTGATTGATAAAGATTACATGGACATTAAACAAAGTTTAGAATTAAAAGAAGAACACAAAGACAGTTATAAATTTGGTCAACCGATTACAACTTCATTAAAGGTTTCTTGGTTGTTCAATTGGGGAGATCGCACAACAACCTTGAAAAATGGAAAACCTTATGTTCAAGAACATTTCTGGTCACATTTAGTTGCCAAAATTGTTTTGACTATCTACGGTTTATGCTTGTTGTTGGTGTTCTTCTACAGTGTTCTACAACTTTCTTTGGCTATTGCTTACGTTAAAAATAAAAAGAAAAAATTAACGGAAGTGAAGCCTGTTTACGATCCTGCTACAACTCCAAAAGTTACGGTTCAATTACCAATGTTCAATGAAATGTACGTTTCTGATCGTATCATTGAAACAATTTCGCGTTTGGATTATCCTGCAGATAAATTGCAAATTCAAGTCCTTGATGATTCAACGGACGAAACAAAAGACTTGATTGCGAAAAAAGTAGCAGAAGTTGCTGCACGTGGTGTGAACATTCAACACATTCATCGTGTTGATAGAACTGGATACAAAGCTGGTGCATTAGATGCAGCGATGGATCGTGTGGAAGGTGAGTTTATCGCTATTTTCGATGCTGACTTTATTCCAGATGCTGATTGGTTACAAAAAACAATGCCTTCGTTCCAAGATGATAACATTGGAGTTGTTCAAACACGTTGGGGACACATCAATAAAAACTATTCTATCTTAACAGAACTTCAAGCATTTGGATTGAATGGTCACTTTGCAATTGAGCAAGGAGGACGAAATTCAGCTGGGCACTTTATCAACTTCAACGGAACTGGTGGTGTTTGGAGAAAAAAGTGCATTGAAGATGCTGGTGGATGGGAACACGATACCTTAACAGAAGATTTAGATTTAAGTTACCGTGCACAAATTAAAGGTTGGAAATTTAAATACTTAGAGGATGTTATTGCTCCTGCTGAGTTGCCAATTACAATGTCAGCACTTAAAAGTCAACAACACCGTTGGATGAAAGGTGGCGCTGAATGTTTCGTTAAAATGTGGAAAACACTTTTAACGGCGAAAGGAGTAAAAATGTCAGATCGTGTTCACGGACTTTCTCATTTGTTTAACTCAACAGTATTCGTTTTCATTTTAACGATTTCCCTTTTAAGTTTGGTTGTATTGCACATCAAAGACAGTTTCTCTGATTTGAACTACATTTTGCAATACATGGGAATTTTCATCATCAGTACTGTATTCTTGATGTTCTATTACTGGCATTCTTTCCGAGATAAAACAAGCAATGGATTCAGTTCTTTCTTCCGCTTCGTTGGACGTTTCTTCCAATTCTTAATTGTTTCAATGGGACTTTCATTAAGTAACACTGTTGCCGTTATCGAAGGTTATTTAGGAATTAAAAGTTCATTTGTTCGTACACCTAAATTCAACGTTTCTAAGAAAAGTGAATTCAAAGGAAACAAATACGACAAAAAGAGTTTGTCGATTATCAATATTGCAGAAGGAATCTTAATGGTTGTATTTGGATATACAGCTGTTATTCGTGCCGTTTATGGAGATTTAGGTATGTTGCCTTTCCATTTAATGTTGGCTTGCGGTTACGGTGTAATTTTCTTCTCAACATTGCACGAAATTAGAATTGCCAACAGAGGTTAATTCACATCTTATAAAAACAAAAAGGTGAATCGTAGTGATTCACCTTTTTTTATGTCTTTACTTTTTCTTCTTTTCTGGAACTGGGTCATGACCATGTCCTCCCCACGGGTGACACGAACCAATTCGCTTCAGACCTAAAAATGTTCCTTTTAAAGGTCCCCAAACTTGTATTGCTTCAATCATGTAATGAGAACATGTCGGCGTGTATCTGCAGGTTGCTGGAAAGATAGGCGAAATAATGTATTGGTATATTTTCACCAAACCAATCAAGGGCAATCCGAACAGTTTTTTAAGCATTTGCATGTACAAATTTACAACGAAATTTTCAAGATACTGTGACAAATGTAACCAAGTAAGATCCACTCGTTTTCATTTAAATCTTTGTTAAAAACAAAAAATGCCCTTGCTTTAATGCGATAAAATTGTAAATTCAAGAACTGTTATAACCAGATATCATGCGTAAACTTTTTTTATTGGCGCTTCTCTCCTCGCCTATTCATTTATTTTCACAAGTCGACAAATCGTGGGATCACGAGAAAATTCAAGTCTACAACGACAACTCGTTGAGCACTTTAATGCATGCAGAATCCATCTTTGAAGATCGATGGGACATGTTGCCTCAGCCACAGTTTTGGAAACAAATCATGCGCTTATCTCCCGATTCTTGTTTGATCAATGTTGCAGAGAACAGAACGGTTTTACACAAAATGTCTATGCGTGATTGGTCGAGACAAACAGAAACACAAAAAGCTGTTTTCAAAGACAGTTTGCGCAATGCATATTCTCTGGCTGCCGGGACACAAATCAATGTGACAACTGGTAAAAATGATTTCTATAAGTTCAAAGAGGTTTATCCAAGTTTGTCGAAAGGTGTGGAAGCATTTGAAAAATATGGTTGTGATCCATGGTACGCTCAGGCAATCTTATTAATTGAAAGTCCTGGCCAATTGAAAAAGTCAAGTGTTGGAGCTTATGGCGCTTTTCAGTTGATGCCTTCTGTTGCAAGAGCGCAAGGGTTAACTGTTAATTCAACGGTTGACGAGCGCAAAGATTTCGATCGTTCGGCTTACGGTGCAGCACGTTTATTGAACCGTGTTTGTATTCCTGAAGCGAAAAAAATATTGAACGCACACAACATTGCATACAATGAATCTGATTTATGGTTCCGTTTATTTGTATTGCATGTTTATCATGCTGGAGCGATGAATGTTGCCGCTGTTGTAAATAAAATTAATCCAAAGGAAGGATCTCAAGAACTTATCACAAAAATGTGGATAACATCTGCGGCAGATTTTGGAAATAACTCCCAAAACTATACGCAGCTGGCACTTGCTTCACAATTGATTTTGCATGAAATGGTGTATGAGCAATGTGAAGATATTTTTGATTGCATGGCATTCAATTAAGAAATTTATTCCCATAAAAAAAGCCCCGCAATACGGGGCTTTTTTGTTTCTTAACATGAACTATTAAATTGCCATATTTCCAATCTTTCCTGAAAATTCTTCAATCATCACATCCATCGCTTGTTTCAGCATGTTTTCTTTTCCGTCTTTCGCTTGGATAACAATTTTACTTCCATTCTCATCCATTTCAAACGTTACATATTTCACAAGGTAAATGATTTTCGCTTCTTCCTCAAATTCGAAAGATGACAGATCTACACCTTCCAAATTGATAAACGCTGTGATTCCTTTTTTACCAAAAATCTCACATCCCTTTGGAACATTTAAACGCTTTCCAGCTTGAGGAACAAAACTCGCATTACTGTATGCCGCAATTCCTTTCGTATCCAAATCAACTTGCGCCATTCCAATTTCCAACATGCTTTTTGCTCCGCTCGCGAACATTTGTCCATTTTTACCAATTCCGACGTAGATATTGAAATCTGACATTCCTTCGTTTGGATTAGAATTTCCAACCATCACCATTCCAACTTGACCACTTAACAAGCCAGCAAGACCATCTTTTCCTCCCATTGCAAGTGCCATTTGGAATTCTCCTCCAAGCATCTCTCCAATTTCACTCATAGCAGTTGGTGCGTATTCATCAATGAATGCTTGCATTTTTTTCATGTCAAGGTTCATCGCGAATCCTAATGTTGGATTACCAGTTCCTAATTTTTTTACAACTCCAGCTGATGCGTCATTTTTAAAGAACAACTTTTCCTTTAACTCATCAGAAAATAAGTTTTTCGTTTCAATCACCACTTTTCCTTTCTCGAACGACATCGCAGTTTGAACATAAGAATCATTGACCATTTCTGTCAATTCAGCTTGTTTATCTTCACTTAATTTAGATAAATCAGTGTTTGATGTTTTATATAAATTCGCAACACTCATTCCAAGAACAACATCACCTTTTGCAGCTAACAATTCATCAATTTTACCTTCAGAAACATCATTCGTAGTTTTGTCAAATGCATCTGTCAACATTAATTTACCATCGAATTCTCCTTTTTTCGTAATTAAAATTGCCAAGTTGTTGCGAACCCCAAGGCACACATCTCCACTTTCAAAATAGTCGATATCACCTTCTTTGTTCATATCAAAACCTTGGTGTTTTAATTTACCAACCAACGAATCAGCGTTTGTCACTTCAAAAAATGCATAAGTTGTTTTTGGAGTACCATCCTCATCCATTGGACCTTCAACTGCAAAGAAAACTGGTGTTTCCAATTTTAAACTACGTTTGAAATCCTGTACTTCAATATCAATAGCAACTCCAAGTTTTGGGATTTTCTTGTATTCCGTTTTATTCAAAATGGTATTTAAATCAGCCTTACCAAAGGCAACAATTGTTTCATTTCCATTCAGAAAGGCAGAAACATAATCTTGTAAAGGTCGACCATCTTTGTTACCTCCACAAGCGACTAACACAAGTGTTAAAACTAAAAATCCAAAAATCTTTTTCATGTTGTTTGTTTTTAAGCGAATGCATTCAAATTTGCAATACAAATCAAAAATACATATAATTTATTTCACGCGGACATAGCATATAATGTGCCAAGTTCACTATTTTTGAACATGCATTTAATTGAGCCTTTTTATGGTTGGAGGAATTTGTATATTGCCTCAGAAGATCCCTCATCTCCTTTCTATGAGCGCGAATATAGCGAGTTCAACTTTGACAATACGGTCTATAATTTTTACATTCATCCACAGTGGGACGCAATAGGCTCGCCAACTTTGTTCATTAAAATTCTTTATTGTGAATACGATGATCAATTTGCCATTATTGAATTGATTGGAGAATGGAATGATGCCATCGAAAACGATATCATGACATTAAAACGCGATATTATAGAACCAATGATAGATGAAGGAATTAATAAATTCATTTTAATTGGTGAAAACGTCTTAAACTTTCATTATTCGGACGATTGTTACTACGAAGAATGGTTTGATGATGTTGAAGAGGGTTGGATAGCGATGGTTAATTTTCATGACCATGTAATCAACGAATTTGAGCGCATTCACATCGATCATTACTTTGTGATGGGAGGTGAACTTGAAGATATTGAATGGAGAACCTATCAACCTTATCAATTCTACAAGAAAGTCAATGAATTGGTTACGAAACGAATTTCATAAAAAAAGGCCTCACGTTTGTGAAGCCTTTTTTGCTATCAATACGAATAAATTAGATCATCACTTTTGCAGACATGGCCTTGTTACCCACAAAGAAATTAACCACATAAATTCCCGATTTTAATTCACTTGGAACCGAAATAGTTTGTTTATTTTGACCAATTATTGAGTTACCAAGGTTTGAAACAAACACTGATTTTCCATTTAAATCAATCAGATTCAAATACATTTCTCCAACGCTCATGGAATTGAAATCCAATACAATCGATTTGTTCTCTGGTGAGTAGCCGGCAGTAAAATTCGTTGCTACGTCATTTGCTGCCTCTTCAACACCTAATGTAGAATTGAACACATGTGTAGAAAGGTAAATTACATCACCAGAATTGGTTGAATTACCATTTGCTTTGTTCGTAGCGACATAAAACGTAACTGGGCCAACATCCGTTGCTGGTGCTGTCCATGTCCATAACCAAGCAACTGTTGCGCTTGTGTTACTTGTGCTTTTATGATTAGCATATTTGCGCGTTGTACCTGAAATTGCTGTATTTGTTCCAGCTCCAAAAGTTCCTGCCATATCGCTTGCCGCAGTTAGAGCAGTTGCTTGAAAACCTTTCTTTGCTGGACTAGAAGTCATTTGCAGAGCAACGTTATATGTTGCGCCTGGAACATAAGCAGAAACTGGAGTAATTCCTTGAGCAACAATTAGCGAATTTTCAGTTGCACCAGCTTGAACGGAGCCAGCGTGGCAAGAAGTACAATTTGTTTCACCGGGAGCTCCAGTTTGTCCGACAGGAGAGCCATTTGCATTTTTGTGTAAACCACCATTGTATTTTTCAATAGTGTACGATTCAATTGATCCAACTGACATCCCTACGATTAGCATCGTTGCTGCAGAAACAAAAACAATTACTTTTTTCATCTTTTTATCAATTATTTAATTTTCCTTGTGAAATCCAACAAGTGAATTGTTGAATCAATGTATCATTCAATGCTGGTCCTCCTTGTGGCATTAATTGGGGTGTTCCGTGCAAAGTACTTAAAACTGCTGTAGCACTTGCTGAAATTTCACTATGATTTGTCAACGTCGGCAACGAACCACCTGTATCATGACATCCCAAACAATTATCTTGAATCATAGGAGCAATTTGTGTAGCGAAGTGAATAGTATCTACACAATCAGGAGTTGTCGTAATAACTGGAACCTTATCTTTTGCGCATGAATTCACAAAACCAAACCCAACAATTGCTGCAAGAACAGCGAATAAACCTATTTTTTTCATACGATTATTTTATAAATAGTGGTTTGAATGTAAACCAAGATAGTACTGGGATAAAAATAATTGGATTAATAAATCCCCCATAATACGCTACAGATTCATTTGGATTCAATACAATTCCAGCTTCCATTGCTTTTGTTACCGTAAATACAGGATCAGGTTGTCCTAAGCGAAACAATATTAATGCAATCGTTCCGCCGCTTAATAAAAAACCAATTATTACAGAAACGATATTCTCTTTTTTTATAAGCTTCATTAAGCCAACAAACAGGAAACAGATTATCATTGTTACACCTAAATTGTATGCTAACAAATTAGTGAGTGATGTTTGCTCCGAAAAATCAAGTTCTAATGGAGAATATTTATAAACCATTGTATATGCAACACAAACTAGTGTTCCAAAAATTCCAGCAACCAAAGCTGCAAAAAAAGCCTTTTTAAACATATACTTATTTTTTAGCTACTGGAATAGAATAGTTAATATTCATATTATTTGGAACAGCATCACTTGTTTTTCCAACTTTAAAGTCCATTCTATTCACAACAAAACTTCCAGAAAAAGTCAAGTCAGTGCCAGATTTAACCACTTTCAACGGAACACTTTTCTCTTTTGTTACTCCTTTAATTGTTAATTTACCTGTAACAGTATAATCATTCCCCGTTTTAACAATTTTAGTAGAAACAAATTTAATTTGAGGATATTTTGTAGCATCAAACCATTCTGCCGTTTGTGCCTTCTTATTCATCATTCCGTTTCCAGTACTAATTGACGAAACATCAAAGGTCAAATCAAATTTTGAACCTGCCAAATCAGCTTCATCGAATTTAATCGTCCCTTTCATGGTTTTAAAAACACCAGTTGGGTCTTTACTTTTAAATTGGATTGTGTGACCATCTTTTATTTTGTAATCAACAGCATTGACTGCCATTGTTGCAGAGGTTAACAAGATTAAACTTGCAACCATTGGATAAAATATCTTTTTCATACTTCTAATTTTATTAATTACTCGCGTTCGAATTTACGACCTACACAAAAACCTAGCCTAAATTGTCCTTTCAACCAGTTTTCTAGTGTATTCGTGATGAATTGGGTTTCACCAAAGCCTTTAGAGTTTGTTAAATTAACGGTAAAATTGTGACCAAATGTGATCCATTCAAAGGCAATTCCTAAACTGTTATAATATTCTTTACCAGTTGTATTTCTAAATTCATCGTTAGCGAAAACATGATAATACTCAACTAAAATTGCCATTTTAGAATTTATTCCAAAACGCGCTGCTCCACCCAATGAAAACAAGGTATTCAAGTTATCTTGATCTACATAATTTTGATGAACCAATGTTGGTAAAACAGCAATAGACAAACGTTCTCCAAATTTACGAGCAATGTTCAATTGTGTACAATATGCCAATCGGTACTCCCACTTTGGAAAAGCATTGACCTGAGATATATCGGTTGATGCAGTCATGTAGGAATAACTTGTGGTTGCCAAAGCAGTTAGCGTAAATGGACTTCCGTGACGTTCTTGTTTAATCACTTTGTACTTCACAAAACCGTCTAACAATGATTTATATGGAGCACCAGTTCCTTTACTTCTACCAAATCCAACCATTAAATCGTTGGTAATTCCATATTCAAATGCAATTCGAATATCTGATGAATTATCAAATCCATACATTGACTGAATACCACCAAATTCTCCAGCGATATCACCAAAACGATGTTCTACTCGAAATTCAAGTACTCCTTCTCTCAAAGTCTCCACGGAATGTCCATTGATAACACGTGTTCCATGAAATGTTTCTTCGACCAAATTTGAGTCAATAACTTCATCGACATATGTTTCTTCAGTTATTACTTCAACACCCAAGGTATCTTCTTGCGCAAACGATATTGAAGTGAATGCCAAAAAGGCAACTACAATTGAAAGGTTCTTTTTCATGAATCAAATGTAAAGTTTTTTTTTGTTTCCATGGTAACTATCTAAATTATCAAGCTAATTTAAAATCATTCTTATTGCAAAACGACCTATTTTTAGTATGTTAGCAATATAAAACTATAGAACGTATGAACTATTCATTACGTTGGTAAAAAAAATAATATGTTTGGATCAGATATGTTATCAAAGTTATCTGCTATGAAGCAAATGGCTGATGAGAGTAAGAAAAAACTTGACAACATTATTGTTGAAGGAGAGTCAGGAAATGGTTTGGTGATTATTTCTTTGAGTGGAAATCGAGAATTAAAATCGATAAAAATCAATGCTGATATCAAAATGATGGAAACTGAAGACTTAGAAGATTTATTAAGTGTTGCCTTGAAAAGAGCGATGGATAATGCAAATGCTCTAAATGAAAAGGAAGTAATGAATTCGGCAAAAAACATGTTTCCAGGAATGTGATGAAAAAACAAGAAATCAGAACTCTTTTCAAACAAAAGCGTCGTGCATTAACCCCAGGCGAACTGGACCTTCGATCATCTCAAATTTGTGAACGCCTATTCGCCAACTTTCAATTAGAAGGTAAAACAATTAGTCTTTTTCTTCCAATCGAGCGACACAGAGAAATCAATACCTATGAAATTTTGGAAAAAGGAATTTCAATCGGCACAAGAATCGGAATTCCGAAGGCTAACATGGAAAATTTTTGCATGAAACATTTTGTTTATGAATCCCCAAGTCAACTTCAACTAAATGAAATGGGCATTCCTGAACCAAATTCAGGTAAGGTTTTAAAAGATTCGGAGTTCGACTTTGTCATAGTTCCGTTGCTTGCGATTGATTCAAAAGGTCATAGGGTTGGATATGGTAAAGGATTTTACGATCGCTTTTTAGAAAATTGCTCATCAAAATGTGTAACAATCGGTCTTCATTTGTTTGATGATATTATTGAAATTGATGAAATTTCATCACACGACAAACCGTTAGATTATTGCATAACGCCCTCAGAAATACATCGTTTTGAAAGAAAATAAGCATCAAGGAAAATTTCATCTTTTGGCGATTTTCTTAATCCCAGGATTTTTAGCATCACTTTTTTTGGCCGAGAGTTGGATCGTTCCGTTGGTTTATTTTATTGTTGCTCTTGTGATTGTCTATTTCATCTTTAGAAAAAAGAAGTAACAAACCAATTCATTTTATCGTATTTTAGAAGTATTATCTTTCGAAACATGGGAAGAATTCTACTTCTTGGGATTTGTTGTTTTGTTGCTAGTTCAATAGTTTGGGCCCCTGCACCAGCTCCTCGCGGAGTTTTTGGTGTACGTATTTCATTTCAAGCAAATTCATTAATGACAACCTATGTTTGTTACATAGACAATGGTAGAACGTATGCCTACAAAAAGATATTAACCGAAAAGGAATTTATCTACTACGCTTCGGGAAAATGGCCCAGTATTTATAATCCTGAACGAAAAAATTTATTTGAAGAACGCAATTTAACCTGTGGAATTTACACTGACACATTTTCATATAAAGAAACGGAATATTGTCTTCCTCTCGATTCTTTATGGAAAATTCGATTTTCCTCTTTTCCATTTCGACCTTCTAATGAAATGGGCTGGAGTCCAAGACTTATGCGTCCTTCAGAAAAACAAGAGTTGTTCCTTTTTCAGAATTACGGGGTTCGAAATATTGATACCGATTTTTTTATAGACAGTGCTTTTTGGCAATTATTATCGGATGTTCAAGATACAATGTGGATTGCTAACTATAAATCTTTACGTTAAATTCATACTGACGAACGGCGTTCACACGATAACAAAGCACTTAGTCCTTTTTTCCGACATTTTTAGTTTCAATTTATGAACTTTGAATTAAGTTAATAAATAAAAATTAGCATGAGTGTAAAAACAGCAAAGTTCAACAATGGTTCGAATGTTCCTTTCCAACAAGAATTGAAAAAACGAGTTGACGCCTATTTTAAAAACAACAACATTAGTAAAAAAGGCAATTTGAATTTATACACGAAAACAATTGTGATGTTTTCAATGTATTTAGTTCCTTTTTTCTTAATCACTTTTAATGTTTTCGAAAGTAAATTAATTTGGGCATTGCTTGCTGTATTAATGGGACTTGGTATGGCAGGAATAGGCATGGGTGTTATGCACGATGCTAACCACGGAAGTTATAGTAAAAACACAAAATTAAATAGTATTCTTGGGTACTTTTCAATTGGTTTGCTTTCAGGAAATTCGTTAAACTGGAGGATTCAGCATAACATTATTCACCATACATTTACGAATGTTCATGGTCATGATGAAGACATTGAATCGATTGGTTTATTGCGATTTGAACCTCACCAACCTAAAAAAGGGATTCACAAATTTCAATTTTTATATGCTTGGTTTTTCTACGGTTTAATGACCTTGATGTGGAGTACAGTTAAGGATTTTAATCAAGCGATTCGCTACAACAAAGCAGGTTATTTTAAATTATCAAACACCACCTTTGGAAGAGAATTAGTGATTATCATACTTTCTAAAATATTGTATTATGGTTATATGTTAATTCCTTTGTTTGTTATTCCTGAAATGACCTTTTTAAATTGGTTATTTGGTTATGTGTTGATGCACTATGTTGCTGGATTAACACTGGCGATGGTATTTCAACTTGCACATGTAACGGATAAAAATGAATTTCCAGTTTTGAATGATGGCGAATTAGAAAACAATTTCATGGAACATCAAATGCGCACAACAATGGATTTTGCAACAAAGAGTTGGTTTATCACCTATTTTGTTGGTGGATTAAATTTCCAAGTTGAACACCATTTGTTCCCCGCGATATCACACGTTCATTATCCTCAACTATCTAAAATTGTAGCAGAGACAGCTAGAGAGTACAATGTACCTTATCACTCAGAGAAAACATTTTTTGGTGCTTTATATCAACACACAAAAATGTTATATCGATTAGGTAGAGAGTAATTACTGCTCGAGTAAAACAGAGTATTTTCTACCAATTGGTAACGAAATTGAATTAGACAGTGTTAGCACTGTCTTTTTTATTTCTTTAATTTCTGATCGATGAACAATATATGATTTATGTATTCTTGTGAATGAAGTTGATGGCAATAATGAGCTAATATACTTCATCGTTTGAGTAACCAAAATTGCTTTTTCGTGTTTAAAATGGATCTTGATATAATTACCTACGGCTTCAATATACAGAATATCATCTAATTTAATTTGTTTCATGATTCCATCCAATTTCAATTCAATTTCAACCGGATCTTTTGTTTGAATAATTTTCGGCACCAATAATGCTTGAACTTTATTCAACGCTTTTAAAAATCGTGGATATGAAATTGGTTTAAGCATATAATCAACAACATCATTTTGATAGGCTTCAAATCCAAAATTCGAATAGGCGGTTGTCAATATAACAATGGTCGGATAAGGTAGGCATTGCAATAATTCCAATCCAGTTAAACGTGGCATTTCTATGTCCAAAAAGACAACATCTACTTTGTTTTTGGTCAAGAAATCCAGTGCTTCTTTTCCATCATAACAATCCCCTACGATTTCTAAAAAATCAGATTTACTAATATGAGAATGAAGAACTTTATGCGCTGGTGCTTCATCATCCACAACTAAACAAGTGTACTTCATTGTTGCAACTATTTAAAAGGTTATATATAAATCAACCAAATAAATTGATTCAGTCTCTGTAATCGTCAAAGAATGTCTTTTTTTGTACATCAATTCTAAGCGCTTTTTAGTGTTTGAAATCCCGGTATTTGTTCCTGAAAATTTTCTTCGATCATCACTGAAATTATTTTCTATTTTGAATTCCAAATTCTTTTTATCCGAACGGATATCCAATTTGATATGTGGGTTTTCCGTTTGTGAACTATATTTTATGGCATTTTCAATGAAAGGCATAAAAAGCATGGGTGATAATTGTACGTTTGAAGAAAATAAATCGATGTTGAAATCAATTTTCAATTTTTGAATACGATTTTGCTCATAATTTAAATACTTCTGAATAAATTGTATCTCTTCATCCAGTGAAACGTTTTCCTTTTTAGACGATTCAATTTGATACCTCAATAGATCTGACAATTCTAAAATTTTATCAGGTGTTTCATTCGGTTCTGTAAGCGCTGTCCCATACAAATTATTCATTGCATTAAATAAAAAATGTGGATTCAATTGAGCCTTTAAGTGTCTAATTTCCTCATCTCTCCCAATCAATTCATTTTGAAACAACAAATTCCTTTCAAGAATATTCTTATGCGCATAATAAAAGCCAAGCCCTACAACATAAATCAAAAATATTGAAATACACATTGTCACAATATCCGCATTCTGAACGAATTTAAAAGGAGTAAAATAATTTATAAGGAAGTAGCTGATAAAAAGCCCTATGGTACCAAAAATATACTTGATATTGTTCTTGCTAAAAAACTTTTGGTAGAGGTAAACATTATGCAGATATACTTGTAAATGAGCGATTAAAAAAACAACTCCCCATTTGAAAGTAATTTGAAAAAACTGTTCTTTATCGTATATAAGATACGTCTTATCAATCAACAATGTAATTAATCCAAGGATACAAAACCCCAAGAAAAGACTAATATTTCTGACCCAAAAATTAAAGTATGAAAATCTCATAGGCAAATGTACGCCATAAAAACAAAATGTGATTAACCTGGAGGTTCGAATTCACACTATTTGTAACTCATTTTTTCCAAACAAAAAACCCTTACCAGTAAACTGATAAGGGTTTAAAAAGCGGCGTCGACTTACTCTCCCACCCTCAAAAGGGCAGTACCATCAGCGCAAGCAGGCTTAACTTCTCTGTTCGGAATGGGAAGAGGTGGACCATGCTGCTATAGACACCTAAAACGTTAA
>JALQYQ010000055.1 GCA_023262855.1 Crocinitomicaceae bacterium
AATTTAATAATTGAGTAATAAAAATGACAAAATCCTGATACTCTGTGAATATTTGTAATATTTGGTCGAATATTTATTGGAAATAATTTAATTTTAGCAAAAAATAGAATGTTATGAATGTTGATTTAGTTGGAAAAACAGCGATAGTTAGTGGAAGCACTCAGGGGATTGGAAAAGCAGCGGCACTTGAATTAGCAAAAATGGGTGCAACTTTAGTTCTGATTGCTAGAAATGAAGAAAAGCTAAAATCAACTGTTTTAGAACTAGATTCTACTAAAAATCAAAATCACGCATACATTGTGGCTGATTTTTCAAAGCCAGAAAATTTGAAGTCTGCCATGACGAATTATGTTGCCAATGGTGGAAAAGCAAATATTTTGATCAATAACACAGGTGGACCAAAAGGGGGTGCAATAAAAGATGCTCCAATTGAGGAGTTTTTATCCGCATTCAATCAACATTTAATTTGTAATCATATTCTAGTTCAAGCACTTTATCCCTTGATGAAAGAAGATGGTTACGGTCGAATTATTAATATTATTTCAACTTCAGTAAAACAACCTTTGCCAAACTTAGGTGTGTCGAATACGATTCGAGGAGCAGTTGCAAATTGGAGTAAAACGTTGGCGAATGAATTAGGTGGTTTTGGAATCACTGTAAATAATGTCTTGCCTGGTGCAACAAATACAAGCCGTCTTCAATCGATTGCACAAGTGAAAGCGGATCAGTTTAATGAAACAGTTGATGATGTCTTCGCAGAAATGGCGTCAGAATCTCCAATGAAACGAATTGCTCAACCTGAAGAAGTTGCAGCAGCAATTGCTTTTTTAGCTTCACCAGCAGCATCTTATATCAATGGAATTAACGTTCCTGTTGATGGAGGAAGAACTAAATCATTGTAAAATTTGAGAATTTGAGAATTTCAATTCTTGATAAATTTATCGAATAAGATTAACGTGACCTGTAATGGTTTCTTCAATTCCTGAATTTGTCAAGTATTTGATTTTCCATACGTACGTGCCGTCTTGTGACATAGTCCCTTTATAGGTTCCGTCCCATTTAAAATCCAAATCATCTGAGGTGAAAATGCGTTGGCCCCATCGATTGAAAATCATAATGGTGGCAGAACGAATTCCATAAAAACTAGCAGAGAATTCATTATTGAAACGCAAACCGTCAGGCGTAAATGTGTTTGGAACATAAACATAATATGCTTCTTTAATTCCGATTGGTTTAGCGATTGTATCCTTACACCCTTTTTCGTCAGTAGCAATCAATGTGATGATGTAAGTTCCTGGTTCAGAATACGTATTGTTTGGATGAACCATGGTAGATGAATTTCCATCTCCAAAATACCATTGGTAGGTATCGCCATTGATGGTGGTATTCTGAAAAGTTATAGGTAAATCATCAAATAGTGTGTGACTAGAAATTTCAAAATTTGCAATTGGTCGAATAACAGTCACAGTAGATGTTCCTTCAACCGTAAACGTTTGGCATTCGTCTGACACAGAAACTTCGTAAGTCGTCGTTTCTAAAGGATTCACCCAGATTTGGGAAGTAGTTTCACCTGTTGGACTCCATTGATAATAATATTGACCATATCCTCCAGTTGCAGTTACACTTACGAGCGAACTATCGCCAGGACAAATTTCAACTGCCGGACTCATGCTTAGAATTAAAGGAGGGCTTGTTATCGTATATACAACGTCAGCGTTGGAAGAAACTCCACATTGATCCGTTACTACTATTGTGTAAACTGTTGTTGTTGATGGTGTTACAATTTGTGTGCTTAAATTTCCAAGTTGTTGAGTTGTTGTGCTCCATTGGTATGTATAATTTCCAGCACCACCGCTTGCAACAACTTCTAATTGAGATGGAATGTAAGGACAAATCTCTGTAATATCAGCACTTTCAGTTAAGGTCAATGGCGGATATATTGGAACATTTACAACGCCACTTCCGGTTGCTGTTTGGTTCAAACAATTATCTGTAACCGAAACAGTATAAGTTTGACTACTTGTTGGTGTCACAAAAATCGATGGTGTTGTTGCTCCTGTATTCCAACTGTAAGTGTACGGACCAACTCCTCCGCTTGCAACTGCCACAAGTTCGGCATCATCACCAGGGCAAAGTACGCTTCCACTTTGGACTGTTACAGCCACTGGTAAAACGTCAGCAATGCCTAAATCAATAATGATTGGGTTTACGTTTCCACATGGATCCGTAATAGGGAAGTTTAAAATGATCGTTTCTTGTCCTTCGGTAAGGGCATCTGCAAAAGCATCAAAACTAAAAGTTATGGAAGTTTGTCCAGGCGCAAATGTTACAGTATTTGGAATGTTGGTATAATCAACACCTTCTGTGGCAGTGCCGCTAACATTCACTGGAATAGTTAAAGCTGTCCCAGCACCGCTTGATCCACGTTCTAATGTTACTGTTGTTGAGACACAACCTTCAGCCATTAAATCTGGATCTGAAAACGCTTGTTCTGATAATTCGTATGTAATTTCAACAGGTACTTTTGAGGACAAGCTGTTTGCCTCAAGAAAGATTCCTGAATCAAAAATTCCATCACCTACATCGGCAATTGCCAAAATAAGATGGTAATTCTGACCGCATTGAACTTTTGAAACGGCTTCTAATACATCTGTAAAACCATCATATTGAATGTAAAACGGAGATCCATTTTGCGGTGATGAATTTCCGTCACCATTATTATTGTAAAACGAACTGTTTGTTATTGGGTTCACATTGTTTATCGAAACAATTGCTCCAGATGGCAATTTTGCAATGTTTTGCAAACCGACAATTCCAGGGCCAGAGATGAAAAATCCAAATACATCATTATATGAGGAATTATTTGGTGGTGCAAATTCTGGATATTCCTCAGAACCAAATACATATCTAAATCGTACGGTATCAGAATATGGGATGAAATCAAATTCCAGTATTGAAGCATTGTAGGTTTGTGTTCCTCCAATAATTCCGGACAATAAACTAGATCCACCAGCATTGTTGTCAACACCAGAATTTGTTTGATTATTTGGGCCATGCGGTCCAGCTCCATTATTGATAACAGTTCCTGTCGTCATTACAACACCAGAAGCCAAGCCAAGATTTGTACCTGTTCCCGTAAAGGTTCCTAAAGCTGATGGCGAACCATTGTACATGATATTGGAAACAGTTACTCCTGGACCTAAAAGTGTATTTTGAACAATTGCAACAGGACTACCACCTGGAACAGTAGCTAATTGTCCAATTGCTTGAAAGCAAAGGAGAATTAAAAAAGGCAATATCGCAATTAGAGATTTCAATTTCTAGTTATGACGTAAAATTACATTAAACGGTTGTTACTCAAAAGCAACTATTATACCATTTACTGATAAATTTAACAATAAATAAACGTTTTGAGCGCGATGTTGTTGTGTTAAAATGAAAATTCTTTGGAATTCAGTATTAATTGATGCCTTGCAGTGAGCACAAATTGTAGTACATTCCTTTCAATTGAATCAATTCATCATGTGTTCCACGTTCTTTGATTTCTCCTTTAGAAAGTAGAATTATTTCGTCAGCATTTCGAATTGTGCTAAGGCGATGCGCAATAATAATCGAAGTGCGATCCTTCATTAATTTATCCAAAGCATCTTGTACTAATTTTTCAGATTCAGTATCCAAGGCAGATGTTGCTTCATCTAAAATTAGAATATTAGGATTTTTTAATATTGCACGAGCGATGCTGATACGTTGTTTTTGACCACCAGAAAGTTTATTTCCTCGTTCTCCAATATTGGTTTCGTATCCACTGTCTAAATTCATAATGAAATCATGCGCATTGGCAATTCGAGCTGCATTTTCAACTTCAGCCAATGTGGCATTCGGCATTCCAAAGGCAATGTTTTCGCGAACAGTTGTATTGAATAAAATTGATTCTTGTGAAACTATTCCGATGTGATTTCGAAGGTCTAAAATAGAGCATTCTGTAATTGGAATGTTGTCAAAATAAATGGTTCCTTCGTTCACATCGTAAAAGCGTGGTAGTAAATCTCCAAGTGTTGATTTTCCACTTCCTGATTCTCCAACCAAAGCAATTGTTTTACCTTTATTAATAGTTAAATTGATGTTTTTAAGTACGAATTCATCTTTGTATTTAAAGGAAACATTTTCGTAGCGAATTCCGATGTTAAGTTCAGGCAAAGCTGTTGGGTTCTCAACTTCATAAATGCGTTCGTCTGTATTCAATATTTCATTGATGCGTTCCTGAGAAGCACGTGCTTTCGTTAAGAAGGCAAGATTCGTAGCAATTCCCTGAATTGGACGTAATAATTGCGAGAAAACAATAATAAAGGTTAAAAATACTTTTCCTGTCAATTGTTGGTCGTTGTGAACATCTAAAATCATTAGTCCTCCGTACCAAACTAAACTCAACATTACAGCTGCGCCTAAGGTTTCGTTTAAGATGGGAGAAAGATCGCGTTTTCTGAATGCTTTTGTAATCAATTTTTGATGAACAAGGTTTACTTTTTGGAACGCATGTTGAACTTGTTTGATAGCATTGAACGCTTTGATGATGCGGATTCCACTTAAGCCTTCATCCATGGAAGAATAGACAATGCCAAGTTGCTCTTGACCTGCTTTTGCTGTTTTTTTCAAACTTTTACCAATTCGAGAGATAACAAAAGCTGAAATAGGTAGAAGAATAAAAGATGCCAATGTTAATTGTGGACTTAAATAAATAAGCGTTCCAATGTAAATAATGATTGCAATCGGCTCTCTAAAAATTAATTCAAGTAAACTTACTACCGCGATTTCAATTTCTCCAACATCGCTATTCATGCGTGCCATCAAATCACCTTTTCGTTCATCCGAATAAAATGAAAGTGGTAAATTAAGCGATTTTGAAAAAAGTTTATCGCGAATATCTCTAACTACAGCCATTCTGAGTTCAGCTTGATGCCAAACAGCTCCATAACGAAAAAGATTTTTTAACAGGAATGCAAGAAACACGGTAATACATACAAATGCCAGAGCATATTTAGGGTCTTCGTTGACCATTTTTTGCATGTAAAAATTGTAGTATTCTTTGAGGTATGAAAACCAACTTATAAAACCGCCATTCCACATTGGTTCGACTAAAACAGCAGATTTTTTTACCGGTTCAAAAATTAATTGAAGGACGGGAATGAAAAGAACCAATGAAAGAAGATTGAAAACGACAAATAACAAGTTGTAGATAATCGAAAGAATGGCTCTTCCTTTATACATAAATGTGTAACGATATATCTCTAAAAAATCTTTCATGAGGGTCAAAGATAAGTTTTTGTTTCCCTTTGTGTATAAATCGGGACGAACAATTGTTACTTTTGCATCATGGGTTCAATTAGACAAAACAAAATTGAAGGGGTAATTCAAGAGGAATTATCTGTGTTTTTTCAGCGAAATGCGCGTGAAATTTGCTTAGGTGCAATGGTTTCTGTTACAACTGTTCGTGTAACATCAGATTTATCATTGGCAAGATGTTATTTGTCTGTTTTTGCTGGACCAGATAAACAAGAGGTGTTGGCAAGCGTCAAAGAAAATGCAGGTAAAATTCGTGGCGAGGTAGGGAAACGATTGAAAAACATGCGTAAAATTCCCGAGTTAATGTTCTTTATTGATGATTCGTTGGATTACGCAATGGAAATTGAGCAATTGCTTAAAAAATAAGTCAAAACTATTAATGTTTCATTTTACATAGCGAAACGATATCTTTCCGCTAAACGGAAAAAGAATGTAATTAATTTAATTACACGGATTTCGGTTATCGGTATTTCTATTATTACGGCGGCACTCGTTATTTTACTTTCTGCGTTCAACGGAATTGAAGGCATGATTGAAAAATTATATTCAGACTTTGATTCGGATATTACCATTCGATCTGAAGTAGCAAAGACCTTTCCTGAAAGTCAACTTGATTTCTCTAAAATTTCGAAAACTGAAGGTGTTGAAAATACATCAAAAGCGGTAGAAGAAATTGTTGTTTTGAATCATGAGAAAAAGCGCGTAAATGCTGTGATGGTTGGTGTTGAACCTACTTTCCTAACTTTTTCAAAAATGGAGAAGCACTTGCTTGAGGGCTCATCTTTTTTGGAGAAAAATGACAAGGAGTTTGGGATTATTGGCGCCTCATTATTAGATAAATTGGGAGGATTTATTCCTGAACGAGTAGGCTATGAAGAAATCACCATTTTTGCTCCTAAGCGCGATGCAAAAGTGCGTGTGGGTTCAAATCCGTTTACAACGAGTAGGTTGTCGCTGGCTGGCAGAATGAATTTTAATCGCGAAGTGAACGCTGAAAAACTGATTGTACCCTTGGGTTTCGCAAGAGATGTATTGAATTATTCAGAAGATATTACAGCAGTATTTGTCGATGTTAAAGACGGTTTTGATAATCAATCGGTCAAAGAAAAGCTTCAGAACGAGCTTGGAACGGATTTTTCGGTTAAAACGAATTACGAGAAAAATGAGCTAATTTTTAAAACGAGTAAATCAGAAAAATTGATTGTATTAATCATTTTGCTTTTCATATTTATTTTGGCAGCTTTTAATTTGGTAGCATCTTTAACAATGTTATTTGTAGAGAAAAAAGAAAATGTGGATACCATGATTAGTTTTGGAGCAGACAAAAAAACGGTGTTTCAAATTTTCTTTTTTGAAGGCGTTTTAATTGCTGGAAAAGGAATAGTGATTGGTTTGATTTTAGGTTATTCTATTTGTTTAGCTCAATTAAAATGGGCCTTGCTGACAATGCCGAACTCAGGAGGTGAAGCGTTTCCAATAAAATTATCTTTGGTTGATGGACTGTTAATTTTAACGCTGGTTTCATTGCTTAGTTTTCTGTTTTCTTACTTGCCAGTTCGTTTTTTAATCAAGAAGAACTTCGGGCATCTTCATTTTTGATAAAAAATAGCATTTTTTTTAAAAATTTAAGTTCACGATTTTGTGTCACTTAGAATAATTCATGTATCTTTGCGCCCAAATTCAAAACAGTGATTTATTCACTGGTAGTAATTAATATTTAAAAGACACCAAAATGTCCGGAATTAAAGGAAATATTTCACAGGTAATTGGTCCTGTAGTTGACGTGAACTTCGAAAAAGGAGTGGCGCTTCCAAATATCTATGATGCATTGGAAGTTAGAAAAGCAGATGGAACACGTGTTGTATTAGAAGTACAATCGCACGTTGGAGAGAATTCTGTTAGAACAATTTCAATGGATTCAACTGACGGTTTCCGTCGTGGAATGGAAGTTACTTCAACTGGAAGTGCAATCAAAATGCCAATTGGAGATCAAATCAAAGGACGTTTATTTAACGTTGTTGGTGAGGCGATTGATGGAATTAACGTTGTTGACAATGCAAATGGATTGCCAATTCACCGTGAAGCTCCAAAATTTGACCAATTGTCAACTGCGACTGAGGTTCTTTTCACAGGTATTAAAGTAATTGACTTAATTGAGCCATACGCAAAAGGTGGTAAAATTGGTTTATTCGGTGGTGCCGGAGTAGGTAAAACAGTATTGATTCAAGAGTTGATTAACAACATCGCTAAAGGTCACGGTGGACTTTCTGTATTTGCAGGAGTTGGTGAGCGTACGCGTGAAGGGAATGACCTTCTTCGTGAGATGTTGGAGTCTGGAATTATCAAATATGGTGATGCATTTATGCACTCAATGGAAGAAGGTGGATGGGATCTTTCTAAGATCGACGTTCCTGGAATGGTTGAGTCTAAAGCAACATTCGTTTTCGGTCAGATGAATGAGCCTCCTGGTGCTCGTGCACGTGTTGCCTTGTCTGGATTAACAATGGCTGAATATTATCGTGATGGTGAAGGAGACGGACAAGGAAAAGATATCCTTTTCTTCGTAGATAACATCTTCCGATTCACACAAGCAGGTTCTGAGGTTTCTGCACTTCTTGGACGTATGCCATCTGCAGTAGGTTATCAACCAACGTTGGCAACTGAGATGGGTGCGATGCAAGAGCGTATTACTTCAACGAAAAATGGATCTATTACATCTGTGCAAGCGGTATACGTACCTGCGGATGACCTTACCGATCCAGCGCCAGCTAATACATTCGCTCACTTGGATGCAACAACAGTATTGTCTCGTAAAATTGCTGAGTTAGGAATTTATCCAGCGGTGGATCCTTTGGATTCTACTTCTCGTATCTTAACACCACTTATCTTAGGAGACGATCACTACAACTGTGCTCAAAGAGTAAAAGAGATTCTTCAAAAATACAAGCAGTTACAAGATATCATCGCCATCTTAGGTATGGAAGAGTTATCAGAAGATGATAAATTAGCCGTATCTCGTGCGCGTCGTGTACAACGTTTCTTGT
>JALQYQ010000073.1 GCA_023262855.1 Crocinitomicaceae bacterium
AATCTTTTCCATTATAATCACTGTAATAAATGTCGTATTTATTTTTTCCTTTTTCGAAATCCGATGCATAATACAATCGTTTGGTCGCTTCGTCATAGAATGGATGTGTCACATTATAAGAATCACTATTTAAAGGAAAAACGAGAGGATCTGACCATTTGCCATTCTGAACAACGGAATAAAAAATGCCTAATTTATTTTCTTTTGAATTGCTATTGTTAGAGAAAAATAACAAGCCGTCTTTATTGGAATGACTAATTGGCGAATCATATAAACTTGAATTTACGGATGCTGGAACTTGATAGGAACTTGCATCAACAGTTAATTCAATCGTTTCGCATCCATTTATTCGATACAAATCTGAATAGGGTACTCCCAAACGCAAATCCATTTTGGAGGATTCAGGTTCTGCATTTTTTGCTGAGACAACAACCAATTCATCATTAAACGGCCGAACACCATAATCATCGTATGAGGTATTAAAGCAAACAGTATCTATTACAAGTTTTTGAGCGAGCCCAATCTCATAAAGGACAAAAGAAAAACTAATAAATAGAAGACTTTTAATCATTGTTCAATTGGCTGTTTTAATTAAAGAATCTCGGACTATCTGCACTTTTAGCTTCTTTTCCAAATTTCAATCGCAAACCTATTTCATGTGATTGAGTAGAAACAGTGTTTAATCGACTTAATGGATACGAATATGCATAACCAAGGTATAATTTATCCTTAATGTTTATTCCAATAATGGCTCCTACTCCACCTTTTAAATGATAGGTAGCGCCAAAATCCAATAAATTGTTGAGTGTAAAAAGAGCATTAAAATCTAAACTAAGTGGACCGCCATTTCCAAACATTGTCATAACACTTGGACGAAATTCCACCTTATTTGATAATTTGAAATCACCGCCAGTATATGCAATGTATCCGCTTTTCTTATCGACATACATGCTCATGTCCATGCGATTAAATCGCATAGCCGCTACACGAGGTTTTGAAAATCCCACATAAAATTTCTTAGAATATAGAAGTAATCCAAAACCAGCGTTATAGGACAATCCTGTCGTCAAATTTTCTAACATGTCCGGATCACCAGCTGTTGTTGTTGCCAACTCAGAAGTAATCACATTGTAGTTGATAGCCGACATTTTTAAACCAACAGACAATTTCAATTTACTTGTTAATTTTAAATGATAAGCACCCACTATACTAGCATTGATAGAATGTACCGGACCGTTTTCATCTGCAACGACTGTCCCTCCTAGTCCAAAATTATCAAACAGTTTATAGTTTCCAGAGATTGTTGCGGTTTGAGGCGCACCTGGCATACCAACCCAATACTGTGAACCCAACACTGAAACATCATTGTATGAATTCGCACCTGCTTGTGCTGGGTTTAAAGTCAACGCGTTGAAACGATATTGACGATAACTTGGATCTGTTTGCGCAAATAAACCATTTCCTAAAAGCAATGATAAAGCACAAATTGAATAGATTGTTCTGAAATTATTTTTCATCTTTTAAAGCTTTTAGTTAATTATTGTTTAACACGGTTGATATAAACAAACCCCTTACGTATATCACCGTTGTTTAATGTCAACACATAATAATAAGTACCATCCGGTAAGGCCTGACTGTTATCGGACCTAGTTCCGTCCCAATCATTTTCATACTTCTCACTCACATAAACCGAATTGCCGTAGCGATTGAAAACATCAAGGCGTCTTTCCGTAAATGCTTCGATATTACCAATCACAAATAAATCGTTGATGTTATTCCCATTTGGAGTAAATGCTTCCGGAATTATTGGATTAACAGGATCTGGTGTTCCATCACATGAATCATCAATACCATCGAAATCAGAATCAATTCCATTCGATTGAACTGTAATGGTGACAGTTGAAATCGTTGTGTTTCCATTGTTATCAGTAACAGTAACCGTAATAGTATTTACTCCAATGTCAGCACAATTAAAAGCAGATTGACTTAATGTTGTTGAAGCAATTCCGCAATTATCAGTTGTACCATTATCAATATCGCTAAACGTGAAAGTTGCCTCACCTTGATTGTTCAATGTTAGGATTAAATCTTGCAATACAACTGTCGGATCAATGTCGTCACTAACCGTCACTGTTTGTGTTGCAGTTGAAACATTTCCTGCCGCATCTGTCGCTGTATAAGTTACAATAGTTGATCCTACTGGGAAATCAATCGGAGCATCATTCGTAATTGAACTGACTGTACAATTGTCTGTCGCAATCGGAGTTCCAAGAATTAAACCTGTTGCCACACAGTTATTAGTTGTACTAACGTTCATTGAAGCAGGAGCAATAATAGATGGTGGAGTGTTATCTACCACTGTAACAGTTTGAGTAGCACTTACTGAGTTTCCATTCGCATCTGTTGCAATCCATGTTACTGTGGTTAAGCCTAACGGATAAACAGTTGGTGCATTATTGGTTAATGTTGCAATACCACAATTGTCAGTTGCAGTTGGCGCCCCCAAATCTACATTAAATGCTGAACAACTATTATTTGCATTAACCACAATATTTGGTTGAACAACTAATGTTGGATTGATTACATCAGCAATCGTCACTTTTTGAATGGCTGTTGAAGTATTACCATGAATATCTGTTACTGTCCAAGTTACAAATGTGATTCCAACCGGGAAAGCAAAAGGTGCATTATTTGTTACAGTTGCCACAGCACAATTATCAGATGTAACCGGGTTTCCTAAATTCAATCCAGTTGCTGTACATGCTGTATTCGTGGTTGCACTAATGTCCGCAGGCGGCGTAATCAATGGATTAATATTGTCTTCGACGGTCACAAGTTGATTCGCAGTTGCAGTATTACCGCTAGCATCAGTTGCAGTCCAAACAACTGTTGTTGTTCCAACTGGAAAGGTTGCTGGGGCATTGTTCGTAACGTTAGCTATTGTACAATTGTCAAAAGCCGTTGCATTACCCAATGAAAGTCCAGTTGCTATACAGCCACTTGTTGAACTTACTGTAATATTCGCAGGTGCAACGATAATCGGATCTTCAACATCTGTGATAACAACATTTTGTGTAGCCGTAGCAATATTACCGCTTCCATCTGTAACAGTCCAAGTAACAACCGTTGTTCCAACATTAAATGCAGTTGGAGCATTATTTGTCACAGAAACAATAGAACAATTGTCTGAAGTTACTGGAGTTCCAAGATTCACATTCAAAGCCATACAACTATTATTTGTTGTCGCATTTACAGTTGAAGGTGCAATAATTGTAGGATTTTGAGTATCAACAACAATTACATTTTGAGTTGCAGTAGCCGTGTTGCCATTTACGTCGCTAACGGTCCAAGTAACAGTTGTTGTTCCTAATGGGTATGTTGCTGGCGCATTATTTGTCACACTTAAAACTGAACAGTTGTCGGCAGTTATTGGTGTACCTAATGTAACTCCTGTCACAGCACAACTTGCATTTGCATTCACTGTTACAGTTGAAGGTGCTACAATTGTTGGATTCACTAAATCAAAAACCGTTACTAATTGATTGGCAGTTGCAGTATTTCCATTACCGTCAGTAACTGTCCAAACTACTGTAGTTGTTCCAACAGGGAATGCTGCTGGAGCATTGTTTGAAATATTCGCCACTGTACAATTATCTGAAGTATAAGCAGAACCTAAACTAAATGATGAATTCAAGATACTGCATGAATTTGATGCAAACAATGTTACATTACTTGGCGCAACAACAATTGGAAGAGCTTGATCAACCACGGTAATTGTTTGAGTAGCTGTAGCTGTATTTCCACTATTATCAGAAACTGTCCATGTCACAGTTGTTGTACCTAGTGGATAAACAGCCGGTCCATTATTTGTAACAGATGCAACACCACAATTATCGGTAGTTATAGGATTACCTATATTCACATTATATGCTACGCAACTCGCATTTGCCTGAACGGTAATGTTTGCAGGAGCTGAAATTGTTGGTACTTGCGCATCCAAAACAGTTACAGTTTGTGTAGCCGTTGCACTATTTCCAGCTGCATCCGTTGCTGTCCAAATAACAGTTGTTGTTCCGAGCGGGAAAATTGCAGGAGCATTGTTTGAAGTGGTCACCGAAGAACAATTGTCAGAAGTCGTAGGAGAACCCAGCACTACTCCACTTGCATTACAAGCGGCATTTGCATTAACTGTAACAGCTGCTGGAGCAGAAATCGTTGGTGCGATATTATCCAAAACAATTACTGTTTGATTAGCAGTTGAAGTATTCCCTGCCGCATCTGTGAATGTCCAGACAATTGTGTATGTTCCTTGAGCTGAATAGGTCAATGGACTTGAAGTTGTTCCAGTAATTGAACCCGAACAATTATCAGTTGTTGTTGGCGCAGTTACGATGACTGAACAAGCGCCAGTTAATGTAGCCAATGTTGGAACTACAGGTGCAACATTATCCGATACTGTTATAGTGAAACTGCATGTTGACACATTCGAAGATGCATCTGTTGCTGTATATGTAACGGTCGTAACACCTATTGGGAATGTTTCACCAGAAGTGTGAGTAGCTGTAACAACTACTCCTGGACAATTATCAGAAATTGCAGGAGCTACCCAATTGGCGATTGCTCCGCATGAGTTAGAAGAACTATTTAACACAATGTTCGACGGACAATTTGTAATAACAGGTAATTGATTGTCTGTAATTGTAATCGTAAAGGAATTTGATATTGTATTTCCTGAGTTATCCGTTACAGTATATGTTTGTGTGGTTACTCCAACTGGAAAAATATCACCGCTTGTTAATCCGCTTGCATCTGTCTGAGTAATTGCAACTCCACAGTTATCATCAATTAGCGGAATATCATAAGTCACAACTCTACCACATAAACCGGCAACTGCTGTTTCAGTAATATTCGTAGGGAACGAAACAAATACTGGATTATTATTATCTATAATTGTTAAGGTTGAAGCGCATGTTGAAGCATTTCCATTTACATCAAGTACTGTAAGCGTTAAGTTATTTACACCTAAATCAACACATGAAAAATCAGTTTCAGATAATGTCAAACTTGCGATTCCACAATTATCGAATGAACCGTTGTTCACTTGAGATGGTGTTATTGAAAGCAAACCATTAATATCCAACGATAAGTTCAAGTTTTGACAAATAGCCGTTGGCGCAATGATGTCTTGAACCGTAATAATCGATGGACAAGTTGAAACATTTCCGCTATTATCAGTAACTGTCATTGTGATTGGATTTATTCCAACATTTGAACAAGTAAAAGCAGTTTGAGATAACACTGTTGAAGCAATTCCACAGTTATCATTTGATGCATTGTTAACTTGAGCTGCTGATACAGAAGCACTTCCAGTAGCATCTAATTGAATTGTTACATTTTGACAAATTGCATTCGGATTTTCAATGTCTTGAACTGTTACAGTTTGCGTTGATGACGATGTATTATCACTTCCATCAGTCACCGTCCAAGTGACTGTTGTTACCCCTAATGGATAAACCAATGGACCATCGTTTATTACCGAAGCAACTGAACAATTGTCATTCGTAGTTGGTAAACCAAGATTAACTCCAGATGCTGAACAAACTCCTGGATCAGCTGAAACAACCACATTCGATGGTGCCGTAATTGTAGGATTTTGATTGTCAGAAACTGTTACCGTTTGAGTTGACGTAGCTGTATTACCACTTCCGTCAGTTACTGTCCAAGTTACTGTTGTTGTTCCCAATGGATAAGAAGTTGGTCCATCATTATTTGTTGAAGCAACTGAACAGTTATCAGCTGTAATAGGCGTTCCTAATGCAACTCCCGAAGCCGTACACAAACCTGCATCAGCAAATACTGAAACATTTGATGGTGCTACAATTGTTGGATTTTGATTATCCAATACAGTTATTGTTTGCGTTGCAGTTGCTGTATTACTGCTTCCATCAGTTACTGTCCATGTCACTGTAGTACTTCCTAGTGGGTATGATGTTAGTCCATCATTTACTGTTGAAGCAACAGAACAATTATCAGCGGTTACTGGCGTACCAAGTACAACTCCAGTTGCCGTGCATAATCCTGCATCCGCATTGACAGTTACGTTTGAAGGCGCCGTTATTGTTGGATTCTGATTATCAGTAACTGTTATCACTTGAGTTGCAGTTGCAATATTTCCGCTTCCATCTGTCACTGTCCATGTAACAGTAGTATTTCCTAATGGATACGTAGCTGGACCATCATTTACCGTTGAAGCTACTGAACAATTATCTGAAGTTGATGGCGATCCAAGTGCCACTCCAGATGCTGTACAAATACCTGGATCCGCAACTACTGTTAGCGCAGAAGGAGCGGTTATTGATGGATTTTGATTATCCGTCACAGTAACTATTTGTGTAGCAGTTGTTGTATTACCACTTCCGTCAGTTACAGTCCAAGTTACTGTCGTATTTCCTAGTGGAAAAACTACAAGAGCATTGTTTGTTACAGAAGCGACTGAACAATTATCTGCCGTGGTTGGAGATCCTAAAGCAACTCCAGACGCAGTGCAAATTCCAGCATCAGCAACAACACTCACTGCTGAAGGTGCCGTAATTGTTGGAGCAATTAAATCTTGAATTGTTACCAAAACATTGTCCGATGCTGTACAACCATTAACAGTGGAAGAAAGTGTAAACGTTGTAGTTGAAGGAACAGTAAAACTTGGAGTTAGAGACGTTGAAGTAAATCCACTCGGACTAGATGTCCATGACGAAGCAGGAGTTGCATTACCTGTAATCACAATATTATCAATGTACCAATAATCTATGTTCCAAATATCTCCATTGAATCGATAACGCAAATAAAACGATTGATTATCCATTGCACTTAAATTCACACCTGTTACAGCCGTTGCTGCAACATTGTTCGTAGGATTAAGTGTCCAAACTGGTGTCCAAGTAATATTATCTAAAGAGACTTCAGCACTTAAAGCAAACGTTCCAACAAACCAATCAACATTGTGATTGAATGCTAATGTCAAACCAGTAACTCCTGTTGCATTAATTGCTTGAGAAAAGATACTTGCGTCTAACAATGTTCCAGCAGAACCAGTCAAATATTGGAACATTGCCTCCGGAGCTGTACCACCAGCATTCGCCGATGTATTCACTAACCAGCGAGTCGCATCATTCGTAGTCCAGTTAATGGTTCCACCAAAGTTCTCTGAAAAAACAGTTGTCGACATTGGAGCTACCGTTCCAGAAAGATTCACATTTCCTGGACAAAGTGTTTGATCTACACCAGCATTTACAACTGGATTTGGATTAACAGTTATTGTAATTGACGCACAATTATTACTCCATTGCCCAGCATTAAAGTTTCGTGCGTAATATGTTGTCGTAGTAGTAGGTGATACGCTTAATGTATTACCTGTCCCAATTTGTCCAGTTGTTGAACATCCGCCGGTAAACCAATAAACAGTACCAACCGCACCATTAGCTGTAAGTGTAGTACTTTGACCATTGCAAATTGTTGACGAACTAGCTGTTATCGAACTTAAATCAGCCGGTGGTGGCGTAACACATGACAAAGCCAAGCTAAAGGCACTATTGGAACTATAACCATGAACAAGGATATAATAATTAACTCCAACAACAGAGGTCCATGTGTAAGATGCAGAAGTAGAAGCACAAGCGGGGCCAAAATCATCAATACCACCAATACACGTTAAAGCAGAACAGTTTGCTCCAGAGAATATTCCGATTTTACTATCCCAAGCTGTTCCACAAAGTGAAGCAGTCATTACTTGTCCATTTCCAGGCACAACATACCAAACACCCGGCATAGTTTGAGTTGTTGTACATGTACCATTTTCGCCAGTTCCACTATTCGTTGCGTTTATTGTTGTACCAGCAAGGGTTGCACCACATGAAATAGCAGTTGCGTTACAAACAAGATCATTTGCTGGTGCCGGCGGTGGAGCACATGATGTATTAACACCTATTTGCGCGGTACCAGAACTTCCACTTCCAAGAGTACCAGTTGCAATTGTTGTTCCACCTAATACAGCCGAAAATGTTGCTCCATTCCAACCGTCACCATATGAATCAAACATATTTAATGTATAACACCCAGTTGGTAAACATAAACTTTGATTTGCAGGTGCTCCACCAGACGCAACTGTTGTACCACCACTATTTACCAATGTCCATGAAACCTCTGTTGGCCAAGAACCCGCTGTAACGGAAAAAGAAACACTATTACTTGCACAAGGGCTTGGACATGAAAGACGCGCATAACTCAATCTTGTAGCAGATGTCAGTGCAGCACATGACCAATTTGTCATTAAAATAGAATAAGTACCATTTGCTGGACAAGTCCATGTTATTGTGGATTGAACACCACAATTATCATCTGAACTTGCTAAGAGTGTCCCACCAGTTCCAGTTGAGTACAACCTAAGATAAGTATCTGCCGTTGAATTACCACAAGTTTGAAAATTATAAATACATCCAGCCGTAGCAACAAAATTAAAGGCTCTTCTCCCTGAATTGTAGGAAGCTGATAATTGAGCTACTGCTGTTGGTGTTATAGTAACGTTAGTTGTTGCCGCACCACAGTATTGACCATAACTAAAATTAGATACAATTGATAACGATAAAATACAAAAGAATATTAAACTCTTAATTTTGAGCAATGACTTCATTTCCATAATTTCAATGTTTAGTTGATTCTAATTGAAGATATTGTTGCAGCTGACCAATCAAATCAACTGATTCTTTTTGGTGATTAGTAATCCAATTCAAAAGAGCATTCTTTTCAAAATCATGACAGTTAGGAAAAGGATAAGTTGGAAATAAATTACGGATGTTTTCAGAGACTAATTGATGTTCCGTTTTACTAATATTTGCTGTTAAACTAGAGGAAAGACTAATGATTTTACTTGCGATTTCAAATACTTCGTCACTGTAAGAATTCTTAATATCCGATTCCTTTATTTTATTATTTGATGAAATAACATTACTATTTTCCACTGGATATTTTTCCTCACTTTTCTGCGAATAACTCGTAATTACTGGAAAAAGAATCAGAAGAAACAGAATGACTTTGCTTGAATGTTCTGACTTAAGAACATGAGTATATTTCACGAAATGAAATACATTTTTTTCTTTCATAGTAGTTTTTTTAGTTTTATAGTTTTCTTGTCGAAACAAGCAGCGGACGGGGTTAATCATTTTCGTGCCAATTGCAATTAAAAAAACTTAACCTCTTCATAATGATTACTTTAGAATGAAAATAAGTTCAGATAAACAAGCACTTCTTTTCCAATTTCGAGAAAAACCTTCCCAAAAAATTTAACACCTTAGTAATAAAGGTTTTATTCATCTAGTTTGATATCGAACCATGCCGTTTCATCATTTCAGAGAAGGATGAACATTTATGTAACCTTTGTTATAAAACTTCTATCAGAAACACTTACCTTTGCGCCCAAATTAAAATTGACAAATAAGAAATGAGTACAGCACTTGGGAATCATATCCTCGTAGAGTTTATGAATTGTGACCCGCACATCATGAACGATGTGGCAGGAATTGAAAGAGACATGGTGGCTGCGGCGCAAAAAGCTGGAGCAACAGTTATCAATTCAACATTTCACCATTTTTCTCCATGGGGAGTTTCTGGTGTAGTGGTAATTCAAGAAAGTCATTTAGCAATTCATACATGGCCAGAATATGGTTATGCTGCTGTAGATTTATTTACATGTGGTGATATGGATGCTTGGATTTCTTTTGATCATTTGAAAGAATGTTTCAAATCATTATCTTATTCTGCAATTGAAATGAAGCGTGGTTCTGTCAATTTGTTGACTAGAAACGATTTCGACATGAGTACGATGCGCCAAAAAGCAGGCGAATGGAGAAATCCAGAATTCTTTACCCGCAATGTTTGGTTCACTGATAAGGATGAATACCAAGCACTTTCTTTGCGTTTTACAGGTGAAGTATTCTTTGATGTTCAATCACCATTCCAACGAGTTCGTATCATTGAATCATATAAATATGGTAAAATGTTAGCATTGGACGATATGGTTATGACAACAATTGAGGATGAATTCCATTACCATGAAATGATTTCGCATCCAGCGATGTTTACACACGGAAATGCTAAAAATGTTTTAGTAATTGGTGGCGGCGACGGTGGAACTGTTCGTGAAATTTTACGTCATGATTCAATTGAAAAAGTAACGATGGTTGAGATTGATGGTGAAGTAATTACTGCTTGTAAAGAGCATTTACCTCAAATTGCAGCGGCATTCGATAATCCTAAATTGGAATTGATTGTTGACGATGGAATTGCTTTTATCAAAAATGCAAAACCTGAATCATACGATTTAATCATTGTTGATGGTTCAGATCCTGTTGGTCCAGCTGAAGGTTTATTCTCTGTAGAATTCTACACAAACTGCTACAACGCTTTAACGAAAGATGGAATTCTTGTTGCACAAGGTGAATCACCAAAATTCAACGAAAAAGCTTTTGCTGAATTGAATCATACGCTTCAAGATATTTTCGGAACAAACAATGCGCCGGTTTCTTTATTCTTCGTTCCTACTTATCCAACAGGTATGTGGTCGTTCCAATATGGAATCAAAGGTGATAAACATCCTAAAACAGTTTCGAACGAATCAGTTATTGATGCCTTTGTTGACACGAAAGGATTACGTTACTACAATTCAGACGTTCACAAAGGAAGCTTCGCAACTCCAAACTTTGTGAAAGCTCTACTTAAAAAATAATTACCCAATTTTAAAAAGCCACAGGAATACAGAAATCATCTGTGTATCTGTGGCTCTTTTTATTAAATCAACTTTCATATGTCATTCGATCCAAACGGTGTTGGTATTGCCAACGGAAATTTATTCGGTTTTCCAGTAACAGAACAAGAAGCTGATATTGTAATGATTCCAATTCCATGGGATGCAACTGCTTCATACGGAAAAGGAACAAGTGATGGTCCACAAGCAATTTTGGACGCTTCAACGCAATTGGATTTCTACCACCCGAAATTGGAGAATGCGTATCAGACGAAAATCTATTTAACTCCAATCTCTCAAGAATGGAAAGAAATCAATACAAAACTTTGCATAGAAGGTGTTGAATACATTGACTTTCTTGAAAATGGTGGGAAATTAGAAGAAAATGTTGCATTTCAGGAAACGGTAAATTCAATCGCTGAAGCACAAAACGCCTTGAAAGAAAATCTGAAACAACGTGCAACAGATTTAATAGCTCAAGGAAAACTAGTTGGTGTTTTAGGTGGTGAGCACTCTACTCCACTTGGATTAATTGAAGCGATTGATGCAAAAGGTGAAGCTTTTGGAATTTTACAAATCGATGCGCATGCTGATTTGCGTGATGCGTATGAAGGCTTCAATCAGTCACACGCGAGCATCATGTTTAATTGTTTGAAAAATTGTTCCAACTTGACAAAATTGGTGCAAGTTGGAATACGTGATATTGCTCAATCGGAAGTAGATCTAATTAATACTAGTAACGGACGTGTTAGCACCTATTTCGATTGGAATTTAAAAGAAGGTCAATTTAATGGTGAAACTTGGAATGCTCAAGTTGATCGTATTATTGCTGATTTACCTTCGAACGTCTACATTTCATTTGATATTGATGGTTTATCTCCTGAATTATGTCCAAATACAGGAACTCCAGTAGCAGGTGGATTCAAATTAGAAGAAGTAAATTACCTCTTGTTTAAATTGGTAGAATCTGGTCGAAAAGTTGTCGGATTTGATTTAAACGAAGTTGCTCCTGGAAAAGATGATGATTGGGATGCAAATGTTGGTGCGAGAGCTTTATGGAATTTAATTTGTGCAGTAGAGAAAAACAGAAGACTTCATACTGCTTAAACTTTTCTGCAAAATTCAGTGAACATAAATCATTTGTGTATATTCGTTTTATAATTGCAACGAAATGATTCGAAACATCAATTTGTCATTCTTGTGGATATTTTTAGGATTGTTGATTTTCAGCACCTATAAATTACTATTTACAGCAAGCATTTATCCTTATTCTTTGCTTTTGATTGGAACGCTTTTGGCAATTGGGATGTTTCTTTCCTTGTACCGTATTAAAACTAGACACACACGATTATACAGCATCTTTTCTATATTGGGAATTGCCAATTGTGCATTAATATGTATTGACTATTTCAATGCAGATGTCTTGAAATTAACTTGGAATTATTCTTTCGCGCTTTTCTTCCTACTCATTTTCTATGGATTCATTGATCGCATTCAACACTTCAAAAATGCATTAGCGCTACCTACCCTATTTCTATATTACATCACAGGAGGATTAATTTTCATTGCGTTAGCGTTCAAACTTGAACAACAATTCGTACACCAAACGATTACTTATTTGTTTCTTGCTTGTACAATTTCTTTTTCCATTGCTTCATTGATGAATTTAAAAGCAACGAATCAATAAACGTAGGTTCCAAATCCATACAAGCGTTTCAACCAATAATCTGATTTTTCAATTTCTGTTATTACGACTCCCTTCGAAGAACTTGCGTGAATCATAACGAGTGGTTTTCCTTTTTCAGAAATGATCATTCCAACATGTGAAATCCCTGAGCCATTGTCAAAGAAAACTAAATCACCCATCATCACATTCTTTTCTTTTAATTGACGCGATGAAGCGTATTGGTCAATTGCTCTTCGTGGAAGTTCTTTCTTAAAGTTTTTCATCACGTAACTTGTGAATCCGGAACAATCAAAACCACTTGGTTCATTTCCAGCCCAAACATAAGGCGTTCCAATAAATTTCTTTGCATACTCAACAATTGCCAAACGTTCTTTCGCATACATATCTAATGCAGCCTCTGAATTGGTTGTTGCATAATCTGTAGAATTCGCATTCGGGTATTCTAAATCTGGGATTTCATCAAAAAGTCCAGCCATTGCCTTTTGCAAATGCTCAAATTCTTCCTTTTGGTTTCTTCGCTTTAAATCTTCAGCCCAAGCGATTAAATCATGTTTCAAAAATGAAATTTCATACATGTGTGCATTGAAGACTTTTTTACCGTCACTTGATTTTTTAATTTCTTGAAACAATTTTGAAGCATCATCTAAGGCATTCGGATGGTTAATCAACCAATGCTCATTTTGACTCAACTGAAATAAACTTAGTGCTTTATAGAACTTTGGAATTTGCGACCAATCATAATCAGGAATATCTAACAAACGATTCGCTTTTCGATAAACCATTTTATAATGATTCTGTGCATAGAGCATTTCCAACTTATCAAATTCTGGAACTTGAGCTTTCGCAAACGAAGCAAATCCAATCACCATCAAAAATCCAATCAAAAACTTCATGCACAGTAACTTTAGTATACGAAATAACGAATTAATCCAATTTCAATTCGCCTCTCTCTATTTTTCATTCAACATCCATTTGTTTATTGATAAAAAACGCTTGTTAACATTTTTTTTAAAACCGCTCTTCACTTTTTGTACCAAATCGTCGTTATTTGAATTACATTAGTAATCTACATTAAAACAGACTATGACAAAAGTATTCTCCTTCGTGTTTATCACAATCTTAAGCGTAAGCGCTTTCGCACAAACTGATCCAAACAAAGTTGCAACAACTCAAAAATTTGATGAAGTATTAACCTACGTGTCACGCATGTATGTTGACACCGTAAACAGCGATCAATTAACAGATGCTGCAATCATTGCCTTATTGGAAAAATTGGATCCGCATTCAACCTACATTAGTAAAGAAGAAGTTGCTGAAGCAAACTCGTCGATCAATGGAAGTTTTGTTGGAATTGGAATTCGTTTTCAAATCTTGAAAGATACATTAATGGTTGTTGCTACTATTCCAGGTGGACCATCGGAAAAATTAGGAATTCTACCAGGAGATAAAATCACGAAGATTGAAAATCAAAATGTTGCTGGAATTGGCTTGAAAAATGCACAAGTGAAAGAACGTTTATTGGGAGAACTTGGAACCAAAGTGAAAATTGAGATTCAACGTAAAAACGCTAAAAAACCAATGGATTTTGTGATTACTCGTGATAACATTCCATTAAATTCTGTTGATGCGTATTATATGTTAACACCTGAAATTGGCTACATTAAATTAAGTAGTTTCTCAAGAAGTTCTTCTGAAGAAATTCAAAAAAACATCAAAGAATTAAAAGCGAAAGGAATGAAACACTTAGTTTTTGATCTTCAAGGAAACGGTGGTGGATTATTAGACGCAGCTCAAAAAATTGCAGATGAATTTTTATCAGATGATAAATTGATTGTTTATTCAGAAGGCCGTGCTCAACCAAGAAGTAATTTGAAAGCTTATAAAAAAGGATTATGGGAAGAGGGTAAATTGGTGATTTTAACCGATGAATATTCAGCTTCAGCGAGTGAAATTCTTTCTGGTTCCATTCAAGATTGGGATCGTGGATTAATAGTAGGAAGAAGAACATACGGAAAAGGATTGGTTCAACGTCCAATCGATTTAACAGATGGATCTCAAATGCGCTTGACTATCGCTCGTTATTATACTCCTTCTGGACGTTGTGTTCAAAAACCTTATGACGATATCGATGATTACCGAAATGATTTGAACAACCGCTATAAAAATGGAGAATTCACAAACATGGATTCGATTCATTTGGCTGATTCATTGAAATATACAACGTTAGCAACAAAAAGAACTGTTTACGGTGGTGGCGGAATCATGCCAGACATTTTTGTTCCTTTAGATACAACTGAAATTACTGATTACTACAAAGATTTGATTCAAAATGGTCACATCAATAGTTTCTCGTTAGAATATGTCGATAAACACAGAGATGAATTATTGGTTCAATACCCAACATTTGATAGTTACTTAAAAGGATTTACAGTTGACAAAAAGTTGATGGATGAGTTCTTTAAATTTGTTGAAAAAGAAGACAAAGAACTGAAATTCAATGAGGAACAATACAAAACAAGTGAAAACCTGTTGAAATTGCGTTTGAAATCCATTCTTGCGCAAGACATTTGGGGTTACAACGAGTTTTATCAAGTTTATAATCAATCAAATGAAATCGTTTTACGTGCAGTAAAAGCAATCGAAAACGGAGAATATGAAAAAGCAAATCTGTCTAAAAAGTAATTTATATTTTTGCAAAAAAAGTGATTTTATGAAGTACCTATTTATTGTAAGTTTAAGTGTTCTAGGATTAGCTGCTTGTTCTGAATCGAACGAAGCAAAAGGTGGTGAAGTAGTTTCTACACTAGCTGCAGATGGAAATAATGAAGCAGAAATTCAGAAATCATTAAAAGAAATTGAAGCTGAAGAAAAAGAACATGCGGCATCAACAACTACAATGAGTTTTGACAAAACAACAATCGATTTCGGAAAAATCAAAGAAGATTCTGAAAACAAGGCTTCTTTTGTTGTTACCAATACTGGTAAGTCTCCATTGATTATTAAAAAAGTGGATGTAAGTTGTGGTTGTACAACAGCTCAAAAACCTGAAAAACCAATTTTACCAGGAAAATCGGATAAAATTGAAATTGTGTTCCACCCGAAAATTGGACAATTAGACGATCAACAAAAAACGGTTTCAGTAACGGCAAATACCGATCCTGAAGTTGAGGTTCTAAACATCAAAGCCTTTGTAACGAAAAAATAATTTTGATATCAATGAAAAAGGGAGAAGTTTAAACTTCTCCCTTTTTTTTATTCTTTTACTTCTTCGTAATCCACATCTTCGATATCCATGTATTCCGATTGCGCCTTTTTCTTTTTTGAACCTCCGAGAATACTCATCTTTCCAAATGATTTTATTTTTTGAGAACGTTCTTGTTCAAATTTTCGCTGTCGTTCATTCATGGCTCGCTCCTCCTCCATGTTTCTTTTCGCAATCATTAATTGCCCCAGAAAACGCAATGCTACAATCGCACCAATGATGATGAGAATTGTTCGAATAAAACCTGTAACGCTTGCTTCAACAACAACCATTTGTCTTATCTAGATAAGTGCATGTTTCGTTCTGAATAAACTTTTGTAAAGAAAGGATCTTTCAAATTCTTAATAAAACGAATTGCCTCACCAGTAGATTTCATTTCTGGACCCAATTCTTTTTTAACATCTGGGAATTTCTCATAGGAGAAAACTGGAATTTTAATCGCATATCCTTCCTTTCGCGGTTGGAAATTGAAATCAGTTACCTTCTTCTCACCCAACATTACTTTCGTTGCATAATTCACATATGGTTCGTCATACGCTTTTGCAATAAAAGGAACAGTTCTAGATGCACGAGGATTGGCTTCAATCACATAAACTTTATCATCTTTAATAGCGAACTGAATATTGATCAATCCAACTGTTTTCAAAGCAACAGCAATTTTCTTTGTGATATCTTCAATTTGCTGCATTACGAAATCTCCTAAATTGTATGGAGGTAAAACAGCGTATGAATCTCCTGAGTGAATTCCAGCTGGCTCAATGTGTTGCATGATACCAATGATGTAAACGTTTTCTCCATCGCAAATAGCATCTGCTTCTGCTTCAATTGCACCACCTAAGAAATGATCTAACAAAATTTGGTTATTCCCCATTTCATTGATAATATCAACAACATGGTGTTCCAATTCTTCTTTGTTAATAACGATTTTCATTTTTTGTCCACCCAAAACGTAGGAAGGACGTACCAATAACGGGAATCCTAATTCATCTGACAATTCGATTGCTTGTTCAGCGCTTTCAACAATGCCATATTTCGGGAATGGAATGTTGTTCTCTTCCAAAACTTTAGAGAAACGTCCTCTGTCTTCAGCTAAATCCAAGGCTTCGAAACTTGTACCAAGAATTTTAATTCCGTAACGGTCTAATTTCTCAGCGAGTTTCAAAGCCGTTTGACCACCAAGTTGCACAATAACACCTTCCGGTTTTTCATGCATAATGATGTCGTAAATGTGTTCCCAGAAAACTGGTTCAAAGTATAATTTATCTGCTGTATCGAAATCTGTTGAAACCGTCTCAGGATTACAATTGATCATGATTGTTTCGTAACCACATTCTTTCGCTGCTAAAACTCCGTGAACACATGAGTAATCAAATTCAATTCCTTGTCCAATACGATTTGGTCCAGAACCTAAAACAACAACTTTTTTCTTATCCGTTACTGGACTTTCATTTTCGTATTCAAACGTAGAGTAATAATAAGGTGTTTGTGCTTCGAACTCTGCCGCACACGTATCAACCAATTTATAAACTCGGTTAATTGCAAACTCTTGACGTTTTTTATACACTTCGGATTCAAGACATCTCACTAAATGCGCAATTTGTCTATCTGCGTAACCTTTTTGTTTTGCCTCAAACAATAATTCTTTCGGAAGATTTTCCAAATGGAATTTTTCAATTTTGCGTTCTAATTTGATTAATTCCTCAATTTGTTTCAAGAACCAAATATCAATTTTTGTTTTCTCAACAATTTTCTTGAAAGGAATACCCAATTTAATCGCATCATAAATGTGGAACAAACGGTTCCAACTTGCGAATTCTAAACTGTGTAAAATTTCATCTTGATTCGTTAATTCACGTCCGTCAGCTCCTAAACCATTTCGATTAATCTCTAATGATTGACATGCTTTTTGCAACGCTTCTTGGAATGAACGTCCAATTCCCATCACCTCACCAACTGATTTCATTTGAAGTCCTAAGCGACGATCTGTTCCGGGGAATTTATTAAAGTTCCAACGTGGTATTTTTACGATTACATAATCTAACGTAGGTTCAAATAATGCCGAAGTTGTTTTTGTAATTTGATTATCTAATTCATCTAAATGATATCCGATTGCCAATTTCGAAGCGATTTTAGCGATTGGATACCCTGTTGCTTTCGATGCCAATGCTGAAGAACGAGAAACTCGTGGGTTGATTTCAATTGCAATGATATCTTCAGCATCATCCGGAGAAACAGCAAACTGAACGTTACATCCACCCGCAAAATTCCCGATTGAACGCATCATTTTGATGGCCATATCACGCATTTTTTGGAATGTTGTATCCGATAATGTCATTGCCGGAGCCACGGTAATTGAATCTCCTGTGTGAATTCCCATTGGATCAAAATTCTCAATCGAACAGATAATTACCACATTGTCATTCGCATCACGCAATAACTCCAACTCAAATTCTTTCCAACCCAACAAGGCTTTATCAATCATTACCTCGTGAATCGGTGACAATTGCAAACCTCTTTCTAATAAACTATCGAATTCTTTTGGATCATGAACAACTGATGCTCCTGCTCCACCTAAGGTGAAAGATGCACGAATACACAATGGGAAACCAAATTCTTGAGCAACTTCTTTTCCTTCTAAGAATGATTTTGCAGTTGCTTGTGGTGCCATTGGAATACCAATTTTTAACATCAACTCACGGAATTCCTCACGGTTTTCTGTGATTTCAATTGCTTTGATGTCCACACCAATAATTCGAACTCCGTGTTCTTCCCAAATGCCCATTTCATCACATTTGATACACAAGTTCAATGCGGTTTGTCCTCCCATCGTTGGAAGTACAGCATCAATCTTATGTTTTTTAAGGATTTCAACAATGCTTTCTGGTTCAAGTGGCTGCAAATAAACGTTATCAGCAACAACTTTATCAGTCATGATGGTTGCAGGATTTGAATTGATTAATGTTACTTCAATTCCTTCTTCACGTAATGATCTTGCTGCTTGAGATCCGGAGTAGTCAAATTCACATGCTTGACCGATTACAATTGGTCCACTTCCGATAATTAAAATGGACTTGATAGAGGTGTCTTTTGGCATCTTCTGCTTTTGATTTTCAATTTTGAATACTATTCAACAAATTGAGCGCAAATTTAACCCAAAAAGTTCAACTTCCCAACCAATTCTTTTCTTGTTTTTAACAATTAACGTGGATAACTATTTTATATGACATATTTAAAAATTAGCATTTGACAAATCGGTTTAGTATTTACCGCAGAAACATAATCTTATACTAACTTTGTAAAATGAAATCTATTGGCAAAATTGTTCGTCAAAATGCTTTACAACTCGAATACTTTGTCTTCGGACAAGGAGACGAAACGATTATTTGTTTTCATGGCCACGGTCGATCTGCCTTTGATTTTGAATTTCTTGCTCAAGAAAACAGGAAGGTGATTTCCATTCATTTATTCTTTCATGGTCAATCGTTCTTTCCAGAAAATCGTGTTGAAAAAGAACCGCTTAAACAAAGTGAATTCATTCATTTGTTTAAAGAGATATTGATTACTGAAAACGTTAATAAATTCCATCTTTTTGCTTTTAGTCAAGGAGGTAGATTCTCACTCTGTTTAACACCATTTTTTGGCACACAAATAGAAACGTTAACCCTAATCGCTCCAGATGGAATGGATAATTATAGTTTTTACAATTGGTCTTCTCGTCAACGGTTAGCGCGCAAACTTTTTACCTATTTAGAACAACATCCAAAAAAAGTTCACCGCTACAGCACACTTGCTACCAAATTGCATTTAATGCGTCCAAAAGTCAAAGAATTCGTGCATGAGTTTGCCTCCAATCCAACTACATTTAAAAAGGCTTCGTGTACATGGAGAGCCTTTCGATTATTATTGCCGGATAATCTTGCAATTGAAAAAACGCTGAAAGAACATCACATTCCATTACTCATAATTATGGGAAAATTTGATCAAGTAATTCGTCCAAAGCAAGCGTATAGATTCGCTAAAAAATTGGGCATTTCGAATTGCGTAATTGAAATTGAAAATGGACATAATTTCTTTAAAAAATCTGCAATTACACGGTTTGAAAAATTGCTTCCTTTCAATCAAAACGTGTGAAAAACTTCATTCGAAACAATTCATTTCATCTCCTTTTAATTTTTAAATTTGTTACAAATCAAAAAAGTCATGAACAGCATTTTAAGTCACGCAGAAATTCAACAAAAAATCACCCGTTTAGCACACCAAGTACTTGAAAACTGCTTTGAAGAACCAACGGTTTATATTGGTGGGATTTGTGGAAATGGAATTAAAATCGCACATAAAATTCAGCGAATCATGGCTGCAAATTCAGATCAGGAAATTGTTGTTTTTGAAATTAATGTTGACAAAGACGAACCATGGAAAGAAGCTATTACTGTTTCGATAGATGAAAGCCTGTTGAAGAATGCCTATATCATTTTAGTAGATGACGTTTTGAATTCTGGAAAAACGATGCAATATTCGCTCATGAAATTTTTGGAACGACCAACAAAATCAATTAAAACTGTTGCCTTGGTTGATCGCACACATCGTCGTTATCCAATCAAAGCAGATTTCGTTGGAATCAGTTTGTCGACAACCTTAAAAGAACGTGTTGAAGTTGAATTGAACGATACAAATTCGATGGCTTATCTGGTTTAATATTACGAGTTTCAAGCTTTGCAAAATTTAAATATTTAGAATTTACAAATGTTCAAATGTTCAAATGTTGGAACATTCAACTTGTTAATCAATGATTTAAACTAATTTAATTACTCCCACATGCGCAAAACAACCGAAGCATCTTCCAACTACGAGTCCTTAGAAAACATGTCGACAGCCGATTTGTTGAGCAACATCAATAAAGAAGACATGACCGTTCCATTAGCAATTGAAAAGGAATTGCCTTCGATTGAAGCGTTTGTTGATGCTTGTTTTGAACGTATGAAAACTGGTGGACGATTGTTTTACATTGGTGCTGGAACAAGTGGTCGTTTGGGAATTGTCGACGCAAGTGAATGCCCGCCAACTTTTGGTGTTGAGCATGGAATTGTAGTCGGAATCATTGCAGGTGGAGACACTGCGATTCGCAAAGCGGTTGAATTTGCGGAGGATGATACTGAGCAAGGTTGGAAAGATTTGATGGAATATAACATCAATTCGAACGACACCTTGGTTGGAATTGCGGCATCTGGAACAACGCCTTATGTACTTGGTGCAATTGAAGAAGCAAAAAAAATGGGAGTTTTAACAGCTGGAATTTCATGCAACCCAGGAAGTCCATTATCGAAAGCCGTGGAATTTCCAATGACTCCAGAAGTTGGACCTGAATTCGTTACAGGAAGTACGCGCATGAAATCAGGAACTGCTCAAAAATTGGTTTTAAACATGATTTCTACTTCGTTGATGATCAAATTGGGACGTGTTAAAGGTAACAAAATGGTTGATATGCAATTGAGCAACAATAAATTAGTCGACCGAGGAGTTAAAATGATTATGAGTGAAATTGATGTGACTTACGAACAGGCTGCTAATTTATTGGAAAAGCATGGATCCGTTAGAAAAGCTGTTGAGGCATTTAATTTGAAATGATAACGATGAAACATTTCCTTTTTATTTGTGTTTGCCTCATTTTCAGTTTCGCAAAGGCTCAAAAAACAGACAAGCGCATTGAAGCACAAAAATGGATTGAAACAGAGATACCAAAAGCGTTTAACTCGCAATTAAACCCAATCGAAACAATTGCTACCGAGAAATACCAACGCTATAAATCTGATGCGATTAATGTAGATTTTGATGGCGGATTATCGGAAGAAGCATTTCACGAAAAATGGAAAAAAGAATATAATACAAAAAAGGCTGGTATTGGTATGAGTTTTATTTTAGGGGTGCAAGATTATGAAATAGTAAAAGTTGAACGCACTCGTTTCGTTAAGAAACTATCACCTACCTCCTATCTATTCCAAGTTTCGTTCAGTTATTCACAAAATATAGGAACAGTTGCAGTTCAATTGATTGTTGAGGAACACGAAAATTCATTTCTTATTTCAGATGTCTGGCAAAAGAATTAAAAATGTGGTATTTCCGTCACAACATTTTCTCTTAGTTTCTTTGCTTTCTCACTTGGTGTTTTAACCAGTGCATAATATTGTTTTTCGGTAATAATGTCATCAAACAGCATTTCCTTATAAATCAAAACAGCGTATTCTGGAATCCAATGATAATTCGGACAAACGTTCATTGCTTTGTTCATTTCAGTTAAGGCAAACTCATAGTTTTTGGTTGCCATAAAGTGCTTTGCTCGAATCACGTACAATTGAAAATCAGTGGCTCCATCATGTAACGCTTCTTCGGTAAGCGTTAAAGCCATCAAATCACCCGTTTTATCTTGAAAATTTTCATGCTCTTTATTGTTCGCATATATTTTAGCTACCAACACTTTCACCTTCGGTTCATTTCGGTATTGATCTAATAATTGTTTTGCCCAGGTTATATTTTTAAAATTCGAATTTTCAGCCGCGATTAAATAATTTTCCCATGCTTTTTTAAGGTTACCTTTTCGAAGAAAATAATCACCGCACAACTTATAAAATTTGTAATACGCGTAGATTTCAAGAAAGCCATCCTCAGAATTATGCGGGACAAATGGTTCAAGTTTTTCTAAAAGTTTTCTAGCTTCTTTCAGCTTATTTTCTAGCAAATATGTTTCCACCAAATTGAATACGTATTCAAAACCTTCCTCTTTTTGTGAGCGAATGCTATAACTATTCATATCCGCCCCATTCGCTATTAATTCCTTATAGTATTCGAATTTACGTTTTGCGCAATCCAAATAAAACGCTTTCAGCTCTTCAGATTTAGCGGGAAACCGCTTCATCATTTCAATTTTGTAAAAATTCAAATTGTCTTGAGTAGTTGAAATCCGATTTTCTTCCGAAAAAAACGTATACAAATGGTCATAGAAAAAAAGAGCACTATCTATATGATTCGTTTTATAGCCATATAGTTGAAAGAGCGAATTACACACTTCAGGCAATGAATCATAACTTAAACTTTTGGTGTAATAAGCAAGAGATAAATCGGGACGAATAAAATCTTTATAACAATCACCTAATAAACTGTACAATCGAGCATACGAAATGGTTGAATCAACTAATCCAGCATGCTTTCGCTTCAAAAGAATTTTAACATCTGATTCAACTTGAACATTATTGCGCAGTCTTAAGCAAATTTGTATTCGCCCCATTCGCGCTTGGTCGTTTGTTGAATCTTTTGCCAATTCCAAATCATAATTTCTTATTTGAACAGGATAAAAGACATCAGGTCCTGGTTGTGCAGTTACAGAAAAATAAAAAAACAATGAGCCAATAAGTGTTATCCAATTTTTCATGTGCTCTTTTACAATGAACTTTCAAATTCGTTCAAAAGTTAAGTTAGTTATACGAATTACAAATTATTTTCGTTATTCCAAAAATTAAACGTTCAGTTCATGACAGTAGATAAAAAAAGACAAACATTCATCCTAATGGGTATTTGTGTTGTATTGCTAGTTCCTTTTGTCGCTATGCAGTTTACCAATGAAGTAAATTGGAAAATTGGAGATTTTATTGTTGGAGCAATTTTACTTTCTATTTTAGGATTTGGAATAGACTTTATTTTAAGAAAATTTAAAAATCGTAAGTCCAAATACTTTTTCCTAGCAACCTTTCTAAGCGTTATTTTTCTTGTCTGGATGGAAATGGCCGTTGGTATTTTTGGAACTTTATTAGCTGGTAACTAAAAAATCCTAGTTTTACAGAACAAACGGATCATTTTATCAAAATGAAGCTTCAACACACGATTTCAATTAAAGCCATTTTTGATTGTTCATTGGAACGTGCTTTCAAAACACCAATGCTGTGCGATGTTTCTAAAGTACACACAGGTTATTTGGTAATGCCAAAAGTTACGTATACCTCGGACGATGAAAACTGGGGTAAACCTGGATTTTCTAAAAAAGTATATGTTTCAAAATCGCTCACGCAGAAAGGAGGTTTTGCGTCTACCGATACTGTAATTGAACGCAGAGAAAATGACTATTGGAAAATTGAAGTAGGGAACTTTTCAACATGGATGTTAAGCTTCACTAAGTTTGTTGGAGAATGGAAAACAACGGAGATTGCAGCGAATAAAATTCAAATCGACTATACATATACAATGCATTTTAAAAATCCTTTGTTCTGGCCATTCACCTATTTATTCACCAAATTATTTTGGAAAGTGTATATGAAGCATGTTTTGGAAAATGTAAGAAAATTGGCATATTCAAAGGAACCGTATTTGTATGAGTAGATTAAGGAGATATCATCTTTTACTGATTTTAAGCTCACTTTTTGTTTACCTTGAATGGCCAGGTCAACATTATTTTATCTTTCAAATCGAAAGCGAATTATTTTCAAAACTTTTAATAAAACCTTCTGAAATACTTCACCCATTTATAGTTATTCCTTTTGGAGCTCAATTATTATTGTTTTCTTCTATTTTTCTAAGACGACCAAACATACTATTTTCTATTTTTGGGATAGGTGGTATGCTAATGTTAATAGGCTTTATATTTATAATTGGTCTATTAACACTTAATTGGAAAACAATCATTTCGTGTCTACCATTTTTGGGATATAGCAGCATTACAATTTACTTTCTTTTTAGCCATTCAAAAAATAAAAAATGATTCGATATTTTTTCATATTTACCTTTTTCGGTCTCTTTTCCTGTGCTCACAAAGAACGACATTCAGAACATCCTGAATTCAAAAAACACTTTGATAAATATGCTGTTTCTGGTTCGTTTGTACTTTTTGATCCGCAAGAGAACGTTTATTATCATTATAACAAAGATCAATTTAACAAAGCTTACACTCCTGCTTCCACTTTTAAAATTTGTAATTCGCTAATCGGACTCGAGACAGGTGTCATAAAAGATGCTGATTTTGTAATCAGCTGGGACAGTGTGGTGCGACCACGAGCAGAATGGAATCAAGATCAAACACTTCGACAAGCGATAGAAAATTCTACGGTTTGGTATTATCAAGAATTAGCAAGAAGAGTTGGTCAAAAACAAATGGATTATTGGATCAAAAAAGCTGATTACGGTAATCATTCAACTAAAGGTGGAATCGACAAATTTTGGTTGGAGGGAGAATTACGAATTTCACCAAAACAGCAACTCGATTTTTTAATCAAATTACACGACAATAAATTGCCTTTTTCACAGAAAAACATGGATATTGTGAAAGATATCATGATAGTTAGAGACACCTTGAACACTGTTATTCATGCAAAAACGGGTTGGGGACAAAACGGAAAAGAGGACATTGGATGGTTTGTGGGATATGTTGAAAAAGGTGAAAACGTTTATTATTTTGCAAACTGCCTGCAAACTACTGATTTTAATAACGAAAAATTTGGACCAGCACGAAAAGAAATCGTTTATGATATTTTAGATGAATTGATAATATTGAAACGATGAAATCAATGTTAATACAACAACTTTTTATACAGCAAAGTTTCTTTAATCACATGGCATTTGTTACGAATGTTTTTACGTCAATTTTTGTTGTGTTAGGAATCATAATTTGGTTAGTCAATAACAAATTGAGAAGAAGTTCATTTTCCTGGGTTCAGCTTGTCTATTCATTTGGATTGATTGTACTTGGAGTATTTTTAGCTCAACACCAAATCCGTCATTATATTGGTGCCACTTTTGTTTTTCTTATAGCTTTAGCAGGATTTAATTCAAGCATAAAAAACCTTTTTTCAAAAACGAACTAACATGGACAACTTTCCGATTGCATTTATCCTTATTCTAATTATAATTTTAGTTTCCAAACTTTTCAATGATCGAGCGCTTAAATTGCTCAATACAGAACAAAAGGCCCAATTAATTGATTTGTTTCAGAGAAGACGCACCTACCAAATCGTTGTCATTATAGTAATTACAACGGTCTATTTTTGTTTGTTAAACTATTTTCCAGCCTACTATTTACAAGAGATCACCCTATTCATTGCGGTAATTCTATTGTTTATGTTAGTCAATATGTATCTTACTATACAAGTTTTAAAAACCAATCAGTTCCCTGCTGAATACATCGGAAATTATAAGTTAGGGGCAATCATTCGTCTTGTTGGAATAGTAGCTTATTTCGTTCTGGTTACTTATGAATTGTATGTAAACTAGTACACATCTTCGAAAAATAGTATTGATTTTTCAGGATTATTACTCGTCGAAAATCAATGAATTCATTGAAAAGTTTAAATCATAATGAAGAAAAACATTTATTTTTTATCAAAAGTAACTTTTTCAATTTTCATTACACCTACTGATTAAACAACAGATTAAGCAATGGCTGAGGAAAAGCAAAAGGCATTTATGAAACTTTATGAACCTGTTCATGCACAATTTGAACGGTTTTGCAAAGCGCGCGTTTACGGCCAATTGGATTTTAAAGATCTTATGCACGATTCCTTGATTATTGCCTTCAACAAATTTGAATCATTGAAAGAGGAAAAAGCTTTTTTGCATTTTTTATTTGGAATAGCCATCCGCATTTTATCCAACAACAAAAAGAAGAAATCGCTCGATTACCACGAAAATTTGCATTCAGTTTTTAGTTCTACTCCAGTTGTATCAGATACAGAACGAAACATCGAACTTGAGCACCTGAAAATAGCACTATCAAGATTACCTGAAGAACAAAAAGAAGCTATTTTACTGTTTGAAATCGGTGGATTTTCGATAAAAGAAATTGCAGGTTTACAAGAAAGTAGCGAATCCGCTGTGAAACAACGTTTGAGTCGAGGTAGACAAAATCTTCTTACGTTGTTAACACCAAAATCTATTCATTCTTAATTTATTGAGTCATGACAGAAGATAAATTAAACGCACTTTTTCAGGAAATGAATCAAGAAGTTATTGAAACAGTTCCGAATGATCTATTAAATTGGATTAAGAAGGATGCAACGAAAAAATCAAACCATAACAAGCTTAAAATTGGATTTTTGATCGTGAGCCTGCTAACAATCTTAGGAATACTAATGTACAGTACGACCGATAAATCAAAAAGTAAAAAGGAACTGAATCAACATGAAACTAATTTAAAAAAACAAGAAAATCCAATAGGCACAACAACTAATGGTGCGAACTTTTATCAAAAAAACAACTTAAAACAACCTGTAAGTTCATTGGAATTTTCTGGAGATGTAAAAACTGAACAACAATTGATAATGAATCAAGATTCATTAACTGAATTTAAAATTGGACAGTTAGCATTTAGAAAATTGACCCGTGAACATCCCGCAATTTTGTACGACGAAATTATGAAATCAAGCTCAAGTGCATTTACCTTGTTAAATCCATTTCAACCGAAGAATGGAGCAATTATGGATTCAACGTTGAGATTTTTAAATGCATTGGTAATGCTGGATTCCATAAAATCCTATCGTTCTGTTCGGCAATTTTTCATGGATGATCGCACGAGTTATCTTTACATGTATGATGATTACATTGTACTTTCCTACCGTTACAGAGGTGCGAATTTCTTCCGTTCTGGAAAAGCGTATGAAACTGGTGAATTAATAGTTGATGGTAAACAGATTCAAATAGTCGGTTTTCAATGTGATAATCGATATACAACAGCACATTTTGGTCAACGCTTTTATTTAGGAATAGGAACAAACGATGATGGCACTCGAGAAATTATCATTTTTAATTACTTGTGGGCGCCTTCAACAATTATAAAAGGTCACAATGCTACCGTCCAAGAAAAGGACCAACTAACCAAACTCTCAAATGCTCAAAAGAATTTATAACTTTTGAGCATTTATTTTCCTTTGATTTATTTAATTTGCGATTTCCGCAAGCAACTTCTTATCGCCTACTGAATTGTAAAATGGTGTTTTAAGTCGTGAGCATATATTTGCTTAAACTTAAAAACAACCACTATGAAAATGTATTTACTTTTGGCAAGTATTTGTATTGCACTTCTTCAATCGTGCGGCACTAGTTCGAATGTTACTTCCAACTTTTCCATTCAGAAACGAAAATATAACAAGGGATGGAATGTGAAAGAGTTGTTTCAGCATAAATTAAAGTCAAATGTTTCAGAAACAAAGACAATTGAGAAACACCCTATTAAAGCAACCCAAGTTGAAGAAAATTCTACCGAAACAACTGCTTTATCTGTTCCGATTTCAATCCCGAGTTCAAGCAATGAAATAAATGCGGATAAAGAAATAGATGGTGAATCCAACATTTTAATTGACCAAAAAGAGTCAACATTAGAAGAAACTATTCAGATTCAACAAAATGAAATTGAAAATCCAATTGAAAAAGATGAAGATCCAACTAATGGAAAGATAAGTCCAGAAATGAAGAAATTCAACACTTTTCACAAGGTTTTATTAGGGATGTTCATTACTTCTCTTCTTTCGATAATTCTGGCAATTATTTTACAGTTTCCTACATTTATTCTTCCTTTTTTAATTCTAAGCTTCCCAATGTATGTCCTTTCCATAGTTCAAGCATTCAAAAATCCAAAGAAAGTGCCAGTTAAGGAACAGAACAAAGTATTTGACAATAAAAAAACATTTGCCGTAGTTTTGTTTTGGGTGGGAACTTTAATTTTAGCTTTAACTCTATGTTTCTTAATCATAGGCATACTTTTCTTCCTTTAAGTATCTGTATAGCTGAAAATTAACTTTTTTAAACATGAAAAATTTTTTATTTATCACAACGATTGTTATAATTCTTCAATCTTGCGGAACAAGTTCAAATGTTACTTCCAACTTTTCCATTCAGAAACGAAAATATAACAAGGGATGGAATGTGAAAGATTTGTTTCAGTATAAACAATCGATGAATGATTCAAAAGAGTCTGATGTGATAATAGTTCCTAATGAAAATCATCCTGTTTCAGAAAATAAGGCGGAAACTAAAACGAATGATGAAACTTTTTCAACTCATAGTTCAAACAAGGAAATAATTGTTGACAAAGAAATCGAAAATGAAGCTAAAATTTTTAATGACCAAAAAGCACCAACATTGAAGGAACATGTTCTGATTCAACAAACGGAAATTGAAACTCCAATTGTAAAAGATGAGGATCCAAAAGAAAGTGAAATCAGTCCAGAATTGAAACGATTCAATAAATATCATAAAATTATGGAAGTACTTCTTATTTGTGCGATATTTACTCTTTTAACATCACTCGTTCCACTTTACGTTTTATTAATAATCCAGCGTTTTCGAAACGCCAAAGTTGTGCCAAATGAAGAGCGTAACGAAGAATATTTCAAAAAAAAGCAGTTTGCAGATGTTTTTTTTATTCTGGGAACTTTATTGTTGATTATTAGCGCAATAGTAATCGCAATATTGTTGATATCAATAATGTAATTCCATAGTTTTAATTTATAATTTAACACTTACACAAACATTAAATATGAAAAACTCATTTTATATCCTTACACTTTTATTAATAGTACTAAACTCCTGCGGATCTAGCTCATCTGTAACTAACAATTTCTCCATTCAAAAGAGAAAATATAACAAGGGATGGAATGTGAAAGATTTGTTTCAGCATAAACAAAATGATGAAGCTGCTGTGGTCGATATGAAATCGAAAAATCAAGATAAAGAGCAAGTACTTGTTAAAAATGAAAAATTGAAAACTGAACTTGTTCAGGAAAACAGCACTTACCAATTAGAGAGTGAAATAACAGCAACTGCTTCTAATGTTAAAACACCAGAATTAGTAGTTCAGGGGGATTTGAAAGAACCTATGGATAACCCAAGCCTGGAAAATTCAAAAATTTCAGAATCGGAACATCTGAATACAACTTCGGATACAACAGAATCATCGAAAACATTGGAAGATAAGAGTGAAAAAATTCCTGACATGTTGTTCAGGGTTTTCTTTATTATTGGATTTAGCATCGCGATAATCACAATTGTCCTAACTCTATTAAACCTAGCAGGTGACGCAGCATTAGCATTTTTATTGATTCTGTTCCTGGTTGATGTCACTTCGCTTTTTATCGTTTTAGCTTTATTAGTAAAGAGAGCCAAAAACAAAAATCTCTACAAAGAACCCGGTTATCTTGTTGTATTAACAGAACTATTGTTTGGTATTATTTCTGCTACCGCTTTGATACTATTTATAGAATATGCCTTCTGATAGTTAACATTGCATTACAAGAAGAAATAAAAAGGCAATACAATTCAGTATTGTCTTTTTTTTTGGTTATTAATTTTTATTTGCGAAAAATTAATAAAAACACAAAAGTAAATCGTAATATTGCAATATAGTAAATTTACATTTTTACAAATTTGCTAATTTGCAAAGTTCGAAAGTTCGAAAAAAACAATTTTAACAAGTCAAATCATGGGAGCATCAAAATCAGATCATTTCACAGAAGAACAAAATGAACTCTCAATTCTCTTTAAGGCGCTAGGTCATCCAGCTCGAATTGCAATCATTCAACATATTCTGTCAACAAAATCGTGCATTTGTGGTGATCTAGTAGAGAAATTCCCCTTATCACAAGCAACAATTTCACAGCATTTAAAAGAACTTAAATACGCGAATATTATTCAAGGAACAATCGAAGGAAACTCAATTTGTTACTGTTTAAATCCTCAGACTCTAGAAAAATTAAATCAAGTGATTAATCATTTTATCGATTCTGAAAAATGCAAAGGAACACAATGCTGTTAAAATAATACTCAAATTATATAGTTATGAAACTTTCAGACATTAAAAATCAATTAAACGCATTAAGCGAAGTCGTTTTCCAATTGCCAAATGGCACATTTGTACCAAATCACTTTCATGTGACAGAAGTAGGATTAATTACCAAAAATTTTATTGATTGTGGCGGAACTGTTCGCGAAGAAAAAGTAATTAATTTCCAATTATGGGAAGCAAATGATTTTGATCACCGTTTAGCACCTCAGAAATTAATTAACATTATCGAACTTTCTGAGAAAGTACTTAATCTTCCAGATTATGAAATAGAAGTGGAATACCAAAGTGACACCATTGGAAAATTTGGCTTAGAATTTAACGGAAAGCATTTCTTACTTACCTCAAAACAAACGGCTTGCTTAGCAGAAGACAAATGCGGTATTCCACAAGAAAAATTGAAAATTAATCTAAAAGACTTAAGCACAGACCAAAATGCATGTTGCACTCCTGGCGGTAAATGCTGTTAATTAATTTTTCAAGATATGTTTGAACCTATTCAGCTTCTTTGTGATGAATTAATTCTCGGATTCGATTCAATTCCCAATGAACGAAAGATATTATTATCAAAAATCAGTTCTTTCATTCAAGAAAGAAAATATAAAAATCAGGAAATTAACTTGGTTTATGTGTGTACGCACAATTCTCGAAGAAGCCATTTTGGACAAATATGGTCGGCTGTAGCTGCCAACTATTTTCATTTAAAAAATGTCAACACGTTTTCTGGTGGAACTGAAGCAACAGCCTTTAATCAGAATGCAATCAATGCGTTAACATCAGTAGGTTTTGAAATCGAAAAGCTAAACGATTCCGATAACCCGCACTACTCTGTGAAATTTGGACTTGCAGATAAAACAATTTGCTTCTCAAAAACAGTTGATGATAAAGCGAATCCAACAGCCAATTTCGCGGCGATTATGACTTGTTCCGATGCTGATCAAAATTGTCCTTTTATTCCCGGAGTGGATTTACGCATAGGGACAACCTACGACGATCCAAAAGCATTCGATGGAACTGAATTACAAGACAAAATGTACAATGAACGTTCTATCCAAATTGCTACAGAATGTTTATATGTTTTCTCTCAAATTAAATAAGCCTAATAATGACAGAACAAAGAAAAAAACTCGGATTCTTAGATAAATATTTAACCTTATGGATTTTCCTGGCGATGGGAATCGGAATAAGTATTGGTTATTTTATTCCATCTGCTGATGATTACATCAATTCATTTTCAAGTGGTACAACAAATATACCACTGGCGATTGGTTTGCTTTTAATGATGTATCCACCTTTGACCAAAGTAGAATTTTCGAAAATCCCGAAAGTACTTGCGAAACCGAAACTTTTACTAGTTTCATTTTTAATAACCTGGATTGTTGGACCGTTTTTAATGTTTTTGTTAGCCGTAACATTTCTCAATGATTTTCCAGATTACATGACTGGATTAATTATCATCGGTTTAGCACCGTGTATTGCTATGGTTATCGTTTGGAATGAATTGGCTGAAGGGACTCGCGAAATGGTTGCAGGTTTGGTCGGGATTAATTCCTTACTTCAAGTGTTATTTTTTAGCCTCTACGCCTATTTCTATCTTGAAATTGTTCTTCCTTGGTTTGGAATTAAAGCACTGAAAATTGATATCACAGTAGCGGAAATTGCAAAAACAGTTGGAATCTATTTAGGAATTCCTTTTGTAGCTGCCATACTTAGTCGTGCAATTTTAATAAAATCGAAAGGTGAAGTTTGGTTTAAAACGAAATTTCTTCCTTTTATTTCCCCAATTACACTGATTTCTTTGTTGTTTACAATAATCATTATGTTCAGCTTGAAAGGCGCAATGATTGTTTCCATTCCAATGGACGTTCTTCGTATTGCGATTCCATTGGTTATTTTCTTTGCCATTATGTTTTTAACGATGTTCTTTGTGGCAAAATGGTCTGGTGCCAAATATGATGAAAATGCAACACTTTCGTTCACTGCATCAGGTAACAATTTCGAATTAGCGATCGCTGTTTCAATTGCTGTTTTTGGAATTAATTCTGGACAAGCATTTGCTGGAGTAATTGGTCCATTAGTGGAAGTTCCTACCTTGATTCTAATGGTTCAGCTTGCATTTTGGTTGAAACAGAAATTTTATTGAAATCAATATAGAATTCTTTTAGTTCGAAAAAAAGTGACTAACTTAATACGAAAGAAACGACAATGAATTTATCTGAATTGCACACGCAAAATCTTCCTTTGGAAACAAGTAAATTGTTTGAAGCAAATGAAGGAAAAGTAATCCATATTTCACTTTTAAAAGATGGTGTTTTAAAAGAACATATTACGAAAGTCCCAGCATTATTGATTTGCATTCATGGTGAGACAGTTTACGAAGATGAAAATAATTTGCATTTAACACTTAAAAATGGTGATTTCGTAAAAATTGAACCAAGTATCAAACATTGGTTAAAGGGAATATCTCAAAGTAATTTGATTTTAATAAAATGAATACCACTTCCTCATTAATGGCTTTATGGAAAGAAGCTAGAAAACGATTTTCAGATCAATTGTCACAAGTCAACACCGATGACCTACGAAAGAAAATTTCACCAAATTCAAATAGCATTGGTTTTTTAATTCGACATATCGGTGATGTTGAATTGTTATTTGCTAAAAATGTTTTTAAAGATTCACGTGTCTCTGTGATTGCAAAAACCGTGATCGACCAAAAAGATTCGGGTGAATGGAATAATCTTGATGAACTTTTGAATTACACAAGCAATTCTTTTCTCGCTTTAGAGTCAATTATTTCTAATCAAACAGAAGAAAACTGGAGTGAATTTGTAGAAACGAAAGAATTTGGAACAAAATCAAAAGCAGAAGCTTTTGGAAGAATTATTTCCCATACTACCTACCACGCCGGACAAATTGCATTGATCAGAAAATACGGCAATTAATTAAACAATTCGACCATCACATTTCCTGATGTAGATCGATTTTTAACATTTAGCAATTCTAAAATAGTCGCATTTAAGTCCACTAAACTATAGGATTTTGAAAGCAGTATATTCTTTTTAAAATCAGGTCCGAAAGCATAAAAATTAATGTGCCGACAACCATCGCATGAATCCCCATGAGAAGGAAAACCATCATTCACACCATCAAGATGTCGACCATGATCATTTGTAACAAATAGACTCGTTTTTCCTGCATAAAATGGATCATTTTGAATCATTTGCCAGATTTGATAAACATATTCATCCGTATCCTTGATTCCTTTTAAATAGTTTGTCCAATTCGCTTGATGTCCAGAATAATCAGGTTCTCGAAAATTGACAAACAATACCTTTGGATGATGATTTTGTAATACATCTGTAATCACGGTGAATGTAGTGCTATCATCCCGGTAACCCGAACCAAGACCATTAACTCCACAATTCATAGAAGGAATAAACTGATCTTTCCAGTCTGAATCTGTTGTGTTTGCTAATCGTGCTAATTTATCTTTGCTTGTAACTAACCAAATTAAGTCTGAATCCCATTTTTTTTCTTTCAATAAAAGCTGAAAGAATGAAACATGGCTTGGATTTTCCAAACCCGTATTATCAATTGTTTGATAAAAACCTGTTGTGATTGCTGTGTGACCAGCAGTTGTATAGGTTTCTCCCTGGTTGTAAAAACTTGTAGACACAACTCCCTCCTTCGCTAAAACTGAATCCATTCGTGGAACATTGGAATGAAACGAATCTCCCCAAGTTTCAGAATATCTTGGTCCATCAACAACTATTACAATTACATTTTCAGTTATATAATCACGCATTTGGACTTTCGCTGAAACACAATGATTCAGCACCAAAATACTAATAAAACCAATAATTGTAGTACCTAAAAATCGAACCATTTTGTTTGTTTTGAAAAAGCAAGTTACAAAAAAAGGTCACCTTTCGATGACCTTTTCATTTATTCTTTTGATTTTGATTTCGTTTTTCCTTTTTCAATTTTAATCGTCAATTCTTCTTGACCATCAACCAAATCTATTTTAATCTTATCTCCTTCTTGCAAAGTCGCTTTGATAATTTCTTCAGCTAACGGATCCTCAATGAACTTTTGAATTGCTCGTTTCAAAGGACGTGCTCCATATTTTTCATCATATCCTTTATCAACGATGAAATCTTTCGCTTTCTCAGTCATTTCAATATGGTAGCCCAAGTCGTTAATACGTCCATACAATTTAGCTAATTCCAAATCAATGATTTTATGAATGCTATCACGATCCAATGATTTGAATAAAATCATATCATCAATACGATTTAGGAATTCTGGTGAAAACGCCTTTCTCAATGCATTTTGAATTACCGTTTTTGCATTTTCGTCACGCGATTCTTCTTTCGCTTTTGTTCCAAATCCAACTCCTGATCCGAAATCAGCTAATTGTCTTGCTCCAATATTAGATGTCATGATTAAAATCGTATTCTTAAAATCAATTTTACGACCCAATCCATCAGTCATATGACCATCATCTAACACTTGCAATAACAAGTTAAATACATCTGGATGCGCTTTCTCAATTTCATCTAATAAGATAATGGAATAAGGTTTACGACGAACTTTTTCAGTCAATTGTCCACCTTCTTCATAACCAACATATCCCGGAGGCGCTCCAACTAAGCGAGAGATTGAGAATTTCTCCATGTATTCAGACATATCGATACGTACTAATGCATCTTCTGTATCGAACAAATATTTCGCTAATACTTTCGCTAATTGTGTTTTTCCGACTCCTGTTGGCCCTAGGAAGAAGAACGACCCAATTGGTTTGTTTGGGTCTTTTAATCCAGCTCTATTGCGTTGAATTGCTTTTACAACTTTAGAAACTGCTTCATCTTGTCCAATCACCTTTCCACGAAGTTCTTCGCCCATATTAACAAGTTTCCCTGTTTCTGTTTGCGAAACACGTGTTACTGGAATTCCGCACATCATTGAAACAACTTCAGCTACATGCTCTTCAGTAACGGTAACGCGATTTGTTTTCGATTCCTCTTCCCAACGTTTTTTCGCAGCTTCAAGTTGATCTTGCAATTTTCGTTCACTATCTCTTAACTCAGCAGCCTTTTCATATTGCTGTGATTTAATTACTTCATTTTTTTGTTCTTTCAACGCCTCGATTTGCGCTTCAACATCTAAAATTTCTTTTGGAACATTGATATTTTTCAAGTGTACACGTGAACCAACTTCATCCAAGGCATCAATTGCTTTATCTGGCAAATGACGATCTGTAATGTAACGCTCAGTCAATTTAACACAAGCAGCTACAGCCTCAGGTGTAAACGTTACAGAATGATGTTCTTCGTAGCGCTCTTTGATGTTATTCAAAATTTGAATTGTCTCATCAATTGTAGTTGGCTCAACAATTACTTTTTGGAATCGACGTTCCAATGCACCATCTTTCTCAATGTACTGGCGATATTCATCCAACGTTGTAGCACCAATCGCTTGCATTTCACCACGCGCTAATGCTGGTTTAAACATGTTTGAAGCATCCAATGAACCGCTTGCTCCACCCGCACCAATAATCGTGTGAATCTCATCGATAAACAAAATCACATCTGGATTCTTTTCAATTTCTTGCATTACCGCTTTCATACGTTCTTCAAACTGCCCGCGATACTTTGTACCTGCAACCAAAGAAGCCAAATCCAACGAAACAATTCGCTTGTTAAACAACACGCGCGAAACCTTGCGTTGAACAATTCTCAATGCCAAACCTTCAGCGATGGCACTTTTACCAACTCCAGGTTCACCAATTAAAATTGGGTTATTTTTCTTTCTTCTTGATAAAATTTGTGATACGCGCTCAATTTCTTTCTCACGTCCAACAATCGGATCTAACTTACCTGCTTCCGCCATTTTCGTTAAATCTCTACCAAAATTATCTAAAACAGGAGTTTTCGATTTTGGATCGGCTGGTTTGCGTTGAGCAGAATATTGTTCGCCCCCGTCTTCTTCTTGTCCCCCTGGAAATTCAGCTCGAGGAGTTGTGTTTTCTTCAATCATTGCTTCTAATTCGTCTTTAACATTATCGTAAATAACTCCATATTTATTTAAAACCCTGCACGCAAAACTATCTTCATCCTTTAAAATTGAAAGCAACAAATGCTCCGTTCCAATCATTGGACTTTTATATAATTTCGCTTCAAGATAAGTGGTTTTCAATACCTTTTCAGCTTGTTTAACAAGTGGAATATTTGTCATTGGCTGAACAGATGAATTGGATGACTTCAAAAGACTTTGCTCAACCTCTACACGAATTTGCTTTAAGTCTAAATGAAATTCATTCAACAACTTAATTGCCGTGCCATCACCCTCACGAATGATCCCCAACAACAAATGTTCAACACCAATAAAATCATTCCCTAATCTCAACGCCTCTTCCCTACTGTAACTAATTACATCCTTAACTCGGGGTGAAAATTTTGCTTCCATAGTTTTTAACTTTCTAGGATAAAATTGCCTATTTATCCTTACTTACAAATATAAAACGAAAAAATTGTTAATAAGTAAACGAAAAAGTCAATTTTCCACAGATTTTTGTTAGTAAAAACACCTTTTACACTGTTTTCTGTAGGTTCAAAATGACTAATTTCGAAACTTGCTTTAACCCGCACAATAAATGTGCTAAATAAAAAATTGTGACAAGATGGCAGATGGAGAAAAAATAATCCAAATTAACATCGAAGATGAAATGAAGTCAGCCTACATCGATTATTCGATGTCGGTAATTGTATCTCGTGCGCTACCAGATGTGCGTGACGGGTTTAAACCAGTTCATAGACGTGTTCTATACGGTATGCAAGACTTAGGAGTCTTCTCAAATCGTCCTTATAAAAAATCAGCAAGAATCGTTGGTGAGGTATTAGGTAAATACCACCCACACGGTGATAGCTCGGTATACGATACAATGGTGCGTATGGCTCAACCTTGGTCATTACGTTATCCTTTAGTTGACGGTCAAGGTAACTTCGGCTCAGTCGATGGCGATAGTCCAGCGGCAATGCGTTATACGGAGGCGCGTTTTAGAAAAATTGCTGAAGAAATGCTGAACGACCTTGACAAAGAAACCGTTGACTTCGCGCCAAACTTCGATGATAGTTTAGAAGAGCCGACAGTTCTTCCTTCAAAAATACCTAACCTCCTTGTAAATGGTGCTTCGGGTATTGCAGTTGGTATGGCGACTAACATGGCTCCACACAACTTAACAGAAGTTATTGACGGAATCACAGCGTACATTGACAATAAAGACATTGACATTGAAGAGCTAATCAAGTATGTAAAAGCTCCAGATTTCCCAACAGGGGGAATTATTTATGGATACGAAGGTGTTCGCGAGGCATTACTGACTGGTCGTGGGCGAATCGTTATGCGTGCAAAAGCCGAAATCGAAGAGTCAAATGGTCGTGAACAAATTGTTGTAACAGAAATTCCATATCAAATCAATAAAGCAGACATGATTAAAAAGACTGCTGAGTTGGTGAATGATAAAAAAATTGAAGGAATTTCCGATATTCGTGATGAATCGGATAGAAATGGTATGCGTATCGTTTATGAAATTAAGCGTGATGCCATTGCAAATGTAGTTTTAAATAAACTATTCAAATTTACTTCCCTTCAAACCTCTTTTTCTGTAAACAACATTTGTCTTGTTGAAGGTCGACCAGTAATGGTTAACTTGAAGGAATTGATTTCACATTTCGTGGATTTCCGTCATGAAGTTGTTGTAAGAAGAACAAAATACGAACTTCGTAAAGCTGAAGAAAGAGCGCACATTTTAGAAGGATTGATTATTGCATCTGATAACATCGATGAAGTAATTAAAATTATTCGTGCATCAAAATCTCCTGAAGAAGCAAGAGAAAATTTGATGACTCGTTTTGCATTGTCTGATATTCAATCACGTGCAATTGTTGAAATGCGTCTTCGTCAGTTAACAGGACTTGAGCAAGATAAACTGCGCGCTGAATTCGAAGATTTGATGAAATTAATCGCTGATTTAAAAGACATTTTAGCGAATGAAGATCGTCGTATGCAAATCATCAAGGATGAGCTTATTGAAGTAAAAGAGAAATATGGTGATGAGCGTCGTTCTCAAATTGAATACTCTGCCTCTGAAATGAGAATGGAAGATTTAATTGCAGATGAAGAGGTTGTTATAACTATTTCTCATGCTGGCTATATCAAGCGTACAAGTTTAACAGAATACAAAGTTCAGAACCGCGGAGGAATGGGGTCTAAAGGATCTACAACACGCGATAAAGACTTCTTAGAGCATCTATTTGTTGCTACCAACCATAACTATTTATTGGTATTTACTGAAAAAGGAAGATGTTTCTGGATGCGTGTCTACGAAATTCCAGAAGGAAATAAATTATCGAAAGGTAGAGCAATTCAGAACTTAATCAATATTCCTCAAGACGATAAGGTTAAGGCATACGTGAAAGTTCAAGATTTGACAGATAAAGAATATGTTGAAAACAACTTCATCGTCATGTGTTCTAAACAAGGTGTTATTAAGAAAACATCTTTGGAAGCCTATTCTCGTCCTCGATCTAATGGTATTAATGCGATAACAATTCGCGACAATGATGAATTGTTAGAAGCAAAATTAACGAACGGTACAAATGAAATCGTATTGGCAACAAGTTCAGGTCGTGCAATTCGTTTCAATGAATCAACAGTTCGTCCGATGGGTAGAAATGCTTCAGGTGTTAGAGGTGTCACCCTAGGAGGCGAAAATGACCAAGTAGTTGGAATGATTTGCGTTGAAGATATTTTCTCAACAATTCTTGTTGTTTCTGAGAAAGGTTATGGAAAACGTACTTATTTAAACGACCCAGAAGATCAAGAACCAGTTTACCGTATCACAAACCGTGGTGGAAAAGGTGTAAAAACATTAAACATCACAGATAAAACAGGTCCACTATTATCAATTCTAAACGTAACGGACGAAGAAGATTTGATGATTATTACGAAAGCTGGAGTAACTATTCGTATGCACATTGATACCATTAGAACAATGGGAAGAGCAGCGCAAGGAGTTCGTTTAATTAACTTAAAAGGAAATGCCGAAATTGCTGCAATTGCACGCGTACCAAGATCTGAAGATGAGGAAGAAGCTCTTTTAGACGAAGAAGGAAATCCAATTGAACCAGAAAATGGCACGGATATTGAAACGCCGGTTGTGGAATAAAAAGAAAAATGCATCCAAATGAAAAAAACGATGAAAAATAAATTTATAGCATTCGCTGGAGTTGTATTGTTCAGCTCACAAGTAATAGCGCAAAAAGCAAACGAAACTTCTGCTGCCATTGAGTACAAAAAATACTCTGACGCAATGACAATGCTCATACTTTCTGGTGGATCTGGTGACATGGAACCAGCGAAAAAGGCACTTGAAAAAGCAAAAGGATTTATCGATCTTGCTGCAGTGAATGAAACAACAAAGGAAAGTCCAAAAACCTTATTTTACAAAGGTGAAATCTACACTGGTTATTTAATAGCCTTTGGAATGGACACTGCTTTTATGAATGCAAATGCGGAAAACTATTTCAAAACGGGTATTGAAAGCTATCAAAAATCCTTAGCCGTAAGCACAAAATACAAGGAGGATATCAAAAACTCAATTGAACAAAAGAAAGGTTTGCTTTCAATGGGCATTAATAAAATGTATGATGAAGGTAAATTTGCTGAATGTGCTGATGCTTATGAAACACAAGCAAGATTTTCTGAAGGAGCAAACGAAGTAGACACATTATCTATTTACAATGCTGGGGTTTGTTATGAAAAAGCAAACAACAATGATAAAGCAGCAGAAATGTATGCAAAAGCAGCAAAAACTGGTTATAAAGCACCAGGAACTTACAGAAGTGCTAGTGCTTGTTACAGAAAGGCAGGAAAAGCAGCAGAAGCAAAAGCTATTTTAGCTGAAGGACGCAAAAAATACCCAAGTGATCGTGATTTGTTATTGGAACTTGTAAATACAAATATCGATGCTGGTGATGCAGCTGGTGCAGAAGCAGCGTTGGCTGAAGCCATTGCAGCAGATCCGAAAAACAAACAATTACATTATACAATTGGAACAATTTACATTGAGTTAAAGCAAAATGAAAAAGCTGAAAACGCTTTGAATGAAGCTTTGAAAATTGACCCTGAATACCAAGATGCTTTGTACCAATTAGGTGCACATTTAGTAACTTGGGCTTCAGATCTAAGAACGGAAGCAGGTCAAATGAAATTGAATGATCCAAATTACGATAAAGTAACGGCTAAGTCGGATGAAACATTTAAAAGAGCTTTGATTCCTTTAGAGAAATTCATTGTTAAAAACCCGAACGATAAAGATGTATTGGTTATTTTATCTCAAATCTACAGAAGTGTAGGAAATTATGATAAATCAAATGAGTACAAAAAGCGTGCAGACGCTATTAAATAATTAAACATTCACATGTTTAAAAGGTCGACATTTGTCGGCCTTTTTTTATGCATTAAATGTTGGTTGTACAATTTAATTCACTACCTTTGCAGCCTTAAAACAAGACTGTTACCCTATTTTTGACAGTTTAGTATTCATCACTTTCGGGTTTTTAGGGTGCTCGAAATACAATTATTAAAGCCAAATGGCAAAAAACACAAACATGCAGGGGACTGCAGATTTCGACTGGGATGCGTTAGCACTAGACGGATATTCAAAAATCCAACGTTCTGAGTTATCAGACAAATACGAAGTTACATTAACTTCAATCAACGAAAAAGAAGTTGTTGAAGGAACTGTAGTTATCGTAACTAAAAAAGAAGTAATCATTAATATTGGTTACAAATCAGAAGGAGTTGTTCCTGCTTCTGAATTCCGTTACAATCCAGATTTAAAAGCTGGTGACAAAGTAGATGTTTATGTAGAATGCCAAGAAGACAAAACTGGTCAGTTGGTTGTTTCTCACAGAACAGCTCGTATGCACAAAGCTTGGATTCGTGTGAACGATGTATTACGTACTGGTGAAGTTATCACAGGTTATGTAAAATGTCGTACGAAAGGTGGTTTAATTGTTGACGTATTTGGAATTGAAGCATTCTTGCCAGGTTCTCAAATTGACGTTAAACCTATTCGTGACTACGATGTTTACGTTGGTAAAAACATGGAGTTCAAAGTTGTTAAAATTAACCAAGAGTTCCGTAACGTTGTTGTTTCTCACAAAGCGCTTATTGAAGCTGAATTGGAAGAACAGAAAAAACAAATTATCTCTGGTCTTGAGAAAGGTCAAGTATTGGAAGGAACAGTTAAAAACATCACATCTTATGGTGTATTCATCGATTTAGGTGGTGTTGACGGTTTGATTCACATTACAGACTTATCTTGGGGACGTGTTAATCACCCAGAAGAGATTGTTGAATTAGATCAAAAATTAAATGTTGTTATTCTTGACTTCGATGATGACAAGAAAAGAATTGCATTGGGTCTTAAACAATTACAACCACATCCATGGGAAGTTCTTGCAGCTGGTATAACGGAAGGATCTACCGTTAAGGGTAAGATTGTAAATATTGAGGATTATGGTGCATTCCTTGAATTGCAACCGGGAGTTGAAGGTTTGATTCACGTGTCTGAGGTTAGCTGGAGTAATCAACCCGTAAATGCCCGTGAATATTTCAGATTGGGTCAGGAATATGAGGCAAAAGTGGTTACAATTGACCAGGATGACCGTAGAATGTCATTGTCTCTTAAGCAATTAAGTTCAGACCCATGGAGCGAAATCGCTAAAACGTTCCCTGTAGGCAGCCGCCACACCGGCGAAGTTAAAAATCTGACACCTTATGGTGTTTTTGTAGAACTACAAGAAGGTATTGGTGGAATGGTTCATATCTCTGATCTTTCCTGGACAAAACGATTTGGTCACCCTTCTGAATTTACCAAGGTAGGCGAAAAAATTGATGTTCAAATACTGGATGTGGATGCAGAAAGTCGCAAGCTTTCGCTCGGACATAAACAGCTGGAAGAAAATCCATGG
>JALQYQ010000004.1 GCA_023262855.1 Crocinitomicaceae bacterium
CAATAAAAATATTCTTTCCGAAAGTTTCAATACACAGGCACGCATTTATGATTATTTCGGTCAAGTAGAGTTAAGCGTTGCAAAAAACATTTTGGCCTTGGAGATGGCTTCCGAGACGAACAATATTTATCAGCTTGCCAAATACAATCGTGAATTAGGTCAGTCGCAGCGTATCATTTTGAACTTGGATGACGCTGAATATTACTTCAAGCAATCGTATGATTATGCTAAAAAAATTGTCGATCGGCGACAAATGGGTTTAGCACTTTCAAATCTTGGAACAGTATATTTTGATCGGAAGGAATACAAAAAAGCGATTGAAAACACGGAGAAAGCAATCGATTTGTTGACTCAATTGAATGACTTAAATGGTTTAGGTGAAGCGCACAATAACTTGGGAATTATTTATCGCGAGCAAAAAAAATACGCGCAAGCATCGAGTAATTTCAATCAGGCCTTAGTCTTGTATGAATCAACTGGAAACAAGGAGAAAATTGCAGGTGTATATCACAATGTTGGAACGATTTTCCAGAAACAAAAGAAATATGCGAATGCCCTCAATTATTTGCAACGTTCCATCGAAATTCGTGAACAGTTTGGTTCTAAAAATCAGATTTACAATACGTATCGCGTAATGTCAAGTGTTTACAAAGACGTTGGAAATACCAAAGAATCATTGCGCTATCTTCAACTTTATTTGGATTATTTGGATAGCAATACCACCGTTCAAGCGGCGACAAAAATTGCTGAGTTAAGTGAGTTGTACCGCTCGGAACAACGAGAGCGTTTGATTAGTTTACAAGGAGATTCCCTCGAACGTCAGCAACAAGAACGCGCCTTAACATCAACAAAATTGGAAAATAGTCAATTAAGGAACAATTTCCAGATGTATATCATTTTTGCCTTCTTGATTATCATTGTATTGGCTGGTATTATTGGTTTCTATCGCTGGAATCAAACGAAAATTAAGCAACAACAGCGCGAGGCAGAAATGTCCCAAACCCTGCTGAGAACACAAATGAATCCACATTTCGTCTTCAATGCCATGAGTGTAATACAAAGTTACATTTATGAAAATGATACCGTGAATTCATCAAAATTCTTGGTTAACTTTTCACGTTTGATGCGATTGATCTTAGAAAACTCTCCGAAAGAATTTATTCCGATTCAGACTGAAATTGAGATTCTTCAAAAATATTTGGAAACACAAAAATTGCGCTTTGAGGATCGTTTTGAATTTAAAATTGATGTTTCATCTGAAATCAGTAGCGAATATGCAATGATTCCGCCTATGATTACGCAACCGTTTATTGAAAATGCAATTGAACATGGGCAATTACATACGATCGAAGGCGGATTTATCAATGTTACTTTTAACAAAGTCGATGAAATGCTTCAAATTTTAATTGAGGACAATGGCATTGGAAGAAAAGGCGCTGAAATGAATAAGAAAAGTAAGGCCCATAAATCGATGGCAATGAAAATTACGAAGGAACGTATTGATAATCTGAATAAAAAATACCGTACTGAAGGATTTTTGATCATAGAAGATTACAATAAAAAATTGGAAACCGGGACAAAAGTATTAATTTCGTTACCGTACAAAGAAGACAACCCTAAATCTCTTGACACATGAAAAAAGCTTTGATTATTGACGATGAAAACCGCACACGTGAGTTAATCGCAAAAATGATTACGTCATTTGGATTTGACATTGAAGCAATTCCTGCTGGAGAGAATGTACAATCTGGGATAAAAGCCATTGAAGAAATCAAACCAGACATTGTTTTTCTGGACATTCAAATGCCGGATGGAACTGGTTTTGATGTACTTCGTTCTGTTAAGAATAAAAATTTTGAAGTCGTTTTTATTACGGCTCACGAAGAATTCGCGATCAAAGCAATTAAATTCAGTGCCTTGGATTATTTGTTAAAACCAATTGATCCTTCTGAATTAAGAGCGGCGGTTGAACGTGCAATTCAAGCAGTTGATGACAAGAAAGAAGACAGTCAGTTTGACGCCTTGCAAAACAACATTCAACCGAATCAAAAACGACGTTTGGTCTTAAAGACACAAGAAAGTGTTTATGTGGTTGAACTTCATGAAATTATCCGTTGTGAAGCAGATCGTAATTACACTTCTTTCTTCCTTGTAGGTGGAAAGAAAATCCTTGTTTCAAAAACCTTGAAGGAATACGAAACATTGCTTTCTTCACACAATTTCTTGCGCGTGCAACAATCTCACTTAATTAACTTAGACTACGTTGATCGCTATGATAAAGGTAACGGCGGTTCTGTAGTTATGAAAGATGGTTCTGAAGTTCCGCTTTCTCCTGCTAAACGCGATATTTTCTTTAAAATATTAGAGAATCTCTAGACTTAAAATAATTCATATTGGACATTTGTTCACTCATTATGGCGAAATATTCATTTCGCCATTTTTTGTGGAATTAAGTCTGTATGTTTGATTCAAGAAATAAGGAGAAAAAAACCAGGTTATCTTCTTAGGTTCGCTTTGAAATGGTTTGAGATTGACGCGCTGCTTGGAGAGGCAGTTTTCATTTTCTAGTTTGATTAAAGAGTATAACAGTTCTTTTGTCTTTCTTAAATCTTCATAGTTAGTAATTTATTACTCCTAAGAAATAACCTGTTTTTTTATTCAACATTTCCCCTTCCATCATACTACTTTGGAAGTTTGTTGTTACTACTAATGAGAATTAACTTACTACTAACATTTAAAAAAGGTCAACTTGCAGTTGACCTTTTTTAGTTTTATAAATTATCATTTTCAATCTTGTAAAGTACAGGCCGAGATGGTGATGCATCATTAACAAACGGTGCCATTTGCATTTCCAAAACATAAACATCATCTTGAATACTATCGTCCACATAGATAAGTTCTGTTATCGTTTTGTCAAACTGAGGATTTTCAGGAACTTTCCAGAATCCATGATGAAAAGCCAAGGCTCCACCATCCGATTCTCGATCAACTGAAGGAACATCAATTAACAAATGCTTTATTCCTTTTCGTTCCAATTCCGTTAAAATGCCTAAATCCAAAAATGGAGGATTAGTTGCTGAATAATTTTTGTGTTGTTTTCCTTTATCATTGGGAACAGTGCGAATAATTAACGCTTCAATTTCCTTGTCTGATAATGAAAGTTGATCTGCAAAAATGATCAAATCCTCAACTTGTTCAGTTTCGTTCCAAACTTTTCTTGGTTCGACCGTAATCAATTGAGCCTTGCAGATAAATTCTTTTAACGTTTCATTTACAGAATAAACTTCTTCTGTTATATGTCCTAAACACTCCGTGTGCGTTCCATGACCATGAGGATTAAAAAAAATATTTCTGAAATTTACCGATCCCCCTTCTTTTACAGATCCCAAAAATCCATTTGCTCGCACTGGTTCAATGACCGGAGGATCCACGTACCATGCACTCACATTCTCTTTACTTGCTACCATTGGAAGTGAAATATCAACTGGTTTGCTCGTCTCTATGTATGAATTTGAATCAAGGAAAAGTTTCATTTTTTTCTTTCGAAAATACACATTTTTAAGTTTTTTGAAGAATTTTAAAATATTTCATGGTTTTATTTACCATGGTATATTTATTTTTGTATATTTGTCAAAAAAAATAAAACATATGAAAGCATTTAACTTATTATTCGTTGCAGCTGCTGCAATTTCATTGGTTTCTTGTGGTGCATCTGAAGAAGAGGCAACAGAGAAAGTAACTTATTCATTAGATGCAAAAGCATCATCTTTGGAGTGGACAGGAAGTAAAAATCCTCAGTATTTCCACGTTGGAACAGTTAATGTAACTGAAGGTTCAATTGAAATGGAAGGAGACAAATTAGTTGGTGGATCATTCAAAATTGACATGAACTCAATTGATTCAAAAGATCCAAACGTTCCTGCAGACAAATTACCAATGTTGGTTGGTCACTTAAAAGATACCGCATTTTTCTTTGTCGCTGATTTCCCTGAAGTTAACGTAACAGTTGACGGATATGAAAATGGAAAATTAGCTACTACAATTAATGTAAGAGGCGTTGAGTTGAAACAAGACATCGCGGTTAAATTAACTTCTGATGACAAAAAAGCAACTATCAAAGGAAAATTCGATGTTGACTTTTCTAAATTGAACATGAAAGGAATGCAACCTGAGCCAGGATCAACTGAGCACGTTTTACCTACAATTTCATTTGATTTGAACTTGAGTTTAAACAAAAAATAAGATAACCTTAGTTATAGGAAAAGGATGGGATTTTTCTCATCCTTTTTTTATTTATTTGCAGCATGGAATTCGAAGCAGTGATTTTAGATTTAGGAGGAGTTATCATTAATTTGGATTACTCAAAAACAATCCATGCATTTGAAGCATTGGGGATGACTGATTTCAATTCAGTTTATTCGCAAGCAGCACAAACAAACTTATTTGACGATTTTGAAACGGGCCAAATTTCCTCTCAACGATTTGTCAATAGTCTTTTACCTTATCTGAAACCTGGTACAACTCCAAATAAAGTTGTACATGCCTGGAATGCTATGATACTTGATGTGCCTGCAAAAAAACTAGAACTCCTTGAATCACTTAAGCAAAAGTATCCAGTTTATTTGTTGAGTAACACAAATGAACTTCATGTACCTGTTGTTAAGCGTGAGTTTGCTAAAGTGACTAACTTACCAATGGAACACTACTTCACACAACTGTATTTTTCACATGAAATACACTTACGTAAACCGAATAAAGAAATATTTGATTTTGTTTGTCAAACAAACGGTTTAATACCAGAAAAAACACTTTTCGTTGACGACTCAATTCAACACATCGAAGGCGCTAAAACGCTTGGACTATTAACCCATCATTTGACAAATCCAGAAGATTTATATCAACTCTTTTCCTGACACAATTCAACAAGAATACTCTCAGTTGATTTTGGATGTAAAAATGCAATTAGTTTATTATCGGCACCCTCTTTTGGTGAAGTGTGAATTAAAGTAAAACCTTCATTGGTCAATCGTTCGATTTCAGCATCGATATTTTCAACATCAAAAGCAATGTGGTGAATACCGGGTCCTTTTTTATCCAAATATTTTGCAATTGGAGAATCAGCATTTGTTGCCTCTAACAATTCAATTTTCGATTCGCCAATTTGAATGAAAGCAGTTTTCACGCCCTCCGAAGCTACTTCTTCTATTTTATAGCAGTTGCTTCCTAAAAGTGTTTCGAAGGTTTTAAGTGATTCTTCTATGCTTTTTACAGCAATCCCAAGATGTTCAATTTTTCGTAACATATAGACAAAAAAAAACCTGAAGTAAACTTCAGGTTATGAATTATATAAAATCAATTAGTTCTTGATAAATTTCTCATTGACATTGTCAAAATTGATGTAATATGCACCACTCAATAAGTTTTGACAATTTACTGATGATCCAACACCTTTTTTCACGATGTTTCCATAAGCATCGTAAATTTCGTATCGTGTTTCAACCGGAGCACCGTTAGCTGAGAAATTAATAACATCTTTCACTTTTGCAGGACTTTTCGTTACAACTGCAACGCTCGATGTAAACTTAACTTCTTTAGATGTTCTTTTTTGTCCTGAGTGATCAATTTGAACTACGCGAACTGTATTTTCTCCAGAATGAGGTGTTACAGCAAATTCGTAAGAATTAGATCCGCTTGTTCCCTTACCTTGAACTTCACCGATAGTAACCCATTTGTTCCAACGGTATTGTTCAACAACATACGGTAATTTTCCTTGTTCTCCAGTCGTTGTCCAAGTAAGTTTTCCTGTTGATGTTACGTTAATAGCAGAAACAACAAAAGTACTTCTTGGCAATAAAACTTCAGGGTTTAAAATTTTTGGTTTACAACCTTCGTGATGTTCGATCACAATAAAAACAGGTTCTCCTATGGCGATATTGAAATTTGCAAAATCGATTTCAAAAGCTCCCATGTTTGTCCCACCAGGCATTACATCTCCGTTCACAGTAACTTTTGTAGCACAATATCCAAAGCCATCGTCATCCATTGGGTTTTGAACATATAGATTTTTACCTTGATAAGTTCCTTCGATTGACAAATTTTCGCCAAATACGAATGTACTTAAAAAGCTAAGAAACAATAGACTAAAAAATATTCTCATTGAACTGCAGTATAACAGTGGGTTTTCAAAAATTATTACGCAATATTAATAGCATTTTTTTTATAAAACAAACAAATCCACTCATTTTTCGGAAGATAAGTGTTAATTTTTTGGTAAAATAAGTTTAGCCAAAATTTGAATGTGACAAATAACACTTGAATCGGGCTATTTTGCTCATTTTTTCGGGTGAAATAAACAAACCCCTGCGATAGTTCAAAGTTTTTTATTAATCTTGTGATTAGAGTATTGCTATTCATTATGAGAAATTTAATATTATTCTTCGCGTTATCTGCATTCATTTATTCGTGTTCTTCAGATTCGAAAAAGCAATTTGAATTCGCAGGAGGCGCAATTGCAATGTCCATTGAAAATGAACCATCTACTTATGTTCCAAGAGATGTAAGCGACTATTATTCGGCAGCAGTTCTCTCCCAAGTAATGGAAGGTCTTGTTTCGATGGATCCAAAGGATTTAAAGATTCAACCTCAGATAGCATCAAAATGGAAAATTAGTGATGACGGACTCAATTACGAGTTTGAAATTCGCACTGATATTTACTTTCACCCTTCAAAAAAATTAACGAATAAAGAAGATCGATTGTTGACCGTTGAGGATGTCAAGTATTCCATTGAAATGGCATGTACAAAAAATGAATCAGGTCAAGCACCACATGCTTTTTCATTTTTATACAAAGATGCTTTACTCGGAGCAAATGAATTTTTTGAAGGTAAAACAAAAGAAATTTCAGGGTTAAAAGTTGAAGGTAACAAAGTAAAAATCACACTCATTCAAAAAGATGAAAACTTCCTGAACAAACTTGCTAACATTTGTGCTTCTATTACTTCTTCGAAGATGAAAGATTCGAAAGATGCTCAAGAAATGATTGGTACAGGACCTTTCATGCTTTCTTCATTTACACAAGGTAATCCACCTAAAATGATTTTGGTGCGTAATGAAGATTATTATGAAGTAGATGCTGAAGGTAATGCTTTACCTTATTTGGACAGTATGACTTTTTATTTCCAAAATCGTAAACTGGATCAATTGGAAATGTTTGAAAATCACCAAACAGATTTAATTTTAGGTTTACCGACGAGCAGAATTACAAAAATGTTAGAAGGAAGAATAAAAGACTTCAATTCTAAACCTCCACTTTTTGTGATGTACAATAATCCCTTGTTGATGACGAATTATTATTTCTTCAACATGACTGATCCGCGCTTTGCAAATGTAAAAGTTCGTCAAGCCTTTAATTATGCAATCAATAAAGAAAAATTGGGGCATGATGTGCTGAGAAATCAATATTATGAAATGGGTAATTATGGTATTGTTCCTCCAATTTCAAATATCTTTAAAGGATACGATTTCAATGGCGTAAAAACCAACGCATACGAATACAATCCTGAAAAAGCACGTCAACTCCTTGCAGAAGCTGGATATCCAAATGGAAAAGGATTTGGGTCTGTAAATCTGCGTTTTAATATTGACGATATAAATTCAGCCATTGCTGACGAATTTGCCCAACAAATCTTTCAGGTATTGAACATTAATGTAAATATTGATGGTTCAACTTTCGATCAAAAAGACGAGGATGCTAACTATTGTAGAGGAGATATTTTTAGAAGTGCTTGGGCTGGCGATTATGCAAATCCAGAGACTTTTCTTGTTAATTTCTATGGTAAAAATGTGCCCTCTACCAAAGAAGAACCTTCTCGAATTAATCAATCACGCTATGTGAATTCTGTGTTTGACTTGTTATTTGAGCAAGCAAAAAATAGTTCAAAGAAAACACAAGCCCTTTCCTATTATTCGAAAGCAGAGAAGGTCTTGATGCAAGATCCTCCATTTATTCCTTTGTGGTACAGTGGAGATATTCAAATTGTCTATTCAAATGTGCGAAACTTGCACTTTAATGCATTGAATCTGTTCGTTTTTAAAGAAGTCTACAAGAAAGATTGGACAGTAGAAGAATATAATAAAGCAACAAATTAATTTAGTTATCAATAAAATAAGTTTATGAAACAAGGTCTTTTATTACTAACCACTCTATTGACCACATTTTTCAGCTTTGCTCAACCTAAACAAACCGTTCGTGGTAAAATCTACGACAGTGAAACAAATTTTCAAATTATCGGTGCCAAAATCACAATGCTTTCCGATGATTCATTGAATAAATTTCAAGCTTTATCAAACGAAGAAGGAGCTTTCCGAATTGATAATGTTCCAGTTGGAAAATACCAATTAACCGTTTATTACTCAACGTACGACTTAAAAACAATTACCCTTGAGGTCAATTCTGGAAAAGAAGCAATTGCCAACATTCCATTATCAGAACGTATCATCGAACAACCTGAAGTGAAAGTTACAGCGCGACGTAAAGGGGCAGTAATTAATGAAATGGCTTTGATTTCTGCACAACAATTCAGTGTAGAAGAAACAAATCGATATCCAGGTTCACGAATGGACCCAGCTCGTATGGCTTCCAATTTTGCAGGTGTACAAGGGGCCGATGACTCAAGAAATGATATCATTATTCGTGGAAATTCACCGTTAGGAGTTGTATATAAAGTTGAGGGAATTGACATCCCGAATCCTTCGCATTTTGCTATTTCAGGTAGTACAGGTGGGCCAGTTTCAATCATCAACAATAAAATTTTAGGTAATTCAGATTTCTTCATGAGTGCTTTCCCTGCCGAATATGGGAATAGTACATCGGGAATTTTTGATTTAAAACTAAGAAATGGGAATACTAATCGTCATGAGTTTACAGGCCAATTCGGGTTTTTAGGTACTGAATTCTTGGCGGAAGGACCAATGAGTAAAAGTGGTCGTTCAAGTTACTTGGTAATGGGACGTTATTCTACTTTAAGTTTGTTTCAAAAAATCGGTATTCAATTGGGGACGGATGCTGTTCCTGTATATGGAGATGCAGCGTTTAAGTTTAACTTTCTGACTAAAAAAGGCGGCGCTTTCTCATTTTATGGAATGGGTGGAAAAAGTTCGATTTCAATTTTAATTTCAGAACAAAAAAAATACTCTGAAGAATTTTATGGTGAAGGAGATCGAGATCAGTACTTTGGAACATCAATGGGTGTAACAGGTTTAAGTTATAAGAAATCATTGAACGAAAAAACATATATAGCATCAACGTTAGCGCTTTCCTATGATGAGCAACACGCAAATCACGATTATCTTATTCGTTCAATTGAACCAGATGGAATTACGATACGTGTAGATTCAATTTATCCATTAATGGGTTATAAATTTGGAACAACTAAGGTTTCTGGATTTTTTAGTATTAATCACAAAATCAATAAACAGCATTTAATCAAAGCAGGTATTAATGTGGACATGATGTATATGAATCAATTGGATTCTGCGCGCATCTTGGTAACCGATACCAATTTTGTAATTCGTTGGGATTACAAAGGGTCTGCTGCAATGATTCAACCTTTTATTCAATGGAAATACCGTATTTCTGATAAAATGGACTTCACAGCTGGTTTACACAGCCAGTATTTCTCGTTGAGCAACAGCTTTAGTTATGTTGAACCTCGTTTGGGTTGGAAATTGAAAATGAATAAAGGTCAAGCTGTTTTCGCAGGAGCAGGAATGCACAGTTCAATGCAACCGCTTTACACGTATACCTATCATAAATTAGACAACGCAGGGAACAAAATTTACCACAACAAAAACATGGACTTCTCGCGTAGCTTACACACGGGTGTCGGATATGAAAAAGCGTTTGAGAAAGGGTTTAATGTTCGCACAGAAGTCTACTACCAATATTTGTACAATATTCCAGTAACAGTAACGCCTTCTTCGTTCTCCTTGATAAACATGGGTGGAGGTTTTGCTCGTTTCTTCCCGGATTCATTGAAAAATACAGGAACTGGTCACAATTATGGGATTGAACTTACGGTTCAGAAATTCTTCGATAAATCATTCTTCTTCTTGTTCTCAGGATGTTTGTATGATTCAAAATATACAGGTAGTGATGGTATTGAGAGAAATACATCATACAACGGAACATATGTTACCAATTTCCTTGCTGGAAAAGAGTTTAAATTAAATAGCAAACAAACCTTATCTCTTGGAATGAAAGTGACACTGGCTGGAGGTAAGCGCTATGGCTATGCAGACCCTGTTTTATCTAGTTTATATAACGAAGTAATTTTCATGGACTCATTATACAATGAGCGACAATTCAGAGATTATTTCAGAGCAGATTTTAAAATAAACTGGAAATTCAATGCTGATAAAGTTACCCATGAAATTGGATTGGATTTAGTTAATATTTTCAATACGAAAAACTTATTGAGTTTAACTTATGCTCCTAACTTGAAAAATCCAGCAGCAGATCCATTTGCTGAGAAACAACAACTTGGTTTCTTACCTATTTTCTATTACAAAATAGACTTTAGAATAGCGAAAAAAGGAGTTTAATTACCAATGTGGGCAGCTGTCACAACTGTTTGTTGGACGAACATAAAGGAAAAAACCAATTGAAATAGAAGCATTGGTATAAACATATTTTTGTTTAGCCAATGCATTTGGTTCATTACTGCGTGTATTCACATGCAATTGTTGTATATACCCTGCGCCAAAAGTTGGTTGAATAAACAAATACTTGAAAAATTCGAAACGCAAACCCAATCCAGCAGTTAAACCAAATCCAGACATGGAACTTGTTTCAATATCTTTGTTACCTCCAAATGTGAAATCGTTTTTTGTAGCAACTGCTCCTGCTCCCAAAGAGAAAACGGTCGACAAAGCCAACAGATCATTTCTACCGCCACCAATCCATGTGTCAACTCTTGACGCATCAATGTGATAAAAGTTTACCGCCCTATTCGAATAATTGAATGTTGCTGTATCAACCGTAAACGACTGATTTAAGTATGAACCGTTGAAATCAGTTACGGTATCCACACCCGAATTAATCGTTCCAGAAAGTAAAACAGGCTGACCGGTTGGGATTCGGTAATTCATTTTGGAGTAATTGAACGATAAACCCCATTTGTTTGCAATCATGTAGCCAAATTGTGCCCTGTATTGCAATTGTCCTAGATTCGAAAAATCAAGCGCATTATCCGCTTTTCCTTTTACACCATCCAAGGTAAATTCGTAACCTGGACCTGAGAAATTAATAGCATTTTTTGCATACCAATTCAAATCATAGCCAACAGAACCATAAAAAGTTCCTTTCGCATCAGATGATTTTGTTTTTCTACTCTGTGCAACAAGAAACAAAGGAAGAAAAGCAATTGTTAAAGCAAAATAGCGCATAAAGCTTTAATTTTAATGAGTGATTATTTGTAAGAATTCCTTTTCAGTTAGAATTTTTTCCAATTTGTAATGCACTTTTTTGTCTGGCGTATGCCATTCAACTAAACCATATCCTTTCGCGAAATAGTTGACTGAATTGCCTTCCAAAACACTTTCTTTCTTCGTAAATGGATTGAAATTAGTCAAACGTATTCTGTCTTTCATGATTATCGTTGGCACGTTTTCACCCAATACATCATGTTGAATTTCTTTTCCACTCACTTTTCTTTTGATTTCTTTTAGAATCAAAGTCGAATCTAAAAATCCTTGGAAACGGGAAGCGAACCAAACCTCTTCCTGATCATTCATTGGAATCAATTTGTCTTTAAATACCTCAGCTTTTGTCTTTTCAAGATTACGGTTTACAACCATGTGATCCATGACATCCAACGAATCGACATTGTAGTTAATTGCTTCTAAAATTCTACCATCGGTTGCATATACTTCAACGATAATGTGATCACCTTTTGTATCAGTAACAGCGTAAATTCTATGAAATTGTTCGTCTAATCCATGTGCGATATCGCGGTACAAATAAATTTTTGGGACCGAATCAACCTCATAGAAATACGTGAACATTGGATTTTTTGACTCATGTTTGTCACCTCCGCACGATGCAAGTAGGCTGATAAGAACAAGACAACTCAAAATATACTTCATCATGACATTTTTAAAAATGCAACTTCTTTTTCTGTTAAATGACGGAAATAACCTCTTGGTAAATCCTTTTTTGTTAATGTAGCAAATTGAACACGGTCTAATTTAACCACTTCATAACCCATAGCTTCAAACATACGACGAACGATTCTGTTCTTGCCTGAGTGCAATTCAACACCCACTTCTCTTGGATTCCCGTCCTTTACAAACTTGGCAACATCAAAATTTGTACGACCATCTTCCAAATCAATTCCTTCAATCAACTTTTCTAAATCCTCCTTTTTCACTGGTTTATTTAACTCAGCATGGTAAATTTTTGAAGCCTTGTGCTTTGGATGCGTCAATTTTTTCGCTAAATCTCCATCGTTTGTAAACAACAATAAGCCTGTTGTATCACGATCCAAGCGTCCAACTGGATATATACGTTCACGACATGCTTTACGCACCAAACTCATCACTGTTTTACGGCCAAAAGGATCATCCATTGTTGTAATGAATCCTTTTGGTTTGTTCAACATGACATAGCGTTTCGTTTCGGCATTGATTGTTTCACCGTCGTATTGAACAACATCATCTGGTTTAATTTTATACCCTAATTCGGTAACAATTTCACCGTTTATTGTAATTACACCTGTTTCAATTAAAACATCAGCCTCACGACGCGAGCAAATTCCTGCATTAGACAAGTATTTGTTCAGACGAATTTCATGTTCATTAAAACTGGGAAGTGGATCACCTTTCTTTACTTTCGATTTAAAATCGATGTATTTACGTTTATCACGTGCAGAAACTTCTTTCTTCACTTCTTCTCCTTCAACAGCTTTTGAAGCAGTTTTGGGAGTTGATTTCTTAACCGCTTTTGGATCTTCTTTTTTAAATCCTTTGCTAAATGGAGAAGCCTCTTTTTTCTTAGGCTTAAAGGTAGCGCTTGTACCTTTTGATTTTTTTGAGTCGGAAGTGCGCGTTGAACGCGACTTATCTCTTCCTGAATTTTTTGTGTTCATCACGAGCAGAATTATTGGGCAAAGATACGCTAAAAAGTTTATCTTCAAACTAAAGGGTAAAAAGCATCCTCAATGTGCTCAATATTTGTGCGATATGAATTGTATACAATTGAAACAATATCAAAGCGTGTATCCTTGTCAATTTGATGCTGAGAAACATAAAAATTGGCAACCTGAATGATTTGTCGTTGTTTAGCTTTCGTAACCGCACGCCACGGTTCTCCAATTTCAGCAGTTTGTCTTGTTTTCACTTCGATGACTACCAATTTTTCTCCATCCTCAGCAATGATGTCAGCTTCCCATTTTTTAAAGCGTACATTTTTATCAATGATCCGTAATCCTTTGCTGATTAAAAATCGTTCGGCCAGCGCTTCTCCAAACGCACCTAGTTCAGTATTATTCATTGTAAAAGTTGTTAGTTACTCTAATTTAAGAAAAAAATTCTTTTACAACAAATGAACCGAATTGAAGAATCAATGTATTTTCTTCCATGCAAAATGGTTTAACATTTTTAGTTTCAGTACTTCTTTCATTGAGTTTGAATGCTCAAAAACGCATTTGTTTTTGTGGAAATGTTTCATCTATTTGTGAAATTGAAGATTCGATTGAAGTTGTTTACAGCAACCATTTTCCCGATTCACTTTCCTCATTCGATGCCTTGTTTATTTTCTCATCAGCTGAGTCCATCTTGAATGAATCTCATCAACAAGAACTTCTTACTTTTTTGGAAAGCGGTAAAGGAATCTACATTGGTTCGGAAAATTGGCCCTTACAAGCAGAAAGTAAAGTATTGACTAATTTGTTTTACGCGAAAGAAACGTGGGGAAATTTTTCAACCAAGGAAGCGATAACAAACGACAAAAGTCTGATTGCGGATGAAAAGAAAATTGACGCTGGAAATAGCACAGTTGTATTTCCTTTGGATTATCGATTAAAGGTGGAAGCTTGGATTGATGATGAACCACTAATTTTATCTGGAAATTGGCTAAACGGACGAATTATTATCGATGGAGGTTATTCACGATTTTATTGTTCCAATATTACTGGAATAAATCATGATATCTTAAAACGTTTTATGGATTACTTGACGAAAGATTAAATCTCGCCCATTAACTCAAGTGTTTCTTTAGCAGCAGCTTGTTCAGCCATTTTTTTCGAGGTTCCTGTTCCTCGTCCATAACTTGTATCGTTGATGGAAACCATGATTGAATAATTCCAAACTCCTCCAATGTTTTCTTCCGACATCACAAGAAACTCAAGCTTCAATCGTTTTTTCTGACTCCAAATAAATAATTTGGATTTAAAATCGATTTCTTCTTCTAAAATACGGTTTAGATCCACGTATTTTCGGAATATATGGTGCTGAATACTTTTCTTGACAGCTTCATAACCACCATCCAGATAAATTGCACCCATCACAGCCTCAAATGCATTTCCTTCAATTGTCGCCAGATTAATTGATCTTCCTTTGTGGTAACGAATTACGTTGCGTAACTCCATCGTTTCAGCGATTTCACCAAGCGTTTTTCGGCTTACAACTTTTGATTTGATTTTCGTTAAATAACCTTCATCTTCACTTGGAAAGCGTTGATACAAGTATTCAGCAATCACGGCATCAAGAATTGCATCTCCCAAAAATTCAAGGCGTTCATTTGAACTATCGTCCGTTGTGTTACTTAACGATTTGTGTGTAACTGCTTGAATGAAAAACGCAATATTTTTTGGGCGGTAACCAAACCGCTTTAAAATGAATCGAATTAATTCTAATTCACTTTCACTTCGCTTCTTTGGAAATAATGAGAGTTTCAGGGGAACTAGCCATTAAATTTTTTCACGATAACGCTTGTATTGTGACCTCCAAATCCAAATGTATTTGAAAGTGCCACGTTTACAGTGCGTTGTTGAGCCTTGTTAAAGGTAAAATTCAATTTATTATCTAATTCAGGATCATCCGTGAAATGGTTGATCGTTGGAGGAACGATATCATGTTTCACAGCCATGATACATGCAATAGCTTCAATAGCTCCAGCAGCACCAAGTAAGTGACCTGTCATCGATTTTGTTGAACTGATGTTTAAGTTGTAGGCGTGTTCACCAAATACTTGTTGAATTGCTTTCACTTCTGCAACATCACCTAAAGGAGTAGATGTACCGTGTACATTCACATAATCAATTGCACTTGGGTCGATATGTGCATCTTCCAAAGCTGCAAGCATTGTATTTTTAGCTCCTAATCCTTCTGGATGTGGCGCAGTCATGTGATAAGCATCACCCGACATTCCACCTCCAATAACTTCTGCGTAAATTTTCGCGCCACGTTTCATTGCATGCTCATACTCTTCAAGAATTAAAGCACCTGCACCTTCACCAAGCACAAATCCATCACGATCAACATCGAATGGACGAGAAGCAGTTTCAGGAGAATCATTACGTGTAGAAAGGGCTTTCAATGCATTGAAACCACCCATTCCCATTTCATTCACCGCTGCTTCAGAACCACCAGTTACAAATGCATCAGCTTTACCCAAACGAATAAGGTTGAATGCATCAATAATAGCGTTTGTTGAAGACGCACATGCAGAAACGGTTACGTAATTTGGTCCACGAAGACCATATTTAATTGAAATATGACCAGCTGCAATATCAGCAATCATTTTAGGAATGAAGAACGGGTTGAAACGTGGAGTTCCATCACCAGAGAAGAAATTTTGAGCTTCATCTTGGAACGTTTTTAAACCACCAATTCCCGATCCCCAAATCACACCAACGCGGTCAAGATTCGGATTTGATTCAAGTAAAGCAGAATCCGCCATGGCTTCCGATGCGGAAACCAGGGCGTACTGCGAAAATTGATCTAATTTTCTTGCTTCTTTACGATCGATAAAATCTTCAGCATTGAAGTTTTTTACCTCGCAAGCAAAATGTGTTTTGAACAAAGAAGCATCGAATTGCTTGATTGGAGCAGCACCGCTTTTTCCATTTAGTAACGCATCCCAGTATTCACTTAATGTGTTTCCAATTGGGGTAAGTGCACCCATACCAGTAACAACGACTCTTTTTAATTCCATAGAAGAATTTCTTTGTTCAACAATAACTATCTTTTCAATTAGTTAGCGTTCTCTTCAATATAAGAAACCGCATCACCTACTGTTTGGATGTTCTCAGCTTGATCATCTGGAATAGCGATATTGAATTCTTTTTCGAATTCCATAATCAATTCTACTGTATCTAATGAGTCAGCTCCTAGATCGTTTGTGAAAGACGCTTCGTTAGTAACTTCGCTCTCATCAACACCCAATTTATCTACGATAATAGATATTACTTTTGATTTGATATCAGACATTTCTTCTCTTTTTAAGGGTTAATTCAGGCTGCAAAGAAAAAAACAATGCTTCAAAAAACAAAATTATTACTGATTTAATTCACTCTTCAGTATCCTATTTGCTTGTTTAACAGTTGTTTAAGCCTTTTTACAAGTCCTTATTTTTATTAATTATAGGTGAAAAGATAGCTATTTTAAGTTGATTTTCATGGATTAATGTTTTTTACAGCTTCATTATCACTAGAATTTATGACAAGTTTGAAGGTTTCTTTTTGATTCTCAGAGATACTTTCTAACTTTGCCACATGGAAAAAAAACGCTTGGCTTTGTTTGTTTCTGGAACCGGAAGTAATGCCAAAAACATTATTAATTATTTCGCAGACAAAGAACGTTTTGAAGTTGTTTTAGTCATGACAACTAAAAGTGATTCACCGATCATTGAGTTTACGCTATCAAAATCCATTAATTTAGTTCATTGTTCAAATGAGCAAGCTTTAAACGCTGATTTCCTTAGTATGATGTGTTCTGCTCATTCAGTTACGCATATCATTTTAGCTGGTTACTTAAAATTGGTACCAGCACCCTTCATTGCAAAATATGCTGGTAAAATTTTGAATATCCACCCTGCTTTGTTGCCGAATTATGGTGGAAAAGGCATGTACGGAGATCATGTGCACAGAGCTGTTCTCGCAAACAATGAAACAAAATCAGGTATAACGATTCATGAGGTCAACGAACAATTTGATGAAGGTCAATACATTGCACAATTCTTTTGCTCTGTAACTAAAGAAGATACGCTTGAAACGTTGAGACAGAAAATCCAACACTTGGAACATTCCTATTTTCCGGTCGTAATAGAGAAAACCCTTTTAGCTGAATAATCATGGTGGAATTTTTTAAAGCATTCAATTGGCAAGAGATTTTTAAAGCTACAACGGTATTATTCGCTGTAATCGATATTGTAGGATCTGTTCCAATCATCATTAAATTAAAAGAAACTTCTGGCTCTATTCACGAAGCACGCACAAGTTTCGTTTCGTTTGGAATTATGATTGGTTTTTTAATTCTTGGAGAAAGTATTTTGAAACTATTTGGCGTGAGCATTGAAGCATTTGCTGTTGCTGGTGCGTTTATCCTTTTTGCTATGGCATTGGAAATGATCCTCGGTGTTCGTTTGTTTCGCGATGAAATGACTGGTAAAACGGCAAGTATTGTTCCACTTGCTTTTCCAATTATTGCAGGAGCAGGAACAATGACAACGCTTGTGTCTCTCAAAGCGGAATTCCAAGAAATTAACATTGTGATTGCAATTATCATCAATGTTTTAATTGTTTACATCGTGCTGAAATTGACACGACGCATTGAAAATTTGCTTGGTGAAGGCGGAATAGCAATCCTAAAAAAGGTATTTGGAATTATTCTTTTGGCAATTGCCATCAAATTATTCACAACAAACCTTCAAGCATTGTTTTAAAACTATTTCGGTGAGAAATTTCCTGGTGAATTGTTTTGTCCTTTAATGACTTCCATTCCAAATTCGAACGTTTTCTCAACCACCACTTTTCCTTTTTTATCATAGACAAGGAAACGACCGTGTTTCAATCCATCTTTGTAATCCATTTCTTGCAATAGGTTTCCTTTGCGATCGTATTGTTTCATCGTACCGTCTAATTCGCCATTCTTGTAGTTGGAAACAACTGCTGGATTTCTTCCTCCAGGGAAATAAGCAATCCATTCACCATCTTTTAACCCTTCCTTATAATCGCCTTCCTCGGTCATTTTAAAATCCTTGCTCGAGTAAGAAATTGAATGCCCATCTTTTTTACTGTCGATGCGGTCACGGTCCTTCATAAAACCATAATCCACTTTCGATTTCTCTTTAAAAATTTTGTAGGTAACCATGTCTTTCGGTTTACCATTTTCAAAGTATTCTGTCCATTCTCCCACTTTGAAGTTGTCGTCGTATTTACCCGTTGTCTTAACTTTTCCACTCGGATAATTCGATAACCAATCTCCATGCATGATTCCTTTTTTGAAATTGGTTTTATTCTTCAAGGTGCCATTTTCCCAATAATTCAACCATTCGCCTTCTTCATGACCTTCCTTGTATGTACCTTTCATCAGTAAGTTGCCGTTTTCATACCACGTTTGCCACTCACCATCTTTCAAATCGTTGACAAATGTTCCTTCCTTGAATTTTTGACCGTTTTTATACCAATACGTCCATTGTCCAACTTTCAATCCTTCCTTGTAATGCGCGGTGTATGAAACTTCACCAGTTGGATGCCAATACGTCCAATCGCCATCTTGCAAATCGTTGTCAAAGGTTCCTTCCATGTCACGCGTTCCTTTGTTCGTGTACCAAACCCATTTTCCAACTTTTTTTCCGTCTTTGTAATAGCCGTGTACATTTAGCTGACCGTTGTCATAGAAGTACTTGTATTCGCCGTTAAGTACACCATTTTTATAGTTGCTGATTTTTTCAGTGTCGCCTGTATAATAAGCATAAATCCACGTGCTATCTTTTTGACCTTCTTTGAAAAATCCAGACAATGTAATGTAGCCATAACTACTATATTCTTCGAATGGACCATCTTTCAAGCCATTTTTGTAATTGTACCACTCTTTTTCGCGACCCGTTGTGTAATAGGTTGATAGCGTACCAGTTCCGTCAATAATTGTTTGTTTGTGCGTTGAATCAGCACTCCAAAAAGAAATTAAATGGTTCACATCGCCAATTAATTCTTCCTCCGATTTCTTTGTACCATCCAAGTAATAATAAGTCCATTTCCCAACAGGTTTGTCCGATTTGTAAGAACCTTCAACAGATAACTTACCGTTTTCATACCACTCTCTGTAGATAGAATCTTGGCGATCCAAGTAAAAATATCCTTCTTGTTTCAGTTTGTTATTTGGGTAGTAAAGAAGCACTCGACCATGAAGCATTTCTTTGTAATAATTACGCTCTTCTTCTAAGACTCCCAAACGATCGTAGTACAACCATTTTCCGTGTTTATCCGTTGTTTCATCAACGTCGTCTTTGTAGTAAGAACCAGTTGCTTGAAGTTGTGTTTTGTTGAAATCCCAATACAAATTGACTTTTTTCGTAAGGTTTTCTTTCAGTACTACTTGTGCGTTTACTGTTGAAATAACAAGCAATGAAAGAAGAGCGATAATCGTTTTCATTTATTTTTTCTTTGAAGAATATAAGTTGGAGAAATTGTTCTGTTACACTTTACCAATAATTCCTTGAATCACTAAAAATACACCAAATCCAAAAAATACAATGCCAATGAGTTGATTCAAAGCGACTAATAATCTTTCTGTTACGAGAGGACGTAATTTTTTAGCGCCTAGAATTTTCAATAAATCGAAGGAGAAAAATGTTACTAAAATTACTCCCAGGAAAAAGAGAATTGAGTTTTCATTCGTTCCTGCATGTTCAGAATTTTTTGCACCCATGGTAATCACACTGAACCAATAAAAAATCACCAAAGGATTAGCGAAGTTCAACAAAAACCCTTTTAAGGCGAGCATGAAATAGTCAGTAGAATTTTGAACAACATTGCCCACCTCATCTACCTTTTCTTCTTTTGGTTTCTTGAAAAAAGTGAAGGCACCATAAATAACGAAAAGAATTCCTCCAATTAACTTCAGAAGACCTTTATTTTCTCCATTGATCAATCCAGAAACCTCTGAATAAAAGACATAAGCGATAAGAATGTAGACAAGGTCACTGATTAAAACTCCTAAATCAAGCGCAAGAGCAGCTTTCACGCCTCTTCGAATACTCGTTTCCAGTATTACAAAAAAGACAGGGCCAATCATAATGCTTAAGACAAAGCCTGTAACAATTCCTTTTATAGTTAATTCGAACAAATCGTTTGTTTTTACAAAAATAGCTTTTCAATTGTGGAAACGAAGAAGAAATCCAACTTTCCATTCAAATTTCGAAAAAATAATCAGGTTTTCATCGAAATTGTACAAATATTTCGGAAGATGTTTACCTTTGCATACGAAAGTAAGCCCGAAATGGGTTTATTATCTTTTGAAAACGTATTGAATTATGAAAATTGCAGCAGCAAATAAGAAGTTAGACGCAATCATCGAGAAGGTTGAGAAAAAAGGAATTGAAGCCGATAAATTGATTGATGATTTAAAAGAATTGAGAGAATATGCATTGAAGGAACAAGATCCTTTGGTGACAAAAGTTCTACGTTTAACTTACGAATTCCTTGGTGAAAACAATGCTTTCGATGTTCAAGCGCAATATGAAGAAGATGAAGAAGGAAATGAATATCCTATCGAAATCGAAGACAATGAAAATTTACTTTACTTGTTGAATTTGTTGAAAAATGCTGATCACAAAATCAACCGTGAGGAAATTAAAGATTACCGCACTGCTTTGAAAATGGAATTGTATTAATCCACTTTTAACCTGATATTGAAGCACTCGTATTTATTGCGGGTGTTTTTTTTTGTTTTAACTTTCACTTGAAAATCTTGTGCATGAAACACATCACCGTTATTTTATTACTCTTGTTCGCTTCTCCTACATTTTCTCAATATGAAAATGAAGACCAAGAAACACCTCTAATTGCAGCAGTAAAAGCAAATAATCTGAAAGAAGTAAAGCGTTTGGTAGAAAGTGGTGTTCCTATCAACGACGATGATAGCTTTGAAGCTGATGCGATAGACATTGCAGTTGCAAAAGATTATCGGGAAATTGTTTTGTATTTACTTTCTAAAGGGGCTACTTCACGCGAAAATTTATACAATGCTGTAAGCTTTGGTGATGTTGCCTGGGTCAAAACATTGTTAAGCTACAAGTTTTACGATTCAGAAGCAATGATTCCAGCCGTGGAAAACAATAATCTAGAAATGGTGAAAACATTAATTGCTGCTGGATTTCCCGTCTCATTTGAACAAAAACGCAGGACAGGACTTTTCAAAAAACATTACGTCTCGCCCATTGAAATTGCATTAAATGAACATTATGATGCTATTGCTTTGGAATTAGTAAAAGCAGGTGCTCCTTTAAAAATAGCATTTTATGACGCCGCATTGTTTGAATATACAGACTTAGGTAAGCAACTAATTGATTTGAATCGTCAAATCAATGAACTTTTTTTAATTTGTGCTGAAACTGGAAATAAAATATTGTTAGATTATTGTATCACAAAAGGTGCCTCTGCCAGCGCGACAGATTTACATGGAAACAATGCCCTTTTGCTTGCTGCCAAAAACGGTCGCAAGGAACTTTATGACTATTGCATTACCCATTTGGGTTTATCACCAAACTCACTGAATGCAAATAAAGAAAATGCGTTAATGCTCTCATTACAATCATCAAATGCTGGATTGATTACCCAATTGTTAGATGAAAATCAAAATTTAGAATTTCAAAATACCGACGGTGAAACGGCCTTGTTTTATGCTGAACGTTCGGAACTTCCAGAAATCTTCTCCATTTATTTAGCGAAAAAAGTCAACATCAATCATGCAGACAAGGATGGAAACACAGTTTTATTGAAAGCTGCTTTTCGTGATAATACGTCACATGTTTTCCAGTTGCTAGAAAAAGGTGCAGATGCCACTGTGAAAAATAAGAATGGTAAAAACGTGTTGAGTGGCTTGCTTTCATCCTATTACCGAAATGAGGAAGTTAAAAACTTAGCCTTAAAGTTGATTAATCAAGGAGTTGATGTGAGTGTCAAAACAACAAATGGCGCTGACCTGACATTTGTAGCAATTCAAGCCGGAGATTTAGAATTACTTAAATTATTGCATTCGAAAGGTGCAAAAGTGGATGGACGTGATGGTTCCAATCAGCGATCGGATAACTTAGATATGGAAATTCTTCAGTATGTTTTAGAAAATGGTGGAGATCCAAATGCAAAAGACAACTGGAGCAGAACCTATTTATGTTCGGCACTTGAAAAAAATGACGTTGAGCTGGCTGCCTTCTTAGTAAAATACAAAGCAGATGTAAATTTGCCTGCCTGTTTCATGGGCGAAACCTTATTGCATGAGGCCATTGAAAAAGGTAATTTGGTTTGGGTACAATTTCTTGTAGAAAGTAAAGCAGATTTATATGTGAAAGATACTTGGTCAAAAAATGCAATGGAAGTAGCACTCGAAAAAGACAATCAAGACATCGTAACTTACTTGCGTTCGAAAGGTGCGATGACCAAAGATGAATTGAATAAGCGAGAAGTTGAGCGTGCAAAGGAAATGCAACAATTACATGCTATGATTGAAGCAAAAGATTTAACCAAGGTTCTAAGCCTAATCAATAAATACCCAGAAGCGATTTTATCACAACAAGAAACACAACAATTGAGTTTATTAGCTGCACAAACTGGTTCTGTTGAATTATTGCAAATTTGTCTTGAGCGTTATAAATGGGATCTGAATGCACACTTAAATTTTGAGCAACAAACCATTTTACATGTAGCCACAAAAAATAATTTAACGGATTTTGCAATTCTAATTGTCAACAAAGGAGGAAATTATTTACAAGAAGATGCCTTTGGGAAAACGGCTGTAGACTACGCCAAATCTAAAGAAATGAAAACGTTTTATAAAAATTTGACCAGCAAGAAAAAAAATAATTAAACTTTTTTCACTTTTTACCCAACCCTTTTACAAACCCATTCGTCTTTAAATTGTTGAAGCAAAAACGATTGTTCAACACTGGTTTTATTTTCCTTGCAGGTACCTGAAAAGAGCTCCTACCTCTTCCGATCTTCGGATCATCTTCCAAGAGTTCTTTTCAGGTTTTTTTATGCCCTATACTTAAAAAAATGAGCAATTAATTCATGTAAAAAGTAATTTGAATTCAGGAATGTATTATATTGAAGTTTTTAATGATTTGAATCAATTAATCTACAAGGATAAAGTAATGATTTTAAAATAATTGGTATGAGATATATCACACTTTATATCGTATTGTGTTTTGGCTTCACCGCCAAAACACAATACAATTTGGTGCCAAACAGTGGTTTTGAAGTGGTACCAAATTGTGATGAATTTACCTCATCGTTAATTCAGGCTCCACCTTGGCAAAATCCAACTGAATATGGAACACCTGATTTATTAAATTATTGTAATACAAATAATATTTATTTAATTAATGAAATACAGCTGCCACATTCGGGCGACTCTTATGTAGGTTTTTACACGGGTGCTCAATATGATTCAAGCTATAATTTGGAAAATTGTCGAGAATATATTCAAGTTCAATTAATTGATAGTTTGAAACTATTAAAAACCTATAAAGTTAATTTCTATATAAGTTTAGCTGAATTTGGCCGATACGCCAGCAATAATGTGGGAATGGTTATTTCTGATACATCAATATATCAAGTTGGCAATAATATTAATTTTTCTTTACTTAACTATGACCCTGATATTCTTCCTTTTAATAATTTAGTAATTAAAGACACAAATGATTCAAATTGGTTCAAAGTGGAAGCTATATATACTGCAATTGGAGGAGAAAAATTTATTACTATTGGGAATTTTAGTTCTGACTCCGAGACAATTTTTGAACCTTATGCGCCAAATGAACTCTCAATTGGCATGTGCGACGCTGCATATTATTTCATAGACGACATTTCAATTACACCCATTGATTCACTTACAGGGGGAATGCCTGCGAATGCGGGCCCAGACCAAACAATTTATATTCAAGATTCTGTGTTTATTGGTCAGCGCATTGCTAATTTAAACTGCAATTGGTATGAACTTGGTGGCAATCAAATTGCAAGCAATACAAGTGGTTTGTATGTGCAACCAAACCAAACAACAACTTACATTGTAGAACAAATTTTAGGCACAGATATCAGCTATGATACTTGTACCGTTTTTGTGATTGGTTTAGGAGTAGAGGAAAATTTACAACAACACCTTAAGCTTTACCCAAATCCAAACAAAGGTGAGTTTACTGTGGAACTTCCAAAATCTTATGATGATATCATTCTGCAAATTTCTGATCTATCTGGAAAAGTTGTTTATTCATCTTTTGAGAAAACAGCTGCTTCTTCAATAAAAATCAAATCAGTATTAATACCTGGAATGTATACTTTTGAAATCAAAAATGCACAAAACAACCTTTTATTTCGAGAAAAACTAATCGTTAATTAATCTATTTAACCCTTTTTATTGAATAGTTAGTGGGCTTATACTTCCCTCTACATTTTCATGACCTTTATCACAATCGGATTTTCATCACTCGTTAAAATTTCCACAAAATAAATTCCAGCAGGAATATCACTTGTATTCATAAGTAGTTTATCCTCTTTTTCAAATTCGTAAGTCGATAGTATCTCTTCTCCCAACATATTTTTAAGGTGCACACCTTTTACATTAACCTTAGTCGATTGTGTGATGGTGATTACATTTGAGAATGGATTCGGAGAAACTGAAACGTTATTCATAGGTTCTATATTTTCGATACTTGCGGTTTGTACACTATTTGGGCAAATTGTCGATGAAAAAACAATCTCTTGATTAACAATCGTTGTGTCAGATACGTAAGAACTTGGGTATCCTTTTACGCCAAAAGCAACAAACATTTGTGCATTTACCAGCTGATTTCCAAAATACGTTGTTAACGTGCTTCCTAATCCTGGATGCAATGCATTAACTGCAGCAAAGTCAAAAGATAAAGGCGTATAAATTACAAAGGCATGATCATCTGGAATACCGACGTTTATTAGTGAATCTAAACTCTCCAAGTTTTGTAAGCTGTTTTGGTGAAACGCAAAATAATATTCAGGACGTTGTCTAAAATTTCCCTCAAAATTATAATTCCCCAAATTTTTGCAATTTGCGTTACCAGCAAAACAGGTTTGCCATGCAGTACAACTCGTGTCAAAAACCGCTACATAAAATGCAGGTTGAGATCCACACAAAGCATATTCTATGATGTTGTTGTCTAACTTAATTTCATTAAACAAATTACTTGATATCAACTGTTTGCATCGAACTTGAAGTGTTGATTGACTATGCGTAAATCCAGTTAAAAATAGAAATAAGACTACTATTTTATACATTGTTTTATTCATATAGTGTAAAATTAGGTTATATCACTTTGAACTACAGTTCATTCTGTTCTTGAACACTCTGAACTTTTGCGTTAAATTAAAATTAATCAATTTCAATCACAATACAAACACCAATTTTTCATTCCAGCTTGTTGATGCACAAATGGTTGATCAACGTTGTAAATTTCATTGATGACTTGTTCAATGAAACACTCAAACAATTCCAATAATTCTGCATTTGTTTTGTTTTTTCCTTCAAACGGAAAAATGCCTTCTGATATGTTGATCAGGGAATAAATTCCAGCTTGATACGGTAGAACTCCAAAATTTTTCAAGTACAAATAATTGTACAAGGATAACTGCAAGGCATGTTTCGTTTTTCCAAAATGTTTGATGAGCTCATCCTCGCTTTTTACCTCCTTCATTTGCACATCGTCGGTTTTCACTTTACCTGATTTATAGTCGATGATGCGAATTTTACCGCCAATTGAATCGATGCGGTCAACAAAGCCTTTGAAATGAATTGTTTTAGATATTCCAGCCAATTGAATTTCCATATCAGCATGTAATTCAGCTTCCAAGTATTCGATGAAAACGGGTTCAGTTTGCTGACTTAAAAATTTCTTCTCTTGTTTCAAAATACGTTCCATCAACTCAACCGCCATCTTGAAACTCAAGAGGTTTTTCCCTGTAGCATACGCCGATTTATCTTTATTGAAATGCTCATAGAATTCCTTTTCAATCATGGATTCGTATTCCTTCAACATTTTGTCAATATCAAACGAAGTGATGTTTGGCGGTGGTGAAGCTTTTGGCGTTTTATCCTTGTTATGGCGCGCAAATGGCATGTACAATTTCTCCAAAACGTTGTGAATAAACGTTCCCAATGTACTACTTTCCACTTCTTCTTCAATGGTGTCTTCCTCACCAAATTCTAAGACATGTCGGTAGTAAAAATCGAGTGGACATTTCATGTATTTGTTCAAAGCCGAAGCGGAAATCGTACCTTCAAACAATTCATCCAAACGCTGAATGACTTCCGGTGTTTTTTGAATTTCTTGGATGGCTTCCGTTTCACTCGTTTCATTGGGAATCGAATAGAATTGTCGTTCCATTTTGAAATTCGGATTCATTCTGCTCAATTCCAATTCCAACTGAATCAAATAGCGACTCGCTTCATTCGATCCGATACTTTCTTGCGCAGATGTATACGTCACCCACATATCTTCACTGGCATGTAACAAGCGATAAAAGTGATGCGCAAACAATCCTTGCTTGTCGCGTGGGGTTGGCAATTGAAAATACGATCGCAAATCCATCGGAATCATGGTTTGAATTGGATTCGTTGGAGGCATTTTACCCTCATTTAAACCAAGAACAATGATTTTCTTGAAATCCAATAAACGTGTTTCTAACAATCCCATTATTTGCAATCCATCCAATGGATTTCCGTGGTAGGCAATGCTTTTAGTGTTCCAATGTTGTTGGAATAAATGCTTGAAACTTTTCAGTGACATCGCAGGAATTCCTTCATCAATGATGTTTTCAAAATCTTGTAAGGCGTGATCGAACCCTTGAATAATTGCTTTTTCAAAGGCATCTGTTTTAGTCAAATGCTGATAGAGCGTGTCGTTGATTTTTCGAATTTGCTGCATGGCAATTTTCCAATCATCTTTCCAATTTACACTCAACATGCTCAACAATAGGTCTGGAACTTTTCCTATTTCGATCGAACTTGCATTTTGAAAAATACTGTTGTTTTTAATCAAACGAAATTCAACTTCTGCAATTTTTGCTTTTTCTTCTTTCGATAAAAGTGCTGTTAAAAACGGATGATTCCACAATTTCTGTATGTCGTGAATGTAAACGGCATCTGTCGAAAATCGGCTTTTGTTTTCTTGAATACCAAATAATAAATCAACCCATGTTCGAAGTGAGGTATTGCGCAACGGTAAACCCAAGGTAATGTTTGCTTGACCAATTTTCTTTGGCAGATTTCTAAGCAAAGGCGCTATCAAACTTTCATCAGCTAGCAAAACCATTGTTTCGTCGATTTCTGCTTTCGTTAATCCGTCCAAAATCGTTGCGGCTGCTTTTACTTGTCCTGTGTGTTGCGCACACTCAATAACCCGCAAATGCTTTGTTCCGGTAGAAATTTCATCTTCAACATACGGCAATTTACTTACCACTATTTCCTTCATCAATTGACGCATGAATCGTCCAGCTTCGTGACTGTCGTTTTCCAGGTAATACTTGTCGGCATTAATCAAAATGTGTCCACGACCCATTTGCTGCAATTGCTTCATGATCGAAATTTCCGCTTTTGACAAGGCGTTGAATCCTGCGAAAATAAAATGGCGTTCTTTGTCTTTACGGAAAATAACATCGATGTTTTCAGCCACAAATCGATAGGCTTTCCCCATGTAGCAAACGTTTTCCTTATCCAGCTGTTCGTTCAAGCGACGGTAATAATCTGGCAAACGATCCCAAAATTCCATGAAGCGTTTTTGGCCTTCGGAAAGAGTTTCAGAATCAAAACTCCAATTTTCAATTTCTTTAATATCGGCAAGGTTCTTAAATAGTTGTTCCGATGTTAAGAGATAGCGATCCAACTCATCAAAATCTGAGAGTAAAGTCATTCCCCACGACATAAATTCATCGAAGGAAGCATCTTTATCATTCGTTAGATTCTCTAATTGCACCGAAAATAAACGCACCAAAGCCCGTGTTTTATCAATCACCGTTTTATCCGATAAATCGCGTACCCAACGATCAATCGTAATCATTTCAGGAGCTAAAATCGGACGTTGAAATTTTCTAAACAAGGATGCGGCAATGTACTTTTTTGCACGCTCAGAAGGAAGAACGATTGTTAAATGTTGTAGGTCGAGTTGTTCCTCAACAATGTAATCGGCAATTCGGTCAGTGAAATTCATGGCTTATTTTTTTGTTAGGAATCCCCAATAAGTTGAACGATTTAAGGTGTGTGTAGAAATCGATGGATATGCTTCCGTGAAAGCTGCAGGGAATTTCACTTTCTTTTTCTTTTCCCAAGAAGATTTATACGCTGCGATCTTTTGACCGTCAATTTCGATGAAATCCATACTTTGACGTGTATGCGTTCGCCAGAATTTATATTCCGCTATTTTTCCGTTCAAACGGTTCCATTTGATGCGTTCTGAAATGAGCCAATTGCGCCATAATTGATCTATATCATTGCGCAAGAAGAGAGGATTAAAATTGCTAATCAAAACGTTTCGAAGACCATTGTCTACAAAATAAATAACGTGTGTTTTTTTCAATTCATAGCGATGTCCGTTGTAATAGGTCGGAATTCGAAGAAGAATAAACGAACGCACCAAAAGATCCACATATCGTTCAACCGTTTCATTGTCCAAACCACATTTTTCAGCAATTTCATTGTAAGAAATTGGTTCGCCAATATTGAAGGAAATAATCTGCAACATGCGTAACAATTTATCGCCTTTATTGATTCGATCTGTAACGCCTAAATTGGTGAAAATCACTTCTTGCACCATTTCGCGTAAGGTCAATTCAGCATTTTCCAAATCTTCTGTCACGGCTGGATAATTTCCATAAATCAACCGTTGTTCAAGCAATTTCTCTTCTTCTGGAAGTGAATTTTTTTGCGCTAATTCGTAGAATGTTGTTGGCAAAAGTGTCAATTCCAATCCTTGCATCTGAAGAACTTCACGCAAAAGTTCATCGATCATTGGTTCATAGGAACAACAGAGTATCAAGGTGGAATTTATTTCTCCTGAAAGTACCAACTCAATCATCTCTTGCAAATTCTCCAAGTATTGCGCTTCATGAATGACAATGAACTTGCTTCCGTTGAAATTGATTGTCAAATTTTTCACATTGACTATTTCAAACAGCTTCTTTGTTTTCTTGTTGGAAGCATCAAACTCGACAGCTGAAACAGCTAATTCTGCAAGTGCATTTTGAACAGCCGTTCGCTTACCGACACGACGTGGTCCTGTCAACAAAACAATTTTATTGGAAGCGATATTTTCTTTGAGTTGGGCGTATTGAATACGAGAAATCATGTTGTTCTATTTTACAACAAAACTAACAGAATAATTGATTTTACCGCTTTATTTTCTTGATTTTTGCGATTATCTATTCAAATCCAACTTTACTGAAAAATGTTCGAGGACGATTTGAATTCATAAATTTGTTACCACCATACGCTTTGATGATTAACAAATGAGTGTCGCTTTGGACCAATCTCACCCAATGCAAACCTTCAGGATAGGTATCAGAAAGTCCTTCGTAAACTTCATATCCATCATCCAACACCATGTGTTTATAATTGGCAGCATCTGGACTTGCAATGTAAATGGCTGCTTGTTCTTCGAGACTAATTGAACCATCAATTGGAACCACTTCGATTGAGTAGGTATTTCCTTGACCCATTTCACGGTAAACGATAAAAGGATGATTCTCCCAAATTTTCATTTCCAATGGTTTTCCAGGAAAAACTGCAACTAGTCCAATAGAATCAATTGAATAATTATAGGAACGATTTGATCGCACACTTTCCTTCTCCTTGGTTGGAACTTCCGCAAACGTTGCAGTAACTTTGCGCAAACGATATCCTTTCTTACGTAATAGATTAATCAATCCTTCATCTCCTGCCAAGTGACCTGCTCCAACTGCGATAAACGTTCCATTCATACGAATCAAGGAATCAATTCCTTTAACCATTTTCGCATTGCGTTTCACAATCATATCCTCGTACATTCCAGGAACCAATTTTAAGTTTCCGCGCATCATACGATCCAACGACGTGATATCACCTTTCAAATAAAATTCAATCATTCGCTCTTGCGTAATCGTATAAGTTGCCGCAGAGAAATTCAATCCTTCCGGTTTTCCCCATTCAGAAATTAAATCCAACTGATCTTCTACTGTTTCAAGCGGAAAAAATTTCTTGCCTGCATTGTAGCAATATTCTAAGAAATACGCATCTAAAAACTGAGGCATTCCATCTTCATTCCCATAGAGCGTTTTACTCGGTTCGTTTGAAGATGTATAAGGATTTCCTTTATTGTCGAACATTAGTTTCACTTCTTCTTGACGTGTATCCCACTCATCGAATAATGAAAAAACATCTGTTTCAAGCACAATTGCACTTGATTTTTCCAAAGCATAATAAGTCGAATCTGAAAGACGGAAAAGGCGTTTATCGTTGGAATGTAAACTTCCGTACAAATAGCTTTTTGATTTTAAACCATTCCCAGAAATTTCCCACAAAAGTTCATTGTCATTTTGAATCGTTTGTCCAAAACTAGTTGAACAAAAAAGCACCAACATTGCTGTTAGCCACATCGATTCAAATTTCATTTTCACTTTCATTCTTTGACTTTTCTAGGATAAAGGTACATTTTTTAGGCAAATATCATGCAATTATTCGCTCGATGTGTTGATCACCAAACGCATAAGGAATATAAGCCAATGAAGGTATTTCCTTGGTAATTAGAATCGGAGTTTTACTTCCCAAAGCAATTTTACCGTGCGTTTCTGACAAGCCCATAGCGTATGCGGCATTAACTGTCAAGGCATTTAACGCTTCTTCGGGTGTCATTTTCATTTTAACACAAGCTAAGGACCAAACAAAACCTAGGTTTCCCGACGGAGTTGTTCCAGGATTAAAATCGCTAGCCAACGCAAGAGGTAAACCACTGTCAATCATCAAGCGTGCGTTTCCATAAGGAATATTGATAAAGTGTGAACAGCTTGGTAAAAGAGTCGGCATACAATTCGAATTTTTCAGTGCTTCAATATCGGCTTCATCAATTTCTTCTAAATGATCCACGGACAATGCACCCAATTCGATTGCCTTTTTAATTCCGCCCATCACGGTAAATTGATTGACATGCACTTTTGGAATCAAACCATATTTCGCTCCTGCAAGCAAGATTTCTTCCATTTCCTCCAATGAAAAATAATTGCGTTCACAAAATACGTCGATATAATCGGCTAATTTTTCTTCAGCGATTTTCGGAAGCATTTCATTGATAATTAGGTCAATATATCCGCGGTGATTTTCCTTAAACTCTTTGGGAAATGCGTGGGCTCCCAAGAATGTTGCTTTGATTGTAATTCCTGCTGATTCTTTCAAGCGTTTGATCACGCGTAACATTTTCAGCTCTGCTTCGACCGATAAACCGTAACCTGATTTGATTTCCAATGCACCAGTTCCGTAGCTTTTCAATTTTTCAACTCGTGCACACGCTTGATCATACAATTCATCTTCCGTCATATCTGCCAATCGACGTGCAGAATTCAAAATTCCTCCACCTTTCAAGGCAATTTCTTCGTAAGTCAAACCATTGATGCGATCCACAAATTCTTCTTCACGACTCTTCGCAAAAACAGTATGTGTATGTGCATCGCAGAATGCTGGCAACACAAATTTTCCATCCGCATCAATTATTTCCAAATCGCGCCAATCAGTAATTCCGCCCCAATCTTCCATTGGTCCGTAGGCTACTACAACGCCATCTTCCAATGCTAAAAAAGCATTTTCAAGGATTGGTAAAGATTTCATTTCTGTCCCTTTTAAAACTGTTGGAATATTTTCACCAACCTGAACAAGGCCTTTTATGTTTTTAATGAGGATTTTTTTCATGAATTGCGCACAAATAATTTTATCTTCGGTTTACAAAAATACGATTGTTATTATGAAAATACTCACTCTTTTTGCTTCATTGCTGTTATTAAGTGTTAATTATGCGCAAACTTTTAACGGAGGAAGTGGTGCAATTTTGGATTACCAAACGACGAATATTCCAATCGTAGTTTCTGTACCACAAACGGCAATTAACACCACAACATTTGGACTAGAAACAGTTTGTATTAATTTGACGCATACGTATTTAGCCGATATTACAGTTCAAATTGTTGCTCCCGATGGAACTGTTAAAACACTTTCTCAAGGCATTGGTGGTGGAGACGATAATATGACAAATACATGTTTCAATGGATTTGCTCCAACTCCAATCACTTCAGGAACAGCGCCTTTTACCGGAACATTCGCGCCGATGAGTCAAATGGGAGCTGTGAACAATGGTCAAAATCCAAACGGAACGTGGTTTGTTCGTGTAACTGACGGTTACGGAGCAGATGAAGGTAATGTGATAAACTGTTCAATAACTTTCGGATCGACACCATGCGATTATTTTCAATTTTCTGAATCCGACTTGCCAATTGTCGTTATCAATACAAGTGGACAAGCGATTGGATACGATATAAAAACTGTTGTTGATATGGGAATTATCGACAATGGTCCAGGAAACAGAAATCATTTGGTGGATCCATACAACGAATACAATGGTAAAATTGGAATCGAGTACCGCGGAAATTACTCTTTGTCTTTGCCTCAAAAACCATATTCAATTGAATTAATTGATGGATTAGGCAATTCAATTGATTCTTCCATTTTAGGAATGCCTGCAGAAAACGATTGGTTATTGTTAGCAAATTACAACGATAAATCGTTCGCTCGAAATGTTGTTCCATTTGAGTTGTTTGACAGTTTGGGTCATTATGGCGTTCGATCAAAACATGTTGATGTTGTTTTAGATGGTCAATACCAAGGAATTTATTTGTTGGCTGAAAAAATTAAACGCGACTCGAATCGTGTGGATATTGCAAAATTGGATAGCACTGAAATCAGCGGAAACAACTTAACAGGAGGATACATCTTTAAAGTTGATTACTGGGACAACACCAATTCATGGCAGTCGAATTACTCACCAATTGGATTCCCTGGTTTAGACGTGCATTTTGTTTACTATTATCCGAAACCAGAAGATATACAATTGGAACAACAAACCTATATTCAAAACTTTGTAGATGAATTTGAAACAGTCCTTTATTCTCCAAATTTTGATGATCCAATTAATGGCTATCGTAAGTACATTTCAACCACTTCGTTCATTGATTATTTTATCGTAAATGAAGTTGCAAGAAATGGTGATGGCTATAAGAAAAGTCGTTTTTTCTCAAAAGACAAAGACAATTTAGATGGTACAATTAAAAAATTAAAGGCCGGGCCAGTTTGGGATTTTGATTGGGCACTGAAAGATATGTGGGCTGGATCTGAAGACGGTTCACAATTCATGTACAACGCAATTGGTGGACAAGATGTCAATGCTCCTGGATGGTACATTCGTCTATTGCAAGACACCGTTTTTGCGAATGAGGTTAGATGTAGGTATGAAGATTTCAGAAGAAACATTTTGAGTTTGCCTTATTTACATGCAAAAGTTGATTCAATTGCAGCGGTTGTGATGGAAAGTCAAGAGTGGCATTACTTAACATGGGGGCATTTATCGAGTGCAACTGGAACGCCAGAGGTACAAGCTCCACCAGCGACTTATGCGGAAGAAGTTCAACGATTAAAAGATTGGTTTACTCGACGAATAGAATGGTTAGATGCAAATATGCCAGGAACGTTGAATGGCTGTAGTTTTACAAATCTAGATGAACTTGGAGGAGTCAATTACACTGTTTATCCAAACCCATTTGCCTCATTTATTGCGATTGATTTAGGAGCAGCTCCTTCCGAATCTGGACAAATTACGTTGGTTGATGCAGCGGGAAGAATTATTCAGCAGCAACAAATTACGCCTAATGGAACTCAGCATTTTGAGTTGACAAATTTGGGTGATTTAATGACAGGGGTGTATTTTGTTGAATTGAAAATTGGTAATCGCAAAACTGTTCAGAAGTTGGTGAAATAAGATTCTTGAAGAAAAAATCAAAATCTATTTGAGATTAAAATAAAATTGATAACTTTGCAACCGCTTATCCAAGGAAACTTGGGCGTCGAAATAAGCAAGATGCCTCGGTGGCGGAACTGGTAGACGCGCTGGATTCAAAATCCTGTTCTTTCGGGAGTGCCGGTTCGATTCCGGCCCGAGGTACTAAAAGCAGAGTGAGTGTGAGAGCGAAAGCGAAACACGACTCTGCTTTTTTTCTTCACACTCACTCTCCAACTCGCTCTTATAACCTATAAAAGTAAAAATCATAAGTTTTTTGTTCTAACAATTCAATCTTAACCTTTACATACATAATGTAATTGCGACAACAAAACCATCATTTTTTTCACTCTCATCCCTCTCTCACATTAATTTTTTGTAATTTGAATAGAAAACCAATCTATTTACTATGTTCGACTTCGAAAAACTAGACATTTACAAAAAGGCAAAAAAATTTAATACTGATGTCAGAAATTTTATAAAATCTACCAAACTTGATCCTACTACAAAAGACCAACTTAGAAGAGCATCATTTAGCATCGTATTAAATATTGCAGAAGGATCGGGACGATTTTCCAAAGCTGACAGAAGAAATTTTTATGTCATCTCTAGAAGTTCCATTTTTGAGTGTATAGCAATATTCGATGTGTTGAAAGATGAAATGGTGCTTACTGAGGATCAATTTAGGTTATTTTATCTCCTGGCTGAAGAGATTTCCAAAATACTATTCACCATGATAAAAAATCTGTCTTAAGTAATTTTGTTTTATTGGTCTATGAATAGATGTATCAACCACCTTAAATGAAAAACGCTCCTCATGGAGCGTTCGTTTTTATCCGTTGTAAGCTTCGCATCTTACGTGGTGCGATTTCTTGTGACCTTTCTTCTTTTTCTTTTTATGCTTCACTACTATTGCTGAATCTGAAGTAAATGGAGCCGCAAATGTTGTCATGCTCATGCCAATTAATGACGCTGCTAAAATTAAATTTTTCATAAAAGAGAGTGTTGTTTGTTATTTCTAGTTCTACTACAACGCAATTAATTCTAATTTGTTACATTTAATTCAATATTTATCAATTATTTATCTCTTGAAAAAGGTTAGTCGTCGTTCGTTTATTCCTTCATTAGGTGCTTTGCTTGTATTGCCAACGATGACTTCGTTCCAGAAAAATAGTCATGAAATCAGTGTGCCTATTTATCCAAAAGGATTAAAAAAAGGTGCTACAATCGGTTTATGTGCTCCAGCTGGACCGTCACATGATTTAACTGAAATTGATCATTTTAAGAAATTTCTCATCGATAAAGGATTCAATGTTAAAGAAGGGAAATATATTCGGAAGCACCTTGGCTATTTTACTTCAACTGATGTTCAACGTACGGAAGAATTCATGGAGTTAATAGAAGATTCTTCTGTTGATGCTATTTTCTTTACACGCGGTGGTTGGGGCTGTGCTCGAATTTTAGATTTGTTAGATTACGATTCTATTCAACGTAACCAAAAAATTATCCTCGGATTTAGCGACATCACTTCTCTGCTAATTGCGATTACGCACAAAACGGGTTTGATTACGTTTCACGGACCGAATGGGAATGCAAGTTGGGAACAACCCAGTTATCAATGGATTGAACAACTGCTTTTTTCAGAAAAATCAATTTTGTATGAAGCAAAAGGCAAGCAAACAACTTCACAAAAAACCATTGTTTCTGGTATTGCCAAAGGTGAACTTATCGGAGGAAATTTGAGTGTTATTTGTGGAATCATTGGTTCTAATTACTTTCCGACTTGGTCCAATAAAATTCTATTTCTTGAAGAAGTGGGTGAAGAACCATATCGCGTAGATCGCATGCTAACTCAGTTAAAATTGAATGGAGCATTTGAACAGTTAGCAGGCATTGTGCTGGGTCAATTTAAAAAATGCATTGCTGAAGAACCCAATTGGGCTTTTACAATTGAAGAGGTCCTTGAACAACATTTTGGCAACCTTAAAATTCCAGTTTTTTGTGGCGCACCAATTGGACATATTAAAGATAAATACGTTTTACCAATTGGTCAAACCGTTGAAATAAACGCGGATAAATTTACGATTCGAACACTCGGCCCTTCAGTTGTGTTTTAATACACTAAAACATCCATTTTTGTTGGTGCTAAACTAACCTTTAGTGTTCCGCATGCCAAATATTCGCCATCGGTTTCTGTTACAGCTTTACCGCTGATTATTTTAATTTCCAAATACGATGATTCAAAATAACTTGCCTCTGGGTGGTTTATTGGTTTGCCTTGTTTCAAGGCTTTCAGGTTTTTAACGTAATCCATCAAGGAAACTTTTCCAAACAAGGTAATGCTAAGTTTTCCATCATTCATCTTAGCAAATGGATTGATAACAATTCCATCGCCGAAAATAGAACCGTTGCAAAAAGCAGCCAGCAAAACAACTCCTTCATAGTGAAAATTTTCTCCCACAATCTGTAAAACTGGTCTTCGGTATCCAATGAATGACCGTAAAATAGCCATCGCATAGGAGGCCTTTCCACCCATATAATTTCGTTGTTTATCCAATACCTCCACTACTTTTCCTCCAAAACCAACATCACCAATGTTAATGAAATAGCGTTTTTTATCTTCATAATCGATTTGACCTACATCTACTTGTGTATAGCAATTATTCAAAATAGCTTCGTGCAAATTTTCCAACTTACATGTCAATCCCATACTTCGCACAAAATCGTTTCCTGTTCCATTCGGAATTACAGCTAATTTCGGTAAATGCGTTTGCGCTTGCATCATCCCGTTGATAATTTCATTTACTGTTCCATCACCGCCAACAGCAATGATTACATCCATTTTGTTCACGCAACACTCAATGGCGAAATTTACTGCATCCCTTTGACCTTGCGTTTTGTAGATGATTGTGTCTATTTCCAACGACTTTATAAACTTCTGGAGTACAGTGTTTACAGCCTCCGATTGCTTTCGATAAGCATTTATGATGATACCAACTTTAATCATGTCAATCAAAAGTAAAAAAAATTACTTCAAACAAAAATGGCACCCTGATTTAGGATGCCATTTCTGTTACGATATGCAGTTAGTCTTGCAACATCGGCACTTCCGTACCTGGTGATGCAAGAGCGCTTTTAATTTTCGCTTCTAATTCTTCCATCAGTTCAGGATTGTCTTGAATCAATGATTTTACTGAATCGCGTCCTTGACCCAAACGTGTCTCACCATAAGAGAACCAAGATCCACTTTTCTTAAGAATATTTAAATCAACTCCAAGGTCAATAATTTCACCAACTTTTGAAATTCCTTCTCCGTACATTACATCGAATTCTGCTCTTCTGAATGGTGGAGCAACTTTGTTTTTCACCACTTTTACTTTCACACGATTCCCAAGTACATCCTCTCCTTCTTTGATTTGTGCCGCTTTACGGATATCAATTCGAATTGATGAATAGAATTTCAATGCATTTCCACCTGTTGTTGTCTCTGGGTTACCGAACATCACACCAATTTTATCACGCAACTGGTTAATGAAAATACAACACGTACCAGCCTTGTTAATTGAACCTGTTAATTTTCTCAATGCTTTCGACATCAAACGTGCTTGAAGTCCCATTTGAGAATCACCCATTTCACCTTCAATCTCCGCTTTTGGAGTTAATGCAGCAACAGAATCTACAATGATTAAATCGATTGCTCCTGATCGGATTAAATTATCTGCAATCTCCAATGCTTGTTCACCATTATCTGGTTGTGAAATCAATAAATTGTCAATATCAACACCTAATTTCTTTGCATAAAACTGATCGAAAGCATGTTCCGCATCAATAAATGCCGCAATACCTCCTTGTTTTTGCACTTCAGCAATTGCATGAATTGCCAAGGTCGTTTTACCAGATGATTCAGGACCATAAATTTCAATCACACGTCCTTTTGGATACCCATTTACACCCAATGCTAAATCTAAAGTAATTGACCCTGTTGGAATTACTTCCACTTTCTCAACTGGAGTGTCTCCCAATTTCATTACAGCACCTTTTCCGTATGCTTTATCAAGCTTCTCCATTGTTAATTGAAGCGCTTTTAATTTTTCTGTGTTAACTTCTTTCTTAACTGCCATATCGTTTTTGTTGTACTATTCTTTACTCGTACATAAAGAACAGTGGTTAATAATTGTTTAATGTGATACAAATGTAAGTTCGGTAGATCGTAATCTTTTTACGTTCTTCTAAACTAATTGAAAATATCTAAAATTTCTTCTGCGTGTGCTTTGGTTTTCGGCTTTTCGATGATGCCAACAATCTGTTGATCTTCATTAATTAAAAAGGTTGTACGGTGAATTCCATCGTATTCTTTACCCATGAATTTCTTTGGACCCCATACACCAAATGTTTCAATTACCTTTTTGTCTTCATCCGCAATTAATGGAAAAGGCAAGGTAAACTTGTCAATAAACTTTTGATGCGAAGCAACTGAATCCGCACTAACTCCAAGAATTTGAATTCCATTATCAGTTAATAATTTGTAATTATCCCTCAAATTACATGCTTGCACAGTGCAGCCAGGTGTGTTGTCTTTAGGGTAGAAATAAATGGCCAATTTCTTTCCTTTAAAATCATTCAAACTGATCTTCTTTCCATTTTGATCTGTTGCTGTAAAAACCGGTGCTGTGTCTCCTACTTTTAAATGTTTCATTTTGCTAATTATTTAAACATTGTTTTGACGATTTATTAATCAAATATAAATCGAATTTTCATATAAACAAAAAATAGAAGTATAAATTGTTTAAAATTTCGTCAACTTTTTGACAAGAAAAAAGCCTAACATCTCTGAAAGGCTTAATTTTAAACGATTTAAGTTAATTCTACTTACCCTCTTCTTCCGCGACTAATGCATTGAATTTCACTTTTAAATCTGTAATATTTTTAATTTTTTTACGCGCTTGATCTGCATAAAGTGCATCATTGTTTTTTTCATGAGCCGCCAATTCTTCTTTTGCTTCGAGTAATTTTGCATCCAAAACTGTATTTACATATTCTATGTTCTGTGGCATGAACATCTGGGTATAGTATCCACCTTCTGTGCTTAAATAAGCATACAAATCATACGACTGAGAAACCATGTCTAACTCTTGGCGTGAAATAAAATACGTCAATGAATTCATCATACTCAATTGATCAAAGCCTTGAAGTGTTTTACCTTTTATCGCAAGTTCAAAGAATGAATAATTTTCTTTTTTTCCATATGAACCGTACAATTGACCAATACCAGCTAACATTTTTGATGATTTCTCCGATTCTAATTTCTTCGCTTTCTCAATTGCTTTATCTGGATTTATCTTGCCAAGATTTTTAAGTGCTGCAGAAATTACTGAATACGATTGATCTTTTTCGATACGGTCAATATAAATTGCTTCGGCATCTGTTCCTTCCACATTGTTCGCTAGATAATTCAAAGCTGCTGCTCTAACAGCAGAATTTGAATCGTTACTTGCCAAATCTTTCACCAAAGCCAAACCTTTGGTTCGGTTCTCCAAGGTCAATTTAGAAGCTTTTTCAATCGCCAATAATCGGATGTTCCAGAACTTATCATTCAAAGCGTCCAAAATCAATTGTTGTCCTTTCTGCTCTTTGTTTTTTGTTCCCAACATCAATCCTTCTTTTCTAGCATGGTAACGTTCACCATTGTAGTATTGGAAAATGTACTGATCCGTTGGTTTTTCTTCACGCACTTTCGCTAACAACATTTGTTGGTAATCAAAAATGACACATTTCAAATTTCCAGCATATGGTAATTCAAATGAATTTGTTAAAGCATCAACTACGACTTTGTGAATGTGTTTTCCATTGTCATCAAACACAGCAATTTCCAACGGTAATTTAAAAATTGGAGATAATTCCAAGTTTTGTTTTTGACTAACGTTCACTGTAACAGTTTTCTTTACCTCATCCAAACGTTGGTTCACATCAAGAACTGGATGTCCTGCAGCTTGAAACCATTGATTGAAAAACCAATTCAAATCTTCACCACACACCTCTTCAAACGCAATACGCAATTGATGAAATTCTGCAGGTTTAAATTTATTTGTATTTAAGTAATTACTAATTCCAGCGAAAAATGCCTCATCGCCAATATAATTGCGTAACATGTGCAAGATTCTTCCTCCTTTATTATAGGAATGTCCATCAAACATTTGTTCTTTATCTTCATAATCGAACCAAATCAAATTATGATATCCTTGCATTTGTCCTGTTTGATAGTAACCATCGGCTTCTCCTTCTGCTTGGTAATCAGCTTCGTCAATTCCGAAACGATGTTCATCCCACAAATACTGCGAATAGTTTGCAAATGACTCATTCAAAGGAAGATTCGACCATGATTCACACGTAACTAAATCTCCAAACCAATGGTGGAACAACTCATGCGCAATAGTTGATTGATCATTTCCATCCAGCAATTCACGATCCGTTTTATAGACATAATCTCCGAAAACAACAGCACCTGTATTTTCCATTGCCCCAGAAACATAGTCGCGCACTACAATTTGGTTGTACTTGTCCCACGCATATTCATAACCCAACAACTTAGAAAAATGTGCAATCATATTCGGCGTTTCACCAAAAATTGCTTTTGCGTATTGTTCATATTCGGGCTCAACGAAGTAGTTCACATCCATTTTTGTTCCATCTGGACGCGTGTACGAATCTTTCACCACTTTGAATTCACCAACTCCCATCATAAATAAATAAGGAGCGTGTGGCAATTCTTGTTTCCAATAATCTGTACGCGTTCCATCCGAATTTTTCTTGGAACTAATTAATTTACCGTTTGATAGGGTGGTAAATTTATCCTGAACTGTAATGTAAATTTCTTGTGTCGTTTTTACATTTGGCGCATCAATTGTTGGAAACCAAACAGAACTTGCTTCTGTTTCTCCTTGTGTCCAAATTTGTGGCATTTTTGATTTATCTTCTCCTTTTGGATTGATAAAATACAAACCTTTATCCGATGTAATTGCAGCACTTCCACCTGTTGTGCGTTCATCCGGTTTTGCAACATATGCAATTGTTACTGTGTACTTGTCTTTACGTGTATAAACTTTGTTCAATTTGATTTTTAAATAAGAACTATCATACGTATAATTCAATTTATTCCCATCCAATTGCACAGAAAGAATGTCCATTCCTTTTGCATCAAGAATTAAACTGTCGGATGGATAAAAATGAGGTTTAGCCGTAATGATCGCAATTCCATTCATACGCGACTTCGTCCAATCAAAATTCACTTCTAATTTCGTATGAATTAAATCTGTGTAAATCGTTTCTGTGGCCTGGTAAACTGCACGCTGTTGTTCAAGATATCCTTCCTCAAAACCATCAAAACGGATTGAATCTTGTTGCATTTCACCATTATATTGGTCTGAAACAACATCATTATCGTTCATTTTTTTGCTACCACATGCTGCAAGCAAGAAAAGGCTAAAAATTATTACACTATTTTTCATCAATGAGTTACTTTTTTACAAATCTGAAGAAATAATTTCAATTCTTCGCATTAAAATACTCCAAGGGATTTTGTTTCTATTATTTTTGCATTAAATACATGATAAATGGCAAATCGCGTTTGGAATATTGACGGAAAGGAAGTAGTTGGAACTGAAGGTTCTGCAATCCGTTGGGATGATCATCAATTTTTTACCTTGACTTACAAAGGTCAAAAGTTTTTTGGTGAATTATTGGAAGATAAATCTGAAGAGAATTATTTAAAAATAAAAATCAATCAACGCGTTTTTGAAGTAAAAAAGAAAGGTGAGTTGGATGATTTGATTTCAGCATTAGGATTAGATGTGCCGAAAGTGCGAAAATTGAAAGAATTACAAGCTCCAATGCCAGGACGAATTGTTCAAGTGTCCGTTCAAATCGGTCAGGAATTGAATGTTGGAGATGAACTACTTTCCCTAGAAGCCATGAAAATGGAAAATGTATTAAAAGCGGAAGGAGTTGGGGTTGTTAAAGCAATTTTAGTTGAAAGCAATCAAGTTGTTGACAAAGGAACCGTTCTTATTGAATTTGAATAAAGAACATCAACGATAAAGGAAAAGGGAAACAATGATTGTTTCCCTTTTTTTAGTTTTTTACTTCTAAGACAAATGCTTTTCTAATAATTAGTGGGTAAACTGAACCAAATTCTAGAATACACCATTCTTGAAATTTTTTAATTTCTTCAGCATCGGTTATCCATTTCAATGCTTTGTTCAATTCCTTTTGAAACAATTGAGCATCAAAGCTCACTGTCTTCAGAATTTTCTTCGTCAGTTCAAGCATAGTTCGTGTGTTTGTTCAAACCAAATTAACGAAAATAATTGAACCTTCGTATTCACTTGAATGTTAAAAAAAGAAAAAGGGACTCAATCACTTGAATCCCTCTCGCTATAAAGTACGTGTTTATTAAGGAATAAACTTCTTTTTAATGACTTGATAAATTTCCAAGGTTGTTTTGTCATACACATAAATTAACAAGTGCATGTTTTCAGCATTGTGTGTCGTTGCTTGACCTTGAGGAGCCAACTGATCTGGTACAATTCCACTGTAGTTCACATAGTATTTCCCATTGGTCATCAAATCATCTGTCAAAGTTCTTCCCCATGTTTGTCCATCAATTGAACCACGGAAAATATCCCGGTGAACATAATCAGGAACAGCTGGTCCGTTAACATTTTGCTGACCAACAAGTGAATCTTCCATCATACAAACAACAATTCCAAGTTCATTGGTTATGGATGCATCTTTTTCAATTTCGGTATGTAAAAAGAATCCTTTCTTAGGTGCTTCATAATAGTTCAGTTTTGCCTTTATAACGACTTTTAATGGCGATGCTAAAACATTGCTAACACGTGTACTCCAGTTCCCTTGAGCTGAAAAATACTCGCCTGCATTATTTGTTCTATTCACAGTTCCTGAAGGATTAGCAAAAAAGCCTGTATTTGACATTGTTGTACCAAAATATATACCCAAGTCCAACCCATTCTCATTCGTAAAATCAATCAAATAACCTTGGACGGGAATCAAAGCTTGAAAAGAAGACATTCCAACATTTGACGAATGCACACTCGAAATAAAAACTCTTGAGGGATTCGCTTCATGCAACGAATGAGCAACATTTGCTGCTGCCGGGCATGCAGAACAATTGTGTCCTGTAAAGTCTTCAATCAACGCATTGCGATCTGGATCATCATTTGGTAATAAGGTGAAATCTGGCCATTCATTCGCCACATAATCGCTCCAGTTTCCTGGATAGATTGTTGTGTCTAAATCAACATTTACTGCTGGTGGGAAGGGATTTTCAACATGATCGCAAGAAGCGCCCACAAATCCTAAACCGATGATTGCTGCGTAAAATAATTTTTTCATAACGCTATTTTTTAAAAACTTTGAGTAAATGAAATCGTTAAACCATTCGAAGCTGGAACTGGTCGACAAACTCCTCCAACACAGAACAATCCTGCACGTTGTCTTCCGTAGGAAACAGTTAAACGCGTTGCGTCATGAATGTATCCAACTGAAACATAAGGGTGATGCGCACGGTGATCTACATGTGGATTACCAAAATTGTATTGATCCATCACACTTACAAACAAGTTTGAACTAATTGTATATTCTAAAACAACTGTTGCCCAATCTCCTTTATCAACTGGAGTTCCTCTCAATGAATGTGTTTCATTGCCTAAACTATCCCTGCGATTCACAATTAAAGTTTGGAATTCAGCACGAATGGATTGGTGGTTTTTGAACTTATAACCCAATTCAACAACAACAATGTTCGATTTGATGAATCCTTTTTCCTTTGTTACAGTTGCTACATCATTATTTAACGTAATGTTGTAATAACTCAAAATCATATTGAAATTCTTAGAGAATTTCTTTGTTATGTTAAAGTTGATATCTCTCCAATACAAACTATCACTCATGTCAAATAATCCACTTGTATAAGTAACACCAGTCGAATCTAATGGATCAATTCCTGACGTATGACGCATAGGTCGATAAGCTGTCGAGAAATTCGCGTTGATAGAAGTTCCATATTTTCCACCAATTTTTGATCCTTTCTTAAATGAATATAGCACTTCTGCTTGGTAAGCAATTTCACCAACAGGTTGCGTTGCATACGGATATAATGAAGCAACCAAATTATAAGTGTGCGTTTTATTCAATGATGGTAAATAGTTAATCAATACATTTTGCAATTGTTTTGTTCGGTCTGAACGATAACTCATATTATCAACAGATTTGGCTGACAATAAAATTCCCAATCCTTTTTGTGTATAACCAAAGTTGAAAACTGCAGCATGACCTGGATTGTAGTTGTATCCATTGTCTTGAGATGGATCTTGTCCTTTGTACATATATTCTCCATCCAAGGTGAATTTACCGTAACGCAATTTTGCACGTCCACCATAAGTTCCAACATTTTCTGGAAGAATTAAATCCTCGTTATCATCTTGTTGGTATTTACTTACAAACGAACCACCAAGCGTAATGTCTAATTTTTTATCAGTAAGTTTTTTGAATGTTTCATTCAAGTGCATTTCACCATCAAATCCACGCACAATTCCATCACTGTGAACAATTCGACCTTCTAAAAATGCGTAACGTTGATAACCGTAAACACCTTTAATTGTGATTCCTTTATATGGACGAAGAATTAAGCGCATTCCATCCAACATGTTGTCATAGCCAAGTGCTCTATCTTCATATGCGCGCAAAGCCAATCCAGAACCAAATTGTTCGTAAATTGAACCAAGTGTAACATCAACAAAGTCATTAGCATATCCAACATAACGCATTCCAATTCCTGTCCCATCAAATGTTGAAGGATAACCTTGAATTCTTGGTAAATACGATTCAAAACGCATACCTGCACGGAAATTTCCTTGCGTGTAAAAAACGTTCATGTAGGAATTCAACAAACCTTTTTGGGCGGGTTGAGTTGCCCCAATGATTGAATCTTCATTCAGGTATTGAAATGTACTTTCAATATTTCCAGTAAAATTTCCGGTAGAAACTTGACCAAAAGCTGCAAGACTTCCGGTCAAAATTGCCGTGCTAATAAGTAGTTTTTTCATTCAATAAGTAGCTTTGAAGGAAGAACAATTAGGTTTTGCTCTTCCTTAGAAATTTGGAGGTATTATTTTGCTGAAATCTTTTTGATTTCTTCGTATAATTTTTCTTCGTCGCCAGCAGCGTAATTGTTGTGAGAATACACAATGTTACCGTCTTTATCAACCAAGAACGTGTGAGGAACATTGTTTACACCCATCGCACGTTTAAAATCACCATTTGTATCCATTAACACAAGGTAATCCCATGCTTTTCCGTTTGCGTAAACAGCAACAGAATTCATAGTTTTTTGGTCGTCAATTGAAACTGCAACTAAATTAACTCCCGTTTCTTCTTGCCAATCTGGATACAATTCATGGATTGCATTTAACTCACGTTTACATGGTGCACACCAAGTTGCCCAGAAACTGATTACAACTGGACCTTCAAATCCCAACTCAGCAGTATTAACATCATTGCCTTCCATGTCTTTTAATTTGACAGATGGTAATTGTTTAACACCTTCTGAATGGGTTTCAGTAGTTGTTTCTTGTGCCATTGAAGAAAGGGCGAATGTAAATCCTAGAAATAATAAGATGACTTTTTTCATTTTAGTATAGTTTTATGTTTTAACAGTTCTTTTCAAAAACCTTGCCGATATCAAAGATACACTTATCAAAAGGTTTTAACAACAATAGATTCAAAACAACTCTTGAAATCCTAAGCTGTATTTCCAGTTACTTTTGAGTTATCAAATGGATGATATGAAAAAGAGTTGAAAGGTTTGGCATACTTTTTTCTTTCAATCTTAAAATTTTAGGATTACAATGAATTGGTGTTTTTAGAATTTTTTGTATATCTTTATTAGCTATATTTGATGTTGAATACACTCATACTAATGAATATGAAGAAATTAATACTAGGTTTTACAGCAATTTGTGCGTTGTCAATGACAACAGCAAAAGCTCAAAGTGGGGTTGAAATACAATTGGATGGAGTTGGTGCAAACTTAGCAGGAACAACACACAACGTTAACTTGACAATGAGTTCTACAGAATTATCAAATTTAGGTAATGGAACAGGTTTGTATGAGATACATTTTGATGTAACAAACAATACTGGGGCAGACGCTCAATGGAAAATTACACGTAAAAAAATTAGTGTTCCTACAACATGGGTTGATCAAGTTTGTTGGCCGCCACAATGTTATAACGCTAACGGTGATGTGTATTCAACACCAAATACTTCTGGTAACCCAGCACCGACCATTGTTAATGGTACAGCAATGACAACAAACGCAGCTGTTGCAGAAATGAAACCAAGAATTACAATTGATTTAGGTGCAGCTTCAACTGGAACATATCGCTATTATGTAACTGATGCAGCAACTGGAACCTATTTGGATTCAATTGATTTAACAATCAATTTTGCGCTGGCTGTTAACCCTATCAAACAAAATCCAACAATTAGTTTGAGTCCAAACCCGGCAACAGATAATGTAACTGTTCAATTAGGGAATGCTGAAACAGGTTCAGTTCGTATCGTTGATGCTTTAGGAAATGTTGTTTACAACGAACAAATTGCAAATGGAACTAAAAGTATCGATGTGTCAAACTTCAAAAATGGTGTTTACTTCGTTATTATCGATCCATCTGATGCAAAACCAGTGAACAGAAAATTGATTATTAGACATTAATGTCAAATTCAAAATACCAAAGGCCGCTTTTTTAGCGGTCTTTTTTTTGTCTAAACAATTCTACTTGATGGAATTGAGGATTCTTAAAAGGTATTCTTATATTTGAAAAACACATCAAAGGCCAATAAATTTGTTAAAAGAAGAGTATTTCATTGCACTAAAAGCTTCTGTCAAAGCATCAGAAGTGATTATGGATTACTATTCACAAGGATTTGATACAGAAATAAAAGCGGATGGTTCACCTGTTACCCAAGCTGATTTAGCTTCATCCGAAATAATTGAAGCTTTTTTATCACAAACATCTTTTCCTATAACAAGCGAAGAAATGGAAAAAATACCATTTGATATTCGCAAAGAATGGACAGATTCCTGGTGTGTTGATCCTTTAGATGGTACAAAAGAGTTTGTCAAAAAAAATGGTGAATTCGCTGTAAACATTGCACACATTCAAAAAAATGAACCTGTTTTTGGACTTATTGCTTCACCGATCAATCAAGAAATTATTTTTGGAGGTAAGGAATTCGGTGTTTTTATCTGTTCCTTTGATAGAATTAGCGACCCTGATAAATGGACACGTATTGAACGGAAAAAAATATTGACAGAAACACTGGTAATTGCAGGTTCGCGCACGCACAATTCAGGTCCAGTTTTAAATTACATCAATCAATTAAAACCGCATTTTTCAGCAATTAACTATTTAAAAAAAGGATCCTCGCTTAAATTTTTTGATTTAGCTCAAGGATTTGCAGATACATATCCGCGTTTCGCACCAACCATGGAGTGGGACATTGCTCCTGGACAAGCAATATTAGAAGCTTTGGGTGGAACTGTGCATCATGCATTTGAAATGGAACCGTTGAAATACAACAAAGAAAACTTGACGAATCCCTATTTTATCGCCAATACTCAAGCTTTTAACAATCATTTTGCGTGAAAAGAAAACTCTTGACATATGGCTTTCTGTTTGTTGCTTTACTCGCCAAATCGCAACAAAACACTGTTTTGATTCAAAGTTATTTTAAGGATCAATTGTTCAACAACGCGCGTAGCGAAAAATATGTTGGGTCTTCATTTCTTCCAGTATTAGAAAGTGAATACAACTTAAATACAATCATTCGCGATTCAAGTATTCAATATTACGACTTTACAGAGGTGATCTTTAAAAAACACTTACTTGAAGCGAAAGGAGACAATTACAAATTGACCATTTCTCCAACATTTGACTTTTCAATAAGCAGGGATTTAAGCGACACAACCAAACCTGGATTGTTTCAAAACACACGCGGACTCTTCATTGAAGGTGATTTACTCAAGAATTTTTCCTTCATGACTTCGGTCTATGAAAATCAAGCTCATTATAATTCTTATGAAAGTTCTTACTACTCATCTGTAGGAGAAATGTATCCTCAAGGAACAAATTACTTGACACAAAACGCTGTTATTCCAGGTGCTGGAAGAACAAAACCTTTCAAAAATGGAGGATTCGATTACGCCTATGCCATTGGAAATATTGTTTATCGTCCACTTCCTTCACTGGCAATAATTGCTGGAAATTCTTCTCAATTTATTGGTGATGGCCATCGCTCAATTTTACTTTCGGACAATTCAGTTTCGGCCCCATTTTTTCGCGTTGATTATAAAATCTCACATAAATGGGAGTTCAATTATTTGCGTTCAAAATTATTTAATTTGATGCGTCGACCATTGAGCACAACCGTAGAAGCTTATTACGAAACAAAAGCATATTCCGTCAATTATTTAACCTACAAGCCAATTGATCGATTTTCAATTAGTCTTTTTGAAGGAATCATTTGGTCGAAAGGTGATTCTATTACATCCACACATGTACACCCGCTATTTTACAATCCAATACCCTTTGTTTCCGGTTTGATACTTAACAACAAAGAAATTAACTCAATGTATGGATTGAATTTGTCTTACGCTTTAGAAGCAAATCATCGTTTTTACGGACAAATTGGAATTAGCAATTTAGAAGTTAAAAACTCTGCTTTTCAAATTGGATATCGCGGTTACAATTATTTCGGGTTAAAGGATTTCATACTTCAATTAGAATATAACAATGTGGCGGAAAACACTTATAATGCTTCAGTAAGTCGTTTAAATTACAGCGCTTACAATTTACCAATGGCTCATGTTAAAGGCAATGCTTTTCAAGAGATGTTGCTACGATCTAATTATTCATATAAGCGCTTGTTTCTGGATGTAAAAGCAAGTTATTACCTGCTGAAAAACTATAATACACTGAGTTTGCTACCCTTTGACAAAAACTTACCAAGTTCCAATGGAAACATTTTTTTGAGCCAAATTGAAATTGGTTATCGATTCAATAAATTGTTGAATTTTAGTGTGTTTAGTGCTTGGCTGTTTCGAACTGAAAACACGAATCTCACACATTTAGTTACAAATCAATTTACTGTTGGACTTCGAACAGCACTAATTAATCATTACAACGACTTTTGATGAAATTTTTACTTTACATAACTTTTTTCGTCAGTTTTTGCAGTTATTCGCAAGGAACAGTTGGTTTGCTATATGAAGAAATGCCAAGTGATTCGGTTCAAAAATCAAGCGTTTCCGTGCACACAGGTTATTTTCCACAGACACGTTTAATCAATAAAATAGCAGATTCAACAGGAGTAAAAAAATCCTATTTATCCATAACTGGATTGATAGATGGCGGGATTCGATATTCAGATCAAGCTGAATTTCGTGCAGGCCTGGGACTTCAATTGGAAAGCACGATTAAAGAAAAGTGGTTCATTCGTTTCGCTGGTGTTGAAGGATTATCGCGAGCAGATTCAATTTATCAGCCAAAAGCATACATTTTTAACCCGAAAGGAAAAAATTTCTTGTACACTGATTTAAGAGGGCGTTTATCTTACACACCAAATTCTATTTTTAATTTTCAAGTTGGACTGGATCATAATTTTATCGGAGAAGGAAATCGTTCAATGTTTTTGAGCGATTATGGTAAACCCTATCCATTTGGTCAAATCAAAGCACGTTTTTGGAGAGTAGAATATACTGTTTTGTACCAGTTTTTCAGAGAACAAGCAGGTGATAGGTGGAAATCGAAAAACGGAGTAACACATCACATCAGTTTGAACGCAACGAAATGGTTGAATATTGGTGTTTTTGAATCCGTTATTTTTCTACCAAAAGATACCATGCTCAATCGCGGATACGATGCCGAATATTTGAATCCTGTTATTTTCTATCGCCCACAAGAATATGCAATGGGTTCTTCAGATAATGTTGTTTTGGGTTTGAGTTTCAGCGCAAAATACAAAAAACACATGCTTTACGGTCAATTTATTCTCGATGAGTTTTTATTGGCAGAAGTGAAAGCTAAATCTGGTTGGTGGGCAAATAAATATGGTGGACAGCTTGGAGTCAAAGGTAGATTTGAAAGCAGAAAAGCTAAATCATTCTATCGCTTGGAATATAATTTTGCACGTCCTTATACTTATGCTCATTTAAATTCTGGGCAAAATTATGGCAATCAAGGAATGACTTTGGCTCATCCGTATGGTTCAAATTTTATGGAATTGTTGGGAGAATACAAAGTGCAATTAAAAAAATGGTCACTTAAAGGTTTTGCAAGCTATTTCCTTCGTGGTTATGACAAAGATGGCTTCAGTTATGGAGGTAACATTTACCAACCATACACCTTACGTCCATCGGATTACGGCAATTTTATTGGACAAGGATTAGGAAATAATGGATTGCGTTTGAGTCTTTCCGTTTCTTATCAACTTGTCGCTGACGGCAATATTCAGGCATTTTTTGAAAACCAAGTACGTTACGACAGCGCGTTTAAATCAACGATGTATATCCCCATGATCGGAATTCGAAGTTGTTTATGGAATGATTATCGAAATTATTAATAAAAAAAGCGACCATATTTCTATGATCGCTTTTTTTGAGTCCCTGCACATCGTAAAATTGGTAGGTTAAGTGTCGGGAGCATCAATAAAAACGGGAAACAATTAGTGGAGAAGTTTATTCTTAACTTTTACCAACCTCAACCTAAACATGTATGGGAACCTTTCCACTAATCGAATCACCGTTTATAAGCCAATAATATGTCGTAATTCGACTTCGGTGACACTGCGTTTTACGCCTTCTTGATTTAAATATGTGCGGTTAACCAGTCGACCGTGAATTGCTACTTTTTTTCCTTTTTCGGCGTACTGTTCGATGAACTGAGCCATGTTTCCCCAGGCAAAAACGCGGTGCCACTCGGTGTCAGATTTAATTTTTCCATTGTTTGCTCGATACGTTTTATCCGTCGCTATGCTAAAGCGAGCGACTTTACTTCCGTTATCGAAATTTGTTATTTCGGCTTGAGTGCCAATGTTTCCTACGAGTGTAATGTGATTTCTAAGTGTCATGTTTGTGAATTTTATGGGTGAAATGAATTGTATATTTGAGTTTAAAAATGGGTGATGTGTTTTTAAACTTTTACCTAAGAATTGAGCATTTACAACTTGTGTTCCGACTCATTCTTATTACTGATGTAGTTGATTAATCCTTGAATGATTTTTGAAACTTCCTTAGCTAATGCATATAATTCAGCAGTTAATTCTGATTCGAAATAGCCAAGTTCTTTTGCAAGTATTAGTTGCGTTGTTAAAGAAGCGGCAGATCCTTTTGCACTGCGAAGAAAATCAATCGTCATGGTAGGAATTGTTTGCTCGTATCCAGCGGCTATTTGACTACAAATTGCAATTGCTGTTTGTTTCATATGACTATCGAATTGGGGATCAACAAGGTTCTCCTTTTCTTTCAGTTGTTTGAAAACACTAATCAGCAATTTGTGCCCTTTTTGCCATGCGATCAAATCTTCAAATGAAAATAGTTCTTTTCGTTGTGTCATTACGCATGTCTCCATTTACAGAATAATTAAATCATTCACTTCCACCTCTGAGACAAATTTTCGTTGTCCTTCTTGCTGATAAAAACGAGAAACTAATTTCCCTTCAACGGCCAAATCCATTCCAACTTGCCCAAGTTCTTCGATAACTTGCACCCAACGTCCCCAAGCTGTAAGCTGATGCCATTGACTTCTTGTTTTGGTTTTACCTGATTCATCCAAGTACATTTCTTTAGTTGACATGGTGAATTTTGCAATTTTTCTTCCGCTTGGTAATTGCACAACTTTTGGTGCTGAGCACACTTTTCCTATTAAATTAACGTGATTCATTTTTTGTGGTTTAAAAAGGAGCCGCCTGAACGGCTCCGTGATTGGTAGATTAGGTTTATTTTTGTGCTGAATCAGATTTCGGCTGTAAAAGCAAAAATTCTGTTGCCTCAATGATGGTTCCGTAGCGCTTTTCACCCGTTTTTGTTTCATAGGTTTGATGCACAAGCTTGCCTTCAACAATTACTTCCTGCCCTTTATTCAAGGCTTTTTTTACTCGTTCGGCGATTCTTCCCCAAGCATTAATTGTATGCCATTGTGTGTTATCGTGCCACTGTCCGTTTTTGTCTTTGTAACTCTCGTTTGTTGCCAATGTAAAACGAGCCAATGTTCTTCCTGTTTCGAAGGTTGTTACTTCTGGTTGTGCCCCAAGGCGTCCAATCAAACTTACTTTGTTGCGTAATGTGTTCATGTTTGTAAAAATTTAAAAAGTTTGAAAAATTTGTTAACTGTCTGATCAGAAGTCGTTTTCTGAATTCGACGATGCAAAGTTGTGGCGCTTCAATTTCGCGATTCGGTTATTTGTCGTTTTCTTTCGATTGTTTTTCGTTTGTTGTCGGTTATTACCGTTTTTAATATTGATTATCAGTCTTTTAAATCATTTTATAAATTTTAAAAAAATTCAAACTTTTTTAGAGAATTTTGGAAATCAATTCAATATCTTTGAAAGACAAAAACAAATTCAAATGAAAAAAGTCCTATTTCTCATTTTACTATCGATTTCAGTTTTCAGCGTCGAAGCGTACTCTCAAAGTGTTGGAGATACTGTGTTTTATGAATCCGGTGACAAATACATCGGTGAAATGCAAAATGGTTTAGCCAATGGTTTTGGAAAAATGTTCTGGGCTGATGGTGCTTTTTACGAAGGAAACTGGAAAAACAACTACCAAAATGGTAAAGGAAAAATGGTTTGGGCGACTGGTGAAACGTACGAAGGTAACTGGGTAATGGGATTGCAAAATGGAAAAGGATCAATGTCTTGGGTCAACGGAGATTATTACGAAGGTGGATTTGTTGATGGCTTACTTGAAGGAAAAGGAACCTTATGGTTTGCAAACGGCATCGTTCAAAAAGGAAAATGGAAGGCAAATAATTTTGTTCCATAAGATTATGGAAAATTAATCGTATCTTCATTCCTCATCGATTCTTAAATTGTGCTATTCTTTAAAGAACCAAAACACTCGTACACTGATTTCTACGACATCGCTCGTTTCAATTCGGCATGGAGAGTAAATATCATTCTGTGCATTGGACTATTTTTAATCTCAACCTTTTTCTCCTTTTTTAGTGTCATTGCATTTATCCAATATTTCTCTGGATTTTTAATTTCACTGACTGGATTAACCTATTTGTTTGTTACAAAACGATTCATCATTGTATCCTATTTCAATGTAATTGCCGCATTGCTTTTGGTGATATCTTCCATGTTTTTTGTCCGAAACAATCCGCATATTATTGAACCATTGTGGTTGATTATCATTGCAATTTTCGCTTATTTCAATTTAGGGAAAACCGTCGGACATGCTGTTTTGACCATCATTTCTGTTTCGATTTCTTTCTATTTTTATTTCTTTCTAAATGATAATGAGACATTGCAGGAGCCTTATTCAACCATGCAATTAATAGGACTAATACTCGAATTTTCGATGTGTATGTTCATTATTGGCTATTTCATTCACATTTTCATTAATACTACTGCGCACGCCGAAGGTAAATTTCGACAAGCTAACGAAGAATTGAATGAGCAATACAAAATGATTCGATTGCAAAACGAAGAAAAAACAGTTCTTCTTCAAGAAATTCACCACCGTGTAAAAAATAATCTTCAAGTAATTACAAGTCTATTGCGGCTTCAATCTGCCGAAATCGAATCGGAAGATGCGAAAGTACATTTCAATGATGCTATTAATCGCGTGATGACCATGTCTTTGATTCACCAAAAGATGTATCAAGAAAAAAACTTGTCGCAAATGGACGCTTCGGATTATTTCAAAACACTTATCGACGATTTAATTCGATCATCATCCGTTCAATTACCGATTCAAGTAAATGTGACTTCCAACTTAGACAAAGTCGGTTCTAAAACGATTGTTCCTTTGGCGCTACTTGTTGCTGAACTCGTTTCAAATTCAATGAAACACGCTTTCGAACAGCAAGGAAATATTCAAATCACGTTTTCTTCCAACGACGACAACCAGTTGAAGCTAATCTATGAAGACAATGGTTCATGGAAAGAACAGGAAAACAAAGCGTCTTTCGGACTGCAATTGATTGAAACATTAACGGAACAACTCGACGGAGAGTATACTCGAAATTCAACAGAAAAAGGAACGCAATATATTTTCAATCTGTCTAATCTTGATGATTAAGCGGCAATAGGAAAGCGTCCATAATTTTCAAAAATAAATCATGATTATCCATTTGCGGAGCATGTCCGCAATTAGGTATTGATTCAAATTGAGCGTTCACCGCTTTTGCAAATTTCTCCCCTTCTCTCTTCGGAAATAATTCATCATTCTCTCCCCAAATAACCAATGTTGGAATTTCTTTTATAGCGTTCAAATCAGAAATTCGATCCTTTTCAGCTGGTAAGGTTTGTAGCAAGAGACGCAATTGACCGTGATATTGATCAAAAAACTCGGAATACATTTGTTTCAAAATAAACTTCGGAATTTGTGGTTTTTTATACGTCGACATATTGATCAAGCGCTGTAAATCTGTTGGTCGATCCATTACGAACAATTCATCAATTCTGGAAACACCATAATTTTTACATACAGTATCCAAATAAGAAACATTAAATGTAGATCCTGGACTATTTGCAATAACTAATTGCTTCACTTTCTCCGGATGTTGAGCCGCAAAATCCAACGCAATAAATCCACCATAACTTTGACCAATCAAGGTAGCTGAATCAACTTTCAAGTAAGCCAATAACTTTTCCAACGCAGCAGTTTGCGTTAATAAATTGGCTTTTTCATTCGAATAACTTTTTCCAAACCACAACAAATCATAGGTAATAACCGTGTGCGTTTTTGCATAATGCGCCAATTCGCGTTCCCAAGTCATCATGGCGTCTCCACCAAATCCGTGAATAAAAACCAAGGTTGGACCCTGTCCGCCTTTCCAATACTTGATATGCAATGAATCTTGATCAAAATCTGCTGTTTCGATCGCTTCCTTTTTTAGGTTTTTCGCAGTTTGTCTATTTTTCATTCGAACCAAATTGCATGATCCAAGAATAAGAAGTGTAATGGCAAGTAGGAATTTTGATTTCATGAATGGCAAACTGTTAAATTTGAAGTAACTTTATGCAAAAATACAATGTTTACAGGAATCATAGAACAACTGGGAGTAGTTAAATCCATTCGTAAGGAAGGAGAAAATATTCATTTTACACTAGAGGCAGCTTTCACCAACGAATTGAAAATCGATCAAAGTGTGGCTCACAATGGCTGTTGCTTGACAGTTGTAGAAATTTCAGGTAACGAATACGTTGTAACTGCCATTCAAGAAACATTGATTAAAACAAATTTAGGTTCTTGGAAAGAAGGAACAAAGGTGAATTTGGAGCGATGCATGCAAATGAATGGTCGTTTGGATGGACACATTGTTCAAGGACATGTTGATACTACAGGAACATGCATCAATATTGAAGATCAAGACGGAAGCTGGAAATACACGTTTCGTTATAATTCGAACGATTTAACTGTAGAAAAAGGTTCAATTACAATCAACGGAACAAGTTTAACGGTTGTCGATTCTAAAACCAATGAGTTTTCAGTTTGTATTATTCCTTATACCTACGAACACACGAACTTTCACACCTTAGAAGTAGGAGCTACCGTTAATTTAGAATTTGATATTATCGGGAAATACGTTGCGAAGATGTTGGGGAAGTGATGTAAATTATTTACTTTTTAATAAAAGTATCTCTTTTTCCAACAAATCTGTTTTGATTTTTAAGCTTTGAACTTCTTGAATCAACATGTACAATTGATGCGCGATGTTCGAACTACCATTCTCAACTGTTGACTCCTCAACCACAGGTATTTCTGTTGTCAACAAATCTTCAATAAACAATTCTAAAATTCCAGCAATTTGGTACAATCGAGTTACAGAAATATCGGTTATTCCTCTTTCAATGTTGGAATAAGCAGCTACGGTAATATTCAGCTCATCAGCCATATTTTGCTGACTTAAATTTTTTGCTAATCGAGCTAAACGTATTTTCTCTGCTACCTTTTGTTTCACGATGTAAAATTACGTGATAGCGGATACACGAATGTAGCAGTATGAATTGATTTATTTTAGTTTTACTTTTCTTTTTTTAGTTTTAATTTGTTTTTATGTGTTTTTCGTATAAATTTGTTTATCATATTGAAAACCACCTAACGTGATTATTAATTCAAAAAACTAATACACGCGGAAACCGAAAAGCGTTACGAGTAGGACTAAACTAAAAATCAAAAAATGAAAAAACTAATTTTATTTGCAGGATTGGCATTAACAACATTATCATGCAATAAAGTGAAAACAGGTGATGTAACATTTTGGCAAGCAACTGGCAGTGGCACTGGAATTACAGTTGTAAGTCTAGATGGAATTTCTTCCAACATAACTAGTGAATATACATCAACTCCTTCTTGCGGGTCTGCTGGATGCGCCGTATTCAATGATTTAGAAGAAGGTACATATTCTTATTCAGCTTCAGATGGGACTAATAATTGGGCTGGAACCGTTACGGTAATCGAAGGATGTAATAGAGTTGAATTATACTAATTTATAAATTATGAAAAAACTAAAATTTCTGTTTCTACAATTATCAGTATTGCTAATTGTAACATCGTGCATGACCACAAAAACGCCTGTAGGAAATTACATGGAAACACCAGGGAAAGAAGTAACTTTTGACAAAGGAAAACAATTCTGGCTTTTCTGGGGATTAGTTCCACTTGGAAGAACGCATGTTAACACTCCACAAGACGGAAATTGTCAGGTCGTTACAAAATATAAATTCGTAGATGTTCTGATTTTTGGAGTAACTGGAGGAATTGTCTCTTCTTATTCCATAAAAGTTGAAACGAAAAAAGCTGAACAATAAAAAATCAATCATGAAAAATTACTTACTATTATTTTCCATTATTTGTGCAATAAGTTCTTGTACCGTTGAAAAAAGACTCTATAATTCTGGATTAAATGTTCAGTGGAATAAAAATAGAAATTCCATATCTAAAGAAGATTATTCAACCACAGAAGAAACTAATTCAATTGATCAAAATCGAACAGAAAATTCTATGCTTTCGGATGAACAAGAGAAGCATTTTTTAGGAGATGAACCATTATCTGAAGACAATACATCAATATTAAAAACTTCTGATGTCAAAAATTTAATTACATCAAACACTTCTGAAGAAGAGTGTGATTTAATAACATTAAAAAATGGAGATGAAATTTCAGCAAACATAGTAGAAATCGGTTCTTCTGAAATAAAATATAAAAAGTGCAATCAAAATGATTCACCATTAATATCAATTAATAAAAAAGAAGTTTTGATGGTGAAATATAAAGACGGTGAAAAACAAGTCTTTTCAAATAATTCAAAAGATCCATTGGCTAGTGAATTATCTCCAGAGAATGGTGGGAAAAGTCAAATTGTTGCTTTCATACTTTGTTTATTAATAGGTGTTATTGGTATACATAGATTTTATCTGGGACATATCGGAATAGGAATTCTTTACCTTTTAACAGCTGGACTTTGTGGAATAGGTGTTTTAGTTGATCTAATATTAATTCTTACTGGTTCTTTAAAACCAAAAGACGGTGAATACGAAAAAACTTTCTAGGTTATTAAATCTTTTATTTATAATCGGTTTCCCGACACTTTTACTAATATTATTAATTCTGCCAAGTAATTTTTTTGATAAAGGAGAATCAATATGCTTGTCAAAGCAACTATTTAATCAAACATGTTACGGATGTGGAATGACTAAGAGTATTCAACATTTAATACATTTAGAATGGTTAAAATCAATTGAATATAATAAGTTGAGCTCTTTTGTTTTGTTGATATTAAGCTCAATGTGGATTTATAAACTTTATTCTATTTTAAATTTAAAGAGGCCGATTTAATCGGTCTCTTTCACTTCCAACTCTTCTCAATTCTTTTCTTCAAAATTTTTCTGAAGCGTTTAATCACCGTATCTCGGCTGGAAACATTTCCACATTTGATGATATCGCTTCCGATGAATTGACCGTTTCGATAAAACAAAAATTCAAAGCTTACAGAAACTACTTCATCGCGGTAAATTGGGAATAAATTCCCTGCGTTTAAGGCTGTTTTTAATTCATCGCGGCGGTATGTTTTTTTGAATTTCTTGTCATAACCACGAACAGAAACCAATACATACGTGTCAATTCCTTTTGCCGCAACAATCTTCTGAATTGAATCTGTTGCCAAAATAGAAGCATCTTCACCTAACTTTAAAATATTCAAGGAAGGAACTGCTTTGATTCCAGCATCGGTTAACAATTCAGTTAAATTAATTTCAAGCGAATAACGGTCTTCTTCCTTGTCCAATTGTCCAACAACCAAGGCATTTTTCAATTGAATGGATTCTTTTTGAGCGTTTACATTTACCGCCAGAAAAAGAAGTATTAGTAGTGCGAAATTTTTCATCTGCATTGGTTATTAGTTGGTATTAATTAAAATATTTCCTTCGCAATCGCTTTCACCATTGACGAATTTGACATGGTATAATAGTGAATACAAGGAACATTCGCTTCCTTTAATTCTTTCGATTGCTGAATTCCCCATTCAATGCCCAATTGTTCAACTTGCTTGTTGTCTTTGCATTTCAACAACTCTTTTGACAAAGCTTCAGGATAATCGATTTTGAAGAATTTCGGAAGGAAGGTAATGTGATCTAACGTTTTGATAGGTTTTAGACCTGGAATAATTGGAACGTTAATTCCTATTTCACGACAAGCCGCAACGAAATCAAAGTATTTTTGGTTATCGAAGAACATTTGCGTCACAATATAATCAGCTCCAGCATCCACTTTGGCTTTCAAATAATGTAAATCCGTCGTCATGTTCATCGCCTCAAAGTGCTTTTCAGGATAACCAGCTGTTCCAATACAAAAATCTGTTGGTTCCAACTGAATATCGTCCATCATGTAATTTCCATGATTCATTTCACCAATTTGATGAATCAATTCAACGGCGTATTTGTGACCATCCTTGTGCGGACGAAAAGTTGCCTCCGTTTTAATTGAATCACCTCTTAGTGCAAGCACATTGTCAATTCCCAAGAATTGTAAATCTATCAAGGCATTTTCTGTTTCTTCCTTGCTGAAACCTCCACAAATTAAATGCGGAACTGCATCCACTTGGTATTTATTCATAATTGCAGCACAAATCCCAACTGTTCCCGGGCGTTTGCGAATGGCAATTTTTTCCAATAACCCGTTTTCACGTTCTTTGTAGATGAATTCTTCACGGTGATAAGTAACATTCACAAAACGCGGCTTGAATTCCATTAAAGGGTCAATTCCATCGTAAATTGATTGAATACTTTTTCCTTTTAACGGAGGTAAAATTTCAAAAGAGAATAAGGTGTCTTTTGCTTCTTTCAGGTGTTCTGTTACTTTCATTTCTTTATTCGTGAAGTGCAAAGATACTTTAGAAATCGGAATTCGGAATTTTAGTGTTAAAAATTACCATTTTTTAAGAGGCATAACTCCGCGATTTTCAGATCAAAATGGGTTGTAATTTTAATGTTTTCTTCATTTCCTTCAACTAAGGTGATTGAATAACCTGCCTCTTCTACTAAACTGGCATCGTCTGTAATTGCGTCGTGAAAATCACGTTCATAAGCAGTTCTCAGCACAGCAGCTTTGAAAACTTGGGGCGTTTGCACCAAACAATAATTCGCTCTTGGAACGGCTTTCGATGCATCGTCAAACAAAACGCGCAAGGATTCCTTCACTGCCACAACTGGAATTACTTGTCCCTTTTCGAGCACCGTTTCAAAGCAATTGTTGATCGTTTGATGATTTACCAAAGGTCGAACGCCATCGTGCACTGCGATAAAATCTCCCTTACAAATCGATAATGCGTTTTTTATGGAATGATAGCGTTCGGTTCCTCCATCAACAAGTTCGTGCGGAATTATGCATTGGTACTTTACTAGAAGTTCCTTCCAATAGTCCATCCAATCGTTTGGTAAAGTAATAATCAGTTGAGCGGATGCGTCGTAATCATGAAAAATTTCCAAGGTATGCAGCAAAATGGGTTTTCCTTGTACGAGCATAAACTGCTTCGGAAGTGTTCCTCCCATGCGTTTACCTATTCCACCTGCTGTAATAATGATTGAAAATTGACTCATGATTCAAATATACAAAAACAAAAAAGGTTGTTGACTTTACAATCAACAACCTTCACATATCTTAAAAACCCGAATTATTTTAATTGATTCGGATCGTTTGCTGCTTTATCGTTTAATTTTTTCTGTGTTCTCAACCAGTAGAACAAACCAAAAAATCCAAGAACAATTACTGAATAGTTAAAGATGTTTCCAATATTATCATAGAACCAAGCTCCGTTCAATAATTTCCCTAGTGAGTGCCAAAAATTATTCATAATCATTTTTTTAGTAGTACAAAGAAAATCATTTTTCTTAAATCAACACGCGATTGCCCGAAAATATTTATCGCTCGGCAGAAAGTCATTGTAATTCTTGCACCGCTTTCGTCAATTCAACAAAATCTTCAACGGATAAACGCTCTGGTCTCAAGGTCAAAAATGGATGGTCAAATTCCTTTCCATTGATCAATTGTTTGATTGAATTTCGAATCGTTTTTCTACGTTGATTGAAACTCATTTTGACAATGCGAATGAATAATTTTTCATCGCACGGCAAGGATCCACGTTCGTTTCGCGTACAACGAATTACACCTGATTTTACCTTTGGTGGTGGATTAAACACATGCTCATCAACCGTAAAACAATATTCAATATCGTAGAATGCTTGCAACAAGACGCTCATAATTCCATAGGTTTTCGACCCTGGTTTTTCTGCAACGCGCATCGCCACTTCTTTTTGAAACATTCCCATTATTTCAGGAATCTGATCACGGTAATCCAAACATTTGAAAAGAATTTGTGATGAAATATTGTAGGGAAAATTACCAACTACTGAAAATTTATCATCACCCATGATTTTCTTTAAATCCATTTTTAGAAAATCCGCTTCGATAATTTTTCCTTCCAATTGCGGAAAATGTTGCTTTAAGTAAGCGATTGAATCACGGTCAATTTCCATGACGTACAAATCCTGATTCTCCTGTTGCAACAAGTATTCAGTAATCGCGCCCATTCCTGGACCAATTTCCAACACTTTTGTGCAATCTTGATGCGCTTTGTGTTGAGCCGCAATTTTTTGACAAATGTTCTTATCGGTCAAGAAATGCTGTCCAAGGTGTTTTTTCGCTCTTACTGACATTTATTTAAATTCTTCAATTACTGATAAAATAGTTCGAAAGGCTGCGAATTTCCCAGCATATCTTTCTGAATGATCTTTTTGTAAAAGAGGCGCATGTTGCTGTTGGTACTCGTCCATTTTTTCTTGACTTGGCGACAAATAAGTAATGGCATATGTTTCTCCACCTTCTTCTTCACCATGAACGCGTGAAATTCTACTTTCCACAAAACAACCTGTTGCCATCACATCTGGAATGTGATTTGTGCGCATCCAATTCACCCAATCTTCTGCTATTGCAGGGTCGATGCTAACTGTTACATTGTATAAAATCATGGTGTAAAGTTACGGAATAAACTCAAAAGTTGATGCGAACAATCATGCCGAAGCAAAGGCGAGTTCAGGATAAACGAAACGTCTTTCCTCGAAAATTCCTATTTTTACCTAAAATTAGATTCTATGTTAATGTCCATGACAGGTTTCGGGAAAACAACCGGAACGTACCAAAGCAAAAAAGTATCAATTGAAATTCGTTCATTGAACAGTAAATCCTTGGACTTAAATGTTAGAACTCCACCTGTTTATCGTGAATTAGAATTGGCAATTCGCAACATCGTAAGTGAGCATTTGGATCGTGGAAAGGTAGATGTGAACGTAAACTTGGATAGTACAGGCGACACGAAAAATTTCACCATTAATAAAGATCTTGCGAAGGCTTATTATGCGGATTTAAAAGCTGTAAATGAAGCAATTGGCGAATCAACGGAAGATTATTTAGCCTTGATTTTGCGCATGCCAGATATCTATGTGAACGAGCGCGAAGAATTGTCTGACGAGGAAAAAGCGTGGGTATTGGAGCTAATGAAAGAAGCGTGTGAAAAATTGAATGAGTTCCGTCGTCAAGAAGGAATTGCCTTGGAAAATGAATTTACTGAGCGCATTGAAGATATTCGTTCGTTGTTGAATGAAGTTCCAAAATATGAAAATGAGCGCATTGACACCATTCGTGAGCGTATCAAAAAAGGCTTGGAAGAATTAGAAAATAGCAAGCACGACGATAATCGTTTGGAGCAAGAGATGATTTTCTACATTGAGAAATTAGATGTTTCGGAAGAAAAAATGCGTTTAGCCAATCACCTTGATTATTATTTGGAAACGATGGTTTTACCGAAATCTGGTAAAAAACTTGGATTCATCTCACAAGAAATTGGTCGTGAAATCAACACACTTGGAAGCAAAAGCAATCATGCTGAAATGCAAAAATTGGTGGTTGACATGAAAGACAACCTTGAAAAAATTAAAGAACAGATTTTAAATACCTTGTAAAAGGAAACCATTTTTGACTTTTAATTTATGACTAAAAGCGGCAAATGCATTATCTTCTCTGCTCCTTCTGGGGCTGGAAAAACAACCATCGTTCACGCCTTGTTAAGTGCACAAATTGGCTTGGAATTTTCTGTTTCTGCGTGTAGTAGAGATCCTCGTCCGAATGAACTTGATGGCAAGGATTATCATTTTCTTGGAATTGAGAAATTCAAACAAGAAATTGAAAACGGTTCTTTTATTGAATGGGAGGAAGTGTACACCAACAACTTTTACGGTACGTTGAAATCCGAAATCGAACGCATTTGGTCGCATGGTAAAACAGTCATTTTTGATGTAGATGTGATTGGTGGCTTGAATTTAAAACGCATTTTTGGCGATGCGGCTTTGGCGATTTTTGTCCAACCGCCGAGTTACGAAGAATTGGAAAAACGCTTGCGTTACAGAAGTACTGAAACGGAAGAAAAGATCCAACAACGCATGAGTAAAGCACACACAGAATTGAGTTCTGCTCCAGAATTTGATGTTGTGCTAATCAATGATGATTTGGAAAAAGCCATTGAAAAAGCGAAAAAACTGGTCATTGAATTTATCGAACAATGAAAATAGGATTGTACTTCGGAACGTTTAATCCGATTCATGTCGGACATTTGGTCATAGCGAATTACATGGCCGACTTTACAGATTTGGATCAAGTTTGGTTGATCGTTTCTCCGCATAATCCTTTGAAAGAAAAATCGACTTTGTTGACAGATTTGCACCGCTTGGCTTTGGTGAAAATTGCCATTGATGACAATCCAAAGTTGCGTGCTAGTGATATTGAATTTTCCTTGCCAAAACCAAGTTATACTGCAACAACCCTTGCCTATTTAAAGGAAAAATATCCACAACATAACTTCGCTTTGATTATGGGCGAAGACAATTTGAGAACCTTGCATAAATGGTACAATCACGATGTAATTCTCAAAAATCACACAATCTATGTTTACCCGCGTGTCTTAACGGTTCAAGAAGAAGCAGAAGTTACAGGAATCAATTCGCACATTGGAAATGACTTTGCTGAAAATGCGAATGTAGTTTTTTGTGACGATGCACCCGTAATGAAGGTGTCAGCGAGTTTTGTTCGCAATGCTATTCGCGATGGTAAAGATGTGCGTTATTTGTTGACTGAACCCGTTCATAAGTACATTGAGGAGATGAACTTTTATAGATAAAGATTTGAAGATTCGAACATTTGAAGATTTGAAAATTTGAAGGATTTGAAGATTTAATCATCAAATTCTTGAATCATAGAATCATCAAATTACTTAATAATTGGATGATACGCCACTTGTTCTTCTTGAATGGAATTCACGATTAAATCCGTTTCCACTTTATCAGGATTCCAAATGTAGAGTTTTCCCTTACCAGCAGTTTTAAACAAATAAGAATTTTCGATTGCTTGATTTGCTTTTAATTCCACGAAGCTGTAATCCTCTTTGTTGTTATAATCGTAAACGATTTTCAACCCATTTGCCTTAGCCACCAAATTCACCCATAATTTCGTTTCTGTCGAATAGAATTCTGTTACAGCTGGCAATGATGTAAATTCTTCATTTGCTTTAATGTGCAGGACTTTGTTTGCTGCAATTTCCTTTTTAACGGCCTGCACTTTTACTTGCTTCTTGAGAGGAATATACTGGTAAATAATCACACCTTCAATTTCATTCAAGGCATCATTCAGTTGCTCCGAACTTACAAACTCTTTGACAATTACTAATTCGGGATGTCTCTTCACATCTTTCAATTGAACGTTGGCTTCCATCGGACCAAAATGACTATCACGGACAATAAAATCACCTGGTTTAAGCGTGTATTTCATTGATGTATCCAAATCAGCGAAGCTATAATGAATTAATTTTCGATCTGGCTGAAAAGGATTTTCACCATAACGAAAACTGAACAAAGGATAATGGTAATAGACCTTTTGATTGGTCAACTGTTGTTCTTTCATAAAATCCGCAGCTGCAATCAATTGATGTTCAAGCGCACTCGCTTTTTTCGGGTAATTTGTTGTTTTAACTAATGAAAAGGCCATTAATCCTGCACACATAAAAATGAAAGATGAACCAATAACAGGTTTCACCCAACTAAATCGACTGATGTAAAAAAGACTCATTACAAGAACGACAGGAACACCTTGGGTTGCAATACGCGTTAATCCAGCAGATCCATTTTGACCTGTTGCCCAAAAATACGAATGCAAAACGATGACCCCCGCAAAAATTCCATAACTGAAAAACCACGCATTTAATTCAAATTCCTTCCATCGCTTTTTTATCAGAACAGCCGTCATGCAACAAATTCCAGCGACAAACACAAGCAGTCCCGGATTTCCCAAATAATGTTCGTACGAAATGAGGTAGTGATCCCAAGTACCTTGTCCGTACATCGAATTGCCCATGTTGTAAGCGCTTCGTGTAAAATACCACCAAAAATCATGGTAAACTAGCAAGCCAACCAAAGCATAAATAACAAAACCAGTAAAAACAAAGGGGATGTTTTTGTAGGATTTATTGATTAGCAACAGAAACACTGTCAACACAATCGGTAATTGGCCTTCACTGCGCATAAATGGCATGAAAGAGACAAGAATTGCCAACCAAAAGAAGCGCTTTTCGACGAGCAAAAGCAAGGCAAGCATCAACGAAAAATTAAAGAATGGTTCTGTTAAACCGCCGAGAATCGTTTCGGTTGTGTCATGTGCTGACAATAAAATAAGTGGAAATAGCAGCTGCAACCAATTGTTGACGCCTTTTTGAGATAGTATTCGAAAAGCGATTAAAACCGTTGAAGTAAAGAGTAGAATGTTAAACACTACCATTCCATTGAACCCAAATTGGGCAAACGGAGAGCTGATTAAAATAAAAAACGGTTTGCCCCAGTGATGCAGAAACAATTCCGGTTGATGCCATGAACCTTGCGCAATGAAAAAATGCATAATCCCATCACCCGGATCGGTTGGGATTTCATTCTTAAGCATGAAATAAACAAGCCAAACAAGGCAAAATACCAGTACGCTGTACTTTAAAAATGTGGTGTTTAAAACCCGCTGAAGCATTTGGTTAGAGAACCATTTCCGGTACGAAATCCGGTACGACTAAATCTCCTTCTGTTTTAGAAATAATTTCTTCAACTGTCACACCAGGTGCTCGTTCAATCAAATGAAATTTGTTGTCTTTGATTTCCATCACAGCCAATTCAGTCACGACTTTTTTCACGCAACCAACGCCTGTTAAAGGTAAAGTACATTCTTTCAAAATCTTCGACTCGCCAGCTTTGTTTGAGTGCATCATAGCAACAATAATGTTTTCGGCAGATGCAACTAAATCCATCGCGCCACCCATTCCTTTTACCATTTTACCTGGAATTTTCCAATTGGCGATATCACCATTTTGAGAAACTTCCATCGCTCCAAGAACGGTCAATTGAACATGCTGTCCGCGAATCATTGCAAACGACATAGCAGAATCGAAAAAAGCAGCACCTTCGCGCACAGTAATCGTTTGTTTACCAGCATTGATTAAGTCAGCATCTTCTTCGCCTTCAAAAGGAAATGCGCCCATTCCAAGTACGCCATTTTCTGATTGAAATTCTACTTCAATTCCCTCAGGAATATAGTTAGCAACAAGCGTTGGAATACCAATTCCAAGATTGACATACCAACCATCTCTTAACTCTTGCGCGATTCGTTTTGCAATTCCAATTTTATCTAAAGCCATAATTCAAATTTGAAAATTCTTGAATTTGAAAATTTGAATTGAAATATTGAATTATCAAATCTTCAAATTCTCGAATTATATAATCATTTTATTTCTGTCTAACAGTTCGTTGCTCAATGCGTTTCTCAAATTTCTCTCCTTTGAAAATGCGTTGAACAAAAATTCCTGGTGTATGAATAAAGTTTGGATCCAATTCTCCTGCGGGAACCAATTCTTCCACTTCAGCAATCGTTATTTTTCCTGCCATAGCCATCATTGGATTAAAGTTTCTCGCTGTTGCTTTGAAAACCAAATTCCCTTCTGTATCACCTTTCCATGCTTTTACAATTGCAAAATCAGCCGTTAAAGCAGATTCTAAAATGTGCGGTTTACCATTGAAAATGCGCACTTCTTTTCCTTCAGCTACTTCCGTTCCGTAACCCGCAGGCGTGAAAAACGCAGGGATTCCAGCACCACCAGCGCGACATCTTTCAGCCAAACTTCCTTGTGGAATTAAATCAACTTCCAATTCTCCTGAAAGCATTTGACGTTCGAACTCTGCATTTTCACCAACGTACGAGCTAATCATTTTTTTAATTTGCTTTTGCTGCAATAACAAGCCTAAACCAAAATCATCTACACCCGCATTGTTTGAGATACATGTTAAATTTTTGGTTCCCATTTTTACCAATTGTGCAATCGAATTCTCAGGAATTCCGCACAATCCAAAACCACCAAGCATTAAAGTCATACCGTCTTCGATACCAACCAATGCTTCTTCAACATTTTTTACAACTTTATTCATTTCTTTAAAAAATAATTTGGTTCGCTAAGGAATCACTTTCAACTTGAATTGTTGGCTCCCCTGAGCAAGAGAATTGTTGCGGATCATAATTTGCAGGCGCTTCGAAATCGGTTGTCGATAATGCAACAACTGGATCTTTGTACACTTTCTGCATGTAATATCCGTAAATCGGCAAGGCCATTCTCGCTCCTTGTCCCCAATTCATTGAACGGAAACGAACAGCGCGATCTTCTGCTCCAACCCAAACTCCTGTTACTAATTCTGGTGTTAAACCAACGAACCATCCATCAGAGTTATTTTGCGTTGTTCCTGTTTTACCAGCGGTTGGCGCAAGTACATTCCCCCACGATTGTCCACCGCGAAGACTTCCTGCTGTTCCTTGTGTCACAACTTTCTTCATCATCAACAATGTTTCGTAGGCTACATTCTCATTCAATACCTCTTTCGAATATGGTTTTGCATTAAAAATCACGTTTCCATTTCTGTCTTCAACACGTAAAATTGTAGTTGGACGATTGTAAATTCCATTGTTTGCGAAGATACATTGCGCACCTACCAGTTCATACAAGGACAAGTCCATAATTCCCAAACACAATGCTGGAACTTCATCCTCAGGACGAAGGTTGATATCCATCATTTTCAACAATTTGGAAATGGTTTTAGGTCCAGCATAACCACCCATTTTTGCCATTACAGCAACTGTGATATTGTTCATCGATTGCGCCAATCCAGTTGAAGCAGTTACAACACTTGCATCAGAACCACCCGCATTTTTTGGACACCAACGATCGTCGATATTTCCTTCAGCGTCTTGCAAATCAACACAATACGCTCGGTTTTCAAATTGGGTACACGGTTTCACAACGCCCATTGCCATTGCTGTACTATAAACGAAAGGTTTAATCGTTGAACCAACCTGACGTTTTCCTTGTCGAACGTGGTCAAAAGCAAAATGTTGGAAGTTGGCACCACCAACCCAAGCTTTAACGAATCCTGTTTGAGGTTCGATTGAAATTAAACCAGCATGTAAAAACGATTTATAGTAACGAATCGAATCATTTGGTGTCATCAAGGTATCTACTTCACCATGTTTCCATGAAAAAACACGCATCGAAGTAGCTGTATTGAAGTTGGCTGCGATTTCTGCTTCCGACAAACCTTGATCTTTTAATACCGCATAACGTGGTGAATTCAAACGCGCAGAACGCATAATTCCTTCCGCAGCTTCGTCTGTAATCGCATTACTAAACGGATAATTTCGTGTTCCACGGTTGTTGTCATCAAATGCGCTTTGTAAGTTTTCTTTCAAGTGACGCTCAACAGCTTCTTCAGCATATTTCTGAAGGTTTGCATCAATCGTTGTGTAAATTTTTAAACCATCACGGTAAATGTCCCATGGTGTTCCATCCTGACGTTTGTATTTCCAACTTCCATCAGCATTTCTTTCCAACAAAATGGCAGAAAGTTCTTTTCTCAACGCTTCACGGAAGTATGGCGCCATACCTTGTTTGTGATCTACTTCTTGGTAATCAATTGCCAAAGGTTTGTTTTTCAATTTATCGTATTCTTCTTGGGTGATTTTATTGCGTAAAGCTTCATTTTCCTCATTGCTATTTTTCAACCATTGAAACAATACTTGGTTTCTTCTTGAAACGGCACGCAATGAATCCGCTGCTCGTGCTTCTGCTATTTGTTCTTTCGTCACAGCCTCAGGAGCAATTTCCATTTTAGAAGCCAACTTACGACGGTAGTTTTCAATTTTGAACGAATACGGATTGTACAAAGATGGATTCTTACACATTCCGATTAACATTGCTGCTTCTTCCTTGTCAAGATCTTTCGGTTTTTTGTTGAAATACACTTTTGCGGCGTTTTCTATTCCAACTGCATTGTACAAGAAATCAAATTGATTCAAGTACATCGTGATAATTTCTTCTTTTGTGTATAGTTTCTCTAATCGAATTGCAATGATATTTTCGCGTGCTTTTTCGTTGATACGTTTCAATTTGCGACCAATAAATCCTAAATCAGAACCTTCAACCGCTTCTCCAGTTGCTTGCGCTAATTTTTCTCTGTCGCGTTGTTGCAATGTAAATAACAATTTTGCCAACTGCTGCGTAATGGTTGAAGCACCACCGGCACCACCAACACTCATTACAGCGCGACCAATTGCTCTAAAATCAACTCCCGAATGGTCATGAAAACGCTCATCTTCTGTTGCAATCAAGGCATCTGTTACGAAGGGAGAAATATCTTTGTATTCAACACTTGTTCTGTTCACTTTCCAATAGCGACCCAATTCAGTTTCACCATCGGCTGCATAAACAACTGATGCTTGTAATTCGGGCGGATCAGCCAACATTTCTACCGGTGGCAAATCATCTTCAGATTGGAACAAAAGCAAGGCACAAACAATTAAAAAAGGAAACATTCCCATTGCCCAAAAAGCATAGGTCATTTTCTTTTTACCTTCTTCAGAAAAAGTAACTTTTGTTTCTTTTCTATCCTTCATATTTCGATTTATTTATGTAAAAATAAAGATTTCTTTGATTCGTAAATTCGTTTTAAAATTTATTGAAGAACATCCCTTCGTTGACTATCCAATTTTAGCAAAATGAACATCATCATTGAGAAAGACATCATCGATGAACCTCCATAGCTAAAGAAAGGAAGTGGAATTCCAATTACCGGCGCAAAACCGATGTTCATTCCAATGTTAATCGCAAAATGGTAGAATAATATCATTGCCACCGTGTAGGCATAAATTCGGTTAAAAGCAGATCGTTGGCGTTCGGCAATCATGATAATGCGCAACAACATAAACATGTAAAGTCCAAACAAAACAAAAACACCCAGAAAGCCCCATTCTTCGGCAAATGGACAAAAAATAAAATCTGTTTCACTTTCAGGAACGTGATTACTTTCAACACTCGAAACAGATGCCTTGTTGTAGCCTTTTCCTGTAAAACCACCCGAACCAACAGCCGCCATCGCACGGTTTCGGTTATAGTCATCTCCATCTGGATCTTCCTTTAATCCTAAAAACAATTCAATACGATCTTTTTGGTGAGTTGCCAATCCTTGGAATCCATAATTCACCGTTGTTGCCAATCCAGAAGCTAGGATGTAACCAAAAAGTACAACAAAGGTTGCGCGATTTCTATCCCTTCTCGACGAAAAGAAACGGAGAATTAAAAACATGATGAGCGCAAAAATGGTCAATGCAATAATAACACTCCAGAATCCAGGAATTTCAAGGCCTCCCAACCACGAAAATTCAAGCGTTTCGTTACTCATTAAAAGCGTAACAACGCTTAAGAAAACGACCACAAAGAGAATTGGAATGAAGTGACTTCCTACCCACGTTTGTTTGAATTTAACCCCTGGAATGCTATTTACCATTTTCAAAATCAATGGATCATAGGTAATTCCTTCTCGATACATCACAAATAAAAAAGACGTAAACACGACAAAAGTTCCTGCATCGGGTTGCAATAAAATCAAGGCCATTGGCACTAAAATGATTGCATTCGCCAATAAAACCGTTTGTATGTTCTGTTGCTTAACGTTAACATTACTGATGAAGCGTGCTAATAATAAGCCTGTTCCAATTTTTGCAAACTCAGCTGGCTGAATACCCATGGATCCAATTCCCAACCAAGCATGCGCACCATTTACAGCAGGCATAAATAGTACAATCACCAATAAAACCAAGGTAAACAAATAGATTGGGACACAAAACTTCCGATAAATGTCTGAATCAATCAAGAAAACCATCAAACCGAGAAACAGGGAAACACCAACCCACATGATTTGCTTTCCATACTTTTGAGAGAAATCAAATATATTAGGATGATCTTCATTGAAAGCTGTAGAATACACGGTCGCCACTCCCATGATTAATAAAATCATGTAGACAATGAACAAGGGCCAATCCAGGTGCGCAACTAGTGATTCGTTCTTTCTCATTTATAGACGAAGTTTGCTTCGAGAATTATTTTCTCACGTTCTTTCTCCGTGATTTTTCGAGTTAAATATTTTTCAATCATTAAACCTGCAGTTGGTGCAGCCCAAAGTCCACCACCTCCTTTTGCATTTTCAATGAACACAGCAATGGCAATTTTCGGTTTATACATTGGGGCAAATGCAACAAATACCGAGTGATCGTCTCCGTGCGGATTTTGAACCGTTCCCGTTTTACCACACACAATAATGTCTTTCAACTGGGCACGTTTTCCTGTTCCTCCTGGTTCATGCACAACTCGGCGCATTCCTTCAACAATCGTCGCATAATGTCTCGATTCGACCATCGCATAATGCTTTTTGCGGAATTCAGGCAATGGTCCACTTTTACCGATTGACTTAACGAAATGCGGTGTAATGTACCAACCACGATTGGCAATGATGGCAGCGATATTGGCCATGTGCAAAGGCGTCAGCATGACTTCACCTTGACCAATGGAAATTGAACGAATGGTTGAAAAAGCCCAACGATGATGTCCGTACCATTTGTCATAATAAGCCGCATCGGGAATTGAACCTGCACGCAAACCTGTTATATCTGTTTCCAATTTTTGTCCCAAACCAAAGCTGTGCATGTATTTTGCCCACAGGTTTAATCCAATTTCTGCGTCTTCAAAATTGCTACGTTTCTTTCCTTGTTGAATGATTCTTCTCGTAACTGCGTAGTAATAGGGGTTACATGAGTGTTTGATAGCATCAGCTAAATTTCCTGCACTCGGGTGATTGTGACAACCAACAACCGATTTATTACACGGAAAGCCCGACTCAGGCGTAATCACTCCTTCTTGCAAACCAATGAGGGAATTCAGCAATTTGAATGTCGAACCTGGTGGATATTCTGAAGACAAGGGTCTCGGAAGCAAAGGCATGTTTGGATCTTTCAACAATTTCGGGTAATTCGTAGAAATGTTGCGTTTTCCAATCAATAAATTTGGATCATACGACGGAGCAGAAACCAATGCTAAAATTTCACCTGTACTTGGTTCAATCGCAACGATACAGCCACGTTTATTTTGTAATAATTTTTCTCCGTAAGCTTGTAAAAGAATGTCAACTCCCAATTTCAAGGCTGGACCTTGCAATGCTGTTGTGTCGTATTTTCCATCGGCATAGGGTTCAATCGCATTGTTCATTGCCGAAGTTACAATGTAACGGATTCCTTTTCTTCCGCGCAATTCTTTTTCGTAATAGCGTTCTAGACCAGCTCGACCAATGTTGTTTCCTGGTTTGTAGAAATGATCTGCATCTACTTCTTCGGCATTTACTTCGGATAGGTAACCAACGATATTAGCTCCATTTGCAAAGGGATAAGAACGCATACTGGTTACTTCCTCGTAAAATCCTGGGAAATCTTCCAAGTGAGGAGCAATGTTTGCAATTTCATCCAGTGTTAATTCCTTCAAAAAAGGATAAGCACGAATCTTTTGGTAGTTCGGCGTTGTTTTTCCTGTGTGTTTATTGCGATAAACTCCTTCTCCTTCGCGAATGTCGATGAAACGCTGACGCACTTCTTCTCTTGTCCAACCGATCAATTTTGCAAAAGCGACAGTATCCAAATTTTTGATATCCGCTTCGACCATCATCAAATTGTAATAGGTGCGATTGGAAACGATTTTCTTGCCATTTCGGTCAAACAAAACACCGCGTGGAGGCGTTATCTCTTTTCGTTTTTCTGCAATTTCTTGTGCACGAAGCGTCCAGGTATCATCCATCACCTGCATATAAAAAATGCGCATGGCATAGATAAGACCTACCAATACCACAAAGGTGATGATTACATATTTTCGTGCATCAAAATTCATCTTTCTTGCGGCTTAGAAACAAGTAATGCTTGCAATAACAAACAAATTAAAAAAGAAAGAGGTAAACTAACGAATGTTTTTTGAAGAATTAACAGAATGTCATTTAAGCGGAACATTTCCAGCACGAAAAACCAAAAATGATGAATGAACAAAAGCGTTCCGAAAACATAAATGAACCAGCGTGTTCCCATTTCATAAATGTTACCTTCTTTCAAATTGTCGTAACCGTCTCGTGGGGCAAACATCTTGAAAATCTGAGGGCGTAAATAAGCCACCAACAACAAAGACGAGGCATGCAAACCATACGTGTTTGAAATGGAATCAATCGCCATTCCCATCACGAAAGCAATTGCCAATAAGTAAATTGTTCCAAGCTCAAATGGCAAGAGAATAATCAACAATGGATACACCATCAATTGGATGCCCCAACCAATTTCCAGCTGATTCAAGATCAAAGACTGAAGAATAACCAACAGTACAAAACGAATACTATGTTTAATTACCTCATTCATCTTCTTTATCTGCTGGTATTAGTGCCTCCAAGGCCTGTTGTTCTTCTTGCATTAAATTCTTAATCACGTAAACGCGTTGAATCGTTCGGAAATCTTCTGAGTAACGAATTGCAACATCCCACAATGGTTTTCCTTCAACTGGATTCAATTTGCGCACATAACCAACCGTTAATCCACGTGGAAAATACCCTGAGCCACCGCGCGTCACAACTTTCGACCACAATTTGATTTTTAAGTCATTTGAAATTCCTGTGATTGACCCAATTCGTGGATCACGACCATCCCATTTCAACAACCCAACCATTCCAATTGGTTCAATCATTACGTCCAAATTGATATCTTCGGTTAACACAGATTTCACAACGCTGTAATTCTCACTTGTATTGTGAATGATTCCAACAATTCCTTTTTCAGAGAACACACCCATGTTGCGCTTTATTCCTTGTTTCGAACCGATGTTCAAGGTAAAGTAATTATTGCGTTTGGTTACAGTTGAATTAATAACTGTAGCAGGAATGTATTCATATTGCTGACGGTACAAGGTATCATCAATTTTTACCAAACCGTATTGCAAACGGTGGAAACTTTGTGGCAAGCGACCTCTCAACAAAATGTTTTCACGCTGCAAGGCATCGTTGTTTTTGCTCAAGTTAAAATGCTTGGTTACATCGTTGCGCATTTCAAGAATGGAACCGTTAATTGACGAAGCAGTTGTTAAATATTGCGCCCGTGGAAACTGTAAAAATGAGAAATAAGTGGACAGTGCAAAGATTTGCAAAACCACAAAAACCAAGAATACACGGAAACGCCTAAAAAAGGCTATCAAATTGCGCATGCACAAAGATAAAAAAGTCCCGGTAAATATGTACCGGGACTTTTAAATTAATCTCTAATCAAGAATTGGAAACGATCAATGTTTTTCAAAGCAATGCTCGTTCCACGTGCTACTGCTCTTAGCGGGTCTTCCGCGATGTGAACTGGTAGCTTAGTTTTCGCTGAAATTCGTTTATCTAAACCTCTCAACATCGAACCTCCACCTGCTAAGTAAATACCTGTTTTATAGATATCTGCAGAAAGCTCTGGTGGTGTCATCTCCAAAGCACTTAATATCGCTTCTTCGATTTTCGAAATTGTTTTGTCTAATGCGTGTGCTACTTCTGAATAGGTAATGATAATTTCCTTCGGAATCCCAGTCATAAGGTCACGACCACGAACTGCGAAATCTTCTGGTGGAGTATCTAATTCAGGTAAAGCGGCACCCACTTCGATTTTAATTTGTTCTGCTGTACGCTCACCCACCAAAATGTTGTGTTGACGACGCATGTATTCTTCAATGTCATTTGTGAAATCGTCACCGGCAATACGAATTGATTTATCACACACAATTCCACCTAGTGCAATGACTGCAATTTCAGAAGTACCACCACCGATATCAATGATCATGTTACCCATTGGTTCTTCAACATCGATTCCAATACCAATTGCTGCTGCCATCGGTTCGTGAATCAAATATACTTCTTTCGCGCCTGCATGTTCAGCAGAGTCACGTACTGCACGTTTTTCAACTTCGGTAATACCTGATGGGATACAGATTACCATGCGTAAAGTTGGATTAAACAAGCTTCTTCCTGGATTAATCATTTTGATCATTCCACGAATCATTTGTTCGGCACTTTGGAAATCGGCAATTACACCATCTTTCAGCGGACGTACTGTTTCAATCAATTTATGGGTTTTCCCATGCATCTGTTGTGCCTTCTTTCCGATGGCAACCACTTTTCCTGATTGAATGTCTTTTGCAACGATCGAAGGCTCATCCACCACTACCTTATCATTCATGATAATCAGCGTGTTTGCCGTTCCTAAGTCGATTGCAATTTCTTGCGTTAAAAAGCTAAATAATCCCATGTTTTTGTGTTCGCTTCTTTTTAGTAGCTTATAATGTTAAGCAGTTTCTTCGTAAAATTTGAAATTTTGTTACACTTTTCGACAAATAAATGTTTTTTAGTGTTTAAAATGTCTGTTACCTGTGAACACCATTGCCATGTTGTGTTCGTTACAGTAATCAATTGATAACTCGTCTTTTATCGATCCACCTGGTTGAATTACAGCCGAAATTCCAGCATTGTCTGCAATCTCTACACAATCAGGGAAAGGGAAAAATGCATCCGACGACATCACTGCTCCTTTCAAGTCAAAACCAAACGATTTTGCTTTGTGAATCGATTGTGTCAAGGCATCAACACGTGATGTTTGTCCAGTTCCACATGCCAACAATTGATTGTTTTTCGCTAATACAATTGTGTTTGACTTCACGTGTTTCACAATTTTGTTTGCGAACAATAAATCTTTCACTTCAGCATCTGTTGGTTTCACGTTTGTTTTCGCTTCCAACTGATCGGCTGTTTCAGTAATTAAGTCTTTATCTTGTTCTAAGATTCCGTTCAAAATTGTTCTGATTTGGCGTTTTGGTAAAGCAACTTCTTTTTGAACCAAAATGATTCTATTTTTTTTGCTTTTCAATAATTCCAAAGCTTCGGCATTGTAACTTGGTGCAATCACAACCTCACAAAACAATTCGTTGATTTCAACTGCTGTTTCTAAATCAATTTCACCATTGGCAATTAAAATTCCTCCGAACGCACTTACTGGATCTCCCGCTAAGGTATCCACGTATGCTTGTTTCATTGTAGGACGAATCGCTAATCCACAAGGATTATTGTGTTTTAAAATAGCAAACGTTGGTGCTTCGTTTTTAAACTCTGCCATTAAGTTCACTGCAGCATCTACATCTAGCAAATTATTGTAAGACAATTCTTTACCGTGTAATTTATCAAAGATTGCATCCAAATCGCCATGGAAAATTCCTTTTTGATGTGGATTCTCTCCGTAACGCAAAACCTGTGCTTGTTGCATGCTCACTTTCAAGATTTCTTTTTCTCCTTTGTTGAAGTAATTGAAAATCATTGAATCGTAGTGAGAAGAAACATTGAAGGCATCGCGTGCGAAAGATTCACGTTGTTCGATTGTGGTTGTTCCGTTTTGGTTAACAAGCATTTCGAGAAATTCAGCATATTGAGCTTGAGATGGGATAATCACAACATCCTTGTAATTTTTCGCAGCTGCGCGAATCAAGGAAATTCCACCGATATCAATTTTCTCAATAATGGCAGCATGATCTGCGCCTGAAGCAACCGTTGCCTCAAATGGATACAAATCAACAATCACTAAATCAATTTCAGGAATGTCAAATTCTGCAATTTGCTCTTGGTCTTCTTGTAAGTCACGACGATTTAAAATTCCACCGAAAACTTTTGGGTGTAATGTTTTCACACGACCACCTAAAATTGACGGATAAGAAGTTAAGTCTTCTACGCGCTCAACTGGAATGCTCATCTCTTCAATGAACGATTGCGTTCCACCAGTTGAATAGATCACTACGCCGTTTTTATGTAACTCTTGAACAATCGGTGCTAAACCGGTTTTGTCGAAAACTGAAATTAATGCAGAATTGATTTTTTTTGATGTGCTCATCTCCTGAAAATGTAAGAAAGTGCAAAATTAGTCTAAATTTTCTGACCATCAAGGTTTAAAACTAAAAAAGGGGAGAATTTCACCTATCTTTTCTTAAGCCTTTAAATTTGAACTTTTTCATGGCTATTTTCAGTCTTGAAAATTCCGTAACTTCGTTGAAACAAATTTGCGTATGATTAAGGTTTGCTTGGTGGAAGATGAAAAAAGTTTGGCTGATTTAATTCAGTTGAATTTGGAATTGGATCAGTATGACGTGACGTGTATTCACAATGGCCGTGTTGCCTTTCAACAAGCGCAGGAGTTAGCCAAATTGGATTTAATCATTTTGGATGTCATGTTGCCAGAAGTTAGCGGCTTAGACATTTGCAAAGAAATCCGCAAGCACGGTGACGTTCCAATTTTGTTTTTATCGGCGAAAGGAACAACCGAAGATCGCATCGCTGGCTTGAAATTGGGGGGGAACGATTACTTAAGTAAACCTTTTGATCTCGAGGAATTGTTGTTGCGCGTCAACATTCTAACAAAACATTTAACACAAAAAAATAGCCAACCGAGCACCTTAATTATTGGCGGGAAGGAAGTGAATTTTGAAACCTTTGAAGTGAAAGATTTACGCTCCAATGTTGGTGTGACCATTTCGAAGAAAGAAATAGAATTGCTGAAATTGTTTGCCGAGAAAGAAGGCATCGTTATTTCGCGTGATGAAATATTGGATAAAATATGGGGGAAAGACCAATTTCCAACCTCCAGAACAATTGACAATTACATTCTCTCATTCCGCAAATTGTTTGAAGACGATCCAAAAAATCCAGTTTACTTTCATTCGATTCGAGCGGTAGGATACAAATTTACGGCATGACTGCCGATTCGTGATTCATGATTCATGATTCGTGATTCCTTATTCCTTATTCCTTATTCCTGATTCGTGATTTGTGATTTGTGATTTGTGATTAGAAAATTTGATAAAAAACGCTAATTCGCGAAAAACAACGTTTGGTTTAAAAAGCATAGTCGTTTCTCTTTGTTATTTTTGCGCATTGAAGAATTATGGAGAATAAAGAATTACAAAAACAATTACGTTACGATACAGCTTATTTAAAGATGGCTGAATCTTGGTCACAATTATCACATTGTCAACGCAAAAAAGTGGGTGCAATTATCGTGAATGATGGAATGATCATTTCCGATGGATACAATGGAACGCCAGCTGGATTTGACAATTGCTGTGAAAACGACCAAGGTGAAACGAATTGGTACGTCTTGCATGCCGAAGCGAATGCTATTTTAAAAGTGGCGAAATCTACGAATAACTGCAAAGGAGCAACCTTGTATTTAACCTTGTCTCCGTGCAAAGATTGTAGTAAATTAGTGCTTCAAGCAGGAATAACGCGTGTTGTTTTTAAAGATGCATACAAAGACACAGCCGGTATTGACTTTTTAAAAGATGCTGGTATTGAAATAATTCAAATTGAAAATACGGATGGAGGATTCTAAACTTAATTATCGCTTGCCACTGCTCTTGGCTTTGACCATGGCCATTGGATTGGTACTTGGAAACTTGTTGAGTACAGGGAACTCAGACACCAATTTATCAGGTGGGGCAGCGAAATACCGCAAGATGCAAGACATCATTGAAATCTTGGATAAAAAATACGTGGATTCATTGAATGGAGAGGAATTGTTCGAGCAAACGATTTCCGACATGTTGCACAAATTGGATCCACACAGTAATTACATCGCAGCAAAAGATTTGGCAGAAATGACTGAATCCATCAATGGAGAATTTGGTGGTGTTGGTGTTCGCTTTTTCATCTTGCGCGATACGGTTTGTATTACGAATGTGATTGCCTTTTCACCTTCTGCAAAAGCGGGATTGAAAGCAGGAGACAAAATCATTGAAGTCAACGGGAAAAAAATAGCGAAGAAGAAAATCAACAGTGATAAAGTAATGGCCTTGTTGAAAGGACAAGAAAACACCATTGTTACGGTAAAGATTGATCGCAACGGAAAACAGTTCACCAAGGAAATCGTTCGTGGAGCGATTCCAATTGAATCGGTTATTTCAGCGTACATGATTCAACCTAAAATTGGCTATGTGAAGATCGATCAGTTTTCTGCGACTACAACGACTGAGTTTAGAGAAGCTGCTGAATTTTTGAAAGCGAAAGGAATGACCAAAATGATTTTGGATTTGCGCAACAATCCTGGCGGAATCTTGCAATCAGCAACAGATATTGCGGATGAATTTTTGAAGAAAGACTTGGTGATTGTGAAAACAAAAGGCGAGCACACACGTCCGGATGTTTACCGCTCTTCTGCAGGAGGCATGTTGGAAAGTACAGAGTTGGTTATTTTGATCAATGCGCAATCTGCTTCTGCTAGTGAAATTTTAGCTGGAGCCATTCAAGACAATGACCGCGGAACGATTGTGGGACGCCGTTCGTTTGGAAAAGGATTGGTGCAAGAAGATGTGAAATTACGTGACGGAAGTAACTTGCGTTTAACGATTGCACGTTATTACACGCCAACAGGTCGTTGCATCCAAAAGCCTTACAAAGAAGGTTACGATGAATACATGAATGACCAACTCGATCGTTACGACAGTGGAGAATTGTATGTGCAAGATTCAACCTATTTCAATGATTCCTTGAAATACAAAACACCGAAAGGAAAAATCGTTTATGGTGGCGGTGGAATTATGCCAGATGTTTTTGTACCACTGGATTCTTCAGGTTCAAGTTGGTATTTTACAGATTTACGTTATTCGCAATCATTCAATGCATTTGCGTTTGATTTCGTACAAACCAAACGCACTGCATGGAAAACGGTAACTGAATTCAACAAGCAATTCACTGTGACTGATGACCTATTGAATCGTTTCACCAAATTTGCGGCTAAAGAGTACAAAATCAAATTTGTTAAAAGTGATTTTGTACACAGCAAAGCCTTGATTGCACGCACGTTAAAAGCTGAAATCGCGCGACAACTTTGGTTAGAAGATGGTTATTATCAAATTGTCAATCAGTTTGATAATGAGGTCAAACAAGCCTTAAAATCGCTTCGTTAATTCTTGATTATTTGTTTGTTGCTATTTTGTCCATTCACTTGAATTGAGACAAAATAAACACCATTTCTAACTTCTGAATTTACTTCATTTGTTCCATCCCAAATTGCTGTAAACCCATCGTTTGCGGCAATTTGATTTTGGACAACTTTCTTGATTAATTTCCCTTGATAATCATAGATGGAAATTGAAACAACATCGCCAGATTTAACACTAGGATACGCAATGGTTGTTTGCGTGTTGAATGGATTTGGATACACCGAAATTGGACTGTTGTCAATCGCAAGTTGATCATTCAATGTTCCAGCCATCAACGATTCCATGTCATAATTTTCATCACCTGTTTGATACAGCATGTAATGGAAATACACCAAGAACATTTCGTCCGTTGTATTCAAGCCAGCTCCAACTGTAATTGGTGGCGTGTGCGGATTTTCAGGATTGTTTACTGTATTATCATACACTCCTTCTCCTTTGATTTTTGAACCGGCAGGTGCAAATTGAATGTGTTTAAAAAAGTAAAAATCTTGCCAATGGAAATCCCACTCTGGTATGTTTGCCAACTTCAGCGTGTCTCCATTTGGTTTAATTCCATAGGCCTTAATGCTTTTACCCAATAAATGTTGATGAGGGAAAACACTGAGCAAGGAAACATTCGCTGGCAAACCACCTGAACCTGCAGGATATTGCGCCGTCACGGTTGTAACTTGATTTGCTGGAAGGGTGAAGCCCCAATTTTGAATGATTGGATCTGCCATTACTTGTCGCACGCCAGTTGTTCCCGGCGGGTAGAAATGGAAAATAACTTTTGTACTGTCGAACATACCGTAGGTTCCAGCTGGGTAATGCATTCCAAAATAAATTTGAGAACCAGCGGCGATATCCATTCCAAGCATAAGTGGCGCTACAGAAGGCAAAGTCATTGGAGAAGCGCCTGGCGTGTATCCCGCAATAAGCTTGGTAGAATTGTTTGATGGTCCTGCGCAATTTCCTCCAATTGTATCTGTCGATTCGACACCAGTTGCATCAATGTAAATCAATGCGTGGTGCACAATTTGCGGATTTCCAGGAATAATTTCAACTGATTTAATTACTCTATTAGCCAATAAACCTGATGGTACAGCAAAACATGCATAGTCGTCTGAGCTTGCTGTTGCCTTACTCATATAGGTTGGAATTTGCACCGTCAAGTCTCCAGGTCCCAAAATACTTCCAGCAGAATAAACAGGTGGTGGTGGCGTATTTGCAGCATTTCCTTCAGGATAGCCCGCATTTACCCAGTCAATAATTGTCGCTTTTTCAGATGCTGTTAATGAGCGATCGTGCGAATATTGTTGGTAATTGTTATCTGGTGGCCACGGTGGCATAACATCGCTTGAAACTGCTGCCGCAACTGCCGCTGCCATTGGGCTCACTTCGCCGTATGTCATAAAAGAAGTTGGGGCAATTCCACCAACATGATGGCATTTTGTACATTTATCATAAACTAATTGGGCAACATTGTCACTCCACGTTTGAGCATGTACTCCCAAGCTTATAAATGTGATTGTCAGTAGTATAAGTTTTTTCATAATATTTGGTTTCTTGGTGCAAAATAAGATTTTTTTCGGACAATGCGCAAATTCTGTTTTCATAAGGTTCCTTTATAGCCTCGTTCACAGCAGTTTTAATTCTTAAATAAACTGTATCTTTAAATTTCAATTAGTATCCAATCTTTCCATTAAATGAAGTTCATTTCGCTACAGGCACTCAAAGTTACATTGCAATTTGAAGGTGATTTTTCAGATAAATCTCAATTGGAAAAGGTGTCCTCACTCATTGAATCTGCAAGTGAACAAGGACAATTGGAAGTTGATGGACAGCTATATTCTACAGTCGAACTACAGCACTTCATTCAAGAACTTGATTTAACGAAAATTGTTTTCTTGGATTGGATCGATCAGCACGCTGCTTTAAAATCATTGTTACTCGGAAAAGCTACTACAAATGATTTCAGCGATGATCAAAACTGGAAAGGTCACACAATGTATGCTCCTTTTCAAGCATTTTTAAGTCCGTATTTGTTGCCGCAGCTTTTACGTTTTAAAGAAAATGAAGTTTTAGAAGTTACGGTCCGCGCGTTTTCGTTTGCACAATTGCTTCCAGAAACAGATCGGATGTTCATTGAACAACTGTTGTTCAGAGGCATTCAAGAACGATTTGATGCTTCAAAAGAGAAGATTATTGCAGCAGTAAATGAACAGGTTTTGTTAGAAGAAATTCATGCGTTTTGTTCAGATGACATGTTGCGCGGATTGAATTATTTATCGCGCTCGTCGTATGCAACAAAATTGTGGTACGTCGATCAATTGCTGTGGATTGTAAGGCAAAAAGCGTGTACCGTTCGTTTGGCAAATTGGTTGTTAAAACAGTTGGAACAGATTGAATTGAATCCAGAACACCTAGAGAAAATCACCAATTTAAAACGTGAATTGAAGGAAGGTAAAATCCGTGTAAAGAATACATTGGTTCAAAATAAGTTGCATATTTCTTTTCGTTCGATTGCAGCAAGTTCATTGATTGTTGCGCTTTTGGTCTTGGTCGTTTGGATTGTTTGGAAGAAACCCTTTTCAGAAACACCGAATGACATCAATCAATCGGCGACATCGTTTGAACAATTTTCGAAGGAGGAACGCATCAAGATTGATTCGATGTTAAGGGAAATTGAACACAAATATCAGCCTGAATTGTACGATACAGCAGCCAACAATCCATTGATGGGAAATGGTGTTTCTCTGGCTATTCGTGTTCCTTTGAAAAATGAGCGCATGGAAGAATTGTACAAAGATTTTCTGATTGATGCTGATTTACACAATTTAGGTCTTTACGATACGACAAGTCCGATTTTTACAGCGAAAGAACGCGCGAAGGCATTTTATTCGGGAGTAAAAGATGTTAAGAACAAAGCGGGAAAACACCTAACGATGGTGAAAAACGAATCGGGATATGACGTTTATTGTTTTGTTTACAGCAATCAAAAAAAGGGCGCGATTTATTCGACAGTTTTGAAGAAAGGAGCAAGTGTTAATTTGAAGGTAGACACTGATGAGCACTTGTTGTTTATTCCAGGCAACAAATTAGGCACCTACAAAGCGCCGAAGAACCAAGCAGAATTACCCACTAAGATGTTTGATCATCATTTCACGGAGGTGGATATCAATTACACGGAAGGCATCAATTCGATTTACTATTTAGCGAATCCACAACCGGGAACAAACAAACTTTTACTCACAGGAGACAAAGGAACGTATTTCACGGTCGTTGATTTGTATGGAATTTTGGAGTTGTTCTAGCAGCTTCCTTTTGGAAGAAGGATGTGTTCCTTTTTCTTGAAATCCTATTTTTTTCAGAAACTACCATTTTGTCATTTCCATTTCATACACTCTCCATACAGTATCTATGCTTTATCTATGGCTCATCTATGCTTTATCCATCTAGATGGTATTTCCAAACCTTCTGAAAGCCTTGAAAACACTGAGGTTTTGAATTCCCCTGTTTTCGGGGAAAAGACATGATTGACACTGTTTGAAGGAAGCGATGCTTGAAAAGCTAAGGTGATTGGGACCAAAAATATCCCAGTACATCGACTATTCGAAGCACTGGGATTTGTATTAAAAATTATTCTTTCTCCATTCGTTATGTTGAAACGACCTGTCCATAAATCCAATGCCCCTGTGCCTGGTAAACTAGGTGAACCACAACCTTGTGTCCTTGGGATAATGCGCAATCCATCTCCCATATTTGCACTTGGTATAATACCTGGACCTAAAGAATACCCTGTTGAAAATTGGGCAGTTTGATTGTTATTGGTGTAAATGTTTATAGGCGAATTGAAAGCTGTCCCCAAAAAAGTGCTTCCTGTGGGGAGTAAATTATTATTGGGCCATTGAGCGTGCGCAAAATTTATCGCACTTGAAAACAGTGTTAAAATAATTATTTTTTTCATAATTCATCGTATTAGATGAATCATACCACTGTATTGTTCTTTACGTTTTTCATTGAATACTTTAGGCTTAATCATGTAAAAATAAACCCCTTCAGACACTTCCTTGTTTTGAGTTTTACCATCCCAACAAATCAAATTGTTTTTTGAATAATAAACTTGATTTCCCCACCTATTTAAAACAGTAAATTCATCAATTTGATCTTCTCCTTCGATAAGTGTTAGATAATCATTATCACCATCTCCATTAGGGGTAAACACATTGGGAACTTGTATTGGAGGAACATCCCGCAGATAAACCAAACTCGCTGAATCAATGTAAAAATATGCAAAGCCACCAATATTGGGCAAGGAGTCTACATTATTGAAGACATTATCTACAGCAGAATTACTATGAAAATTACCTATAATAACATACTTTTCACCACCGCGAGCAGCGTACTCAAAATTGATCTTTTTCCATTCTGTTGTGTCTGTCAATTGAAGGGTGTCTATTGACACATCAGGCGTCAAAAATTCGCTTACATAATTGTTGTAATAAACCAACTTATCAGTAAATACAAATCCTAAATGTTTAGATGTGTTACCTCCTACATCGGCTAAATTTAAATATAAACTAAATTGATAAATCGAAAATGGTAATAAGCTATCTGTAAAACTCAACTGCACATATTCTTTATAATTTCCAGATTCTTCACAATTACTTAAACCCAAATATCCATTTCCACTATATGCATTTTGGTAACCAAAAACAGAACTTGGTACATTTACTTGACTGACAATTGATGCACAAGTATTAAAATAATCAGATGTAGATGACCAAACGGGTGGATTTGGAGGTGACCATGAATGATAACAAGGGTTGTATACATTTTTACATTTTTCTATTTGAGTTAAATCATCCGGACACTCCCAATACTCTTCAAAATCACCATTGAGAATAAGGTTTTGCTGTCCGAATGAATAATCAGATGTAAACAAAAACAATAAACAATATAGTAAGGTATGATTCAAGGTTAAAAATTGAATAAAATTAGTTTCTTTCTCACCGCAGAAGCAGCACCGTTCAGGTAATTTCGCATGAGTGGGCGTGTTGGTTTCATCCATCTTATAGACGAATCATCAATGTGTAAGGTTGGTTTCTGTGGTTTCAATAAGTAAATTAAGCAATAGTTTGAGTCAAATTAAAATTTTTCACTCAAACTGCCAAATTCGGGAGGTAATTTTTGAGAAAATCTACCCCTTCAATCGCGTGCGAATAGCGCTGTGGGATGTGATGTAAACGCCCACGAAAATCAGGAGCATGTAGGCGATTTTTTCGAAGGTGATGGTTCCGGTGTAATCTGCTGCGATGCCGAGTGCGCTGAATGAAAATGCGAAGAACATCACCATTACGGGCTGGAAGTAAATGTAGGCACTTGAAACGGATGGCGTGAGGTATTTTAATCCGTACATCGTGAGCAAGTACGTCATGAATGTAACGCCCACAACCACATAGACAATTTTCAACCAAGCTTCGGTTGGAATAACAGCAAAATTTGTTTGGACCAATTCAGTTAGAACTGGTGGGTAGATGAACAACATTCCGAGGCCAAAAGTGAAGACGTAGGTAATGACTGTTAAAGGGGAATATTTTTTCATCAATGGTTTTGCGATCACCAAGTAAATGGCATAACTCAAGGCATTGATAAAAAGAAAGAAATCGCCTAACATGGAATCGCCTTTTCCTGTTCCCGCGGTTAAGGTGAGTAAGATGGCGCCACTTGTTCCCAAGAGAATTCCGACTGCTTTTGTGACCGTAATCGATTCTTTTAAGACAAAAAACGAGAGAATAACGACCAAAATTGGGTTGAAGGCCATGATGATTCCCGAGTTGATCGAAGACGATAAATTCAAGCCGTGGAAAAAGAACAATTGATTAATGGCTACGCCGAACAATCCGCAAAAAGCAAGTAAGAGTATATCTTTTCGTTCAACACGTTCGCGCACGAAAAAGGCTTTCACCAACCAAAACAACACGGTTGCTCCAAACGCTCTGAAGAGGATGAAAACGTTGGGTGTTAAATAAGCTGGCATTACACCTTTCGCGAGTACGTGACTTGCTCCATACAAGGTGTTGACCAAAAAAAGTGCGATGTGCGCAGAAAGCGATTTGTTTTTCAAAAGTAGAACCTTAAATCTGTATGGATATACTCACTTTACCACCTAAGCCTTTTTCAACAATATCAAACAATGTTTTAAGAGTCATGTTACTTCCATCGTTTTCAACTCTAGAAATATACGGTCTCTTCTTGTCTACCAAATAAGCGAGTTGTTCTTGGGTCAAGTGCTTTTCCTCACGTGCTTTTTTTAAGAGCAAACCGATTTTAAATGATTCGAATTCACGTTCCAATTCATCACGTCGTTCTGTGCCTTTTTTGCCGTACACCTCATCTTTAATTTCTTTCCAACCTCTCGTGCTCATATCATTTCTTGTTTTTACTTGCGTAATAGTTCTGCATCAATTGCATGGCTTTCTCGATAAAAGTGATTTTTAACTAGTGACTAATTAAAAATTAAACGATTCCACTGCTGCAGCAACATCTTTCTTTGCATTTCCGATGAAAACCTCATCGCCGTTGATCATGAATGGACGTTTCAAAAAGGTGTATTCTTCCAATAAATACTTGCGGTAATCGGCTTCTGTCAAACTCATTTCGTTGAGACCAAGTGAACGGTATTTAATCGCACGTTTTGAAAACAAGGCTTCGTAGGAACCCACTTTTTCCTTGATCCAATCCAAGGTTGCTGCATCGATGTTTTGTGCTTTAATGTCTTGTAATTCAACATCTTTTCCGGGATTAATTTCCTTTAAAATGCGTTGACAGGTATCGCAAGAGCTTAAATAATAAATCTTCTTCATACTTGTTTAATTTCCACCTTGACTTTCACGGTAACGTTTGTTGTCATCGTCGTTGCCTTTCGCAGCTGGACATCCTTTTGCTTTTTTCTCGAAGAGGTAAATCAATTTCAAATGAAACATTGCAGGTACATAGTTTGATGAAAACCAATGTGTTGCTGCACATCCTCCACGCCATTGAGCAAAACCAACAATTGGCATTTGAACACCGGGAATGAAATAACTTCTGCGACTCATTTTAATTCCAAAGCCTAAGTCGTAATGCAATTGTGCTGCAAACGGTTTCGAAAACCATTGATCATCAGCCATTGCTGTGCCATCGTAACTTTTACTTCCTGAGAATAATCGGTAGTTGAAATTTACGCCCAAGCCATTGTCGATGAAGAATTTTTTCGAAAGATTGATGTTCTTGTGCAAGGTAAAACGCCCATAAATTGACCCATTGTAAAACGAACCTTTTCCAGTTGCAGTAGTCAACAATTGATTCGAAAGGTTGTAGTAATTGATGGTTGTTTCTTCTTTTCCTCCCAAGTAGTTGAAGCCTAGTCCCCAATCGTAATACGAAACAAGAACCGTTTTCAACTTCGTTGATAATTTTGAACGTTTTTTCGGGAAATGAGCCAAACCAACTTCTAAGAAGAATCCTAATTTTCCAGCTGGATCAAAGGTGTAATCAATTGGTCTTCCAATTGCATCGGTCGTTGCATACGTTGGATTGTTTTTATCTGAACGGGTAAACATGTAAGTTGGGCCGCCAGAAACTTGCAATCCGAAGTAACGGTAATCTTTGTAATCGGCCTTTCCGAAAACAGAAGAGCGTTTTTTACCAGGTGTAAAATCTCTTTGAGAAAAAACAACCAATGATGACAGAATAAATACAGCTGAAAGGATTTTCTTCATAGTTCCAATTTAATCAATTAACACAAAGAAAGGATTTTTTGCATCACTTCTTCCGAATCCCAGTTTTGTTCAATGTTCGGCATTTCCATCACTTGATCCATGATTCCGTTTTGCACTTGTCCTTGTTTGTAGGCAACACTATAACGTATTTCGCTGAATGTTACTTGCGAATATAACGGCATCCATTTTTCTGGATACAAGGTACTGAATTTCGCTTCGATTTTTTTACGCAATAAGAAGGCTGGATCTGCCACATAGTCACGCATTACATAGTAATTTTCAAGCGACAAATCTTGTAACGCATCTCCATCTGGTTTACGCAATGGACTGTATTCAGCGAAGATTGCATCCCAATCGTGGTTGTGTTTGTGCATTAATTCGTTTAAAACCGTGCAATCCTCAAAACCTGCATTCATACCTTGTCCGTAGAACGGAACAGTTGCGTGCGCTGCGTCACCCATCAAAGCCACTTTTCCATTGTGCCAAGGATAGCAACGAACAATTGCCAAAGCAGATAATGGATGATCTTCCCACGCATCCGCGATGTTTGGCATCATTTCATAGAAATCTGGGAAGGTTGTTTTGAAGAAATTGTCAACTGCTTCTTTCGATGTTAATTTATCGAAGGCATTTTCTCCTCCTTCATGCGGCATGAACAAGGTGCATGTGAACGATCCATCTTCATTTGCCAAAGCAATCAACATGAAGCGACCACGCGGCCAAATGTGCAATGCATTTTTATCCATTCGGTAAGAACCATCTGCATTTGCAGGAAGCAAAATTTCACGGTAACCATCCGCTATGTAATTTTGGCTGTATTGGAAGCGATCTGTTTTTTGCATTGAGTTATAACGCACAGAAGAAAATGCTCCATCAGCTGCAAATACTAAATCTGCTTTATCTACGATTTCTTCACCTGTCAATGAATTTGTCAAGTATACAATTCCATTTTTCAAATCTACCTTGCGGCAATCGTGGTTGTAGTGAATCGTTGCGTTTCCATGTGTTTCAGCAATGTCCATCATTGTTGCATTGACTTTACCACGCGATACAGAATAAATCGCTTCACCGTCTTTTCCGTATTGTTGGTACGTTAAATTTCCTTTCATGTCGTGCATCATGCGTCCGTGCATCGGAATCGCGATTTTGCGAATTTCGTCACCCACACCAACTGCGTCCAATGCTTTCCAACCTCTGTTCGACAAGGCCAAGTTGATTGACTTACCAGCAGAAATTTCCGCTTTACGAATATCTGGTCGGCGTTCATAAATCGTAACAGAATAACCTGCTTTTGATAAATAAACTGCCCATAATGAGCCAACCAAGCCAGCTCCAACGATGATTACTTTTTTGTTATTTTCCATGCTTTCAATTTGTCATTCAGGATTCATGATTCGTGATTCGTGATTCGTGATTCGTGATTCAGGATTTGTGAAATAGACTAAATCTGGTTCCTTGAATTTCGTTCCTTTATATTCTGATTGTTTTAAATAATGTATAAATCCTCCCAATTGATTAATGAGGCTTTGTGTTACGCTTATTATTTCATCTGCTTTTTCCGTTGTCAAATACTGACGATCTAAAGCACGATAAACTTGTGATTTCACTTCTGCACAAGAAGCTTTGCTGATGGTTAAAAATTGAATAAACTCTCGATTTCCCGATCGTTCAAATCCTTCAGCAATATTATCCATAATTGAGCCACTCGAACGATTGATTTGATTGACCAATGCATAATCATTTGAAAATGGGGGTGTTGATATGAGTTTATGAACTGTATTGCACAATTCTCTTGCTTCTTTCCAAACCCCTAAATCTTCAAATTTTTTAATCATTTCATTTTTTCATTTTGTGAATACCCTAAATTAAGATAATCACAATTTTCAAAAATCACAAATCATGAATTATAAATCACGAATTCTATTGTATTGCTTTTTCCAACAGTTGCCCGAACCAATAACAATCCTCGTATGAATTGTATAGAGGTGCAGGTGCGATGCGGATCACGTTTGGTTCTCTCCAGTCGGCAACAACGCCTTCAGCAGAAAGTGCATCAAACAATGCTTTACCTTGTCCTTTCGCCATGATAGACAATTGGGCTCCTCGTTTTGTTTTGTCGCGCGGCGTGATTAATTCAAATGTGCAACGTTCTTTGTTTTTTTCAGAAATATCGTCAATGACAAATTCCATGTAGGCTGTCATTAAATCGCGTTTTTCACCAATGCGCTCCATTCCCGCTTCTTCGAAAATATCTAACGATGCCAAATGTGCTGCCATTCCGAGAACTGGTGCGTTACTCAATTGCCAACCTTCTGCTCCTTTCATAGGATTGAAACCTGGTTGCATTAAGAAACGTGTTTCTTTGTCGTAGCCCCACCAACCAGCAAAACGTGGTAATTCAGGATTGTAAGCATGACGCTCGTGTACAAACATTCCACTTACTCCACCTGGTGAAGAATTCAAGTATTTGTAACCACACCAAGCAGCGAAATCTACTCCCCAATCGTGCAATTTTAAGTTGATATTTCCAGCGGCATGTGCTAAGTCGAAACCAACAATTGCTCCAACTGCGTGACCCGCCTTGGTGATTTTTTCCATGTCAAATAATTGTCCCGTGTAGTAGTTTACACCACCAATCATGACAAGTGCCAATTCATCTCCTAGTTCTTCGATTTTAGCTAAGATATCTTCTTCACGGATCAACTGTTCTCCTTCACGTGGTGCTACTTCCACCAAGTGTTCCGCTAAGTCAAGTCCATGAAATTTCACTTGCGATTCCAAGGCATATTGGTCACTCGGAAAGGCTTTTGCTTCGCATAAAATCTTTGTTCGTTTGCCGTTTTTTTCCGGACGGTAGAATGACACCATCAACAAGTGTAAATTCGTTGTTAAGGAATGCGTCACCACCACTTCGATTGGTAAAGCACCAACGACGTTCGCCGCTTTTTGCGTTAAGTTTTCGTGGTAAGCAAACCAAGGACGTTTCGCTAAAAAGTGTCCTTCAACACCGTATTCAGCCCACGCATCTAATTCTTCAAGAATGTATTCTTTGGTTGATTTTGGTTGTAATCCAAGCGAGTTCCCTGTGAAATAACGCACAGTTTTCTCGTGAAATGTTGGGAAATAAAATTTATCGCGGAAGGATTTTAATGGATCTTTTGCGTCCAAACCTTGTGCAAAAGCTAAAGAATTTTCGAAATGGCTCATTATATCTAGATTTCACTTCAAAGATAATGAAAGATTGAAAGGGAAGGGTTTCGCTGAAAAAAAGTAATTAACCGATCCGAATGTAAAACGTTCTTATTTCGGGCTGATTAATAGGAAGATTATACCAAATGCTGCAATGAATCCACCGATGATCAACCAAGCTTTCGGTTTTTTCGCTTGCTTTTTTTCTTTCTCAGGTTTGGGAACATATGGAATTGGTTCCAATGGTTGCGGATTTTGTGTTTCAGTTTCTTTTGTTTCGCTTTGAGCTTCTTTATCTGCTTTTTCTTTACTTATGCGCTCCTCATTTTTTATGATCGCATTTGTAATGATTCCAGCTAACATAATTATCAATCCCACCAAACTGATGATTCCTCCGAGTCCAAGCAACAAAATCCCAACAATACCACTCATAAATGCGGTTGTACTCGAAATCGCCGGTAAATAAATCATTAAGCCAACTGCAATAACCAACAATCCTATCACTAATACGATAAGACCAACCAAATTGATTTCTCTTGATGGATTATAAGGTTCCGATACTTTTTGCGTGCTCAATGCTTTGGACGCAACAGTGCTTTTTGTGAGATCAACTTGCTTGGAAATCGATGTTATTATAGGATTCTTTTGATTGACGTTCTCAAAAACTGGTGATTCGTTCAAATCGTTTTCACGCATTAAATCTTCATGTTCCGGAAGTTCCTTTTTTTGACCAAGAACTACCAGATTTTCCAAGCTATCTTTTTCTACCCGCAGGTGAACCTCATCCGATGCTTGGATTGCATGATTTTTCTTCCAATTTCCTTTAAAACTAATATCCCAACCGGGTTGGTACAGTCGCTTTTGAATTGTGCACGATGATACAAGTACAAGAAATAAAATTAGGTTTAGTGCAGATAATTTCATTAACACATTACGTTTGGTAGACTAAAATAGTTGGTTTTGTGGGCGAAATTACAACTTTATTCCAATCACAAGGACATCCGATTGTTTATGATTTCATTGAATAACCTTTTCTTCATTTTTTTTTTTACCAAAACACAAACAATACTACTTTTCTGATTGTACTACATAGATAAGTACTAATTTTGCATTCAAAACAGATAAACATGTCAACGCAACACACGATAAAACGCTCAAACTCTGAAGCGTTATTTGAAACGGCAAAAACGTATTTTCCAGGCGGAGTAAATTCTCCTGTTCGTGCGTTTAAATCGGTTGAAGGTTCGCCACTTTTTATTAAAAAAGGAGATGGCTGTTACATTTGGGATGAAGACGACAATCAATTCATTGACTATTGTTGTAGTTGGGGACCATTGATTTTGGGTCACAACCACCCTGCTGTTTATGAAAAAATTGTTGGCGCTTTGCAGAATGGTGCGAGCTTCGGTGCTCCTACGCGTTTAGAAAATGAATTGGCAGATTTGATTTTGAGTCGCAACCCGTTTATCGATAAAATTCGTTTCACAAGTTCAGGAACTGAAGCAGTGATGTCGGCTTTGCGTATGGCTCGTGGATATACTGGAAAAACAAAAATCATCAAGTTTGAGGGTTGCTACCATGGACATTCTGATGCCTTATTGGTGAAAGCAGGAAGTGGATTAGTAACGTTTGGAGAAACATCTAGCGCAGGTGTTCCGGTAAATGTTGCCATGGATACGTTGGTGCTTCCTTTGAACGACCTTGAAGCGTTGAAACAATGTGTTGCTGAATTTAAGAATGAAATTGCGTGTGCGATTATCGAACCGATTCCAGCGAACAATGGATTGTTGTTGCAAGAAAAAACGTTCTTGTTGGCTTTACGAGAAATTTGTACGCAAGAAGGCATTTTATTGTTCTTTGATGAGGTGATTTCTGGATTCAGAGTTGCTTTTTCAGGAGCTGCAGAATTGTATGGCATCACACCAGACATTGTTACCTACGGAAAAATTATTGGAGGAGGGTTACCAGTTGGAGCTTATGGAGCGAGAGCAGAAATCATGGCACAAATTTCTCCTGATGGACCTGTTTATCAAGCAGGAACGCTATCGGGTAATCCTGTTGCAATGGCAGCTGGAATTGCGCAATTAACAGAATGTGCGAAACCAGGATTTTACGAAGATCAAACAGAACGCACGCGTTATTTTGTAGACCTCATCAATTCACATGCGAAAGCAAAGAACTACAATTTTGAATTGGTAACAATCGGCTCCATTTTCTGGTTGTCGTTTGATGGAAAGAAAAGCATTCACAAAGCAGATGAAATCAATCCAGACATGACAGGATTTAAAAACATTCATCGCGAGTTATTGAACCGTGGAGTTTATTTAGGTCCTAGCGGATATGAAGTTGGTTTTGTTTCAGCGGCACACACGAAAGAAATTTTAACGCTTACTGCTGAGAAGTTCTGTGAAGCCTTGGATGTGATTTTTAATTAAGGAACTTCAAAAAAATTATTTTTCTTCGTTTACGGAAAAATTAAATTTTTAGAAGTTCCTTGAGAATAATTATAAAGACAAAAGGCTGTTACGATTGTAACAGCCTTTCTTATTTTGAATGAAATTTAGTGTGAATTAGTTACTACATTCCGCTTTGCGCTTCAACATTTCATCGCCCATCATGGTTTGATAGTCGGCGCATTCTTTTTTCTTCGCATCTTTTAATTGCTGCATTTTTGTTGCTTTCTCTTTTGTAACTTCTTGAGTAAGCATTTTTGACGCATAGGCATTCAACTCTTCTCCTGCATTTAAACATTTACAGAATTGTTCGTCTTTCGATGAACAGGCAGCCATTACAAGTGGCACAATTATAAATAGCAATCGTTTCATGGTGCGAAAATAGCCAAAAAAGCTGACCAATTTAGCCAGCTTTTTGAGTGTTATTTATTTAATTCTTTTTGATTGGTTCAATTTTTCGAATTTGCTGTTTTTCGATTTTCATTCCCTCTTTTTGTGGACGTGCTTCGTTGGTTTGCAGGTTCATTTCTTTCAATTTCGCATCCGCCTCAGCACCTGTTAACACTTCAACAGTCGTTTGTCCATTCACTGTTTTTGTAATTGTAACCGTTTTTTCTCCGTTGTTTTCAATGACATTCACTTCCTCACGCACTTCGCCTTCTTTGGTTTCAAACTCTGCCAATTTCGCTTCAGCTGCTTCACCTTTGTACACCTCTTCAGTTACCTTACCATTTTCAGTTGTAGTAATCGTTAAGGTTTTTTCGCCATTCTCTTCTTGTAAATTCACCTCTTTGCGAATTTCTTTTTTGACCTCTTTCACTTCCTGTGCTTGAGATCCAAATGCCATTAAACTTAAAACTGCAGTTGCAATGAATGTATATGTCTGTTTCATATGTATTTAATTTGCTTTTTAATTGTCATATGGAATCGCAAAACGAACTAATTTTCATTTGTGTTTCTATCGAAAATTATTTCGTTGTGCTTATTTCATCTTTCTTTAATTTTGAGAAACAATAATAGTTAAAAAAGGAATCGCTTTAAAAATGGAAGTGTTAATTTGTTAAAACAGGTGTTGAACGGTCAATTGAGATTCCTCCGATTCTCTATATTTGTGTAACAAAACAAAGCACATGTCTAAATTACCTCATGTTGGAACGACTATTTTCACGGTCATGTCAAAATTGGCGGTGGAACATAATGCCATCAATCTTTCACAAGGCTTTCCAAATTTTCCAGTTGACGCACAATTGACGGATATTCTTCAGCGCATTTCGAAAGATTCCATTCATCAATATGCTCCAATGGCTGGTTATCTACCTTTATTGGCAAAAATTGGAGGAATGATTGAGCGCTGTTATGGAAGAACGGTTGTTCCTGAAACTGAAATCTTGGTAACTGCTGGGGCAACTCAAGCAATTTACGCAACGATTCAAGCATTGGTCAATTCAGGGGAAGAAGTAGTGATTTTAGACCCAAGTTACGATTGTTACGAACCACCTGTAATTTTGACAGGGGCAAAACCTGTTCGTATTGCCTTGAACGACGATTTTACGCCGAATTGGGAACGCGTTGAACAAGCAATTACACCAAAAACACGTATGCTTATTGTAAATAATCCGCACAATCCTTCTGGACGCATTTTTTCACTTGAAGACATTGAACAATTGGAGCGCATTTTGGCGAAACATCCAAACGTTGTGTTGCTTTCAGACGAAGTGTATGAGTTCATCACATTTGAAGAAAAACACATTTCTGCCAATACGCGAAAAAACTTAATCGATCGTACCATTGTTGTGTCTTCGTTTGGTAAAACATTCCACATTACCGGATGGAAAGTTGGTTACTTGGTAGCACCGGAACACTTAATGGTTGAAATCAAAAAGGTTCATCAGTTTTTGGTGTTTTGCGTGAACAGTGTGGCGCAAGTTGCTTTGAGCGAATACTTGGATAAAGTGGATGTGTTGCAATTGGGTTCGTTCTACCAAGACAAACGCGATTTATTCCGCAACCTCATCAAAGAAAGTCGTTTTGAATTGTTGCCTTCCGAAGGATCTTATTTTCAAGTTGCGTCGTATGCACAGATTAGTCAAGAAGCAGATACCGAATTTTGCAAGCGTTTGGTAAGCGAACATGGAGTAGCAACTATTCCACTGTCGGTTTTTAATGCTGATGGGCGCGATTTAAAATTGATTCGTTTTTGTTTTGCAAAAGACACAGATACACTCACTCAAGCCGCTGAACGATTATGCAAGATTTAAAAATTGCCTTGGTACAAGCGTACCAAGTTTGGGAAGATAAACAGGCAAATTTGGATCATTTTTCGAATTTATTGGCCAATGTAGAAGCCGTTGATCTTATTTTATTGCCCGAAATGTTTCAAACAGGTTTTTCCATGAACGCTGAAGAAATGGCTGAAAATATGGAGGATTCTGCTTCCATTCAATGGTTGAAAGAACTTTCGGCGAAAAAAAACGCTGCGATTTATACCTCGATGATTGCGCGTGAAAATGGTTCGTATTATAACCGTGGACTTTTTGTTGAATCGAACGGAGGCATTACAATTTACGACAAACGTAAGACCTTTGGTTTGGCAGGCGAGGATTTAACCTATGCTTCAGGATTGGCAGAGAAGATTGTCAGTTATAAAAATTGGAACATCCAATTGCAGATTTGTTATGACTTGCGTTTTCCGGAAATCGTTAGAAACCGTATGACTTCCAACCAAACGGCCGCTTACGACGTTATCTTGTATGTAGCCAATTGGCCGGAGCGTCGCAGCGAACATTGGAAAGCACTTTTAAAAGCGCGTGCCATTGAAAATCAATGTTATGTTGTTGGTGTGAACCGAGTTGGAACGGATGCCAATGGATTGAGCTACTCTGGTGATTCGCAAGTTGTAGATGCCTTGGGGGCTGTTAATTTTTGCGAAGCTGGAAATGAAGAAGTTAAAATTGTGACAATAACAAAAGAAAACTTGAACGCCACACGTGAACTGTTGCCTTTTTTGAAGGATCGGTAGTAGTTAAATAGTTAAGTGGTGCATCAATGTTACTATAAATGGTTTATATTTGTTCATCTAAAATAATCATGATTATGAAAAAAGTATACTTTTCGATTGCTTCCTTGGCACTTTGTGCAACTGCTTGGGGGCAAAATTTAACAAAAGAGTACAATTTCGGTGTTGATGGTAAAATCACCACTCCGAAAACTCAACCTTCAGTAGTTGCTGTTAAGCCATCTACTCCTGCTCAAATTGAAGAAGCAGAGAAAGCATTGAATGTATTATGGACAGAAGATTTTGGTGGAACAACAGCTATGACAACTCCTAACGGTGTTTATACAGCTGCTGGTAACCCAGGAGTTTACTGGTCATTAGGTTCAACTCACCCTATGAGTTCTTACGGTTATGCAGATAATTTAACTGGACGTTTCTTGACTTGGAACTCGTTTGGACCGATTTATCCAACAGAAGTAGATTTCGCATCAACACCAGTTGATGGAGAGGTTGTTTCTCCAGCAATTGACTTTTCTACAGGAGCAAACGGAATTGTGATGACGTTTAAAACTGAAGCAATGTACTGTTGTAACGCTACTGAGATTCCATTTGCAATTGCAATTTCAGAAGACAATGGAACAACTTGGTCTGCTCCAATTCCAGTTGATTTAGGAGTTGATAGAAATCAACCAACTGAGGATATCATGCAACCAATGGATGTAACAGTTGACTTGACTCCATACACAACAAATTTATCATCAACCTCACGCGTTAAATTCATCTGGGATGGTGTAAACACTGACCAAAATGGACAAGCAAATACGCATTATTTCTGGTTGATTGACGATATTCAAATTTATGAAAAACCAAACTACAACCTTGAGTTAGTAGATGCTTGGTTAGGTGATATCGCTGCAGGTTATGAGTACACAAGTATTCCTACAGTTTTCGCTGGAAACTTAACAGTTCAAGCAAAAGTTAGAAACTTAGGGAAATTAACTCCAACAAATACAGCGTTAACTGTAACAGTTACAGGTCCTGGAGGAGTTAACGTTACTGAAACAGGTGGTGTGTTAACAAACGATTTCAGTTTAGAAGCAGATACAATTACGTTTGCTACAACAATTGACATGTCTGGATACGCTGCTGGTACTTACACAGTTGCATACCAATTGGGTATGACAGAAGTAGATGAAAACACTGCTGATAACGATTTCACACGTACATTCAAAATTACTGATGGAATTTATGGTCAAACAGACTTACAACAACCATTGTACTTCGGAAGTATTGGTAAAGATTTAGGAGCTACATCGACAGAAAGTGTTTATATGGGCTTTGGATCAGTATTCTACATCCCAACAGATGCAGACTTACATGGAATTAACTTAAAAGTTGGACGTTCAACAAACTACCCAACAACAGTTGGAAGTGAGTTATATGTTACTTTGTACTTGGTAGATTTTGCAAACGCAACAACATTTGCTGATGCACACGTTACAGAAGCTGGTGACTGGTATTTCCCAATTACTGCTGCAATGTACCCTTCTTCAAATAACTCTTCAAAAGATGTTATTTTGAATTTCCACCAAGCAACATCTGGTCCATCTACAATTCCAACATTGTTAGCTGATAACTATTATTTAGCATTGATTCAACACGATGGTGGTGATGCAAATCACTTCTGTTATTTAGAAAACCCATTTGATGATGATGCTTCAACTCACGTATTTGGTGATTTCGGTTCAACTCCAGGAAACAACTGGTTTACTTTAGGAACACAAGTTGTATCTGAATTGAACTTGAACCAAACATTGAATGTTGGTGAATTGGCATCTGATGTAACAGTTGGATTCATTGCTCCTAACCCAACTTCAGGTGAAACAACAGTTGTTTACTCATTGAAAAATGATGCAACAGTTACTTTGCAATTGGTTGATGTAACAGGAAAAGTAATTTCTACAGTTACTGAAAACAACTTAACAGCTGGAACGCAAAAAACTACATTTGATGCTTCTAACTTGTCAAGCGGTGTTTACTATGTGAACATTAACACTGGTAACTCAGTTGCAACACAAAAATTCATCAAAAAATAATTTTTGATTATAGATTGGAAAACCGTTTCTCGCAAGGGGAACGGTTTTTTTGTGTCTTATATTTTGGGTTTTTCAACGCGGAGGCACTGAGCTCGAGGAGTTCGCGAAGAATATTCTTGCCAACACTACTCTGCGTTTATCTGTGTAATCTCCCGAAATGCGGGACAGGTCGTTGGAAACCAAAACACATTGCCCTTTCTTTTATATCCCGCTGATATCGCTGAGTTTCGCAGATCAAACATCTAGGAAACACAACGCGCTTTACTTTTTAAACGCACCGCGGAGCAGCCACGAAGTGAAAGACGCAAAGGCACGCGGAGAGAACGCTACGCTTGGAGTTGTGCGCTTCGTTTTAAATGCACTTTGTTTAATATTTCAACGCAAAGACGCAATGAACGCAAAGGGACGCGGAGAGAATAGGATAGCTAAAACAGCTCCGTGACCTCTTTTAACTCCACAACTCTGCGTTGAAAAGCACAGGACTTGCGTCGTTGAGTCTGTATTTAAACCTATCTTTGATTGATGGATTATTTTACGGTTGGATACGTCGGTTTGTTTTTTGCCAGTTTTCTTTCGGCTACGATACTGCCATTGAGTTCGGAAGGGATTCTGCTGCTCATGCTTACGCAAGGATATGATCCAACGCTTTGTCTGATAGTTGCAACCATCGGAAATTCATTGGGCGGTTTAACGAACTATGCGCTTGGTTTACTCGGGAATCCGAATTGGCTCAAACGCATCGGAATTAGTCACATGAAAATTCGTTCTTTCGAGCATCGTATTCAGACCTACGGTTATTGGTTGGCTTTTTTTTCGTGGGTGCCGTTTGTGGGTGATCCGCTTTCGGTGGCGCTGGGTTATTTCCGTGTTTCATTTTGGCGGTTTTTTGGATTGATGGTGTTGGGGAAAGCGGTGAGGTATGCGGTTTTGATTTGGATGTTAGGACACTAGGACTTTAAGATGAAAAGACTTAAAGAATGCAGGAGGCAAGAGTCAGGACTAGAAGACGAAGGACGGTGAGAGAGGAACGATGAACAAGGAGTGTGGAGTGATGAACGATGAGAGATGAGAGGTAGCCAAAGACTGTGGGATTTTTATCCTGGATTATCAAAAGTTATACAGCAGAAATAACGATATTTGCAAAAAAATTAGCGTCATGTCAAATCTTATCACACTGAATGAATTCATCATGGACCGCCAAGCGGATTTCACAAATGCCACTGGTGAATTGTCTCGTATCCTGAATGATATTGCTGTTGCATCGAAAATGGTGAGCCGCGATGTACGTAAAGCTGGATTGGTAGACCACATTTTGGGTGCGCATGGAGCAACCAATGTGCAAGGTGAGGAACAACAAAAATTGGATGTGGTGGCTGATGAGCAATTTATCAAAGCTTTTCGCAATGGTGGAGAAGTGTGTGGAATTGCATCCGAAGAAAATGATGACTTCGTTGCATTCGAATCTGACACTGCGAAAAATGCAAAATATGTCGTGTTGTTTGATCCTTTGGATGGTTCTTCTAACATCGATGTGAACGTTTCAATCGGTACAATTTTCTCAATCTACAAACGTCAAAGTGCTTTAGGAACGTTGGCAACAGAAGAAGACATGCTTCAGGTTGGAACAGAACAAATCGCTGCTGGTTATGTTTTGTACGGTTCATCGACAATGTTGGTGTACACAACAGGAAAAGGTGTAAACGGATTTACCTTAGATCCTTCTATCGGTGAATTTTGTTTGTCGCATCCGAACATGAAAATGCCTGAAACTGGTAGAATTTATGCCATGAATGAAGGTAACATCGACATTTGTAACCCAGGAATTAAGAAATATACGCAATACTGTCAAAGCTTCGAAAACGATAAAGGCGCACCTTATTCAGGTCGTTACATCGGTTCGTTGGTGGCAGATTTTCACCGCAACATGATCAAAGGTGGAATTTATATTTACCCAGATACAACTACTTCTCCAGAAGGAAAATTACGTTTGTTGTACGAATGTAATCCTTTAGCCTTCATTGCTGAACAAGCGGGTGGATTGGCATCAACAGGAAGAGAACGTATTTTAGATATTAAACCAACGCGTTTACATCAGCGTGTTCCATTGTTCATCGGCTCAAAACAAATGGTTGAAAAAGCATTGAGTCTTTTGGAGTACTAAAAGCATTCCGCTTCAATAAAAATGGAACTAAAGGAACTCAAACAACGTTTCTCGAAAATCGCACAAATTGACGCTACTGCGAATCAATTGCAATTTGCTGGAACACATATTCATTGGAAAGGCCTTGTTGGTTCTTCCCGCAGTTTGTGTGCTTCTGCCTTAGCGGATCAAACGCCCGGACATCATTTGTTTGTCTTGAATGACAAAGAAGATGCTGCCTATTTCTTGAATGATTTAGAAGGATTATTTCCTGAAGACAAGCGTGTGTTGTTTTATCCTGCGTCTTATCGTGTTCCTTACCAATTGGAAGAAACGGATAATGCGAATGTGGTGTCGCGCGCAGAGGTTTTGGAAAAGATCAACAACGGCAGCAATGTTTGGGTGGTAACCTATCCACAAGCACTTTTCGAGAAAGTTCCGACGCAAAAAAAGCTGAGCGAAAACACCCTACGCGTTGAAGTTGGAAAATCCTATTCGATCGATTTTATCAATGAACTTTTGTTGGATTATCATTTTGAGCGCGTTGATTTTGTTTACGAACCGGGACAATTTTCAATTCGTGGAGGAATTATCGATGTGTTTTCGTATTCCAATGATCATCCTTTCCGCATTGAGTTTTTTGGCGATGAGGTAGAATCCATCCGAACCTTTGATGCCAGTTCACAATTATCACTTACAACACACAAGCATTTTAATATCATTCCAAACGTTCAAGGTCAATTGAACTTGGAAGGCAATGGAAGTTTCTTTGAGTTTTTAGGGAAAAATGTAACGCTTTGGCTTTCTTCTTTTGATCAATTGACTTCTACTTTGGAAAAAGAATATGAGAAATCGGTGAAGATTTTCTCTGGTTTATCGGACACAGTAAAACGCACGATTCCAAGTGAATTGTACTTGCATCCAAGTGATGTGAAGAAGGAAATTGAAGCCTACAATAGCATCGAATGGGGTCCAGAATTTCATTTCAAAGCAGATCAAGTTTTTAACTTCGATTTTCTTCCACAGCCCAGCTTCAACAAGAATTTTGATTTGTTGCGCGAAGATTTGGTCAACAGAACTGAACAGCATTTCACCAACCTCATCTTTTCTAATCAGCCGAAGCAGATAGATCGTTTGTACCAAATCTTTGAGGACATTGGAGGCGGAGTTGATTTCAAACCGTTGCCAATTGCCTTGCACGAAGGATTTATTTCGCCGAGTCAGAAATTGGTGTGTTATACCGATCACCAATTGTTTGAGCGTTATCACCGTTTCCGCTTAAAAGAAGGATTCCGTCAGGCGAAACAAGCGCTCACACTTAAAGAAATTTACAACCTTCAAAAAGGCGATTACGTTACGCACATCGATCATGGAGTTGGACAATTTTCGGGCTTGGAAACGATTGATGTCAACGGAAAACCGCAGGAAGCAATTCGTTTGGTGTACAAGGACGGCGACGTTTTGTACGTTGGAATTCACTCGCTTCACCGCATTTCGAAGTTCACTGGAAAAGATGGTTCTGTTCCGAAAATGAACAAATTAGGAACGCAGGCGTGGACGAACTTAAAAAATAAGACCAAGAAAAAAATCAAGGAACTTGCCTTCGATTTAATTCAATTATATGCGAAGCGCAAGAGTCAACCGGGCTTTGCGTTCAACGAAGACACGTACTTGCAAAACGAGTTGGAAGCTTCGTTCATGTATGAAGATACGCCCGATCAGCTGAAAGCAACGGAAGCCATTAAGAAAGATATGGAATCGCCAACACCAATGGATCGATTGGTTTGTGGAGATGTTGGTTTTGGTAAAACGGAAGTTGCCATTCGCGCCGCTTTCAAAGCTGCAACCGATGGAAAACAAGTTGCTGTTTTAGTTCCAACAACGATTCTTTCGATGCAGCATTACCGCAGTTTCAAAGAACGTTTGAAAGATTTTCCTGTGACAGTAGATTATATCAATCGTTTTAAATCGTCGAAAGACACAACGGAAACCTTGAAGAAATTGGCTGAAGGGAAAATCGATATTTTGATTGGAACGCATGCTGTTGTTGCTGAGCGCGTCAAATTCAAAGACCTTGGATTGATGATTATCGACGAGGAACAAAAATTTGGTGTTGCAGTTAAAGACAAATTGAAAACCTTGCGTGCAACTGTTGATACGCTAACATTAACAGCTACACCGATCCCAAGAACCTTACAGTTTTCGTTGATGGGAGCGCGCGATTTGAGCATTATCAATACGCCACCACCAAATCGACAACCCGTGTTAACGGATATCATTCTCTTCAATGAAGAAACGATTCGCGATGCCATTGCGTATGAAGTGAGTCGCGGTGGACAAGTGTTTTTCGTTCACAACCGTTTGGCGAATATTCGTGAAATTTCAGGGATGATTAGTCGTTTGTGTCCGGGTGTTCGCGTAGGAATTGGTCATGGACAAATGGACGGAAAGCAATTGGAGAAAATCATGTTTGATTTCATCAATGGTGAGTACGATGTCTTGTTAGCGACAACGATTATTGAGTCGGGAATTGATATTTCAAATGCCAATACGATCATCATTAATGATGCGCACAATTTTGGATTGAGTGATTTGCACCAGTTGCGCGGTCGCGTTGGACGAAGCAATAAAAAAGGATTCTGTTACTTGGTGGCACCACCGTTTAGCATCATGACCTCGGATTCGCGCAAGAGATTGGAAGCCTTGGTTCAATTCTCTGATTTGGGTTCAGGTTTCAACATTGCGATGAAAGATTTGGACATTCGTGGAGCTGGAAATATGTTGGGTGGTGAACAAAGCGGATTCATTTCAGAAATTGGATTTGAGATGTATCAGAAAATCTTGAACGAAGCGATTGAAGAATTACGTGAAAGCGAGTTTAAAGAATTGTTTGAGGAGCGCACGACTGATTCCATGTTGCATTTTGTGAAAGATTGTATTTTGGAAACAGATTTAGAAGTGCGTATTCCTGACGATTATGTGAACAACGTTGCTGAGCGTTTGAGTTTGTACCAAGAAATGGACAACTTGAAAGACGAAGCAGAATTGCAGAAATTCTCTGAAATGTTGGTCGACCGATTTGGACCGTTGCCAAAACAAGTTAATGAATTGATTTTATCCTTTAAATTGCGTTGGTTGGCTGAGGAAATTGGTCTGGAACGATTGGTGATTAAATCAGGAAAAATGGTTGGTTATTTCATTTCGAATCCACAATCGCCGTTCTACGAAACTGATATGTTCCAGCAAGTATTGAATTACATTCAGCGCAATGGTCAAGGCTGTAAATTGAGTGAACAAAACGATCGTTTGCGCATCATTTTCGCTGATGTGAAACATATCAAACACGCTTTTGAGCAAATCAGTACGATCATTGGAAAAACTGATGCGGTAATAAACTAAATCTCTTTAATTTACGTTTAATTCTAAATTTTACTCGATGAAACAGCTTTTTACCCTTAGTTTTATTGTTCTTTTTTTAAGTTCTTGCGGTACATTGCAGCAAGGCAGATTGCGCTTGGTTAAAGCGGAAAAACAAGAAATCGTTAGCGTTGAAAAGCAAGCTGTTCAAGCAGATGTAACACCAACAAAAAGCATTGAGGCATCAGATCCAAGGCCAATAGAATTAAGACCCACGACTGAGCAAACGACAGATTTTAGCCCTGAATTGACTGAAGTGTCTCCTATTTCGAACATTCAGATTGAGTCAGGCGTTGATGATAGTTTAGACCAAGCCAACAATGACGATCAACTCGAAAAAGCATTGAATACAGAAAAAATGGCCACAAAAACAACAGGCCTTTTTGTTGGTGGGATCGTTACATCTATTATCCCCTTTCTCGGTTTAATTTTCTTTTTATTAGCCGTTACGAATTATTTTGAAGTCAAAAAACAACGCTATAATACGATGAAAGGAGAGCGCTATTTACGAGCAAGTACGGTTCTTTTCATAATTGATGCTATTTTTCTTGCCTTCTTTATCTTCTTAATGGTCGCGTTCGTAATTGCTTTTCTTTAGTCTGCAATCAAAGCTAGCTTCCATTAAATTTCTACCTTTGAACAATGGCTAGAAAAAAACGCGCAATTGTATCAGTAACCAATGATTTATACACCGATAATCGGGTGAATAAAATCTGTTTGTTTCTCGAAAAACAAGGTTATGACGTATTGCTAGTTGGTCGCCAGAAAAAAGACAGCATCGAATTACCCCCGCGTTCCTATCAAACCAAACGGTTTAAATTGGCCAAAGAAACAGGAGCAGAATTTTACGCACTTTACAACCTCCGCCTTTTCTTTTTCTTGCTAACGAAACGTGCAAATTTATTGGTTTCGAATGATTTAGATACCTTGCTCGCCAATTATGCTGCTAGCAAGTTCAAACCAAACGCGCGCTTGGTGTACGATTCGCACGAGTATTTTACAGAAGTCCCAGAATTGATTCATCGTCCGCGAGTTCAAAAAGTGTGGGAAGCGATTGAAAGCTGGATTTTTCCAAAGCTAAAAACCGTTTATACAGTCAATGAATCCATTGCTCAACTGTACCATGAAAAGTACCGCAAAGAAATCAAAGTCGTTCGCAACATTTCTCCCCGTTTTCAGTTGGAAGTTTTGCCAAGCAAAGCTGATTTGAACATTCCAGAAAATGTGTTTTTGATTATTATTCAAGGAGCTGGAATCAATGTGGATCGCGGGGCGGAAGAAGCGATAGAGGCCATGAAATTACTTGATCATGCTTGCTTAATGATTGTTGGTGATGGTGATGTTGTGGCACAATTAAAAGAAAGCGTTCAGCACGAAGGATTGTCTGAAAAAGTGCGTTTTTATGGCAAACGTCCCTACGCTGAAATGATGGCATTTACGCAGCATGCCGATGTTGGATTAACACTTGATAAACCGACGAATAAGAACTACTTGTTTTCACTTCCGAATAAAGTTTTTGATTACATCCATGCTTCAACTCCAATTGTAGCAACGGATTTGGTGGAAATTAAACGCGTAATTGAAAAGCACGAAATCGGAACCATATTGCCTGAATTGACACCAGAGACTTTAGCAAACGCCATTCGCGATTTACAAGAAAATCCAGTTAAATTGGATCAAATAAAGGCCAATTGCAAGCTAGCCGCTGCAGTAGAAAATTGGGATAATGAACAACACGTTTTAGAAGAAATTTATCCAAAAGTTGACTAACGCAAGAGTACATATCATTTCATTTGATGTTCCCTATCCAGCGAATTACGGCGGAGTCATCGATGTTTATCATAAAATTCGTTGCTTAAAAAAACAAGGTGTTGATGTGATTTTACATTGCTTTGAATATGGGCGTGGTGAACAAGAAAAATTGAAGGAGTTGGCATTGGAAGTTCATTATTACAAGCGTTCAACGTCGATTCTTCAACAATTTTCTAAGATTCCATATATTGTTAAATCGCGCATTTCACACGAATTAAATGAACGCTTGTTGCAAGACAATTTTCCCATATTAATGGAAGGATTCCATACAACAGGAATCCTTTTAGACAAACGTTTCGCACAACGTCACACGATCTTTCGAGAAAGTAATATTGAACATGATTACTATCGTGGATTGGCAAAAGCTGAACATAATTGGATCAAAAAGTGCTTTTTTTTGTTGGAAGCACGCAAACTAAAATCCTACGAAAAACACTTGGCGAAGGCACATCACATGCTAATCGTTTCACAAGAAGATACAAGCTATTTCGAAAGGCAATTTCCAACAAATAAAGTTAGTTATCTTCCAAGTTTTCATGCAAATGATGCGTTGAATGTTTCCACAGCATCGGACAAAGATCCATACATTTTGTTTCATGGAAATTTGAGTGTGCAAGAAAATGTTGAGGCTTATTATTCCCTCGCGAATGCTGGCGTTTTTGAGTTACCTTTTCAATTCATCGTTGCTGGTTTGCATCCAAGTGAAACATTGATAAAGGACATTTCAGCTAAACCGAATGTACAATTGGTCAATAGTCCAGAGGAAGATGTGATGACCGAATTAATTCAACACGCGCACATCCATTTATTGTTTACCAATCAACCAACTGGATTAAAATTGAAGCTGATCAATGTGCTTTACGCAGGAAAATTCATTGTTTGCAATCCACACATGTTGGCAGGAACGGGTGAATTAAAGCAATTGGTTTCAGTGGCCCAAACACCTTCTGATTTTAAGCAATTAATTGAAGATTTGATGCATAAATCATTCAATGAAGATGAATTACTCAAACGCAAAGAATGTTTAATTCCATTTGATAATGAGCAGAAAACGCTCCAATTGATTTCCATTATTAACACCTAATTCAAGTTTATGAAACCAATTCTTGTATTCGCGCTGATGTTACTTTCACAATTCGCTTTTGGCCAAATCAGTGGAACGTGGCATACCAGTTTTTCCGTGATGGGAAATTCAAACCGCTTGGATATCTTCGTCAATAACAACCCAATTAATCCTTCTGTTTTGGCAACGAATCCAGACAGTGATAAAACAAAAAATTTGCCAATGGATAAGGTGAAAATTACGGATTCTACCTTGTCGTTTTTATGGACTAAAACAGGGGTTTCTTTTGAAGGAACTTATTCAAAAACGGGAGATTCAATCGTTGGAGTCATGTCGCAAATGGACTATAAATGGGCTGTTACGTTTACGCGTCGTGTACAAGAAAAAATTGTTGCAAAGCGTCCGCAAGAACCAAAAGCACCTTTCGCTTATCCAGTTGAAGAACTATTGATAAAAAATGGAGAAAACACACTAGGAGCAACCTTGACATTGCCGTTGAATGCTGGAACAAATTATCCGATTGTCGTTTTGGCTTCTGGATCGGGTGCGCAAGATCGCAACTGTGAATTGATGGGACATAAGTCCTTTTTAGTGATTGCAGATTATTTAGCTCGAAATGGAATCGGTTGTTTGCGTTTCGATGATCGCGGCGTTGGAAAAAGCACGGGTTCATTTCAAACTGCCAGTTTAGAGGATTTTGCTTCAGATGTAAATGCTTGCGTGAATTATCTTGTGCGTGATCAACGATTTGCGGGACATAAAATTGGCGTTGCAGGACATTCTGAAGGAGGAATGCATGCCTTGATTGCTGCAAGATCGAACAAGAAAATTCAGTTTGTCGTAGAATTAGCTTCTGTTGGAACATCCGGTGGTGAAGTCTTAGCAGAGCAAAACTATTTAGTTTACAAAGCAAGTGGAGGTTCGGAGGAAGTAGGTCGTTGGGCTGAAGAAACAATCAAAGGAATTTGTCCAATTCTAGCGGAAAATTCAGCTGAAAAAGCAGTAGAACCTTTGTCAAAGTACATTGAATCTCGTTATGCTGTTGCTCCAAAAGAATTTACTGTAATGACAACTCAAGCACAATATCAAATGGGAATTATGATGATGTTGAACAATGATTGGGGGAGACAATTTTTAGCTTATCATGCTGCCGATTATTTGAAAAAGATGAAAATTCCAATTCTTGCAATTAACGGATCAAAAGACATACAAGTTCCACCAGTGAGTAATCAAGCAGGATTTGCGAAGAACTTTTCTAAGAAGAAACCTTCTAAAAAAGTTT
>JALQYQ010000001.1 GCA_023262855.1 Crocinitomicaceae bacterium
CGAGGTTTCATTAGAAGAGCGCACTGGTGATTTCGAGGTCGATGGCTTGATCTCTATTGAGGATTTAATTGAGCAAACTCGTCTAGAAGTTCCAGAAGGTCCTTATGAAACTGCCAGTGGTTTTGTGATGCATTTCTTGGGCCGAATCCCGCGCGAACACGATGTCGTAAACGTCAATGGCATTTCCATGTTCGATTGTCCCGAGCAAAACCAAACTTCTCCAATTAAAACATCTTCCAGTTTGTGCGTTAATCCTTCTTTAAACGTAATCGTGTGCTTCGTGAAACTTCCTTTAGGCGTTTGAATGAGTACTTGCCAATTGCCGTCTTTATCGGCGCGCACATGATAGGTTCTTTTTGACCATGAAACGTTGATTTTCAACAACTTTTTCTTGTTCGCTTTTCCCCACAATTTCACTTTTGTGTTTTGTTGCAAAACCATGTGGTCGCTCAACGCATCAGGTAATTCAACGTTGGCGAATAAACCAACTTGAACGAAAAGTACGAATATGAAAAGAAGGAAACGCATGTTATTCGAGTCTGAAATTGATTGATAGTTGATAATAGGATGAGGCGGTTGCGAATTGTTCATCATCAATAGCCAGCACCCAATTCGGCATTTCTTTGATCAATCGTAATGCTTCTTTGTCGCATTCTGGGCAACCGGGAACTCCTCGTACTATTGTAACAGAGGAGATTGAACCGTCTGGATGAACAAGAAATTTGAGGTAGCAGCTACCTTGAATGTTATTTTCCAAGGCAACTTGAGGATATTTCATATTTGACATGAGGTAATGATTAAATTCTTTCATTCCCCCCGGAAAAGAAGCTTGTTGAAAAAAGGGAAAATGTGTTGTGTCTTTTCCATCAGTGCCAAAACACTTGCCTTCAATTAACTTTCCATTGCAGAACACATCAACGCGTTTCACCGTTCCATTTGGATAATAGCCAAGTAAGGTGTCATCGTAATTGTTCAAATGGTATGAACCATTAGCTTTCAGTGCTCCGTTTGGGTAGAATTTCTCGAAAGGACCTTCTAAATTGTCCAAATAAACGTTTTGGGTTTCCTTCAACCGTTCCAGTGTATCATAGATTTTTCGCACCGAATATTTATAAGGAAAAAGCGATTGATCGTGAATAGATTCAGACGCTAAAGTTCCATTCATGCGATACGATTGAACAGTTTGGATGGTTTTGGGTCCTTCAAAACTGTAAACAATTTCTCGGTAACCAACGGCATTGATTGAATCGCAATCTTCGTTGTTTTTGTTGAAATAGGTTCTGCCTGGGTTGAATTGACCAAAGGAAGTTAAACTGAAAAAGGCACAAATGAAAAGTGCAGACAGCAACTGAACGGTTTTACTCCATAAACGCATACATCAAAATGTTTGCACCCATTTGTAAGGCTTGTGTTCTTTTTTCTGGTGGATCGTTGTGAACAGGTTGATCTTCCCAACCATCACTTAAATCTGTTTCGTAGGTGTACAAGCACACCAAGCGTCCGTTTTCAATGATTCCAAACGCTTGAGGGCGTTTTCCATCATGCTCGTGAATTTTTGGTAAACCATTGAAATCGTATTTTTGATGGAAAATTGGATGATCAAAAGGCAATTCAACCAATTGGTTGTTTGGGAACACTTTCTTCAATTCAACACGGATAAATTCATCCATCCCGTAATTGTCATCGATGTGTAAAAATCCACCAGCCAATAAATATGTTCTCAAATTTTCTGCTTCAGCACTCGAAAACACAACGTTTCCGTGTCCTGTCATGTGCACCATTGGGTATTGAAACAAATCAGTACTTCCAACTTCTACATAGGGAACATCTTTGGAAATATTCGTTCCCAAGTTTTGATTCGTGTAGGCAATTAAATTCGGCAAAGCAGTTGGATTCGCATAGTAATCTCCACCTCCCGAATATTTCATTACCGCCAATTGATAGGTTCCTTGTCCAAAAACAAGCGAAACCATCAATGTCAATGTGAATGTAAGTATGTATTTTAATTTCATATTCTATGTTCTATGCTCCATGTTCCATTTTCAACATCGCCGCCATCACCGCATACAATCCAGCTGTTTCCGTTCTCAAACGATTTTCACCTAAAGTTATTGTTTTATATCCATTCTTCAAAGCGAAATCGACTTCTTCCAAGGTGAAATCGCCTTCAGGACCAATCAATATTGGACAATCTGTTGAAGTGAATTGTGCTTGAAGTGTATCTTTCGGCGCATCGTAGCAATGAGCAATTAATCCATTCGGATGCGCTTGTATAAAGTCTTTGACTGCTGTTAATGCGTTTAATTTCGGTAAGTACAAGCGTTTTGATTGCTTCATCGCTGAGATTAGAATTTTCTCAAAACGATCTTCCTTCGTTTGCTTGCGTTCATTGTTCTTGCACAATAAAAGCGTGATTTCTGTCACACCAATTTCAGTTGCTTTTTCCAAAAACCATTCAATGCGATCATTCATTTTTGTTGGAGCAATCGCAATGTGAATCGAATAGGAGGGAAGCGCTTCTGTTTTTACAGAAAGTATGGCTAATCTGCATTTTTTTGGATTCGCTTCAATGATTCTTGCCGTAAATTCACTTCCAAATCCATTGACAATTGCTAATTCATCGCCCACTTGCATGCGCAGTACACGGCACGCATGTTTTGATTCTTCTTCCGAAAGAATATGCTCTTTGGCATCAATGGCAATGGTTGAATCGTAGAATAAACGCATCAGTGTAATAAACGATAAATCATTTCTTTCATTAAGTCGCCTTGGGTGAAAGCCCCAGAGTTTCCAACGCCTTTGGATTTTAAATCATATTCGTGTAAAATCGCAATGTTTGCAGCAATCTTCTTCGGATTGAACACTTTCGACGCGTTGACCAATTCTCCAGCAACAAAAGGATGAACTTTCAATGCACTTGCCACGGCTTCTTTTGATTTTACGGGCAAGAAGTGAATGCGCATCAACTGAGAATAGAATTTAAACACCGTTGAAATCACCATGATGATATCAGCCGCTTTAGGATTGTGATCAAAATAATCGACAATTTTAAACGCTTTTGGAACATCGCGAACAGCCATTGCATTCGTTAATTCGAAGACATTGTAATCTTTTGAAATCCCGATGTTCTCCTCGATGTGAATGTCGTTGATGGTCGTTCCTTTTTCCAGTAAAATCGCCAATTTGTCAATTTCATTCACAATGCGACCTAAATCTGTTCCTAAGAATTCCGCCAAGAGCATGCATGCTTTGGATGTAATCCCAAAACCTGTTGATTTTACATACGCTTCAATCCAACCCACCAATTGGTAGTCGCGAACTTTATCCGATTTAAAAACAATTCCATTTTTCGCCGCTGATTTCATCAACTTCTTTCTGGAATCGTAGGTTTTGTATTTGTAATTGACTACGAAAATGGTCGTATCGGAAGGATGTTCGAAATAATCCTCCAACTTATCCATGTCCTTGAAATCTTGTGCTTCCTTCAAAATGACCAACTTGCGTGCAGCCATCATCGGGTAGTTTTTCAATTCAGAAATCAAACTTAAGGCTTCCGCATCCTTTCCATATAAAATGGTTTGGTTGAAGTCGCGCTCGTGTTCCTCCAAGGCATTTTCGGTAATTACGCGTGTAATTTCATCAATAAAGTAGGCTTCTTCCCCGTGAAGGAAATAGATGTTTTCCAGCTTTCCAGCTTGAATTTCTTTTATGATGAGTTTGTAATCCATTAATTATGTTGTTCCCAGATTTGAACCAATTCAATTAAGGTATTCACTGCTTTTTGCATGTCTTGAACGCTCACATATTCGTGGCGCGAATGAATCGCCATTTCACCTGTAAAGATGTTCGGACAAGGCATTCCCATGAACGAAAGACGAGAACCATCTGTTCCACCACGAATAATCATTGGACGTGGTTCAACTCCTGCTTTCTTCATCGCTTCAATCGCATATTCTGTTACGAAAGGAACCGTTTGAAGCACTTCTTTCATGTTTCTATATTGCTCAGTGACTTCGAATTCGTAGGAAATTCCGTTGTATTGTTCGATCACCATTTTTAGGATGTTTTCCAAGCGATTTTCGTATTCACCCAACTTTTCAGTAATGTGATCACGAATGATGAAGGTAACTGTTGCTGTTTCCAATCCACCTTCAAATGAAACGGGGTGCACAAATCCTTCACGATCTTGTGTTGTTTCAGGCGACCATTTATCTTTTGGTAAAGCTGTCACAAATTCAGCAGCCACTTTCAAGGCGTTGACCATTTTATTTTTTGCATAACCTGGATGCGCACTAACTCCGTGAATTGTTACTTTAACAGCGTTTGCCGAAAACGATTCATCTTCGATATCACCTAATTTTCCACCGTCTAAGGTATAACCATAATCAGCATTTAATTTTTTCATATCCAATTGCTCAACACCGCGACCAACTTCTTCGTCTGGTGTGAACAAAATACGAATTGGACCATGTTTCACTGCTGGGTTTTGTGTTAAATACGTCGCTAAATCCATAATAATCGCCACACCTGCTTTGTCATCTGCTCCAAGAAGAGTCAAACCACTTGCTGTAATGATATCGTCTCCGATTTTCGTTGCTAAATAAGGGTGACGCTCAGTTGTGATGACTTGTGTTTCATCGTCTGGTAAAACAATTGGTGTTCCATCGTAATTGCGGTGAACCAATGGTTTTACATCTGTACCACTGCAATCTGGAGCAGTATCCATGTGCGAACAAAAACAAATAGTTGGTAAATCCGAACGATCACTGTTGGAAGGAATTGTTGCGTAAACATAGCCCCATTCGTCCATTTCGGCATCTTGAATTCCCAATTCTTTCAATTCATCTAAAAGGACTTTTGCTAAGTCTTTTTGTTTCATTGATGATGGAAAAGATGTTGAATTTGGGTCAGCTGTTGTATCGATTTGTACGTATTTAATAAATCGTTCTTCTACGGTATACCTGTGATTGCTCATATTGTTTTTTTCTAAGAGTTTCAAAGATACTAATTTGTTCGAAGTTGAAATCGAATGTTGATAAATCAAAAAAGGCCTTTCGATTGAAAGACCTTTTTTTATACTTGATACGAAATCTAATTAGATAATCTCGTTTGCTGCGAAATGGAATTTACCTTCGATTTCAGCATTTTCGTCAGAATCAGAACCGTGAACTGCGTTACGTCCTTTAGACTCAGCATAATATTTACGGATTGTACCTTCAGCTGCTTCAGCAGGATCAGTAGCACCAATCAACGTGCGGAAATCAGCAACTGCATTTTCTTTTTCAAGAATAGCTGCAACGATAGGTCCAGAAGTCATGTATTCAACTAATTCACCATAGAATGGTCTTTCAGCGTGAACTTCGTAGAATTTTTCTGCTTGCTCAGTAGTTAATTGAGTCAATTTCATTGCTTTAATTGAGAATCCAGCTTGGATGATCATGTCGATGATTTTACCAGTGTGTCCGTTTTCTAACGCATCTGGTTTCAACATTGTAAATGTTCTATTAGTTGCCATTTTTCTTGTGTATTTCTAAAATTTGGGTGCAAAGATACATATTTAATTGTAAAAGTCCGATTTGAAACAGAATGTCATTGCTTTCTCTCGAAGTTCGTATATTTAACCAACGAAAATCGAACATGGAAACCTTAGAAAAGTTTTTTAGCGGAATAGATCCTGTTGTTGCAGCCTTGATTGCGACGACATTCACTTGGTTGGTAACAGCCGCAGGTGCAGCATTGGTTTTCTTTTTTAAAACCATGCATCGTGCTTGGTTGGATGCCATGCTTGGCTTTACAGGTGGTGTAATGGTTGCCGCAAGTTTTTGGTCATTGCTGAATCCATCCATTGAAATGTCTGAGAAAATGTATCCGTCAATGCCATGGATGCCAGCAGCAGTTGGATTTTTAATGGGCGCCTTGTTTTTGTTTGTCTTGGATAAAAAACTACCTCACTTGCACATCAACTTCAAAGAAGAGGAAAAAGAAGGTGTTAAAACACAATTGCACAAAACAGTTTTGTTGGTCTTAGCCATTACGTTACACAACATTCCGGAAGGATTGGCAGTTGGAGTATTGTTTGGAGCTGCTGCAACGGGAATGGATGGTGCAACAATATCTGGAGCGATTGCTTTAGCGATTGGAATTGGTATTCAAAATTTCCCTGAAGGATTTGCTGTTGCAATGCCATTGAGAAGAGCAGGAGCAAGCCGCATGAAAAGTTTCTGGTACGGACAATTATCGGCCATTGTTGAACCTATTGCTGGTGTGATTGGCGCTGTAGCCGTAATTTATATGCAACCAATTTTACCGTTCGCTTTGGCATTTGCTGCTGGAGCAATGATATTTGTTGTTGTTGAGGAGGTGGTTCCGGAAACTCAACGCGATAAATACACGGATCTTGCAGTGCTCGGATTCATCGGTGGATTCCTGGTTATGATGGTTTTAGACGTAGCATTAGGATAGTTCACAAAATTTTAACATTTTTTTTATTTCAATTTACTTGCGCATTCAAATTAATGCCGTACTTTTGTCCTGTTCAAAACACAATTTCATAGTTGTAGTTTTTGGGTTTTATAGTTTTAGCATGGTTTAGGAAAAAAGAGGAACAAGTTTCATACGAATTTGTTCCTCTTTTTGAGTTTTGAGGGGTTCGTTTCATTTTTTTTTATATTTTCACTCTCGAAACGTTAAACTGCTTTACGATGCTTACAAGAGTACTACTTACATTTATTTCAATCACTTCTTCAGTCGTTTTATTTTCTCAAACACAAAGTGTTGCTTATCCAGCTGTTGGTAAAGGTGTTGCCACAACATTTGTGACAGATTATCACAGTTTGGGAATCAATTCTTCTGCTTTGGGCTGGGGAACAGGTTATGATGGAAAGAAATTTACGATGGGAGCGACAGAGTTCGGTTTTGGAATTTACTCTGATTCATTGTCTTCAGATAAATTGAAAAAGTTCTACAAAGCAGTAAAGGGTGGTGTCATGAACAACAGTGAGGATACTTTGAACTGGATGGAACAAAAGGAAGCAGCTGCTGATTATGCGCAAGCTGGACTTTCAATGTTTGTGAACTATAACTGGGGAGGATTCTCGTATCAATCTGCAAAATTTGGAGGAATTGCTTTCAACGTACGTGAGAGTTATCAATGGTATTCGAAGTTGAATCAAGAAACAACCGATATTATATTCAGAGGAAAACTTTCCAATTACTTTGATTCGTTAACAGTCGTTTTTGGAACAGATACAACAACAATTGCCAATTCAGATAATATTGCGCAAGATACTTTAGACCATGTTATTTTAGGAACAATCTCAGTTCCATTGAATTTATCGCAAATCACGAAAGGATCTGAATTGAGAGCGGTATGGAATCGTTATTACAATTTCGGTTACGGTCGTAAGATTTTCGGAAAAGATTCTGTTTTCGTTGTGTATGGTGGAATCGGTGGACGTTTCATTCAATCGATGGCGATGTTTAATATGGTTTCAGACGACAATGGCTTATACATGTATTCATCCATTACACCGAATTTTGATATTGATTATGGAGCAATCGCAAGTATGAATCCTTCGACCTTCCTGCAACAAGGGAAACTGCTTCCTAAAGTCGTTGGGAATGGTTACGGCGTTGATCTTTCTGCAAGTGTGATTTTATTCAACAAATTGAAAATCGCTGCGGCAGTGAATAACATTGGTTCTGTGACGTACACGCGCAATGTTTACAAAGTAAATGACACACTTTTACAATCCGTTTCAGTGAATGGTTTGTCGGATTACAACATGACGCAATCGGTGAATCAATTGTTACGCGACGGAGGAATTTTATCACTTCAAGGTCAAGAAAAATACAAAGTTGCCAACGCATCAGATTTCCGTTTGGGAGCAAGTATGCATTTTGGAAAAGTCTTCTCATTTGGATTTGATTTAGTAGCGCCATTTGATCGTAATAACCCTGGAAGTATTGCAAATCCAGTGATTTCGTTTGGTGGAGAAGTTCGACCAGTGAAATTCATTGCAATTAGTGCTGGATATTTTGGTGGTGGAATTTACAAAAGCAATATTCCAGTAGGGATCAATTTCATTTTGAAAGATGGAGCGTATGAAGTTGGAATTTCATCGTATGATGCATTGACTTTCTTTACGAAAAACTCAAACAGTATTTCGTCTGCATTTGGATTTGCACGTTTCAGATTCTAAGCTAGTTGTTTTAGTACTTCTTTTAGCTCATTCAAGATTAATGCAGTAGCGCCCCACACTTTTTTATCGACAAGGTGAAAGTAGGGAACGTTTTTGTACACACTGCCATTTCCTTGTGGAATGTCCATCGTCATGACGCGGTGTTCTTCCAATAAATCGTATAAGGGAAAATGTAAAATTTCGGCTACTTCGCGCAGATTTCGTTCCAATTGTGGTTTTTCACTGTGGAAATAAACATACGGTTGCACCAAGAAACTGCTTACTGGAATAAAGACTTCCGTTAATTTGCCAATCAATTCTCCCTGTTCTGTTGGAATTCCAATTTCCTCAAAACATTCACGTCGCGCAGTGACTTCCAAGTCAAGATCTTCAGGTTCCTTTTTACCGCCTGGAAAGCTGACTTGTCCACCATGTTTTCCTTCATAGTCGGGACGTTGTGTGAGGATGCATTTAATCAAATTATCTTCTTCGTATAATACAACTGCAACAGCTGATTCACGAATTTCCGCTGCATGTTGAAGGGCAAAAGAAGAAAGTGGACGATTGATGGGCGCCATTTTCGCATGGGCAACTTCACCGGGTAAATGATGCGTGATTTCTCGTTTCAACCGTTGCAAGAAATCCTTTTCGTTCATCATTTTTTGATCGATTTTATAATGTCCAAGAAATCGTCGTACAAATAACCGATGTGGCCTTTTTTTCCAATTAGTTGAAAGACATAATACTTGTCGTTTACGTCCACTGTCGCCATCATGTAGGTAACAGTGTCGCCACCTTCGTATCCAGGACCTTCAATCGTTTGAATGACTGTTGGAAAACCTGAGTTTCGCGGTCCTTTCTTTTTGATTGATGAGAAATGCTCGTACATGGAATTTTGGCGTTTGATAACGTAATAATCGTGTACCGCGTTTAAGTTGTCGCGATCCTCACCAATGCTGTATTTGAACAAATCTGCTTCTGATTGTGTAAACATTTCAGCACTAAAATTCAAGCCTAAATCGTAGATTGATTTCGACATTGCTTGGTCTTTGATTACGTATTCAAAATCGAAATTGTCTTCAAATAGTTTAGATAGTTGAAAACTGATGCCGTAGTACTTAACGCGATTCAGCTCGGGTAAATCCATGTGATTTTTGAACAACTTCTGCTGTGCGCCCTCCGTTCTAATCTCAGGACAAGCCGTCAAAACAAGCATTAAAACGATCAAGAAGGATAGATGTACAATTTTCATTGATACGAATATACTGTAATAATTCATAATTCCTGATTCATAATTTGTGATTCTGATTTTTAGATTCTATTTTTTGGATTGGACGGGTAATTATGAATCACCCTGTCTGCGCTAGAGGCTACGATAGGCAGGAAATGATTAATCACGAATTTCATGTCAAACATTTTCCCTATTTTTGTACAACTTTTTATTTAAAACAACATAGCATGCAACTGTGGAATACATTAAATAAGGAGGAATTGGAAGCGAAATGGCGTGAAAGCGGTTACAAGTTTGTGACGATTTCATTTTATACCTATGCGCACATTGCCAATCCTCGTTTATTCAGAGATCATTTGTTTCAACAATGGTCAAACATCGATGTCGTAGGAAGAACCTACGTTGCCAAGGAAGGAATTAACGCACAAATTGCCGTTCCGCTTCATCACTTGGATCAATTCAGAGAAGAACTGTATCAAATTGAGTTTTTAAACGGTGTTCGCTTGAACATTGCCGTTGATGATTCTGAAGCTGAATTTCCGTTCTTGAAATTGAAAATCAAAGTGCGCGATAAAATTTTGGCGGATGGATTAAACGATGAAACATTCGATGTAACCAACAAAGGAAAGCACTTAAATGCAGAGGAGTTCAATCAATTAACCGATGACCCAAACACTATTTTGATTGATTTCCGTAATCACTATGAATCTGAAGTTGGCCATTTCAAAGGAGCCATTTTACCGGATGTTGATACTTTCAGAGAATCGTTGCCATTTATTGAAGAAGAATACTTGAAAGGAAACGAAGATAAAAACTTGGTGATGTATTGCACCGGAGGAATTCGTTGCGAGAAAGCATCGGCGTATTTCAAACACCAAGGTTTTAAAAATGTTTTCCAACTTGAAGGCGGAATTATTAATTA
>JALQYQ010000015.1 GCA_023262855.1 Crocinitomicaceae bacterium
AACAGCTTGTCCTAGCTCTACAGGAAATATTTATTCAATTGCAGCAGTGTCAGGAGCAACTTCTTATACGTGGACAGTTCCAGCAGGTGCAACAATCACAGCAGGACAAGGAACAACAAGTGCAACAGTTACTTTTGGTTCAACATCAGGAAACGTAACAGTTACGGCAACAAATTCTTGTGGAACCTCAGCAGCATCAACTCTTGCTGTTACAATTAGTAGTGCAGCGCCAGCAACACCAGGTGCAATTTCAGGTACAACATCTGTTTGTTCTGGATCAACTGGAAATGTTTATTCAATTGCAGCAGTGTCAGGAGCAACTTCTTATACATGGACAGTTCCAGCAGGTGCAACAATAACAGCAGGTCAAGGTACCACAAGTGCAACTGTTACTTTTGGGTCTACGGCTGGGAATATTACAGTTACTGCTTCAAGTGCTTGTGGCACATCGGCGGCAAGTTCTCAAGCAATTACAATCAATACCGCTCCTTCAGCACCAGGCCCAATAAGTGGAACTTTTGTTACTTGCCCTGGTTCTTTAGTTTCATTCAACATTGCTTCCGTTTCAGGAGCACTTGGGTATTCTTGGACTGTACCTTCTGGATCGGTAATTCTATCAGGACAAGGAACTACAAGTATTCTTGTTCAAATGGGGACAATTTCAGGAACGACCTCAGTTACAGCAATAAATTCGTGTGGAACATCAAGTGCATCAAGTAATGCGATTACGATATCAAGTGCAACACCACTAACGCCTGGCGCAATTACAGGAGCTACTTCGGTTTGTTCTGGTTCAACAGGTAATGTGTATTCAATTTCAGCAGTAGCCGGAGCAACTTCATATACTTGGACAGTTCCTACTGGGGCAACAATAACAGCAGGTCAAGGTACTACATCTATCTCGGTTACATTTGGTTCGGCAGCAGGAAATATTTCCGTAACTGCAACTAATTCGTGTGGCACATCTTCACCTTCTTTACAAGCGATTACTGTAAATTCTATTCCAGTCGCGCCAGGAACAATTTCTGGAACTATAACGGTTTGTCCGAATTCAACTGGAAATGTTTATTCAATTGCGGCAGTAGCAGGAGCAACTTCATATACTTGGACAGTTCCGTTTGATGCGACAATCGTTTCTGGTCAAGGAACCACAGATATTGTTGTTGATTTTGGATCAACTACTGGAAATGTTATTGTTACGGCTTCAAATACTTGCGGTACATCTGCAGTTAGCAATGTTGCCGTAACCGTGCTACCAGCACCTACTGTACCAGGAACAATTTCTGGTCCGACTTCCGTTTGTGAAAATTCAACCGGAATTGTTTATACAGTCCCAACTGTTTTAGGAGCTACTTCTTACACTTGGACAGCACCTATTGGAGGAACGGTTGTATCTGGGCAAGGAACAAATATGGTTGTGGTTGATTTTGGAACAACCTCTGGTGATATACAAGTGGCACAAACAGATGCTTGTGGAACATCATTACCTTCATCATTTGCAGTCACTATTAATCCAATTCCTGCAGCACCAGTTGTTTCTGTTCTGAATAAATGTGGTTCGTCGGATTTGACAGCAACGGGTAGTTCCTTGGTTTGGTCAACAAACGAGACAACACCTGTAATAACAGTTACGACAGCAGGAACATATACAGTTACTCAAACTGTAAATGGTTGTACAAGTCCTTCTGGTTCAATCATTGCGGCGCCACTTGCTGTTCCTACTGTATCTTTTGCAGCATTAAGTGATGTTTGTATCAATGCCCCAGTTGTAACATTAACAGGTGGATCTCCCGCTGGAGGTTCATATTCAGGAACAGCAGTAACGGCAGGACAATTTGATCCGTCTGTTGCTGGATACGGAACGTTCACGATCAACTATGATTATACAGATGGTAATGGATGTTCAGGAAATGCTGCTCAAAACATTACTGTTGGATGTGCAGGATTGGATGAAGTAACAGGGAACGTGTTAGCGATTTATCCAAATCCAACTTCAGGTCAATTCACAATTTCATCGTCTTTAGAACTAATTTCTGAAATTAAAGTATATGACGAAACAGGTCGTTTGGTTCAAGTTATTTCTAAAAATGAAAACCAAGTGAATATTGACTTGTCTACGTGTGCGGATGGAATTTATTCATTGGAAATTCAAACTGCTCTTGGAACAGCAAGAGAACGAATTGTTTTGAATAAATAAACAATACAACATTTAATTAAAACGGTCTTGGAAACAAGGCCGTTTTTTTTGTTGCATATTTTCATCCCTGCTGATATTTCTCTATTTTTGACCACGGAGAAAAAACGTCAATCAACCAAAACATGAGAAAACTAAAGATCAATGGTCACGGACATTTGTTGCCAGAACCGCATGAAATACCTCAATTCATGAAAGACAAGAAATTGTTTTGGATTGATGAGGATAAAAAATTCATGCGTCAAGACGATTGGTCGCGTCCGATTACCGATCCTAGTTTTTTCTTCAATGAGAAATTAGAGTGGATGGAACGCTATGAAATAGATCATGGCGTAATGTTGAATCTTTCTCAGATTTATTGCAATGGTTGGGATCGACAAGATACCTACGATGCAATCCGCTGGCAAAATGATTTCAATGCATCTGTTCAACAAAAACGTCCCGATAAATTTACCTGTGGTTTTGTCGTTCAACCATTGTACATGGAAGACGCATTGCATGAAATTGAGCGTTGTGTTGAGGTGTTGAAAATGACTTTACTTTGCTTGCCAACTCATTATTTGAATAAAGAAGGTGAATGGTTGTCGATTGCTGATGAAAGCGTGTTTCCAATTTATGAATTGGCAAATAAATACGGTTTGGCCATTGAAATTCATCCGTACGATGGTGAAAAAATGGTAAAACTGAAAGATATTTACTGGCGTTTTCATTTGGTTTGGATGATGGCTCAAACTGCCGATACACTTCACTTGTTTACGTTAAAAGATATTCTCAATAAATTCCCAAATGTCCGAACATGTTTCGCTCATGGGTGTATGTTGGGACAGGCAAATTACGGTCGACGTTTGCAAGGATTTGATGGTCGACCAGATTTATTTGAGGGAACTACGAATCCACGAGAGGCTTTAGGTCATCCAAATTTATACTTTGATTCATTGGTGCACGATGCCTATACTTTCCAATTAATAAAAACACGCGCAGGTTCGTCTCAAATCATAGCAGGACTCGACGATCCTTATCCTTTAGGAGAGATGGAAGGTGTTGCGCGCTCATATCCAGGTCGAGTAATCGATTTCGCTGTTGAAGCAAATATCATTTCACAACAAGAGTCAGATGAAATTTGGTACGATAACGTGTTGAGATGGTTGGGGAAAACTAGTATTTAATTAGAAGTTAGATTCAGAAATTAGAGTTAGAGGATAGAGTCAGAAGCTAGTTGATGGATTTAAAAATGAACTAACTCATCCTCCTTTTGTTGGTAATGCTTCTCTTCGAGAAAAAAAGTATCTTTGCAAAAATTATTTTTCCAATGGCTCAAAAACCTTCAATTCCGAAAGGAACCCGTGATTTTTTACCAATCGAGGTAGCGCGTAGAACGTATATTTTTGATACGATTAAGCATTCCTTCAAAAAGTTCGGTTTCGCTCCAATTGAAACACCTTCATTCGAATTGTCTTCTACGTTAATGGGAAAATATGGTGAAGAAGGTGATCGTTTGATTTTCAGAATTTTAAACTCTGGAGATAAAATGCTGAAAGCAGATTTACAAGCCTTGGAAGATAAAAACTTAGCACGATTTGCTAATTCTTTGGCTGAAAAAGCCTTGCGTTATGATCTTACAGTTCCGTTTGCGCGCTTTGTTGTTCAACATCAAAATGATTTGTCATTTCCCTTCAAACGCTATCAAATTCAACCAGTTTGGAGAGCGGATCGTCCACAACACGGTCGTTATCAAGAGTTTTTTCAATGCGATGCCGATGTTGTTGGAAGTGATTCGTTGATTTATGAAGTGGATTTCGTGTTTTTGTTCGATGAAATTTTGTCAAATCTTCAATTGCCAAGTTTTACTATAAAAATCAACAACCGAAAAATTCTTTCTGGAATTGCTGAAGTGAGTGGTGAATCCGATAAATTAATTGACATTACAGTTGCCATCGATAAATTGGATAAAATCGGAGAAGAAGGTGTGATCAAAGAATTAACTGAAAAAGGACTTTCTACGGAAGCGATTGCTAAAATCCAGCCTTTGTTTAGTTTCTCAGGAACAAATGAAGAGAAAATGGACAAAATGAAAGAATTCCTAGCGACAAGCGAAATCGGTCAAAAAGGCTTGGAAGAATTGCAATTTGTGTTCGATCAAGTTAACGATTTAGGCCTTCAGAAAGCAGAATTGGAATTCGATATTACCTTGGCACGCGGATTAAATTACTACACAGGAGCAATTTTCGAAGTAAAAGCGAATGGCGTGAAAATGGGCAGTATTTGTGGTGGCGGACGTTACGATGATTTGACTGGATTGTTCGGAATGAAAGGAATGTCGGGAGTTGGAATATCGTTTGGTGCTGACCGCATTTACGATGTTTTAACTGAATTGGAATTGTTCCCAAAAGAAACAGATCAAGGATTAACATTGATGTTTGTGAATTTTGGAGAAAAAGAACAAGCATACTGCATGAAACTCGTAAAAGCTACGCGTGATAATGGAATTGATTCTGAATTGTACCCGACTGCAGCAAAAATGCAAAAACAAATGAAATATGCCAATGATCGTAAAGTGCAATACGTTGCAATCGTTGGAGAAGCTGAAATGGCAGAAAACCTGATCCAGTTGAAAAATATGGAAACGGGCGAACAAGCTGAAATGAGTATTGAAGAAGTAATCGTCCATCTAAATAGAGTATAGGTAAAACATAACGTAAAGTCGAATTGCATTCGACTATTATGTCAAGAGAAGTATATATGAAAAACTACACAATAAACAATAACTGGATTTCACTTGAAGAAATCGATGAAATCCTTGAAGATCATCATACTTTAGTTTTGGGTGACGACGCCTGCGTTGCAATTCAAAAATGCCGAACGTATTTGGATGAAAAAATCAAACGTCACGATAAATTAATTTATGGAATCAATACGGGATTTGGTTCGTTGTGTAATACTGCCATTGATCAAAAAGATTTAGAGCAATTACAAACAAATTTAGTTCGTTCACACGCTTGTGGAGCTGGAGAAGAAGTTCCTCAAGAAATTGTGAAACGCATGTTATTGTTGAAAGTGTTAGGACTTTCACATGGTAGTTCCGGCGTACAAGTAGCGACAGTTGAACGTTTAATCTATTTCTTTAACAACAACATTTTACCAGTTGTCTATCAACAAGGAAGTTTAGGCGCGTCAGGCGATTTAGCACCATTGGCACATCTTTCATTACCATTATTAGGAGAAGGAGAAGTGTATTTTCAAGGAGTTAAACACGCAACTTCTGATGTTTTAAAAGCCTTGCATCTTGAACCCATTGTGTTGCAATCTAAAGAAGGATTGGCTTTGTTGAACGGTACGCAATTCATGAGTTCGTACGCGTCTTACTGCGTTTCAAAAGGAAAACAATTGTGGAACCAATGGAACAAAGTTGCTGCCCTTTCTTTAGAAGGATACGATGGCCGCTTAAATCCATTCCAAGCCAATGTCAATGAGATTCGCAATCAAGTCGGACAAATCGAAACAGCACAAATTTTTAGAGAATTATTAGCTGGAAGTGAAATTGTTGCCCAAGAAAAAGCGCATGTTCAAGATCCTTATTCCTTCCGTTGCATTCCACAAGTACACGGAGCTTCGAAAGATGCAATTGATTATGCAGCAATGATTGTTGAACGTGAAGTAAATGCCGTAACTGATAATCCAACAATATTCCCAGATGATGATGATGTTGTTTCAGCCGGAAATTTCCATGGGCAACCTTTGGCAATTACAATGGATTTCTTGGCTATTGCACTAGCTGAAATGGGAAGTATTTCAGAACGTCGTGTGTATAAGTTGATTTCAGGAACACGCGGTTTACCAGCATTTTTGGTGGCTAATCCAGGATTGAATTCAGGTTTCATGATTCCACAGTATGCAGGTGCTTCTGTTGTGAGTCAAAACAAACAATTGTGTACGCCAGCATCGATTGATACGATTGATTCCTCCAACGGACAAGAAGATCACGTATCGATGGGCGCAAATGCAGCAACGAAGTTGTATCGCATTGTGGAAAATTGCTTCACGATTCAAGGAATAGAATTGTTAAATGCTGCTCAGGCATTCGAATTCAGAAGACCCTTGAAATCATCTAAAGTGCTTGAAGAATTATTCACGGCTTACCGTCAAAAGGTAAACTTTGTTAACGATGATACTTATTTGCATCCATTGATGATGGAAAGCGTTAAATTTGTAAAAGAAAAATTTTAAAACATGGAATTCGATAATCAGATTGACACGATTCAAGAACGAATGAAAAGACCAGTTTTTTTAACTGTATTGTGCATTCTAACCTTTGTGTCGACAGGATATGGAATTTTGTCTGGTATTTTAATTGGAATTTCAGGCAAGCCTTCTGCGGAGTTTATTCAAGAACAACAAGTTAAAACTGCTATAATGGCAGATGAATTTAGATCTACTGGTTTTCTTTATTTTGCTGATGTAATGGATAAATTAGGAAGAATGCAAACCCAAGTATTCGAAAATAATTCCCTTCATGCGACTATTACTGTAATCGTTTCTATTGTTGGTTTGTTTGGTGCATGGCTTATGTTTAAAGGTAGAAAACTTGGTTTCCACTTCTATATTATGTATTCAATTGCAAGTGTCGCGGCCATTTATTTAATTGCAAGTGCCGTAAATATTTCAAGTTTCTATGTCATTGTAAACCTAGTTTTTGCCGGAATTTTCGTCTTCATGTACTCGCGCAACCTGAAATGGATGAAGTAAACTTCAATTCAGGAATTCATGATTTATAATTCGTGATTCTTTTTTTATTCTCAAATCACGAATCACAAATCACAAATCACGAATCCTGAATCACAAATTACGAATCACAAATCACGAATCACAAATTACGAATCACAAATTACGAATAGCGAATTTCGCGCGCCAAATTCTTTTGTGTATCTTTGCGCCAAATTTCGAGTGAGTTATGATTTCAGTTAATAATTTATCCCTGCAATTTGGGAAACGTGTTTTGTTTGACGAAGTAAATGTAAAATTCGTAAACGGAAACTGTTACGGTGTGATTGGTGCGAATGGAGCAGGAAAATCTACATTTTTAAAAATCCTAACAGGTGAACAAGATCCAACAACAGGTCGTGTTGAATTGGAACCAGGGAAACGCCTTGCTGTATTAAAACAAAATCACTTCGAATTTGATGAATACGAGGTTCTTCAAACGGTAATCATGGGACACAAACGTTTGTTTGAAATCATGACCGAAAAAGATGCCTTGTATGCAAAACCAGATTTCTCAGATGAAGATGGAATGCGCACAGCTGAATTAGAAGGCGAATTTGCCGATTTAGAAGGTTGGAACGCTGAAACAGATGCTGCAACGCTTTTGAGTAACCTTGGAATTGAAGAGTCAAAGCACTATATCAAAATGGACGAGCTCTCAAACGATTTGAAAGTACGTGTTTTGTTAGCACAAGCGTTGTTTGGAAATCCTGATGTTTTAGTACTCGATGAGCCAACGAATGACCTTGATTTGAAAACAATTGGTTGGTTAGAAGATTTCTTATTGGATTTCAAAAATACCGTGATTGTTGTATCGCATGACCGTCACTTCTTGGATACAGTTTGTACACACATTTGTGATATCGATTTCAGTAAATTGAACATGTTTACAGGAAATTATTCATTCTGGTACCAATCATCTCAATTAGCAGCGCGTCAACGTTCTGATAAAAACAAGAAAGCGGAAGAAAAGAAAAAGGAATTACAAGATTTCATCTCCCGCTTTTCTGCAAATGCTTCGAAATCAAAACAAGCAACAAGCCGTCGTAAAATGTTAGACAACTTGAACATTGAAGAAATTCAACCGTCAAGCAGAAAATACCCTGGAATTACCTTCCACCAAGAGCGTGAAGCAGGAAATCAAATTTTGAGCATTGAAAACCTTTCTGCTTCTGCCGAAGGAAAAACATTGTTCAAAGGATTGAATTTAATTGTAAACAAAGGCGATAAAATTGCTTTCATTTCTAAAAATTCAGTTGCATTGACGGCATTTTTTGAAATAATTTCAGGAAATGCAAAACCAGATACTGGAGAGTTTTTGTTTGGAACAACGATCAGTACGGCTTACTTGCCAAATGACAACCATGCTTACTTCGAAGATAAATTACCGTTAATTGATTGGTTGCGTCAATACGCCCAAACGGATGAAGAGCGTGAAGAAGTTTATTTGAGAACCTTCTTAGGACGTATGTTGTTTACAGGTGAAGAAGCCTTGAAAACAGCAAATGTGCTTTCTGGAGGTGAAAAAGTGCGTTGTATGTTGTCTAAAATGATGTTAGCAAAAGCCAACTTATTGTTGATGGATGAACCAACGAATCACTTGGATCTTGAATCGATTACTGCATTGAACAACGGTATGAATGAATTTCAAGGAACATTGATGTTTACATCACATGACCACGAATTGGTAAACACGGTTGCGAATCGTATAGTGGAAATTACTCCAAACGGAATCATAGACAAAATGATGCCTTATGACGATTACCTAGCTGATGCGAAAATTGTTCAATTGCAAGAAGAATTGTACGCCTAAACAAGCATAAAATAAATTTGAAAGCCACGGTTCAGCAATGTACTGTGGCTTTTTTATTGATTGAAATTTTCCAATAACTTCTTTTGTCGCTAGAATCATTATTTTTGACATCAAATTTTCCACATCATGGTGCATTATTCTTTTAACATTGAAAACGCAAGTCAACAGTACATTCAAATAAAAGCAACATTTGAGGTTTCCAATGAAACGACCCTTGTACGTTTGCCAAGTTGGCGACCTGGTCGTTACGAACTCGGCAATTTTGCTAAAAATGTAAAAGGATTTAAAGTTTACAATGATGAAAACAAGCGCATCGATGCTGTTAAAGTGAGTAAAGATGCTTGGGAAATTCAAACTGCAACAACAAAAACTATCCGTGTTGAATATGCGTATTATGCCTTTGATTTAAATGCTGGATCAACCTATCTTTCGAAAGAGCAATTGTATGTTAATCCTGTGAATTGTTGCGTTTTTACGGATGAAACATCCATGCAAGAAACACAAGTAGAAGTGCATATTCCTTCAACTTGGAAAGTGGCTGGTTCAATGAAAAATGAAAACAACGTGCTGCACGCAGCGAATTTCGATGAGTTAGCTGATTCACCTTTCATTTGTTCTGCAAATTTGCAACATGATTCCTATCAAGCCGGAGAAACGACCTTTCATTTGTGGTTCAACGGACAAGTGAAACCAGATTGGGAACGATTGAAAAAAGACTTTAAAGCCTTTTCAGAAAAACAAATTGAGAAATTCGTTGAGTTTCCAGTTGAAGAATATCATTTCTTGTTTCAAATTCTTCCAACAAAAGCGTATCACGGAGTAGAGCATTGTAAGTCAACGGTGATTTGCTTGGGACCAACTTATGATTTGTTCGGACCAATTTATAAAGAACTTTTGGGGGTTTCTTCACATGAGTTGTATCACACATGGAACGTCAAAGCGATTCGACCAATTGAAATGTTTCCATATGATTTTACCAAAGAAAATTATTCGCGTTTGGGATACATTTGTGAGGGAATTACAACCTACATGGGTGATTTGTTCCTTCTAAAAAGCAATGTATTTACATTAAAGCAGTACTTGGATGAAATGAACGTGCAATTGCAAAAGCACTTCGATAATCATGCACGTTTTAATTATTCGGTGGGTGATTCTTCTTTCGATACATGGTTGGATGGCTACACTCCTGGTGCTCCTGGTAGAAAAGTTTCCATTTATACAGAAGGATGCTTGTTGGCATTTGTTACGGATGTGATGATCATGCGTGCGACTGGAAACAAATACAGCTTAGATGCCGTGATGAAAAAATTGTACTTCGATTTTGCTTTGCAAGGAAAGGGTGTTTCTGAAGAAGATTATATTGCAACCTTAGAAAATATTTCAGGCATTTCGTTCAAAGAGTTTTTTGAATTGTATGTGCATGGTACAAATCCGTATGAGGCGATTCTAACGGAAAGTTTCGAATACCTAGGATTAGAATTAAAGCATGTTCCAGCAAAAGCCTATTCAATGGGGCGTTTAGGATTTAAAGCTGTTCCTAATGGAGCTAATTTCCTGGTTGCAGCTTTGTATCCTGGAGGACCAGCAGATTTAGCAGGATTTATGATAGGGGATGAATTAGTTGCTGTGAACGGCTATTTATTCAATGGAGAATTAGAAAAATGGTTCACGTATTTCACAGATGATCAAAAAACTGTCACAATAAGTCGTGGAGGACGTTTATTAGAAACAACCATTCCAGAAGTACAACGCTTCTTTTATTCGGAATATTCAGTGGTTGAAATGGCTGAACCGAACAATTTTCAAAAGAAAGCACTTGAGCACTGGAAGAAGTAGCAAGGAATTCATGATTCATGATTTAAATTGTATCTGATTTTTTAAAATACTTTCATAAAACAAAGAAGGGACGTCGAATAATCGCGTCCCTTTTTTATTGTATCGTACAATCTAGTCATTAGTCACTAATCACTAATCACTAATTAAAATTTGTAACTCACTCCAATACTTGGCATGATTGGGAATTGATAAATCGCTTTTGACGTTACACGGCTCACGTAGAAAATATTTCTACGGTCATAAACGTTTGTAACACTTCCAATTAACTCAAGAACATCGTTGTTTTTAAAGTTGAATTGTTTTTTAACAGTAATATCTAAACGATGGTAAGTAGGAAGGCGTTTACTGTTGAATTCACCCAATAAGGTGGAAACAGTAGTTGGGTTTGATAAAGTTGGATCTGTTGTCACACCTCCTTGGAAGTTTTCACCTTGATAATATCCTGCAGTAGGAGTGAACGGTAAACCAGAACCTAAATTCCAACGAACACTTAACTCGATGTCTTTGTTTTTACCAAATAAATATGTTCCAACTAAGTTAATGTTGTGTCTTCTGTCAAAAACAGGGAAGTAAGTTGTAAATCCATCCCAACGTGTTGAATGACCATAGGAATAAACACCCCACAAGAACAAACGGTCTTTCGAGTATTTTAATAAGAAATCTAAACCGTAAGAAACACCATCTTCAATGATAAAGTCTTTTTTGTATACATCGTCAATGTTTGAGAATTGAGCAATGTCTTCGTAAATTTTATTTTGATTAATGTTACTCAATTGAGAGAAGTACTTGTAGTATCCTTCAACATTCAACATTAAGTTTTTACCCAAATCATATTCAAATCCAGCAATTGCGTGCCATGCGTATTGAATTCCATTGTTGATTGATTTTACTTTTTGGAACTCATTTACGAAAGTTGATTGAACATTCGTTGGGGCAGAAAGTAAACCATTGAATAAGTTAACAATGTCTTTATCTGAAGAAGCTGAAGTAAAGTTTTGAGAGAAACGACCTCCAGAAACTTTTAATCTGAATTTCTCAGTTGCATTGTATTTCGCTGCGAAACGCGGTTCAACAGATGGTGTTCCAAGAGAAGCATAAATTTGAACACGGATACTTGGTTGAATTACCCAACGATTGCGAACGATTCGAATGTTGTAATAAGCGCCAATTTCAGTTGTAAAATTCGTAGCTTCAATTTTACGTTTTGCTTCGTTGTACGTTGTGAATGAAGTGTTGAATCCATTGAAATTTAATCCGTAGTTCATTTCACTTTCGTTTTTCAAGAAGTAGGTGAAATCGAATCCTAAATCAAAACCACCAATTTTACTTGTGCGCGGTTCTGTAATTTCCTCATTAAAGGTTGTTTCGTAAGTACTACCATTTACGTGACCTTTGATCATCATGGAAGAACTTGTTGGAAGTAAAATGAAGTTCATTCCACCACCTGATGCTTTCCAATCCAAGTCTGCAACTTGATAGTTAACAGAATCTTGATTGTGAAAACCAAAAGCAGAGAATTTTGATCCACCCTTACTGTTGAAAGTTACTTTACCATACAAATCTGTAAAATTGAACGGTAAGCCATTTCCATCATTTACAGTTGGATAAAGTGTTTTAGAAGTATAATCCAATAAACTATGCTTTGCACTGAATACATACGAACCAGGACTTAAAGACATGCTATCTTTTGGTTTTGAAAGTGGCCCCTCTAAAACTGTTTTTGCGAGGAACGGTGAAACAGAAACTTTTCCTGCAAATTCTTTTCTATTTCCATCGCGGTAAGAAATGTCCATTACCGATGAAATTCTTCCACCATATTTAGCATCAAATCCACCTGTGTAGATGTCAGCATTTTTTACCAATTCTGTCTCAAAAATTGAGAAGAAACCAATGGAGTGGAAAGGGTTGTAAATCGTCATCCCATCCAACAAAATTTTATTTTGAATCGGCGTACCACCACGCACGTATAATTGTCCACCTTGGTCACCAGTTGTTACAACTCCAGGCGTAACCGAAAGTCCACCGACAATGTCATTCTCAGCTCCCATACTTGGGATACGTTCCAAATCTTTTTTGGACATTGTTAGTTTCGAAACTTGTGTTTGATTTTTCTTTTCTTTTTCCTTTGCTGAAACATTCACTTGGCCCATCATTTTCACGTTAGGCAATTTTTCCATGATGATGTCAATATCAATAATATCTTTTGCAACTTTTACTTCGATATTTTTTGTGTAGACGTAATGCGTAGAGTTATCTATTTGTAAAATGAACGTTCCTTGACCTACTTTTGGGATTGAGAAAATTCCATTTACATCAGTTACGGCGCCAGAAACAATTGAGCTATCCTTTGCTAACAATTTTACTTTCTCAAAAGCCATTGCTTCACCGTTCGACTTGTCATGCACTTGTCCACGTATTGTTACATCTTGAGAGAAGGCAGTTCCAACTACAAGAACATTGATAAGCGTAAGAATAAATAATTTCATAAGAGTTAACAGTTCATTTAGAGGTCCGAAGATAAAACTTTCTTGCCAATTAAATCCGCGAGGAACGCAAAACAATTTAAATGGTAGGAATTATTGAGTTAAATGTTGGTTGATTTAAGCTGCTTTTTAGCCTTATCCCAGTAAACATCCATTTCTTGTAAGTTCATTGAGTTGATATCATCGCCATTTTCGCGAATCATGTTTTCCATGAGTTTGAAGCGATTTATAAACTTTTGATTGGTCTTAGCAAGTGCATTTTCAGGGTTAATATTGACAAAACGCGCATAGTTTACAAGTGAAAACAAAATGTCTCCGAATTCTTCTTCCATCGCATCTGAATTTTTCACATGCTCAACATGAAATTCCTCCAATTCTTCTTTGACTTTGTCCCAAACATCTTCTTTGTTGTCCCACTCAAATCCAATTCCTTTTACTTTTTCTTGAATACGTGTTGCTTTTACCATTGCAGGAAGTGAAGCAGGAACTCCTTCTAGAACTGATTTCTTTCCTTCGGTTAATTTTATTTTTTCCCAATTCGCTTTTACTTCTTCTTCTGTTGTAGCAACAGTATCACCATATATATGCGGATGTCGGTGTATCAATTTATCACAGATTCCATTCAAGACGGATGTAACATCAAATGCCTTTTGTTCTTCACCAATTTTACAGTAAAAAACCATGTGCAAAAATAAATCACCGATTTCCCCTTTCAAGGAAGCTAAATCATTGTCAATAATGGCGTCAGCAAGTTCGTAGGTTTCTTCGATTGTTAATGGACGAAGTGTTTCTAATGTTTGTTTTTTATCCCATGGACATTTTTCTCTTAAATCATCCATTATTGTTAATAATCGCCCGAATGCTTCTAATCGTTGGTCCATCTTTTTTAGTCAAAATTAGAATTTTTTTAGAAGTCAATTGCATTTCATTATTTTTGTTCCTGACTATGAAATTATTACTAGGATTTGTTTGTTGTTTTTCTGTCCTGATTTCACTTGCTCAAAGTAAGCGGGAATGGGGATTTGAGTACCGTCAAAAGATTGGTTTTCTTGCTGCACATCGCGGCGTAATGGGGCATCTCCCACAGGATCAAGCAATCGCAGGCGAGTTCAGCTATTTCATTCATACAAAAGGGAAAAAGCAGTGGCATGAACCATGCAATTATCCAACAATTGGCGCAACTTTATTTGCAGGAAGTGTTGGAAATAATGAAATTCTTGGAAAATTTATTGGACTTTATGGTTTTGTAGAATTTCCATTTATCAATCAAAAGCATTTTGAATTTTCAGGTAAACTCGCAGCAGGTTTAGGGCACGGTTCAAAGGTGTTTGATCAAGAAACGAATCCAAAGAATGTGGCAATGAGTACACATTTCAACGCGCAAATCTGTTTGGGATTAAAAACATCGTATAAATTCAAGCGAAATAAAATTACCTTGGGCTTGGATATGACACATTTCAGTAATGGAGCGTTCAAAGTGCCAAATTTGGGAATAAACTTGCCTTATGTTTCCTTGGGTTACGGCCGCACTATCAAAACGACACAAAACGATTCGCTGGTTCAACCAAATCACTTAATCTTTAGAAAGTGGTTGATTGGAACAACGTTTATTGCTTCGGCGAAAGAAATTTTCCCTACCGATGGCAAAAAATATCCTGTTTTTTGTTTGAACACATCATTTCGTTACTTTACCAAACCGAAAGTTGGATTAGAATGTTCGTTTGATATCATCTCAAAACAAGCGATCATGGGGTATCGCAAAGAAATTTCAAAAACGCAGTGGGATATTTTGCAGTTGGGAATTTACACTGGATATTTACTTCCTTTGGATCGTTTTCATTTCGTTCTTGGAATGGGAATTTATGTGAAAGATAAATACCAACCGGAGGATTTCTTGTATCACAGAGTTGGTTTCCGTTACTATTTTGACAACGGTTTAAATGCACAGGTAGTTTTGAAATCGCATTGGGCTCGTGCAGATTATGTGGAGTGGGGGATTGGTTACACCTTTAATTATCACAAGAAATGAAAAAGTTGACTGCCATTCTGATTGTACTTTTGAGTGCAGTTGCTTGTAAAAAAGCGGAAGATCGTCCGTGTTTTAAAAGTGTCGGCGCGACAAAAACGGTTGATATTGAGGTGAATACATTCGACCGTTTATTATTGCATGAGCACTTGAAATATGTGCTTGTTCAGGATACTGTTGAAAAGGTAATTGTAACTGGTGGTGAGAATTTATTGAATTTTGTTTCCATTGATGTTACAGATGGTTTATTGACAATTAAAAATGAAAATCGCTGTAATTTCCTGAGATCCTACGATAAAAAAATTACCGTTGAAATTCATTTTGTTTCTCTGATTAATTTGGAATTCATTGGAACAGAAGAATTAATCAACAAAGATACCATGCAACTTGGATGGTTTACAATGTTGATTCGAGATGGTGCTGGACCTGTTAAATTAAATTTCAACGCAGATGCCGTTTTTGCAACAGTAAGTCATGGTTGGGGAGATTTTACTTTTAATGGTGAAGTAAATCATGCCAATTTAAATGTAAGAAGCAATGGCTTTTGTGATGTGTACGGATTGAAAGTAAAAGATTCCTTAACAGTTGTCTCAAACACGCAAGGATCCGTAAAAGTAAACGCTTCAAATACAGTGTTAAGAGCAGAGACCGATGCTGATGGAAATATTTATTACAAAGGCATTCCAAGCAGCATCAGTTTTCATCAATATGGTGACGGAGAATTAATTGACGCGAATTAGTGCCCGCGCTTCAATTGCATTAAAATTTTGAACGCTTTGTCCACATCATCTTGTTTTACAACAACGGTGAACTCGTTAGAAGTAGAAACAATTTCAACAATGTTGATTCCTTCCCAAGCTAAATGCTTTAAAATGTAGTAGTAAATACCATAAATTTCTGTATTTACTGATGGTAGTTTTACAGTAACTGAGGCTAAGTCTTTTGTGTGTGACTTTAATCGTTCTGTTTTAAATAATTTCTCAATTAAATCTGTTTTTGCTGAACTTACTATGAAAGTTGTTTCCGTTACGCCTTTACAAAGTGTGAAAAAACTGTCATTTTCTTTGTTGATTTCTTGTACCAACTCAGTTTGTTTCGCTTTTAGTGATTCTGAATTTTCAAAGGTGAAATCTGTAAGATTACTGCGAACTAAGAAATCGCCCAAATCACCCATAACGTTTGTGATTTTTACATTAAGGCGATGATATAAACCTGGTGTCATGCGTTTAATGGCCATGACAATTGCTCCTTCTTTCACTTCTTTGCCAATGATTTCTTCAATTTCTGGCTTTAATTTTCGCGCAAGGGCTGAAATATTGATTAAATCATCCGTCATCGCTTCTCTCAAAAACGGACTTCTGTTAATTAAATCTTCTGTGACTTTCCCAATGGAGTTCATTTCGTGCTTTTTAGTTTTGCAAAATTAACAAAAACACAACAAAAACACGTAATAAAGTTAATTTTTAACAAGTGAGTAAAAATTTAACACTTTAAACATTTTTGAGCCAATTCATAGGCTAATGCCAGTTGTGAAACAGGCGTTAAATCAGAAGTATCGATTTCAATGGCATCCGAAGTTTTGATCAACGGACTTTCACTTCGAGTTGAATCCAAGTAATCACGTTCCTGCAGATTTTTAAGAACTTCATCAAAATTAGTGTCTACTCCTTTGAGTTCTAATTCTTTTAGTCTTCGTTCAGCACGGATTTCTGGCTTTGCTGTTACGAATAATTTCAATTCGGCATGCGGAAAAACAACAGAGCCAATGTCACGTCCATCCATTACAATTCCACCAGATAACCCCATTTTACGTTGTTCTTCAACTAGTTTAGATCGCACTTCCTTGATGGAAGCAACAGCAGAAACGCGCGCAGCTACATCTGGCATTCGAATCGCTTGTTCAACATTTTCTCCATTCAAATGCAAATCGGAAGTTCCAGTTTCCACGTTGAATTTAAAATCAATCGCAATTTCAGGAAGTGCAGCAATTATTTCTGCTATCAGCGGATTCTCTTCTTGATCAAACAACTTGTGACGCATACAATACAACGTTACACCGCGATACATTGCGCCGCTATCAATAAAGACATAACCCATTTTTTTTGCTAAAGCTTTAGCCATTGTGCTTTTTCCACAAGAAGAATAACCATCAATTGCAATGGTGATTTTATTTGATGTTGACATAGAACGAAATTAGCGTTTTTTTGGCAAAAAAAAAGGGAGCCGAAGCTCCCTCTTGAAATTTTATCTGAGATTAGAATCTCCATCCTAAACGGAAAGCAGCATTAGCAGCTCCTGTGTTCAAATGAGACTCTTTGTAACCTGCTCCGAAAAATTCTGTTGTTGTAGCTGGTGTAGTTGTAGTCATTGTACCAGTAAAGTCTTTGTAGTTATAAGAACTAAATCCTAAACCTAACTCAACTCCTAAATAAAGGTTTTCTACAACATAGAAATCCATACCAGCACCAACGCTTACTCCAAACATAGACATTTTTGCTTCGTCTGTGTATGAATCTCCTTTAGAGTATGAAGAGTTCGATGCATCTAAATTCATATCTGGTAAAGCTTCAGATGTAGTTTGTTTTTGGCTACCACCACCGAAGTTAATTCCCAAAGCAAAGTATGGAGACATTCTGTCTGTACCAGCTAAGTGATATTCACCACCGATTTGTGCTACCCAGTTCATTCGTTTAATTTCTGCAGTACCTGTTGCTCCATTTAATGAGTCACCGTCATAAACAGTATAAGATTCTTTCATTGGAGTACCCAAACCATCACCAAGTCCTAATTGAACACGAGCAGCAATGTTTTCATTTACGAAGTAACGAGCACGAATTGTTGGTGCTTGCCAGTCAATACCTGAAGTTGAATTGTAATTAATAACACCTTCCAAAGACCATGGGTTGTCTAAAGTTGCTTTTTGAGCGAAAGTTGAACCTGTCAATACAATAGCTCCTACTAAAATTGCTAATTTTTTCATAAACTTTATTTTTATTTGTTATGGTTTGGACTAATGTACTCAAGAACGTTTAAAAAAGTTACAAAAAAGAATAAACATTTTTTGGTTGATAACCGACGAATGAGGTAAAATACCCGACTAAATGCGTTAAGCAAGCTTATTTAGAAATAATCAAAATTTAGAAAATTATTTTTTCCACTTGGATAAATTCGTGGAAATCGTCAGCATATTGTTGAATCCCGCTCTCGAAAAAATGGAAAAACCATAGTCGATACTAATTTTTTTGAAGTATAATCCGACTCCAAAAGTGAAACCAGCCATTCCAGGACGTTGTTCCAATTTCATTTCTTGGCGCTTGTGATAATCAAATCCAGCTCTTAAATGAATCGTTTTAGAAACAAGGATTTCTGTTGAATACGAAAAGTGCCGCGCTAACTGCTCGCCAAAGCCAGCATATTTAACAGGAATCGTATCTCCTGTGAGCGGGTCAACCGTTGGTTTTAAATTTGGGTCAACATATGTGATATTCCATTTATTTAAATGATGCGCCAACAATGAAAAGCGAAATGGAGCATGTTTAAGTTTGTAGGATATTGCCATTTGAAATTCAGCAGGCAAAGGATCATGTTGTTTTGAGGTGTAACCATCAAATTGATAGCCCGCATTTTTAACTAAAGCAGTAACCAATAAGTTATCATCCTTGGCAGTGTAGGTTCCAGCTAAATCTATAGCTGCACCAAAGGCATTATACGATTCAAGTTGTGAGAAAATTAAGTTGAAATTTGCACCAACAGAAATTCGTGGATTTAATTGTTGTCCGTAACCTGCTCCAATAATGCAGTCAAATGGATGAAACGTTCCTTCTTCTGTTCCATTGATGTTCGTTCGCGTAAATTCTCCGTAATTCACATAACGAATTGAAGCTGCACCAAATCCTTTGAATAGTTTTCGTCCATAAGCAACTTGACCATAATTGATTCCGCCGGCCAACAGCGCTTGATTCAAACTTAAATTGGTTTGCATCTTCTCATTTAATAAAGATGGATTCGCAATACCTAAATTTATATCTTGATCTTTTATTGAAATAAAATCATTCGCCAAACCAGCTGCGCGTGCATTGTAGGTTAAATCTAAAAGTGCAAATGTTGTTGTTCCACCTGTTTGTGAAATTGCTGAAAATGCAATAAATGATAAAAATAAAATACTGATACGCTTCATACGGCAGAATTAACGCAAAGAAAAGGGAAAAATTTTACAATCAAATTCTTTTTCCAATTTCAATGGCTTCCAAATCATGAATTCTATCGCCAGTAATCGAAAAACGCAAGAGTGTTTTAACGGAGTGAAATCCTTTGTAGCCGCATGCGCCCGGATTCATCCATAACATTTTATAATGCGGATCCATTTTGACCAATAAAATGTGAGAATGCCCGCAGATAAATAATTTTGGAGCTCCTTTTTCTAATTCATCAAATGCTGGTTTTGAATATTTGCCAGGTTTTCCACCAATGTGCGTAATTAAAACATCTACTTCCTCACACATAAATCGATTGAATTCAGGAAATTCTCGTCGTACAACATAATCATCAATGTTGCCATAAACACCTCGAAGAGGTTTGAACTTGCGCAATTCGTCAATCACCGCAACATCACCAACATCTCCAGCATGCCAAATTTCATCCACATCTTTAAAATGCTCGTAAATTTTTGGATCAACGTAACCATGCGTGTCTGAAAGTAAACCAATGCGTTTCATATAGCGAAGTTAGGTATTTTGTTTTTTTTAGACTTTAGGATATTAAGACAATAGGATATTAAGATTTTTTATCGACATAAAATCAGCAAGTCCAGTAGTCCTGATGTCTTAATATCATGAAGTCCTGAAGTCTGGAAGAGTTTGTATATTTGTTTCATGGATCAACAACACTTGGAGAATTGGTTGAATAAACGCAAGGAACGTCGTGCATCGCGAACGTTGGATGCTTTGTTGACTGGTTTGAGAAATGGTGATCGACAAACATTGGCGGAAAGTATAACCTTGGTTGAAAGTACAAGACCAGAAGATATGCGCTTGGCTGCGGAATTGGTACAAGCATGTTTACCTTTCTCAGGAAAATCGATTCGTGTTGGAATTACAGGTGTTCCTGGAGTAGGGAAGAGTACTTTTATTGAATCGTTCGGAAAAGTATTGGTTGATCAAGGATTGAAAGTCGCTGTTTTGGCAATTGATCCATCAAGTTCAACAAGTGGCGGAAGTATTTTGGGCGATAAAACACGCATGCAAGAATTGTCTGTCAATGAACAGGTATTTATTCGTCCGTCAGCTGCTGGCGTTACGCTTGGTGGTGTGGCTCGAAAAACACGTGAAAGTATTTATGTTTGCGAAGCGGCTGGTTTTGATGTTATTTTGATTGAAACAGTTGGCGTTGGACAATCTGAAACACTTGTGCATTCAATGGTGGATTTCTTTTTGCTATTAATGCTAGCTGGAGCAGGGGACGAATTGCAAGGAATCAAACGCGGAATTATGGAAATGGCCGATGCGCTCGTGATAACGAAAGCAGATGGTGACAACGCAAAGAAAGCGCAAATGGCGAGTCGTGAATATGCGAATGCCATGCATTTATTTCCACCAAAACAAAGCGATTGGACAGCACAGTCATTTACGTGTAGCTCCTATCAAAATGAAAACATTGACAAAGTTTGGCAAGTCATTGAGTCCTTTGTGAATCAAACTAAAATTAACGGTTGGTTTGAAACACATCGCAAACTGCAAGATAAATATTGGTTAGCTGAGACCTTAAAAGAAATGATTTTGAACGATTTCTTTGGAGATGATGGCTTAGTCGATGAATTAAAAAAAGCTGAGGAAAAAGTTTTTTCCGGCGAACTCACCTCATTTTATGCAGCCGAATTGGTGTATGAACTTTTCAAAAACAAAAAATGAAACAAGAATTTAAAATAGTTGGCGATTACATTGAATTAATTCAATTATTAAAGGCCTTAGGAATTGCTGAAACAGGTGGACAGGCAAAAATGATTGTGGAAGAAGGAGATGTTATCCGTAATGGAGAAGTCGAATTGCGCAAACGTGCGAAACTCATTCCTGGTGACAAAATCGAAATCGACGACCTAGAAATTCATTTGGTTTAACCAGAGAACAGTGATTAGTGACTAGTTGATTCAAAGTCCTTGTTCTTTGTTCATGGTTCCTTGTTCCATTAAAACAGTTCCTGAAACTCCTTCTTTAAATATTCAACTGTAATTTCCGTTGGCATTTCTCCAACTTCAGCAACAATTTCGAATATTTTTCCTGATAAATCCATTCCCGTTGATGTTGGAAGCATTTGACTTCCTGCCAAGTTGATAATTTTCACTGTTTCTTCTTTCGAATTTTTAACCATTTGCCACGCTTGTGGAGAAACAAACATTTGTTGAGCAACATTGTGATCATATTCTTCACGAATTGCTTTCAAGAAATCTGCTTGTAAGGCTTTAGCTGGTAAACCTGGATTGTGCAAACGCATCACTAAACTGTTTGGATGAATACGCTCCATCAACAAAATGGCACGTTGATAGGCTTCCAAACGACTTGGTAAGAAAAATTCCTGACGCTGCTTTTTCATTTCAAGTTGAACAGTGCGAATTTCTTTACTTGTTTCCTTTCTTAAAAAGAAAATCGTCGTTAATAATACTGCTCCAGCAGGAAAAATAATCAATGCGATTTGCAAAACAACTTCCATGGTTTCTAATTTTTTGTACAAAGATAAAATTCCAATTGAGAATAAAGTAACGAGTTAATCGACAAAAATTATTTCCTTCTGAACAAAAAATGGTAATTTCAGCCTTCAAATTTAGTTATGAGTACAGCCTTAGTCGTTTCGATATTAGTTGCCTATTTCGCAGTGTTGATTTTGATTTCAGTTCTGACATCCAAAAACGCTGATTCTGAATCCTTTTTCTCAGGAAATAAGAAAAGTTCATGGTATTTAGTTGCCTTTGGAATGATTGGAACATCGCTTTCAGGCGTTACGTTCGTTTCTGTTCCTGGAGGAGTTGGCGCTGGAGCTTGGCACTATTATCAATTGGTACTTGGCTTCTTCATAGGCTATTTTGTCGTTGCTTATGTTTTATTGCCCTTGTATTATAAATACAATCTGACTTCAATTTATCGATATTTAGAATACCGACTCGGATTCAATGCCTACAAATGGGGAGCAGGTTATTTTATTTTGTCCCGTACTTTGGGAGCTACTGCTCGACTTTATATTGTTATAAATGTGCTTCAAACATTCGTTTTGAACGAAATTGGTTTTCCTTTTTGGTTAACAACCTTGATTATCATGTTCATGATTGTTGTGTATACTTTGAAAGGTGGTGTAAAAACAATTGTTTGGACGGATACGCTTCAAACTGTGTTTATGCTCTTGGCTTTGGTTGTTTGTATCATTTCAATTCAGCAAACATTGGGTTGGGATTGGTCCACCATTTGGCACAAAATGCAAGGTAAGAACATGACAAGTATGTGGGGAACAGATGTGATGAAGAAAGATTACTTCTTGAAACACATTATCGGGGGTGCGTTTATCACCATTACTATGACAGGAATGGATCAAGAAATGATGCAAAAAAACATCAGTGTGAAAACCTTGAAAGATGCACAAAAGAACATTGTTTCGTTCAGTTTTGTCTTGTTACTTGTGAATGCCTTGTTCTTATTTTTAGGAGGAATTTTGTACTTGTATGCTCAACAAAATGGTTGGGAATTTGCAAAAAGTGATGACGTTTTTCCTTCAATCGTAAAGGAGCATTTACCACAAGGAATTTTTCTAATCTTTATTATTGGATTGATATCCGCTTTATTTCCTTCAGTGGACGGTGCAATTACAGCTTTAACTTCCTCTTTTTGCATCGATATTGTTGGTTTTGAACGACGAAAAGATCTTGATGAGAAACAAAAAAATAAAATGCGTCAGTTAATTCATCTAGGTTTCGCTGCGTTGTTTACCTTGTTAGTTTTCTTCTTTAAATGGAAAGACGAAGACAGTATTGTAGATCTAATTTTTGTCATTGCTGGTTATACTTATGGGCCTTTGTTAGGCTTGTTTTCATTTGGAATTCTTACAAAACGTTCAATTTCAAGTGCGAAAATTCCAATTGTTCCGATTGTTTGTATCCTAGCGCCATTGTTGTGTTATGGACTAGATCATTATTCGAAACAACTATTTGGAGATTACAAATTTGGAAATGAAATGCTAATTATTAACGGAGGACTAACGTTTATTATGTTGTTCATCTTTAGTAAAAAAGAAGCCAATTTAACCCAAGAAATTGCAAAGAATGGGTTTGATTTAACGGCTTCAAACTAAGAACGAATTAAGTTGTAATTATGAAAATACTTTTGCACGATAACGGTTTGCATTTGCGCCTAGCTCCTTTAACCTTGACACGTCCAGTTGGTGATGTGCGCATGGGAATTTTAACAAATGTGGAACGTTGGAAATTGGTGGAACCAAGCGCAGAAATCTATTTTGAAACTGAAGATTATTTACGCGAAAAATTCCCTTCAACAACGGATGCAGATGTTACTATAAATGCGGCTTTGATTCCAAACGATGAGGTGATTGCAGCCATTTTAGCACTATCTGACAATGAAGAATTAGTGGCTGGAAATAATTGGTTTGCACGCAAGGGAACTGGATCAGTAAAAGTAAATTACACTGGTGAAATGCCGTTGTTAATTAGTGAACGTTGGCATCTGTTTCAGAAAAATGAGCAAGCTTTACGATCTGATTTTTCACTTTTAACAGCCGGAAAATCCTCGCAAGTATTGTCGAGAACAAATACAGTAATCGGTGACGCTTCACAGATTTTCTTGGAAGAAGGAGCGGTTGTCGAGGCAGCGATTTTAAATACGACATCTGGACCAATTTATATCGGTACAGATGCTGAAATTATGGAAGGGTCAATTGTGCGTGGACCACTCGCAATGTGTGAACATAGTGCTTTGAAATTGGGTTCAAAAGTCTACGGACCAACAACCTTAGGTCCACATTGTAAAGTCGGTGGCGAAGTGAACAATGTTGTGTTTCAAGCTTATTCAAACAAAGGTCACGATGGCTTCTTAGGAAACGCTTTAATCGGAGAATGGTGCAATTTAGGTGCTGATACGAATACATCCAATTTGAAAAACAATTACGGTTTCATTTCAACGTATTCCTATGAAAAAGGAGAAGAAGTGAAAACGGATACACAATTCATGGGTGTTTGCATGGGCGATCATTCAAAATGTGGAATCAACACGATGTTCAATACTGCAACTGTAATTGGTGTTTCATCGAATATTTTTGGCGCAGGATTCCCAGCGAAATTTGTTCCTTCATTCACTTGGGGCGGCGCAGAAGAATCGGTTCCGTTCAAATTTGATAAAGCGATTGAATACGCAAACAATATGATGGCGCGAAGAGGTTTACAATTAACCGAAGCTGAAATTGGTATTTTAAAGCACATCGCAAACACGAAATAAGACAAAATTTCAGTTTTTTGTCAATGGCATATCATTTGACAACTAGTCGAGGTCTTGAAAAATGAAGGTTTAAAGAAGAACGATTCTTTCTATTGATTTTTTTACTGACACTTTGACTTACAACATGAGGAGCTTTTCATCAAACAACTTCTCAGCACATTTACGAAGACAATATTATGAGTGATATTTTTGATAACAGTTTTTTTCAATTTTCAGGAAGCATGGACAATGACGCGGAATTTATTCCACTAATTACGGCAGAAGAAGAGGAGAACATGAACAAACAGGATTTTCCTGAAGATTTAGCAATTTTACCTTTGCGCAACAATGTCCTGTTTCCAGGTGTTGTGATTCCAATTACGGTTGGACGCGATAAATCAATTAAGTTAATTCAAGAAGCAAACAAAGGGAACAAGATTATTGGTGTTGTTTCACAGAAAAATCAGGAAGAAGAATCACCTGAGTTTGCCGATTTACACACTATTGGAACGGTTGCACAAATCGTTCGCATGTTGAAAATGCCAGATGGTAGTTCAACTGTCATTATCCAAGGAAAGCGTCGTTTTGAGATTGTTCAACCAACTCAAACAGAACCATACATGCGAGCGAATGTCAAAATGCTAAAAGAAAAAGATTTTGACAAGAACAGCAAAGAAATGGAAGTGTTGTTCAAAACAATCAAGGATTTAGCACTTCAAATCATTCGCGATAGTCCAAACATTCCTTCTGAAGCATCGTTTGCTATTGGAAATATTGATAGTCCAACGTTTTTGGTGAATTTCATTTCATCAAACATGAACGCTGACGTTTCTAAAAAACAAGAAATGTTAGAAGAATTGGACATGAAGAAACGTGTAATGATGGTGTTGGAACATTTGACATTAGAAGTTCAGATGTTGGAAATGCGCAATGAAATTCAGTCGAAAGTGCGTAAAGACATGGATCGTCAGCAACGCGAATATTTCTTGCACCAACAAATGCGTACGATTCAGGATGAATTAGGCGATAATCCGCAAGAACAAGATGTGCGCGATTTAGCATTGCGTGCTGAATCAAAAAAATGGGATGAACGCGTTTCGAAATTGTTTTACAAAGAGTTGGACAAATTACAACGCATGAATCCGCAAGGAGCTGAATACACAGTTCAAATGAATTATTTGGACTTGTTGTTAGACTTGCCTTGGGGAGAATATTCTACCGACGATTTGGATTTGAAACGTGCCGAAAAAATCTTGGAGCGCGATCATTACGGTCTTGAAACAGTTAAAAAACGTATTTTGGAATACTTGGCCGTTCTGAAATTGAAAGGCAACATGAAATCACCAATTTTATGTTTTTATGGACCTCCAGGAGTTGGTAAAACTTCATTGGGCAAATCAATTGCAGAAGCATTAGGAAGAAAATACATCCGCATGTCATTGGGTGGTTTGCACGATGAATCCGAAATTCGTGGACACCGTAAAACGTACATTGGTGCAATGCCAGGTCGTGTTATTCAAAACATCAAAAAAGCAGAAATTTCGAATCCAGTATTTGTCTTGGATGAAATTGATAAATTGGGACGCAGCAATCACGGAGATCCATCCTCGGCTTTATTAGAAGTTTTAGATCCTGAGCAAAACAGCGCGTTTTACGATAATTACGTGGAAACAGAATTCGATTTGTCCCGTGTGATGTTTATTGCAACAGCGAACAATCTTTCGACAGTTCAAGGACCATTGCGTGATCGTATGGAAATCATCGAGGTGAACGGCTACACAATAGAAGAGAAAATTGAAATTGCAAAACGACACCTATTGCCAAAACAAATCGAAGAACACGGAATTACCAAGAAAGATATTTCCATTGATAAAAAAGTCTTGGAGAAATTAATCGAAGAATACACAAACGAATCTGGAGTGCGTGGTTTGGATAAAATGGTTGCGAAAATTGTTCGTAACCGTGCACGTCAAATTGCGATGGAGGAAGAGTTCACAGCGAAAATTTCACAAGAAGATTTGTTTACAGTTCTTGGAGCAGGTCGTGGACGCACAAAATACGAAAACAATGAAGTTGCAGGTGTTGTAACAGGTTTAGCTTGGACAAGTGTTGGTGGTGATATTTTATTCATTGAATCTTCAATTACCAAAGGAAAAGGTAAATTGACCTTGACAGGAAATTTAGGTGATGTAATGAAAGAATCAGCAATCATTGCCTTAGAATTTTTGAAAGCACACAGCAGTTGGTTGAATTTGAACCAAGAAGCTTTTGATAATCACAATGTACACATTCACGTTCCAGAAGGAGCAACGCCAAAAGACGGGCCAAGCGCTGGAATCACGATGTTAACATCACTTGCTTCCTTGTTCACACAACGTCGCGTCAAGAAAAATTTGGCAATGACGGGTGAAATTACGTTGCGTGGTGATGTATTGCCTGTTGGTGGAATTAAGGAGAAAATTTTGGCTGCCAAACGCGCTGGAATAAAAGAAATCATTCTGTGCGATAAGAACCGAAAAGACATTGATGAAATCAAACAAGATTATTTGAAAGGCTTAACATTTCACTTTGTCAGTCACATGCATGAGGTCTTAGATCTTGCGTTGACGAATGAAAAAGTGAAGAATCCAGTTGAGGTAAAATAAACTATTGGGTTTACATTTCCTTTAATTTCTGGTTCAATCGTTTGTTCGTGGCTAAGTTTTCTTTAACTTTAAAGAAATGGTCTGTGTTTACCATCTTCAAACAAGAAAATAGTGGATTATTACGAACTAACTTTATTCGTTGTATTAGCTTTAATTGCTGAAATTATTGGAACCGTCAGTGGATTTGGTTCTTCAGTATTTTTTGTTCCCATTGCTTCGTATTTCTTCGATTTTCATTCTGTTCTTGGAATCACAGCAGTATTCCACATTTTCAGTAATATTTCCAAAATTGTTCTGTTTCGGCGCGGTGTGAATTGGAAAATTGTGCTGTACCTTGGTGTTCCCGCCATACTTTTTGTGAGTCTTGGAGCGATGCTAAGCAAGTATTTGGATAATCATTTGCTGGAAATGGGGCTAGCAATTTTCTTGATCTTTTTCAGTTTGTTGTTTTTGATTTTTCAAAAAATTGAGATTCGGCCCACAAATTTTAATTCTGTTGTAGGAGGAACCATTTCTGGTTTCGTAGCTGGACTTTTTGGTACAGGCGGAGCTATCAGAGGAATGACCTTAGCCGCATTCAATTTACAAAAAGATGTATTTATTGCGACTTCCGCCTTTATCGATTTTGGAGTTGATTTAAGTCGAGGAATTGTCTATTTTTCAAACGGTTTTGTTCATTATCACGATTTAACCTATGTGTTCATTTTGATTGCTGTAAGTGTTGTTGGAACCTACATTGGTAAATTGATTTTGACAAAAATATCCGAAAATCTTTTCAAAAAAATTGTTCTTGGAGTTATCCTTGGAATTGGGTTAATTACATTGATGAATCAGATTTTTGTGAAATAATTCATCACGCAACTTAAATTGATTTCGAAGCGTCTAATTTTCATAAAAACAAACTACTATGAATATAATTAAGAAATTTTCGCTGGCAATTGCTTGTTTTGCAACAAGTTTTAGTTTTGCTCAAACCATTCAATTTACGCAAGTTAATAACCTGGACATGATGATTGCCAATATTTTTGGTGTTCAATGTGATGGTGTTTCGAATGTTCAATTAATGGCTGTGCCTTTACAAATTGGGCGTTTTGAAAATGGCGGAATTTTAGGATTGAATAGTGGTTTAGTGATGTCAACTGGAATTGTATCTGGATCACAACAGCCAAGTGCGGTTTTCAATTCAACTGGATTCGGTACAAGTGGAGATGCTGATATTGCTCAATTTGGAGCAAATGCGGGACAGTTTCCAACAAATTACGATGCGTGTGTTGTAGAGTTTGATTTTACACCAACGTTGTCTGATACGATTCGATTTACCTATGTTTTGGCTTCAGAAGAATATCCTGAATATGCGAATACTTCTTTTACTGATCGTTTCTTATTTTTGGTTTCTGAAAACAGTGGAGCGTATGCCAATATTGCGTTTCTACCAGGTACAACAACTCCAGTAGAAATCAATTCTGTAAATCAAATGATTAATCCTCAGTATTACATCGATAATCTTGGAGGTCCAAATGCAGGAAGTTTTGTTTTTGATGCTTATACGACACCATTTGAAGCAAAATTCTTTGCTCAAACAGGATCATCCTATCACATTAAATTAGTAATTGCGGATGTTTCTGATGGCGTTTTTGACTCGGCAATTTTCTTAGATGAACAGGAATCGTTTAATGATATTAATGGTTTATTAACTGTCAATGGATCCCCAGCTGAAGGAATTTTAGAAGTCTTTAATTTCGTTGGTGATACACTTTTAGCACAACCGGTTCAAACATTAACAGTTTCAAACGGAACGTATTTAGCCGATAGTTTACAAACTGGAATGTACCATGTGCGCTTTACTCCTGATCCAGCATTGTTCCCTGGTGTTGCGCCTTTGTATTACACAGCAGGAGATACATGGTCAACAGCTGATGCAATTGGTTTACCTTGCTTCTTGAACAGCGGAAATATCAATTCTAATACATTGAATGTTTTAAGTGGTTCTGGTGTAATTGCTGGAAATGTGATCATCGATACGACTTATTTAAAAGCTCCAACAGTTGGATTTGAAAATGCCTTGGTAAAATTGTTCGATGCTTCGAATCAAGTGATTACATTTACATATACGGACGCACTTGGGAATTTCCAATTTACATCAATTCCGAGTGGAAACTACTACATTCGTTTGGATGTGCCTTATATTCCACAATTGAACGATCATGCAATTACTGTAATAGGGAATGAAGTAATTATTGGGGCTGATTTTTCTGTGTTGACAGATGGGATTTACGCAATCGATAATCTTGCTTTAGGAATTGAAGAAGCCACGTTACAAAATGTTGCGATGTACCCTAATCCAGCAAAAGAAAAAGTAACAATTGCAAATGGTTCAAATGCGGCTGTTTCGTATGAGTTAATTACTATTGATGGTCAATTAATTCAATCTGGAACAATTGGAGTAGGAACAACAGATTTGAGTTTAGATGCTATTGCAGAAGGAATTTACTTCGTGCGTTTAGGATCAACTGATTTACGTAAATTAATTATCAAAAAATAAATTGATCCAACAAACAAAAAACGCCGGTCATAACGATCGGCGTTTTTTGTGTTTAAAACAGTTGATTAATCTTCTTTCCAATTTTGATTTTTCCCTTTGATATACGGAACTGGAACTTTTTCTAATTCTTTCTCTAAAGCAGTTAATCGAACAATCATTCCGTCTAATTTAACACGGAATGCTTTGTATTCCTCTTCTGCAATCGCTTTGTTTGTTTGTTGTGATTTCGTTACGCCTAAGGTATTTTCCGACAGCATGTATTGAACTAAACCAAGGCGATCCATGATTCCCGGAACCGTTTCAAATTCTTTCGATGTTTTCAATCCATCACCGTACAAAGCCAATGAACATTCATCTACGATTAGTTTTAATGCTTTCACTTCAGCCATTAATTTTAAATCGGTGTTTGGATAAGTCAACAAAGCAGTTTGAATTGCTTCAATTTTATCTTTTGACTCACCTAAAAGGTTAGAAGCTCCAGAAACTTGACGATTTAATTCCAACAAATCATTTCTGAATTTGTCTGTTTCTTCAGTGTTCTTAGCTACTAATGTCTGGTTGTTCAAACCTTTTACATTGAAGGAAACTTTCTCTGTTAAATTTTCAAATTTACCGTCTCGCAATAAACCAACTTGCACTGTATACGTTCCCGGTTGCACAAGGAAACCATTGTTTTTGTTAGAAGTATTTCCAGGATTAACAGGATAAGTAGCTTCTGATTTTAAATTCCAAGTAATTCTTGAAACACCTTTTGACGGTGAACTGATCAAGCGACGCACTTCTTTGTCTTCAGCATTTCGAATAATATAAATTAGCTGTGCAGCTTCCTCTTGTTGTTCCTTTCTTAGTTCTTCAATTGTTGGATATGGAACTGCTTTCTTGTCTTTTTCCAAAGCTGCTTCCTTTTCTTTACGCTGATCTTTTAACGATTTTAGTTCATCTTTAAAATAGAACGTGAAATTTGCACCAACTTCAGGATTCGGTGTTGACCACAAGTTCGCTCCTTGAAAACCTGTTCCTTCCAATCCAAGTGGATCTGCTTGAACGTATAGTAAGGCATCAGCCACTGGGAACAAATACGCTTTTTTATCCAAGTTTTCTTTTGTCAATTGACGCAATGGAGAATAATTGTCCAGCACATAAAAACCGCGACCAAAAGTTGCTGCAACTAAATCATTTTCTCGTTTTTGAATGTCTAAATCGTAAACGGCAATTGTTGGAAGTCCATTCAATTTTGTCCAAACTTTACCTCCGTCATTTGAGAAATATGCTCCGAATTCTGTTCCAACGAATAACAAATTAGGATCAATGTGGTCTTGTTTGATACAATAAACAGAACCTCGTTCAGGAAGATTTGAACTTATTGAAACCCACGTTTTTCCTTTGTCTGAACTTTTGAATACGTATGGTTTGAAGTCTCCCGAGCGATGGTTGTTGAAAACTGCATACACTTCATTTTCATTGTGTAATGAAGCTGTTAACATGTTCACACGTGTATTTGCTGGAACACCCGCAAACGTTGAGATTTTTGTCCACGATTGTCCGTCATTATCAGAAACTTGAATCAAACCATCATCCGTTCCAGCATACAACAATCCTTTTTTCTTAGGTGATTCATCCAAGGCAACAATGTTTCCGTAAATAGTCGTAGATGCATTTTTCATCACCGCGTCGATTGACCAAACTTGTCCCATTACAGCTAATTTATTTCTGTCAATTTGAGCGGTTAAATCAGGAGAAATGGTTGACCAATCATCACCGCGATTTGTTGTTTTAAATACTTTGTTTGCAGCGAAATACAATGTTTTGTGATCGTGTGGTGAAACCAATAATGGCGCATCCCAGTTCCAACGATAAGCGGCTTCACCCTTTCCTGGAAGTGGTTGAATGTACACTTTTTCTCCAGAAGCTTTGTCGTGGCGCACCAAGAATCCATATTGTGCTTGCGCATAAGCAATGTTTGGATCTGTTGGGTCGGTTGCCGATTCAAATCCGTCACCACCATTTGTAATGAACCAATCTTCATTCATGATTCCACCAACATTGTTCGTTTCAGATGGTCCACCCATTGAATTGTTGTCTTGTGTTCCTCCGTAGATATTGTAGAACGGATAATCGTTATCAGTAACAACTTTGTAAAACTGAATGATTGGCAAATTGGAATAGTATTTCCATTGTTGCGCATGATTGTATGTTTCATACAAACCACCGTCACAGCCTGCTAACCAGTGATTTGTATTGTTTGGGTCAATCCATAAGGCATGATTGTCAACGTGTTTTTGGTGTTCGCCTGTTTGCTTAAATGTTTTACCGCCATCCTCAGTGTGATGCATGTAAGTATCCATTGCAAATACTTTGTTTTTATCGTTAACATCACAAATGATTTCTTGGTAGTAATTTCCTGAAGTATTAAATCCAGACATTTTTGTCCAACTTTCGCCCATGTTCGTTGAGCGGTAAAATCCTCCTTTGTCATCACGTCCTTCAACAATGGCATACACATAATTTGCATCAACCGGAGAAACGGCAATACCAATACGTCCCATTTGACCTTCTGGTAATCCAGTATTTATTTTTCTCCACGTTTTTCCTCCATCCGTTGATTTATACAAGGCAGATTCTGGTCCACCACCAATGTATGTCCATTCGTGTCTTCTTCGTTGATGCGCAGCGGCATACAAGATATCTGGATTTGTAGGATCGATAGCAATTTCTGAAATACCTGTTTCATCTGAAACGAATAATGTACGTTCCCATGTTTTTCCTCCGTCGATTGATTTGTACACGCCGCGTTCGCCACCTGAACTCCAAACTGGTCCATAAGCAGCAACCCAAACGATGTTTTCGTTTGTCGGGTGAATGATGATATTTCCAATGTGCTCAGAGTTTTTCAAGCCCATATTCGTAAATGATTTCCCACCATCCACGGATTTATAAACACCGTCTCCATATGCAACAGAACGTTGGTTGTTGTTTTCTCCAGTTCCAACCCAAACTGTATTTGGATTTGAAGGTGCTAATTCAACACAGGCAATTGAGAATGAACCGTAATTGTCAAAAATAGGAGAGAAGGTTGTTCCATGATTTGTTGTTGTCCAAACACCTCCACAAGCAGCTGCGATAAACCAGTTGTCTTGGTTTTTCGGGTTCACGGCAATGTCAATTACGCGCCCAGAAGTTAATGCTGGTCCAACCATTCGGAAGTTTAAACCGCCAAGTGTTGAAGATTCAAACAAAGGAGCAGGAGTTGATTTAGTATCTTTTTTTTGCGCAGAAACTGGCGAAAAGATACCCAAAGCAAGTAGCGAAATGTATAGGTGTTTTTTCATGTTTTCAATTTGAAGGCTAAAATACGATAAACACATTATAAGTCATAATGAAATGGTTCAGAATCTTACATTTTCATGTAACCTTTCCGTTAAATTTTCGATATACCATTTTTTGGGTACGGTATTTGAAATTGCCCACCAGAATTTTGATTTTTTCAAACGTATGAAACACTATTATTTCTTATTTCTAGCGATAACAACGTCTTTTTTCGCATTCTCCCAAGAAGAAGATGAATCTTGTTTACCACCATCAAAAAAAGCATTAAAATATATTGAAGCAGGAACGAATGCAGTTGATGCAAAAACTGCTGTGGATAATTTTAATTCAGCTATTTCAGAAGCACCTGATAATGCAATGGTTTACTACGAATATGGAATGTATGCGTATGAAGCAGGTTTGAAATATTACGAAAAACAACCGAATCCAGCGATGGGTGACAAAAGTTTTGCAAAAGCAGAAGAAATGTTTCAAAAGGCCTTGGAATTTTGTTCGGATTATCATGCAAACTGTTCCTATTATTTAGGAGTTATCAATTATACACAACAAGATCAAGAGACTGCGATCAAGTGGTTTAAACAATTTAAAGCCTTCAAAAACAACGACAATTCACGTTTCCCAGAAGATTATGCGAAAAAATTGAAAGATGTAAACGAAGTGTTGAGTGGATTAGAAGCAGAACAAGAAATACTTTCTACTTCGGTTCCATTTGATCCTACAATGGTGAAAAATGTGAGTTCTACGAAAGACGAATATTTCCCAATGATTTCGCCAGATAATGAATTAATTTTCTATACACGAAAAGTGGATCGTGCGAATTTGGGTGATTTAATGTCAAGAGTAGTGGAGGAATTCACATTCTCTCAGCGTGCAAGTGTAATGGATTTATTCAACATGGGTGATCCTTTAAAAGCGCCTTTCAACGATGGAACTTTTACGAATTATGGTTCAGCTACGCTTTCAGTAGATAACAAAGAAATGATTATTTGTGCGTGTAAAACGGAACAAATCTATGGTAAAGATTACCAAAATTGCGATTTGTATACAACAACTTACGAGCGTTCAGGCGAAGGTGGAAACGATTTTAAATGGACGCCTCTGAAAAACATGGGACCAAAAATTAATACGCCAGATGGATGGGAGGCGCAACCTTCACTTTCTGCAGATGGAAACACGCTATTCTACACAGTAGCTCGTCCAACTTCCCGAGATAATGATATTTACATCGCTAAACGTCAACCAGACGGAACTTGGGGAGAAGTGAGACCATTTGATGAAATTAATACCGATGGAAAAGATAAAAGTCCGTTCTTGCACCAAGATAGTGAAACCTTGTATTTTGTTTCAACGTGCACGGATAAACGCAAAGGAGTTGGAGGTTTAGATATTTTCTATATCCGTGAAGAAAATGGAAAATGGTCAGAACCAAAAAACATTGGTTATCCAATCAATTCGAAGGAGGATGAATTAGGTTTGTTTGTTTCTACTGATGGTCATTTAGCGTATTATTCATCGAGAGTTGGAGGAAACTGGAATATCTATTCGTTTGAATTGTACGAAGAAGCTCGCCCGAAATCAGTAGCGATTTTAAAAGGTGAATTAACAGATGAAAATGGCGCTCCAGTTAAAGATGCAACAATTGAAATTGCGTATGCCGGTTCAGATGAAGTGACACAAGTTAAAGTGAACGGTGACGATGGTAAATATGCGGCTGTTGTTAAAACAGACACAAAGCAAGATGTGATGGTAACGGTGAAGAAAGAAGGTCACGCTTTTGATTCGAAGCTAATTACGAAAGAGGAAATTAAGCCGGAGGAAGTGTCAATTCGTAACAATGATTTGACAGTTAAAGAATTAAAAGTTGGTGAAGCATACACGATTAACGACATTTTATATGCAACAAGTTCATATGCTTTGAACGATAAATCAAAATTCATTTTGAAAGGTTTTGCTCGTTTCCTAAAAGAAAACCCAACGATTTCTGTTACAATTCAAGGACATACGGATGACGTTGGTGATGATGGAAAAAACATGAGTTTATCTGAAAATCGTGCAAAAGGAGTGAAGGATTATCTGGTTTCTTTAGGAATTGATCCAAAACGTCTATCAGCCAAAGGTTATGGTGAGACAATGCCAAAAGTTGATAACGATTCAGAGGAAAATAGAGCAATCAACCGTCGCACAGATTTCGTGATTGAGAAGTTATAATCGTACAATTCAATGATTCAACGATTTGAAAATTTGAAGAATTAGTTGATTTTAACTGTTTTTCGTTTCGCTTTGCCGTTTGGTTTGTAAGTGTAGTAATACCATTTACCAATTGCTTGGAATTGCTTTGCTGCGTTTGAATTCAAATTGCGTTTGATCGAACCTTCATTACAAAGTCGTCCGTTGGAGTCGTAATTTTTTTCATGACCAATTTCTTGTCCTAAGGAAAATTGTACAACACTTTTCTTGTTTGAATTGCTATGATAAAACGTGTATTCGCCGACAAGTTGACCGTTTTGATAGGTTCCGTTTTCAAGAACGACATTTTGACTATCTGTTAATCGGTACAAGCCATTTAGAACGCCATTCGAATAGGTTGCTAGTTCTGTTTGACCATTTTTGATTGTCCACAAACCATCTTTTTGTCCATTTGAATAATTTCCTGTAGTCACTGGTGTCGGTGGTGATGATTCATCGTAAAGTAAATATCTACCGTTCAGAATTCCTTTCGAATACGTAATAACGTCTGAAATCACATTTCCTTTGAAGTTCAACCATTGACCATCGCGAACTAAGGAATTCGAAAGAGAGTCGTATACAAAAAGATTACGTTGCAAAACCAATGAAACGGTTTGATTTGGGATGTTCTTATTGTTATAAATATAATCTAAGCGCAAGGTGTCGCTTTTGTAAATTACCCAAAGTTTAATTGGATCTTGATTATACGAATTTGGATCATTCGGTGCTTCGAAGACATACGTAGTATCTTGCTTTGTGAAATGACCGCTGCCAAAGAAAATCTCATGGTAATACCAATAATCATCCGTTTTTTCACGCTTTTGATTCCATTTTTGTTGATGGTATTTCAACCCTGCAAGAAGTAATTCTGAAGTGTCACCATTTGAATAGAAACTAATCAAGGAATCAAATTGCCCATTTGTAAAGTGCTTCTTTCGAACAAGAATTGATTTGTTGTACTCATAAGAAGCTTGAATAAGGCCGTTTTGGTAGTCTGCGGTTAATTTATATCCAGTTAAATCATCATATGATTCAAGTGTTGTTCCTACGGGTGAATTGTTTTTGTAATGACGCTCGGAGGTGATAATTCCACGTTCATTTTTTGTGTAATCAACGATACGATTTCCGCTTGAATCGCTTAATGCGTATGTGCTAATTCCACCTGTTTCATGAAACGTTGTATTTTCCAGAATTCGTTCATTTAAATAGCGTATGTGTTCATATAACTGCTTATTTTCAAAATAATATTTCCGATCAACGATGGTTCCATGGTCATACTCTTCTTGTAAATTCAAGTAACCCTTCAGGAATTCTTGTCGTGTACCATGTTCGATGCCATGTAAATAATGTGTGATAATTTTTTTCTCTTCTTGTTCATCGAACGACCAATTAATACCATGTAATTCACCTTTTCCGTCGTAGTTTACCCAAGAAAGTAGTTTACCTTTTGAATTAAAAGATTTGTTAGAAATGACCTTTCCTTGGAGGTAATAATCTTCTTGTGTTTTTATACCTTTCTCATTAAAATATTCTGATTTCCCATGTTGAATTCCATTTTTACAGGCTATTCTACTTGAGAGTTTTCCATTTGGATGGCGTGTTTCACCGCAGGTTGGTCCTATAATATAATATCCAGTTATAGGTAAATTTGGATATGGCCATTCGTAAGGTGGGTAGCCAATTGGTGGATAAATAATAGGAGGATAGATGATTGGCGGGTCAGTAATGGGATAAATAATTGCTCTTGCATCAATCTGAGGAGGAGGAATTAAGTACAAACGAATTGTATCTTGAACACCCGTTTCTAGATTTGAGTTCGCAGATTGGGCAACATGACACCAGCTACCAATTGAAAGAAAAAAAAATACGAATAATAGTAAGTAGCGATTCACATTTTCTAAACGTCAAATCAGATTAAACGTTGCTTTGCTTTTAAAATGTTCTTACTTGTAAGAGATTTTTGAAACATTAAAATCTACTTTTTCGTCGATTCCAGGTAATTCTCCTGTTTCGGAATATTGCCAATGTAAGATACGACTATCATCTATGAAATCTGGTTTTCGACTGTAAGCGGCAATCCAGAATTTATAGTCTTTGAAGTCATTGATAAATTTTGTTTCGAAGTAATTTAAGGAACAATAAATAATTGGACGCATGCCTGTTTCATTTTCAACAACTGTCATCCAAATTTTCATTTTAGCAATAAGATCTGCATCTGAAAATCCTTCTGTTTCAACATCTAAAACAGGTGGTAAATCCAGGTCTTCTTTTTTCCAATACTTTAAAAAATGCTGTGCTTGTGGACGTGGTTCTGATTTCGGATTAAAAAAATGATAAGCACCATGCGGAATTCCAAGTTTACTCAATACGGTTCTGTTACGTTTCCATTGCGTGTCGTAGTGATCAGAACCTTCTGTTGCTTTGCAGTACACAAATTGAATAATCGTGTCGTAATGTTCTGTTACCATTAATTTTTCCCAATCAATTTCTCCTTGGTGGTGAGAAACATCAATTCCAAACGAGGGGAATCCAGCTGGTATTGATTCAATGACTGTTTTACGCTGCAATGAATTTTCATCCTGCAAGTAATAATAGAGTAGGGCTAAGACCAAGCCAATCAACAAAAGACTGATGACAACCAATTTCGATTGCTTTCCCGATTTCTTCGTTCGTTTCGTCTTTACTGATGCTCTTTTTTTCTTCGCCATTGTCTTAAATAAAAAAAGGCCTTCCCGTTAGAGAAAGCCTAGTATCGAATAATTCGAATATCTTAGTTTGTGAATCTTCTTTTTTCTTTGATACGAGCTGCTTTACCAGTCAAACCACGGAAGTAGAAAATACGAGCACGACGTACACGTCCTTTTTTGTTCACAACGATTTCGTCTAAGAATGGAGAAGAAATTGGGAAGATACGCTCAACTCCAATATTTCCTGACATTTTACGAACTGTATTGTTATCATCTTTAAAAGTAAGCTGTTTGTAGCTGCCATTCAAATCTAAAAAGGCTTCTGTTTGATCGTCATTCCATACATAATCAGCAAAAATCCATCCATCAACTTTGCGAATCATAATACGCGTTTCAAT
>JALQYQ010000020.1 GCA_023262855.1 Crocinitomicaceae bacterium
AATGCGTGTAGAATCATTCATGTTCCAAATTGCTTTTCGGCAATTGTAGCCACTAATAACACGCTTGCTTTCAGTAATTTTCCAATCACGTTTGTCAATTGTATCTTTGATGTATGCAGGATTTCCCCACAAATCCATTACGATAAACTTCTCACGCTGATTCACATTTTGATAAACCGTATTGTGCGTTGTGAAATACTTCATCATCCCTTGTTCTGGTTCATCGCTTTCAATTGGTCGAAAAACGGAAGTAGAATCGTTGAAGTACAATTCGAAATTTTCAATTCGATATTTGTTTTCCTCCGTAATCATATTCTTCATGCGTGGATTATCGCCATAGCGTTTCTTCAAATTGGTTTTACGTTCAAATACGATTTTACCTGAACTCATTTGGCCAAATGAATTAAACGATAGCAGAGCTAGAACAACAACTGCTATTAGTTTCTTAGTGCATGCCTCTAAAGTCATCTTCTTTTGTTTTTCTGTTATTGAATCTGTAGGTTACTTTAAATAAGAAATAACGTGAAATAATGGTGGTTCTGAAATCAGTTACTGCATTTCCACTTACTGTTCTTCGCGCATTAATGTTTTGATTTAAAATATCATTCCCTGTAATTGCTACCACCAAATTCTGTGTTTTAAGGAACTTTTTATTCACTTCTCCATTCAAGACAAAATATTCAGTGTCATAAAATCCTTCTCCAGGTTGCGCATTTTTCGTGTATTTTCCATCAACCTTAATTGTAAATCCAAGTGGCAATCTCCAATCAAATCCTGCAGAATAAACTTGAATGCTGAAAGGTGTATTTGAAACTGAACTCAATGAACTTATTGGATTGTTGTAGGAATAACTTCCTGATAAATTGATGTCCAAGGAATCCCATTGGAAATCGATTTGCATTTCAGGAGTAACAGCATAATTATCTGTAACATTTTCCAATGATCCAATCATACTTTTGAAGCGATTAAATGATGCAGAAACGGAAGGTTGGAACTCAATCATTCTATTCAAAATTGGATAGCCACCACCAGCCCAAACTGATGAAGTAATGTTTCCATCAACGTTGATTGTCATGGTATTTGTTCTACCAAATTCATCATACGTAGTTTGGGTTCCAAAAGCATTGTTCGTCAATGCCACCATTCCTCCTGACCAAATGTATTTTCCTGAAAGTGCGTTCCAGGTATTAAAATTCACCATTACATTGTGCACATAATTTGGTTTCAAATTCTGATTCCCAATCTGAATGCGATTTGGATTTGAATTGTCTTGCACCGGTTGTAAATCATTAATCGTTGGCTGAGCTGAACTTGTGGTATAATTCAAAGTGAAACGCTTACTCATACTTGGCTTGTATTCGTATTTGAATTTCGGTAGGATATTGTTGATGTTTTGGTTAACAATTGAATCAGTAATCAAATTGTGATTATCAATCGTGATGTTACGAACATAAGCACCGGCTGAAACCATGTGTTTACCTGTTTCATAAATCAACTCCGTTCCTGCTCGGTTTTGAATACGTGTATTGTCGAAGGTATTTGATAAATCCGCTCGATATCCCGTATAAAGTGAGTCGACCTTATCATAGGTTTCCTTCTCTTGTTTCGAGATACCATACTCAAACAAATAGTTGAAATTAATTTTTAACTTTTTCGAAAGCGGCTCATAATAACTAACAGTACCATAGTGACTCGCAGAAGAATTATAATTTGTTTTCTTTTGATCGGTTGTGTCTGCAGTGGCAAGTAATTTATAGTCTGACAAAGAATATAAATTTCCATCTGTTTTATTATTGGTCATATTCAAGTCATAGCGCACTTCTAATTCACGTCTTTTCTTCTTGAATTTACGATACAAGCGCACCGTATTGTTACTTTGAATTCCCTTTGAATTGTTTTTATTATTAATCACCGTTGATAAAGATTCTGTTCCTGTTTCGCCGATGAACGATGAGAAGTCTTCATTATTCGTATACGCTTTACTAAAAGAAACAGATGGTTTAAATTCCAACAATGTCAACGAATCCAACTGACTGGATAAGGTTAAATTCATTTTATGCGCTTCATTGGTTGAATAATTGCGCGTTGAATCGTTCGTATAATAAGTTGTATCCGATAAGAAGTATTGCGATTGGCTTGATGAACGTGCATCTAATCGATCGTTATAGTAGGAATAATTGAACAACAATTCTGTATTTTGTTTCTCACCAAATTTGTCTGAATAATAAATTCCTGCCTTTAAAGTCTGTGGAATACCATTGGTATTTGACGTATTATTCGGTTCCCAGAAATTTCTGTTTGCACCATCTTCGTTTGACAATCCGAACTTGTTCAAATCACCTCTACCAAAATTCGAACGCGGTGTATTCGACCCCAGGGCAAAGATTGAAATTTTCTGTTTCGAATTGAATTTATTCAATAATAATTCCCCTTCATAAAAAGGAATCGATCCTGCATAATCAGAACTTAAAGGCGTTAATGCCATGTCGGAGGCTCCAGAAACTCGACCGAAATATCCTTTTTTAGCTTCTTCCTTGAGTTTGAGATCGAGGACTTTTATTTTTTCTTCAGATCCCCCAATGGTTTCATTGTCGGTTTTTTCGTAAATCTGAACGGTTTTTATTCCATCCGCTCCTAAGTTTTTGGTTGCTACTGTTGGATCTGTTCCAAAGAACTCATCACCGTCAACCAACACTTTATTGATCTCTTGTCCTTGCGATGTAATTTTTCCATCACTATCAATTTTAATTCCTGGTAGTTTTTTCAATAAATCTTCAACAACCGCGCCTTCAGCCACCTTGAATGAATCGGCTACATAAACTAACGTGTCTCCTTTGTAGTATATGGGATTTTTATTCGCATAAATCACAACTTCCTGCAATTCTTTTGACATTGGAGTCATACGAACATTCGGAATATTGATTTCATAGTTGTCTTTGCTTCCAAAAATATAATACGTTCGATCGTCACATTTTGGATGTGCAACAACTAAGGAGAACGTATCAACTTGGAAACCTGTTAAAAGGAATTTTCCTTGTTTATCAGAACGTGTAAAACCCAATAACAATGAATCTTTCACACGAACCGCCATCACCATAGAGTTCTGTAATGGACTACCTGTAGAGTCGGTGACAATACCTGAAACTTTCATGGTTTGTGCAAAACTACTTTGCACCGAAACCAGAAGAAAACAAGCAACTAAAAGTTGTACTATTCTTTTCATATTTTAAGTTCTCAAACGAATTGCAAGTTTAACCAATCAATTCGAGGTGAAAACTTTAAAAATGTCAAACGGCACGATTCTTTGCTTAGTGGTTTTGTTGGTAGATATAAAAAACGCCTTGTTAATTGATAACAAAGCGTTTTATTCGAATTTCTTCATTCGTATTGAGTACCAAGAAGTAAGATCCTTTTTCTAATTTCGATACATCAAAGGTCATTATTCCTTGCTCATTGGGTATAAACTGAAAATAATATTCTGATCCTCTTGTGTTCGTAACTGATACCGACGAATACTGATCAAAGTTTCCAATAACTTCTACAAGTAATTCTTCTTTTTCTTGATTCATTTTCATCGTGAAGACTGTTTCCTTCACAACAGAAGTGTCTTCTTTCGATTTCTCTTTCTTTTCTTCGATTGTGTTAGCGAACGTGATATTCGCACAAAACAACAACATCATTAGGCTAAGTATTTTTGTTTTCATCTTTTTACTTTTTAATTGTTCATTAATCAGTGTTTGAAGGTGAGACTTCTGAAAGCTTGATTTGTTACTTTCTATTCAAAAACAATTTTTAAGTGGTTTCTATTGCTTTTTGAACGGCACAAATCCTGTTCAGTTGAATCATTTCAAACTGTTAAGATGACACTACTCGCGCGTTGCAGGTCATTTTTGACACCACAAAATTGAGTACTTTTTGCTTAAAAAAAACGTGGAAAAAGAGATTTAACAAAAGCTTAATTACACAAGTACGAATTAAACTTTTGTCAATATGAACTTGATTCTTATTTAATTTTAACAGTGATTAGCACTTGGAATGTTAGTCCTGTATTATCAGTCATCACCTCATGATTTACAACAAGTGGAGTACCAATCATTTTCTTTTCGTTTTTCATCAATTTCACGATGTCGCCTTCCTGGTATTGAATCGCTAAAGAAGATGCGTAACCGTCAGCCGAATTTTCTCCGACCAATAGGTATTTCATTCCACCACCTTCAGCAAAACCTTGGAATGTGGTTTCGAACGGACCTTGTTGATTGATAATTTGCATTGCACGATCAACCGATAACGCTTTTGCTGGAACAACTTGGAAAGTTGTATTGATCAAATCGTCTTCAACTTCTGCTTTGCGCTCTTTTGTAAAAATCACTTTTCCTTTTTCATAGAAGGAAATGCGTTCAACAAACATTGGTTTTGTGCCAGTATTTTCAAAATACACTTCTTTAGATGCAAACTGCTTTCCGTTCTCCACATAAAATGTATTCGTCCCATAATTGCCTGTTTCAGCGTACGAGAATTTCTCTTCGATTTTTACTTCCTTTTGATCTTTATCCAAATAGCCAATCGCTTCTGCCGTTGAGCCAGCATTGTTGTTATACGACAAACTTCGAACGGGAGTTAATTCTGGATTATTTTCAATCGCTGCAATACGATTTTCAAATTCAGTCTCGTTGTCTATTTTTTGAACTTTTTCTGTCTGTTCTTTTTGCCCATCTTCTTTGTTAGATTGACAAGCAGTAAAAACTCCTAAAAGGATGATTGCGAAAAATAATTTTTGTCTGTTCATAGCTTCTTGTTTTGACGATAATGAATCGAGCCACAAAAGTAACAAGTTTCAGCAAAAAAAATGAAAGTGGCGAAAATGAACCAATTTGAATGACGCAAAATTGTCTTTGATAGAATTGTGCTATTAATTGATTTTTTAATGCTATTCACTATCTGTTGATTATCATTCATTTGTAACATAAAACTTTAAAACTATGAGTACAGAATCAAAAAGACCGACGTTCAAGTCGCACTATGACAATTTCATTGGTGGAAAATTTGTTGCTCCAATCGGTGGAGAATATTTCGAAAACACATCGCCAATCGATGGTAAAGTATTTACAAAAGCTGCTCGTTCGGGCAAAGAAGATATTGAATTAGCATTGGATGCTGCTGAAGAAGCATTTAAAACATGGAGTAAAACATCACCAACTTATCGTTCTAGCATTTTAAATAAAATTGCAGATGTATTAGAAGCGAATTTGAATGAGTTGGCTGTAATCGAAACAATTGACAATGGGAAACCAATTCGCGAAACAGTAAATGTGGATTTACCGCTTTGTATTGATCACTTCCGCTATTTTGCTGGTGTTATCCGTGCTGAAGAAGGAACAATTTCTGAACACGACGAAAACACGGTAAGTATTTGTATCAATGAACCTCTTGGAGTTGTTGGTCAAATCATTCCTTGGAATTTTCCTTTATTAATGGCAACATGGAAATTGGCACCAGCTTTGGCTGCAGGATGCACGGTTGTTATGAAACCTGCTGAACAAACACCAACTTCTATCATGTGTTTCATGGAATTGATTAAAGATATCGTTCCTGCAGGTGTTATCAATGTTGTTTCAGGCTTTGGTCCTGAAGCAGGTAAACCATTGGCGCAATCACCTCGTATTTCAAAAGTATCATTCACTGGAGAAACAACAACTGGACGATTAATTATGCAATATGCATCTGAGAATTTAATTCCAGTAACAATGGAATTAGGTGGAAAATCTCCAAATATTTTCTTCCCATCTGTGTGTGATGCCGACGATGAGTATTTCGATAAAGCAGTTGAAGGAGCAGTATTATTTGCTGTAAACCAAGGTGAAGTTTGTACGTGTCCATCACGTATTTTAGTTCATGAAAGCATCTATGATAAATTCATGAGTAAAGTTGTTGAGCGAACAAAAGCAATTAAAATGGGTAATCCATTAGACAGTACTACAATGATGGGTGCTCAAGCTTCAAACGACCAATACGAGAAAATTCAATCTTACTTGAAATTAGGTGTTGAAGAAGGAGCAGAATTATTGTGCGGTGGAGATGTTCAAAAATTGGACGGTGAATTAGAAGGTGGATATTACATTCAACCAACCTTGTTCAAAGGTCACAACAAAATGCGCATTTTCCAAGAAGAGATTTTTGGACCAGTTGTTTGTGTTACTACGTTCAAAACGACAGAAGAAGCGATTGCAATTGCGAATGATACAATGTATGGTTTAGGTGCAGGTGTTTGGACACGTGACGCACACGAATTATACCAAGTTCCACGTGCAATTCAAGCAGGACGCGTTTGGGTAAATTGCTACCACGCTTATCCAGCTCACGCGCCATTTGGAGGTTACAAAAAATCTGGTTTCGGTAGAGAAAATCACTTAATGATGTTAGGTCATTACCGTCAAACTAAAAACATGTTAGTGTCTTACGATAAAAACAAATTAGGATTCTTTTGATCCAAAAGTTGACACTAGTCGGGATACTTGTCGTTGAGTGATCCCGACTAATGTGAATTTCAATGAATCCAACCTAAGCCTGCGAGACGCCAACCTCGCAGGCTTTTTAAAACAAAAAATATGCTATACCAAAGAGTTGATATTACCCCTGAGGCCGAATTATTTTTGGAAGAACTGAAGAAAAAACATGGAGAACTTATGTTCCATCAAAGTGGTGGATGCTGCGATGGTTCTCAGCCTATGTGTTTTGAAAAAGGAGATTTTAAACTAGGTGCAAGCGATGTTTGCTTGGGAGAAATTGCTGGCTGTGAATTTTGGATGAGCAAAGACCAATTTGAATATTGGAAATTCACGCATCTAACAATTCACGTAACAAAAGGTCGTGGCTCAAGTTTTTCACTTGAAATTCCAATGGGTGTGCGCTTTATTGTACAATCGCGCCTGTTCACCTACGATGAATTAATCAGTTTAGAACCAATTCGCGTGTTGGAGAATCATTAACTTTTAAGAAAACACTGCTGGTATTGCTTTGGGGTGATGCCTTCAATCTTTTTGAACACGCGTATAAAATAATTAGCATCTTCAAATCCAGCCTCGTAACAAACTTGGTTAATTTGAATCATTGGATTTTTCAGCAGTGATTTAGCATATTTCACGCGCTCCTTTAACACAAATTCAATGGGGCTCATTCCCATTTCACGCTTAAAATAGCGGTAAAACGATGCTTGACTCATACAAGCCGTATCGGTCAATTCTTTCATGGTAAGTCGATCCGACAAACGTTCACGGATATAATTCACCACATGTGAAAGTGCAGCATTACCATCTGAATACGTACCTAAATCGATTGCTTTCGCCGTCTGCGATTGAATGATGTAAACCAACAATTCCTGCAAGGTTAAATCGGCAACAATATCTTTTGTTAGTTGCTCACTCATGCACACTTGGATCAACTTATTAATCGTAAGTGCCATGTCTGCATTGTTATAGAAAAAATAATCGTTGTGATTTAAATTCCAATAATTCGAAGTTCCCTCTTTCGGATAGCGTTCGTTTAAAAAATCCAAGGTTTCTTTGATTTTCTGATGATCGATAGCCAAAGCCAAACATTGTGTTGGATTGTCCAACGCTGCTTCGGGAAAATCAATTTTCATTTCAACTTGCGATGGAATCACGACTGTCTCACCTGGTAAATAATCAAATTCTGGATCGTCAAACAAATGCATCACCTTTTTTCCTCGGAGCATACTGGTCACTACCAAATCGTTGAATTTAAGCGGGACCAAATGTGATTCTTGATAGGTCTCAAACAAGTTGAGTTCGCAATTATTCAATGAATGAACCGTACGATTTTCCACCAAGGTTTTCAAGGATTGCTCCTTAGTTAACCCTGGCTGAATCAATTTTGTACCTGTTGGTTTATTCATCTGCATAGCACTAAGCTACGAAAAAAAATGAAATCTACCTAGGCAAATGAATTTGTTTTCGATGAGTTATTGTAAGAATGCTATCAAACAAGCGTTCTATTCAAGGAGCAATTTATAACTGCGCTGATCAACTGTTAAGAAATAAATTCCACACGTTAAGGTTTCATTCACTTTTATACTGTCAATGCAATCACCTGTCTGAACAACTTTCCCTTGCAAATTCATCAATTCAAATCGTACTGGTGAGTTAAGTCCTTTGATGTATAATAGTTTAGAATTCCCTACAGGATTTGGATAAATTGTCAAGGCCAACTCACTTTCATCCAGCCCACTGTATTGCAGCGTTAGGTTAATTGTAACCGAGCTGTCACAACCAAACGTCGACGTGAAATTCTGCGTGTAAGTTCCTGAATTTGTGTAATCAATTCCGTTCCAAGTGAAAACATCCAAAACTGTTGAATCGATGACAAGTGCATCAATCGGATGAATTGTTAAATCCAACGTTACCACTGAGTCACATCCACTAACGGATGGAAATGTATCATTGTAAATTCCACTTGAAAAATACGTTTGACCATTCCACGCATAAGAACCACAGGCTTCATCACTTATGTTGTTAGTAATTGTAGTCCCATAATTCAAATTCAAGGTAATGGTAGAATCACATCCCCAAACCGTTGTTCCTTGGTACAAATAGGTTCCTGTTTGCGTTAAGGTTTGACCATTAAACAAATAAGGCGTACATGTACTAACATCCAACGTTTGATTGGAAGGCTGATGCTGATGAAGTGTAATGTTTGTTATGGCGCTTTGTCCACAACTGTTGACCGATTTAACTGATAAGGTACCTGTTTGAAAACTTTGAGCAAATGTCAAATTAAGTGATGTTCCAGTACTGCTTCCAGTTGCACCTGCTGGATTCGTCCAAACATACGACGTTGCACCCGTCACTCCAGTAATTGAATAGGCTTGACTTGATGCGTTATAACAAAAATCAAGCGATCCATTGATTGCCGATGGCGCCGCTGGAATCGTATTAAGAGTCACGGTAACTGCCAAACGACTTGTAGATTCAAGACCATTAACAGTTTGTGAAGCATAATAAGTTGCTCCATTCACTAAAACAGTGTTCGAAGGAAGTGGACTTCCACCTGTAGCTGCCGCATACCATTGAATGGACGTTCCCGTGGCTGTTAACTGAGATACCGTTGAACCAGCACACTTCGTTTGATTTGCTGATCCTGTTGGAGCAGCTGGTGGAGTAAGCAAGGTAAAATTGGCTGTTGCAATTCCACGATTGGCATTTCCGTGATACGCATAGCTAAATGTGGCTGTATTTGAACGCGCCCAAATCAAACTGATAGAAGTTGGTGCCGCTGGAAAAACATAATCATTGACATCACCTGTATTCAAAGCACGAGTCGCAACAATCGTTCGAACACCAGCATTCACAGCATCAGAAGTGATGGTCCAATTTTGTTGTGCATCCGTTGAAGGTGCCACATAACCAGTTAAATTACAATCAAAGGCTGTTAATGTTCCCGAGGAATGAACACCAACGACATCCGTTCCTGGCGCCATAGATCCAGCATCAAATCCAAGTGCAAACCATCTTCCCGCAGGACCTGTTAAAGTCAACGTAACCTGGGTATTTACATCAATTTTTGCCGTCATTGCAAGACCAGCTGTGGAACTCAACGAAACAACACCAGTAGAATAAGTTTGACCGAAGCTAAAGTGAAAGAAAGCGACAACTAGCAGAAGACTTAAAAAGTTATTTTTCATATCGTTTAAAGATTTCAACATATTTTGGATCATTGTAAATAGCAAGTAATTGATCAATTGTTCGACCTTGTTGGTCGATGACCTTCAGATCCGCAGAATGTTCCATAAAGCGTTCAACAATTTCATACCGATGAAGGGAAAGTGCTAAATGCAGCGGATAGCCAAATTGGGCAAAATTGCAGGTGTCATTCACATTCACTCCCTTGGATAAAACACTGTCCAAAAGTACAAGGTTGTTTTTATAGACCAAGGCATAAAGAATGGAACCTTCAGGATAACATTGGTTCAAATCAGCTCCTTTTCCCATTAAAAGCAATGCAACTGAATTATTTCCATTATAAGCGGCTAATAAAAATGGACTTGCGCCGTGATCAGTTAGACAATTTAGTTGATCTGGATGTTTCTTCAAATACTTTTCCATTTGTTCAACAGTGCCTGAACGTGCAAGATCCGCTATTTTCTGCGCATTACAATTGTCGCTCATTGGAATGAGCATACTCACAAGCAATATAAGCTTATAAATCAATTTAAGTGGCACAGAATAGTTAAACATGTGGCGAAGATAAAACTTTTTATTTATCAATCAGCTTGTTTATAATGTGTTATAGCTTTCGACATTGCAGTGAAAAGGTCGAGACCTGTCACTACTTAAAAATCGATCAATTTGATTCAAAATATTAGTCCGTAGATGACAAACATGTATTTTGATACATATATGTTCTTTAATCGTAGTGAAGGCCCGAATATCCTTCATTTCATTTCGGATGGACGTTTTTGGAGCTTTACAAAGAAAACCGATTTGCTTCGCAACTCTTTTTTTTATGCCTTAACCCTTCATTCAACCCGTCGGCTTGATTCAGTTTACGGCATAAAAAAACCTGAGTCAAATGACTCAGGTTTTCTTTGTAGCGAGGGCCCGACTCGAACGGACGACCTTCGGGTTATGAGCCCGACGAGCTACCAACTGCTCCACCTCGCACTCTATTCAATCGATACACGAATGTTCGAATGCGGTGCAAAGATACGCCTTTTTTATTGTTTTCAAACAAAATCGCCAAATAATTTTAATTTTTTCCTTTTAAACAAGGGAATTTCCGCTTTTTTCTACCTTTAATCCAGCATTAAAATCAACGCATGATCATTTTTGTAAATGGATTTACATTGGGCTGTCAACCGATTAGACCCTATTGGTCTTCATCAAAGAATTCAAATGAGTTCATTGATGCCGCATGTAACTATTTTCAGGATTCCTACAACGATGATGAAAGTTTTGTAAACGGCTCAGGTAAATGGTTCGGTTCGCTGGCTTCCTTTCGATATGCAGCAGGTAAAAAATATGCACTCGGTAAATTGGAGACCTACAAGGCTCTGTTAACACCCAATGAAAAACTGAATATCATTTCCCATAGCATGGGTGCCGCATTTGCAGAAGGAATGATTGATGAATTTTGTCAACACCAACTTCCGATCGGTAAAATCGTTCACTTCGCTCCTGCACATGCACGAAAAATCAAGATCAGCCCTGCAACCAACAATCTACTCCGGATTCAATTGAATGCATCGGAAGATACAATCATTGAACGTTTTTCAGATCCATTCATACGCGGTAAAAAACTGCTAATCCCTGGAGTAAATCTATATGGAAAAGTACATTGGAACCCATGGTTGTATCACCCAAAACACATGGCGTATGTGCAACAAATGAACCGAAAACACCAACAACATCCTCACTTCGATTTAAAAACCTATGCCTTTGTATTTGATTGGTTAAGCGATTTAGAAACACTTTCACACGCAAACAAACAAGATCAACATTCCATCAATACAAAATTCGAGGCAGTTTACATGCACGGAAAGTATTTTGAACTTATGTGACTTTTGTCATACTTAAACCAAAGAATTTCGACTTATTTTGCACCCAAATTTTGATACATGAAACTTTTTTTGTTCACTCTAGCACTATTTTTAAGCTTAGTTGCTCAAACGCAATCCTTCCCTTACGATTTAAAAATTGATTCGATTTCCATTCCGCAATTGGGTGGCTTACAATCCTTTGGTGTTGGTCAAGCAAATGGGAAATGGCTGGTAGTTGGCGGACGCTTAGATGGTTTACACCGCCGTCAGCCATGGGCAACATTTGATTCCGCAGGACATAATACGCAATTGATGGTAATTGATCCCATTCTCAAAAAACGCTGGGTTGCGCCTTTAACTTCACTTTCAACGAGTCTGCAAGAACAACTAAGTTCAACCAACATGGAGTTTATTCAGAAAGGCGAATACTTGTTTTTGATGGGTGGGTACGGAATTTCTAAAACAGTAGATGACCACATAACCTTTCCTTATTTAACAGCAATTCATTTACCAAGTTTAATTGATGCAATTGTCAATCAAACAGATTTCTCGTCGCACATTTTACAAGTCAAAGATGAACTTTTCGCCATTACTGGTGGGCAATTACTCATGCTTGATGATGCCTTTTATTTGACAGGCGGACACCGTTTCGACGGGAAATACAACCCAATGGGAAACGGTACCTTTACCCAAACGTATTTGAGTGGCATTCGAAAATTTACCTTTTCGGTGAATAACAATACACTGAACTACAAACACCTTGGCGATGTAACAAGCGAAGATTACTTGCACAGAAGAGATTTCAATGTCTTGCCTCAAATTTTACCAAACGGAAAAGATGGTTTAATTGCTTTCTCGGGTGTTTTTCAAAAAGAGGTGAATTTACCGTATTTAAATGCGGTGGTGATTGACCGAGATTCATTTACTGTTGTACCTGATTTTGCGCAATACTACAATCATTACCACTGTGCAACCATTTCCTTGTATGATAAATACAAACAAACCATGCACAACCTGTTCTTTGGTGGAATTGCCCAATATTATGATAGTTCAACCTATTTGGTGCAAGACAACGATGTTCCATTTATTAAAACAGTTGCGCGTGTCATGTATGACAAAAATGGGCGCTTGGCAGAATACAAAATGCCTGTAAACATGCCTGCTTATCTTGGTGCAGCATCTGAATTTATTGTGAATCCTGCTTTGTCTATCCTGCCAAATGAAGTTGTTGCAATGGATCAATTTGTTGGTGACACCATTTTGCTGGGCTACATCTATGGTGGAATCCAAAGTCCTGCAGCCAATATTTTTTGGATCAACACAGGAGTTGAAAGCAAGGCCAGCGAAATGATTTATCCGGTTTACCTGATCAAAACAAAAGGCGATCACAGTACATTGAATTATCAAAGTGTTGGCGGTGTTCAATTGCAACTCTATCCCGATCCTATCGAAAATCGATTAAGCTTGAATTTCACCTTAAAAAATGCTGGAGATGTATTGGTTGAAGTAACAAACCTTGATGGAACCTTGCGCCTTGAAAAAACACTTAAAAAATTAGCAATTGGACAACATTCCGAAACCATTAAATTCAGAAAATTAAACCGCGGAGAAGTGTATTTCGTGCGCTTAACAATGGGAGAAGTGAAAGTGGTGCAGAAGATGATTGTGAATTGATTGGAGCATAGAGCATAGAATATGGAACATCGATAAGAACCAATTCAATCTCCAGAACTTAAATTAGTTTTTTAAAATGAACTAGTCCTTCGTCTTTTGTCTCAAATTCCTTTGTCTTTCGTCTTGAGGTCCTAAAGTCTTAATGTCTTAACATCCTAAAGTCTTTTGATACTAGTTGCATTTTCCTTACCTTTGCAAATTAATTTCAGTGTAATGTCTCACAAATCAGGTTTCGTAAATATTGTTGGTAGTCCAAATGTTGGTAAATCCACATTAATGAATCGTTTAGTCGGCGAAAAGTTATCCATTGTAACTTCCAAAGCTCAAACGACGCGCCACCGTATTCTCGGAATTGTGAATGATGAGAATTATCAAATCGTTTTTTCGGATACACCCGGAGTTGTTAATGCAGCCTACAAGTTGCACGAAGCAATGATGGATTACGTGAATTCTTCGTTGAAGGATGCGGATGTGTTGATTTTTATCACAGACACAAAAGAAAACGACATGAATCACAAGGAAACATTGGAGAAAATCCAGAAGTTGCGTGTTCCTGTGATTTGTTTGATCAACAAAATTGACTTAAGCGATCAAGCGAAAGTGGTAGAGCGAATGGCTTTTTGGCAAGAAAAATTACCGAATGCCTTGGTGTATCCAGTTTCGGCTTTACACGATTTCAATGTACAAGCGGTTTGGGAAAAAATCTTAGAATTGGTTCCTGAAAGTCCTGCTTACTTTGACAAAGAAGAATTGTCAGACAGACCAATGCGTTTCTTCGTTTCAGAAATCATTCGTGAAAAAATCTTCTTGCATTGCGACAAGGAAGTGCCGTACAGTTGTCAAGTTGAAATTGAAGAATACAAAGAAGAAGGACATTTAACACGCATCCGTGCTTTGATTATTGTGGAACGCGATTCACAAAAAGGAATTGTAATCGGAAAAGGTGGAGAAATGTTAAAGAAAATCGGGCGCGAGGCACGCATCGAAATTGAAAAATTCATCGATGGAAAAGTGTTTATGGAAACGTTTGTGAAAGTGGACAAAGACTGGCGCTCAACAGAAAATAAATTAAAGAAATACGGTTATTGATTAGAACATCGATCATAGAACATAGAACATCGATTCGAAAAAGTCATTGCTCCATGCTCCATGCTCCATGTTCAATATTCTAAAAAATGGGAAATATAGTTGCAATAGTAGGTCGTCCAAATGTTGGAAAATCGACCTTGTTTAATCGCCTGACGGAGTCACGCAATGCGATTGTAAAAGAAATTAGTGGTGTAACACGTGACCGTTTATATGGGAAAGGTGAATGGAACGGCGCGCAATTTTCGGTAATTGATACTGGAGGTTACGTGAAAGGTTCGGATGATATTTTTGAAGGTGAAATTCGCAAACAAGTGGAAATCGCTATTCAAGAAGCAAATGTCATCGTATTCATGGTGGATGTTACAACCGGAATTGTAGATTTAGATGAAAAAGTTGCGGCTTTGTTACGCAAATCTAAAAAACCAGTTTTCATTGCTGCGAATAAAGTGGATAGCAATGACCGCATCGGTTTATCGGCTGAATTCTACCAATTTGGTTTGGGTGATGTGTTTGATTTATCAGCGACGAACGGAACTGGAACGGGAGAATTATTGGATGAAGTGGTAAAACACTTTGACAAAGCAGACGAAAGTGTAAACGAAAAAGATCACTTGCCTCGAATTGCGATTGTTGGTCGACCAAACGTTGGAAAATCATCGTTGGTAAATGCGTTAACAGGTGAAGAACGCAACATTGTAACCAATATTTCTGGTACAACGCGCGATTCAATTAATACGCGCTACAATGCTTTCGGGTTCGATTTCATGTTGATTGATACAGCCGGAATTCGCAAGAAAGCAAAAGTGCAGGAGGACATTGAATATTACTCTGTTTTGCGTTCAGTTCGAACGATTGAGGAAGCAGACGTTTGTATTTTCATGATCGATGCGGAAGAAGGATTGCAGAAGCAAGATTTGAGTATTTATTACATGATTGAGAAAAACTCAAAAGGTGTTGTTGTCTTGGTAAATAAATGGGATTTGGTGGAAAAAGATCAAAATACCATGAATGAATACGAGGAGAAAATTCGTGAACAATTGGCTCCATTCAACGATGTTCCAATCATTTTTACTTCGACTATAACGAAGCAACGTATTCACAAAGCCTTAGAGGCTACAATGTTGGTGCATGATAACAGAACGAAGAAAATTTCAACTTCTGTTTTGAATGAGGTGATGCAAGAAATCATTTTAGCAACGCCACCGCCAGCATTAAAAGGAAAATACATTCGCATTAAATACATTCAACAATTGCCAACACATTCACCGGCATTTGCATTCTTCTGTAATTTACCGCAATATGTCCCTGAGTCGTACAAACGTTTCTTAGAAAACCGTTTACGTGAGAAATTTGACTTCTGTGGGGTGCCAATTCGTATTTATTTCAGAAAGAAATAAAACTTCATGAAATTCGGTGCTATTGATATCGGAACCAATGCTGCTCGACTTCTCGTAGGCGAAGTTGACAAAGAAGGAGAACATTCGTTTGTAAAAAAGATTTCTTACACGCGTGTTCCTTTGCGTTTGGGTGAAGAGGTCTTTGAGGATGGAAAAATATCGAAAAAGAAAACCGAAGATTTCGTTAAAACAATTCAAGCATTCAAACTCATTTCAGAGATTTTTGATGTAAAGAAATTACGCGCAGTTGCCACTTCTGCAATGCGTGAAGCACACAATTCCGATAAAATCATTGCAAAAATTCACGAAGAAACAGGCGTTCAAATTGAAGTAATCAGTGGTGATGAAGAAGCTGAATTGATCTTTGAAACCTTCTTCTTACTTGATTTCGACAAAACGCATCCATTCATTGTGATAGATGTTGGAGGTGGTAGCACGGAAGTCAGCGTGTTTGAAAGTGGCGAACGCGTAGCATCTAAATCCTTTGAAATTGGAACGATTCGTTTGTTAAAGGAAAAAGTAAAGAAAGATATTTGGTCAGAAATTCATGATTGGATTGCTTCCCATGTTGATTTAAAATCACCTCATCGCTTGTTTGGTACGGGTGGAAACATCAATAAAGTGCACAAAATGCTTGGTGCTGGACAATTGGAAGCTTTATCGGTGAAAGCCATTTCAATATTGCGTAACGAATTAGCTGAATTAAGCGTTTCACAGCGTGTCGATCAATTTCAATTAAAACCAGATCGCGCAGATGTAATTGTTCCAGCGATGGACATTTACCTCTACATTCTCAAAGAATTAAAAGCCAAAGACATTCTCGTTCCAAAAATCGGCTTATCTGATGGAATGATCTATCAAATGCACTTGAATAGTAAGAAGAAGTAAGGAATCACGTCAACTTAAAGGCAAGCGGCAAGGTGAAATACATCTTCACATCTTTGCCATTCATTCTTCCTGGCTTCCATCTTGGCATATTTTTAACAACGCGTGTTGCTTCTTTGTCGCATTCAGGACAATCTGTAACTCCACGCAAAACGCGCACATCTGAAATTGAACCATCGGTATTCACAACAAAACGCAAATAACATTTTCCTTGAATTCCATTTTCTTTGGCAATAGCTGGATACATCATGTTTTTCTTCAAGTAATCGCGCATCGCATCCATTCCTCCTGGAAATTCAGCAGTTTCGTCCACAATTTCATAAATAACATCTTGTTTCATCGGCATAGGTTCTGGCTCTGGCGCGGCATCACCGTAGTAATCTTCACTGCCTTGTTGTTTACTAGAAGACCAATTATCCAAATTTGCAACTAGACCATCATGTTCTGGATATTCTTCTTCTCTATCAACTATCATTGGAGGAACAAATCGCAGCATTTTCACTTTTTGAGGCGGATTCGTTGACGTTGAAACCTGATTTGGCGCTTTCGTAGCAACACTACTTTTTTCTACTGAAGCACCTGTAGCTTTCTCTTTCACAGGTTTTTCATCCTGTTTTGTTGCAACTGCTTGTTGCTCTGATTTCGGCTGATCTGTGCAAGAAATAAGTATACCAACTGTGGCTACTGCCATTAAATATCCTTTCATAACTTCTTTTCTGGATGACTAATTTAATCGAAAAGTAACTGGAATGGTCATATAAACTTTACAAGCTTTCCCATTGTTCATCGCTGGTTTCCAATCTGGCATTGCTTGAACTACTCTTCGTGCTTCTTTGTCACAGCCTGGGCCTCCATTTACACCACGAAGTACTTTAACGTCTGAAAGTTTACCTAACTCATCCACTACAAATCGAAGATACACCTTTCCTTCTACACCATTTTCCATTTCCATTTGTGGATACTTGATATTTTCAGCAAGGTACTTCTTCATCGCTTCCATTCCACCTGGAAATTCGGGCATCACCTCAGCATACATTAAAATTTCATCTTGTAAAATTTCTGGTCTTCCAGTTGGTGGTTCAACTACTGGTTCACCCAAATAATAAGGTTCTGGAATTGGATCGGGATATGGATATGGATCTGGAGGAAGTACCTCTGGAATCATTACTTTTTTGACTGGTTTTGAAGATGATTCATCCTGATTCGAAGTTCCCGTTGGTAGCGTATAACTAACTTCACCTTTTGTTCGTACTCCAGTAATTTCAACTTTCTGGTTGTCTTTCACGACCTTCTTTTTGGGAGCCTCACTACACGCTGCTAAACTCAAGCACAACAAGGAAAGCACCAAAAAAGAACTGTTCCCACCTTTTCTACTTAAGGTATCAACAATCAAAGGCACATCATCATGTTGAAAATCAAATTGCTTGTAATTCATTCTACCACAGATCTTTTTATCAGAATTCTCTAGTAAATAGGGGATGATTTCAACGCGATTCATCTGCGTAAAGTCCATGACTGATTTCTCACAAACTGCACAATGACGCGACCGCAATCCAATGCGCATGTTTTCCCAATTTTCCGAACACGGTTCCTTTATGTTGACTTCCATAACTTACAAATTTACGTATGTTCTTACATGTAAAAAGTAGAATGGTTCAATCTTCGTCAACTCGAAATTAAAAAAGATGCTGGTATTGAATGTACTTTCTCAATCAATCTCGGAACAAATTATACAAGTCTACGCGGAAATACAATTCGGAATTCGTGATTCGTGATTTGTGATTACCTACGGCAATCTGCAATTTGTAATTTCCAATCTGCAATCTATAATCTGCAATTCCCCCTAAAAAAACGCCCTCACCTCCATCCCACCACTATGAATCATGCGGGTTGCAACCGATTTACGTCCATTGTACTGGATTGAGATTTGTAAATTTTTCGAAACACTGCGCTGATAACCCAAAGTCCACGTGTAATTCACTCCTGGCTTTAACGCTTCCAACATTTCAAAACCAAGCGCCGAATTTTGATTGCCATCGTACTTGATGTTCACCATTTTCAATCCTCCTTGTAAACTTCCTTTCTCAGCTTGATTGTACTTAAACGTTGATCCAATTTCAGAAAGAAAAGCACTTTCTCCGCCATATTGAATTGAATTTTGTTTTTCAGAATAGCGTCCATCCAAGGTAATACGAAAAGTCGTTGTTGGCTGATAAATCAAACTTGGCTGCACAAAGAAATAGCTCAATGAGTAATTCCTTCCTGATGTATAATCAGCTTCCGAATCTTTCGTTCCGATTTGACCTTTTGCCTCAATTGAAAAAACACGTTTGATGTTCCAACGGAAGGAAAGCTCGTGATAACGGTTGGATTTCGAATCGAATCCAGTGGCCAACAATGTTTTTGCGCTCAAATCTTGGAAGGAATATTCTGCACCAAAAACACTCGATGTTCGGTTGAAGAAAAGTGTATTTCTCAAATTCGAATTCGTGGAAATCAAATTCGTGTCGCGAATGGCTGTTGAAAATGGATTGAATGAATTCACACCGTTGAACAAATTCGTTTTACGGTTAATACGCACACGTGCTTGATCTGAGAAACGTGATAAAAACTTCTTTACTCCTTTTTTCGAAGCCCAAATACGTTCTGGTCGCCAATAAATTGATTGATTGAACTCGTTTGAGTAAGTTTTAATGTACTCGTTGCTTGGCGTAAACACACGAATGTAACTTGCTTGATCAATGAACTGTGCTATTTCAAACTCATTCAAATCTTTGATGCCATCCGCATTGTAATCAATCCACGTATAAACACCTTGCCCATCGTTCACTTTGATGTATTGAAATTCACGTTTCAATTCCAATCCCGAACCAACTTCATAGAAATTGTTCCAAGTAAAGGCATTTTTAAACAAGCGCAACTCATAATCGATGCGACCCAACAAGGAATTTTCAGGTGTTTGATTCAACAATGCTGAATTCATTACTTTCAATTCGCGGTAACTTGTGACAACATTCAACGATTGATTTCTCATCTCCGTTAACTTAATTTCACCCCCAGCAGTTCGTGCTTTGGCAACAGGTGTCAAATTCAAACTATCCGAACGTTGATCGTAGCGTTCACGGTAAAAAATCCTGTAATTGTTCTTGATCGAATCGCCATTTGCCAGGTAGAATTGGTAATCGTAGAATTGATAACTGTTGGTTTCCAAGGCCATCGTTCCACCTGTAAATCGGTTCAACTCATGATCATCAATGAATCCAATTTTCAACCATTTCAAATCTTGCGATAGTTCAGCTCGGTGACGAATGTATTCATTTTTCTGCGTTGCTTCACTCGACAAATAACTTCCATCCCAACGTGCAAAAAATCCCTTTTGTTTCCAAGTTCCATTACTTGCTGAACGAATCCCTTGGTAATCACTTCCGATCAAAAAGTGCTGTCCTTCAAGCACCAAATTTCCATAGTTTTTGTTTTTGAAATTGGCCCCAACAGAACTCGCTAATTGATTTCCCACATATCCTTTGTTGCGTGTGTTCCAATCGCGATCAAACTCCACCGAACGGTATTGTTCTATCGGCACAAAATTCTTATCCAAGGCTTCAAATTGCACTTTCGTTTCCAATTCCCATTGCGGAATAGAATCTTTTGAAAGTGGGATTGTTCCCACCAATTTCGTTCGATTGGAATAACCGTGATCATCCGAAGAATTATAGGGCGAAAAAGTATTGACGTCATTGGTTGTATAAGCCATTTCCGTTTCTAGCACCAAGTTCTTTCGCAAACGGTACGCAATTCCAGAAGAAAATAGTTGTTTTTGTTTCGGCGTAATTAAAACACGTGATGGAATGTAATCGCCTTGAGAAACGCCACCAACCGGTTCCACCCATTTATAGACCTTTCCAAGTGCATTGAAATTGCTGAACACATAATCCCCTTTTCCAGCACCAACGAAGGTGAATGTTGCCTTGTAAACCGCAGAATCAGGATGTACGGAATACACTAAAACCGAATCATAGCCCAGTGAATCAATCATTTTGTACAAGACCTGATTATCAAAATAACCAATTGAATCGATGCTGTTGACTTGTGCCAAGGACAAGGTATCGCCAATCGCTGCCAAACGTTGTTTTTGCGCAAAACTCAAATCTTGTTGAATCGTTTGATTCTTCGCGTCTTGTTCCGAATAGGCATTGATCCAAAAGTCCATCTTTTTCGAAGAATAGGTGGTAGACATTTGCATCAAGGAACGTGCATAATTCTGGTCGGAATATTGAAATTCAATCACAATGCGCGAATCTTTGGTGATTAAATTCCGTGAGGTAAATACTACTTCCGCAGAATTGTAATTAATGACGTAATCAAATTCTTGTCCGCGTTCCAACAATTTCCCGTCGATGTACACGCGCTCCGTTCCAGAAAGAATGATGATAAACGGCTCATTTTCGTTTCCTTTCAAGCGATACGGACCTTGGTTTCCTTCCACTCCTTGGATGATTTGACGTGCAAATTTTCCCTTCGACAAGGCGCCACTCACTTGCGTTTTCCATACATGCGCTGTATCTGTGGTCCACTGATAATCTACGGTTAATCCTTGCGCACGTTTTTTATAGGTCAAAAAATAGCCTTTGGGTTTTGTGAGCCAAAAATCTCCCGCAATGATCTTCAATCGCTCGTTGTAGATTTGAATGAACACCTGATCAAATTCCTGCAATTTATTCGTATTTCCATCTGGCTGAATGGGCAAATTATCATCAGAAACAGAGGCAAGGATTTTCAGATTCGGCGCAATATCCCCCGAAAGTTCAAGGTTCAAAGTTGAGTTGACACCCAAATCTTGGTTATTTCCAAAGGTCACACCGCGTGAAATACTTCCCGATTTTGAAATGCTGGAGCCGCCAAACACGTCGTTCACATCGTAGGTTGTCGTTTGAAGAAATTTATCCCGATCTCCTTTCTCTTTCGTGTAAATGGAATTGGTATCACGGGAACCGTACACTTGACTCAAATTCATGGGTAAAACACGGTACGACACGCGAATGGTATCAACATGTTGGTGTAAAATCAGCTCACCACTGGCATGATTTAAGGTATAATTCTCGAATGGAATCGCTTGCTGTCCAGCGAACAATTGAAAGGAATTCGGATAGATACTCAAGGTATCCAATTGCAAGGTATCACTCGAAACAGCGATTGTTTTTACGCGCAGGGAACTCGTTTGCGCTTGGCTCACATGGACCAAGAACAAGCAACAAAAAAATAGAATTATGCGCTTTCCAACTGACATTCGTACGAATGTACAACGTTGAATTTAGAAAAATCGTGTTTGGTGGATAAAATTGTGCGAAGAGGAACTTCGCGAAGAGGAGAAATTTAGTCTTTTCGGCGATTAGAGTTTTAGTGTTTTTTGAACATCCCTCCACCTAATCAAACCAATCACAAAAATCACAGTTCAGACAGTTTCCCTACATCTCTGCTGTTAAAAAACGTTAAGCCTCGGCCGTAGTAAGCCAGCGAATCTTATTTTCGCTAAAAACTAAGTTCGTGCGGAAAATACGTGTCAATTTCATTTTTGCCCTAGTAGTCGTTGCTTTGATTGCTGTTTTGGTCATTCAGGCCTTTCAAACAGTGCAATTGTATGACCGTAAACACGCAGAATTTGAGATGAATTTATCGACTTCCTTGGAGCGGATTGCCATTCGACACGAGAAAGCGGAAGATATTCGTCGTTACATGCACATTGTTAATCGCGATTTTAGCGGACAATACAAAGATGTGTTGAAGGAAGAATTCAAACACCTGGTTTCTGCCAAAGAATCCATTTCCATTCAAGATACTACGCTGTTCGAAAACGGTGAAATTCAAAATTACCTCATCATTAAAGGGAAATCGTTTGATTCCTTAACTGGATTAACGACCGAACAAAAGGTCTTGGCGCGCGATGTTCGTCAATTGCGTGATTTATTCGACAAACAAAAGAAACAGATTCCACACAACGATTCGATTAAATTGGCCATTCAATTGGATCAGCGTGTGCTTCAACAAATCTTTAAAAAGGCAAAATTTGTCAACGACATGATGGTGGAAGCGTTCCGTAACAATGTGTACGAAGATCCTTCAAAACGTGTTGACGCTGTCTTCTTAGACTCAGTCATTCGCACAGAAATTGCAAACGATAATTTGCCAAAAACCTATCGCTTCATGGTTGCCAACGAATATGGTATTCCAATTCAATTCGACAATGCGCCGAGCAATTACGATACTAAATTGGATACCTTGCTAACAGGAAAATCAGTTCTTTTCCCGAGCAATATTCTCGATGAAGATTTGTACTTACACATCTACTTCCCGAAAAAAGGAATTTTTCTGTTCAAAGAAATGTGGGGACCTTTTTCCATCAGTTTGACCTTGATGATTTTAATTGTCGTGGCCTTGATGTTCATGTTTAGAACCATTTTAACGCAAGAGAAGTTGTCTGAAATTAAAAACGACTTCATTTCGAACATGACGCATGAATTCAAGACTCCTATATCCACGATTTCACTTGCCTGCGAAGCTTTGAGCGACAAAGACATGATGCAACAAAACACGACAGATATTGCGCCTTTCGTTAAAATGATCAACGACGAAAACAAGCGCTTGAGTTTGTTGGTGGAACGCATTCTTCAAAGTGCTGTGATGGAACGCGGAGAAGTGAAATTGCGCGAAGAACAAGTGGTTTTGAACGAAATCATTCATGAAGTAACGAACCATGCACAATTCAGAATTCAAAACAGTGGAGGAACCATTAAATTGAACATTCCGAGTGAGTCGGTCATCGTTCAAACAGATAAAATGCACATGACCAACATCATCACGAACTTGGTCGATAATGCAATTAAATACAGTTCCGAAGCGCCGGATATAGAAATTTCTTTACGCAGAGAAAATAAGAAGTTACTATTGAGCGTTAAAGACCATGGAATTGGTATAAAAAAGGAACATTTGAACAAAGTGTTCGACAAATTGTATCGCGTACCGACAGGAAATGTTCACAATGTGAAAGGTTTCGGTTTGGGACTCAGCTATGTGAAAGCAATTGCTGAATTGCATGACTGGAATGTTGTTGTGCGCAGCAAATATGGAGAAGGATCAGAATTTACCCTAGTAATGAGAGAACTATGAGCAAAAAACTAAACTTACTTTTAGCAGAAGACGATGAGAATCTTGGGCAATTGTTACACACGTTTCTTAAGACAAAAGGATATGACGCAGATTTAGCGCGTAATGGAAAAGCCGCATTTGAAAAATTCACGAATGGGAAATACGATTTTTGCATTTTCGATGTGATGATGCCAGAAATGGATGGATTTACCCTTGCGAAAGAAATTCGTGAGATCGATCGCAAAGTGCCAATTTTGTTCTTGACGGCTAAATCAATGAAAGAAGATAAGTTGGAAGGTTTTGCAATTGGTGCTGATGATTACTTGACGAAGCCATTTGCGATGGAAGAGTTGTTGGCGCGAATCACAGCTATTCTTCGCAGAACGGAAACGCCAAGTTCAGAAACAAGCGAAGAATTAAAGGTTGGAAAAATCAAATATGAACCAGAATTGCGTTTGCTTCACTTAGCCGAAGGCGTGAAAAAATTGACTACGAAAGAAAATCAATTGTTGCAATTGTTGGTGAAAAATGAAAATGAAATCTTGGATCGTCAAGCAACTTTGCGCGCCATTTGGGGTGATGACAACTATTTCAACGGTCGAAGCATGGATGTTTACATTGCGAAATTGCGCAAATTATTAAAAGAAGACGAAGCGATTGAAATCATGAACGTTCACGGAAAAGGGTTTAAACTCATTGTGAAATGATTTATGATTCGTGATTTGTAATTTGTGATTTGTGATTTATAGAAATTTAAATTTTGTAGGGGTGCGATTGATCGTGCCCCTTTGTGTTTTATAGACCAAATTATTCCAACTTATTTTAACTTTACAACTTTCATCTTTTATTGAATATCAAATGCTTTATTCTGCTCGTTATACCATTCAATTAAAACAACCTATCGAGGTGGTTCATGAATTGCTGAGCGAAAAGATTATTGGTTCCTTTGAGTATGAGACGAACAATTTATTTAAAGAGAAAGATGCTTATTTTGGAGAACGCTCTTTTAATGAATTTACAATTGCACGGGTAAAGCGTAGAATGATTTTACCAGATGCCTTTCTTCAACTTGACTTAGTTTCTGAGCATGAAACGAACGTTGATATTACAATTCGTTTTTCTATTCTCTGGAAAATGTTATTGATCCTATTGCATTTAGGGTTGATTCTTATACCGCTTTTTGCAACACATTTCCGATTCTTTCATTCAACAGTTGAACCTACAATTTTTCTAAGAATTCTATCGGTTCTATTAACATTATTACTTGTTCATACTTTGCTTTACTTCTCCTTTTTAAGTCAAAAAAATAAATTTAAAGCACTCTTCGAATCAATCTTCAATACTAAATCATAAATCCTGAATCACGAATCATAAATCACGAATCATAAATCCTTAAAAGTCCCCAACTTTTTCTAACTTAGCGGCGTTTTAGAAGAAGTGAAGAATTCGGTTAAATACATATTGCAAAAATTGATGGGTTTTCGAACGTACTTATACGTGTTCGCAATCTTCAAAATCAAAACCCTGCGCTCGGATTCTAAAGAAAAAGATTTCTTTCACTTTCTATCCTTGTTAGAAGATGGTAAAGGTGCCGTGCTCGATGTTGGTGCAAACATTGGAATTATGACCGTTCACCTGGCGAATAAATTACCCAATTCTACAGTTCATGCCTTCGAGCCAATTCCAGACAATTTATCGGTTTTGAAGCGTATAATCGCAAAATTCAATTTAAAAAAGATTAAAATTCACGAAGTTGCCGTTGGTGAAACAAGTGGAAATGTGCAAATGATTTTACCGCATCAAGGCAAAACGAAGATGCAAGGATTGAGTCATGTGAAGCACGAATCAATCACAGAATGGAACGAAGGCGAAGAGTTCAATGTGCCACTAAACACCTTAGATAATTTGCTAAACGGTGAACCAATTCAAGGTATTAAAATCGATATTGAGAATTTTGAATACTACGCTTTGAAAGGTGGGAAACGTATTTTAGAATCCAATCACCCGATTATTTACGCTGAATTGTGGGACAATGAAAACCGCAGTAATTGCATCGATTTGTTGACTTCCATGAATTACAAACCACATGTTGTCGTGAACAATGAATTAACCGTGTTTGATGAAACACAGCATAAAAATCAGAATTTCATTTTTATTGCACCCAAAACGCTTGCTGAACAAAATTAATCAGTCATATTTGCGTTACAGCGTAAAGCGCTGAATTTTGACCAGATAACATGCAAAAGAAATTTTTCTCAAATCTTCTTCTCATCATTTTACTGAATTTACTGGTAAAGCCTTACGCTATTTTTGCCATCGATGCAACTGTGCAGAATCGTGTTGGAGCAGAAAATTACGGAATGTATTTCTCCTTACTCAACCTAAGTTTCCTCTTCAATATTTTAATGGATTTAGGCATCAACAATTTCACCACAAAACACGTAGCGCAGTACCCAAAAGTCATTTCGAGTTATGTCGGTAAACTCTTTAGTTTTCGACTGATCTTGTTTGCAATTTATGCCTTGGTAACCATCACCATTGGCGTTGCGATTGGACACGATTCCGAAGAATTGTATTTACTCTTGATTCTCATTTTCAATCAATGGTTGGTGACTTTTATCGCTTATTTCAGAAGTCATTTTGGTGGATTGCACTTGTTCAAAACAGATGCGTTCATTTCCGTATTAGATCGCATTTTACTCATTTTCATTTGTGGATTCGTGCTGTTTACCAATGTAACAGGCAAGCATTTCGAAATAGAATGGTTCATCTGGATGCAAACCGTTTGCTACCTCATTACCTTGATTACCGCGTTTATTTTGTTAACGCGAAAAATTGGAATTCCGAAATTCACCTTTCATTGGGCCTTTTCCATCGCGATTTTGCGTAAAAGCTATCCGTATGCCTTATTGATTTTGTTGATGATGATTTACACGCGTACTGATTCTGTCATGATTGAGCGCATTCACCCGAATGGTAAATACGAAGCTGGAGTTTACGCACAAGGATTTCGATTGCTCGACGCCTTGTTCATGTTCGGTATGATCTTCGCCAATCTGCTACTCCCGATCTTTTCGCGCATGTTTAAACAGAACAAAACGGCCATTCCGGAGATGCTTGTTTCCAGTCGAAACTTATTGGTTGGAGGTTCCATTTTGATTGCAGCCGTGTGTTTTTTCAATCCCGATTTTATACTTAGTTTAATTTACAAAAATGATGTTTCGGCGTCTTCGCAAAGCTTCCAATGGTTGATGTTATCCTTCATTGGCATGTGTTTGAGTTTAATCTATGGAACCTTACTCACAGCAAAAGGCGACATGCGTTTCTTGAATCAATTATCCATCGTTGGAATTGTCGTTAACATTGCATTCAATGCCTTGTTGATTCCAGAATATGGTGCAGCTGGTTCTGCTTTTGCGACCTTGGTAACGCAAGGATTTACCGCGCTCATTCAACTATTCTACGCCCATTCAAAATTGGAGATTCCCTTTCATTTTACACAAACATTGCGCTTCATTGGTTTTTCAGCCTTATTGCTTGCCCTATATTTTTTCATTCCAGAAAACGAATACAATATCTATTTGCAATTGATGGCTGGTACAATCGGCTTGTTTGTGTTTAGATTGATTGATGTGAAAGAATTGAAGAAACAGTTTAGCACAGAAATGTGATTTGTGTCCGCCGCGGCGGAGTAATTCGTAATTCTAAACAATATTCTCTTGATTTATCAGTTAATGCTTTGGAATTTAAACAAACGCTAACCTCCTTGAATTGCAGCGAAGCTTATTTTAACTAAATTCGCACGACAAAAACAAAAACGAATGGCTGAACAATTGCACGAAATTGAAAAAGAGAGACAAAATTTATTGATTTTTATCTGGCGCAAGCGCAAAATCTTACTGCTTGTTTCAGGTATCGCAGCAGTGGTTTCTTTAGTGATTTCATTTTTAATTACTCCACAATATCGCTCAACAGCAATCGTCTTCCCAGCAGCAACAAGTACCGTTTCGTTCTCTGAACAACGCAATGCAAAAGCAGCAGCAATGGACTTTGGTGAAGAAGAACAAGCAGAACAATTGGTTCAAATTTTACAATCTTCACGTATTCGTGATAAAATCGTTCAACAGTTCGATTTGATGAAACATTATGAAATCGATCAAAATGATGCTAACAAGTATTACAAATTGATGAACGAATATGAAAATCATTTTCAATTTCAACGCACACGTTACGGTTCAATCTCAATTGATGTCTTGGATGAAGATCCAAAATTGGCAGCTGAAATGGCGAACAAGATTGTAGATTTAATTGATACAGTGAAAAATACAATGGTGGCTGAACGTACGTGGCCAGCTTTCGAAGTAAACAAACGTAAACGCGATTTGTTGGATCAAGATTTGAAAATTATCTTAGTGCAAATGGACAGTTTAGCCGATTTGGGCGTTGTTTCTTTGGAAGGACGAACAAACATGTTTCAAGCCTTCGTAGATGCAAAAAACCAAGAAGATAGAGCGTTCTTGCGCAAACAAATCGATGTGAATTTAAAATACGGAGCTAAATTCGACGCCTTAGAACAAATCCGTGATGAGAAAATTATCAAATTGGAGAAATTCCTGGATTCATACGAACAAGCAGAATCTGATGCATACGCTGTTTTCAACCACAAATTCGTTGTTGAGAAAGCCGTTGTTGCAGATAAGAAAGATAAACCAAAACGTTTGATTTTAATTCTTCTTTCAACGCTTGGTGCTTTCGTTTTCATGGTATTCGCCTTGTTAATTTTTGATCGAATTCAAGAGCTGAAGAAAATCGCTTAATTCGTGCAAAACATCAAACAAAATAGTTTATTCCTTCTACTTGGAATTGCTTACATAGCGCTTTCCAGTTATTTTATCTGGAACGATCAAGGCTATTTGAGTTTATTTCCGTTGGGATTAATTGCAATCTATTTTGCGATTTACGAAACAGAATGGACCTTTTTGAGTCTGGCATTTCTTACCCCACTTTCCATCAACATTGAAGAATGGACAGAGAGTTTTGGACTGTTCATTCCTACAGAACCAATGCTCTTTGGTTTTATGTTGTTGTTTCTCTTGATGCAGCTAAAAAAACCTATTCTCGATAAACGCATTTGGAACAATTACATCATTTGGGCTGTTACGTTTTACATTGCTTGGGCGTGTGTCACAGCGATTACAAGTACGCATCCTTTGGCCTCGTTCAAGTTTATTCTTGCGCGACTTTGGTTCATTATTCCTGTGCTCTTTTTTGGAACGTATATCTTTAAAGAACGCCGCAACATTCGCATTTTCTTATGGTTATTTGTCATTGGAATGGTGATCGCGATTTTGTACACGCTCGTTGTGCATGCGAGTTACGGTTTTGGCGAAAAAGAAGGACATTGGGTAATGTGGCCTTTCTTCAAGGATCATACGATTTACGGGGCAATTGTCGCGCTAGTGGTTCCACTCATTTTTGGTTTGTACTGGTCACGAAAATACAATCCTTTGTTTCAAGCAATTATTTTAGGCTTTATCGGAATCATTTTACTTGGTTTATTCTTTTCCTACACGCGTGCGGCTTGGCTGAGTATTTTTGCGGCAGTTGGCGTTTGGGGATTGATTCGTTTCAAGATTAAATTTCGCTGGGTTGCTAGTTTCACAGCTGTTTTAGGGATTCTCTTGTTCTTTTCGTGGGATGCGATTCAAATGGAAATGGCGAAAAACGATGCTGAGCATACCACTGAAGAATTTGGTGAACGCTTGCAATCTGCAACGAACGTAACTACAGATGCTTCCAACTTGGAACGCATTAATCGTTGGACCTGCGCCATTGACATGTACAAAGAGCGACCAGTTTTTGGTTTTGGGCCAGGAACCTATGCTTTCGAATATGCTCGTTTTCAGCATCCAGAGAATTTAACGATCATTTCCACCAACTTTGGAAATTTAGGAAATGCGCACAGCGAATACTTAGGTCCATTGGCAGAAATGGGAACCATTGGCTTTTTAGCGATGTTGTTAATTGTTGCTGCGATTTTCTACAAAAGCATCACCTTGTACATTCGTTGGCCAAAAGAAGATACTGAAATGCGCACTTTGATTCTCGCAATGATTTTATCCTTGGTAACGTATTTCGTTCACGGTGTATTGAACAATTTCTTAGATACTGACAAAGCCGCGGTTCCAATCTGGGGAATGTGCGCGATGTTTATTGCTTTGGAAATGTCGTTGGAGAAGAAGGCCCTTTCAAATCAAGCGTGATTATCTATATTACTTTAGAAACCATAAAAGTTATTAATCATTGCTTTGCGTCCTTCTTTTCTTTGCGTTGAATATTTTTTAACGCAAAGGCGCGAAGAGCGCAAAGGTTAATAATACATTTTGTGTTTAAACTATCCGTTCGATTTATGCAAATTATATATTGTTTACAATTCGTTTTAATCCATCAACAAGTTTCACTTCATTGAAGTTAATAAGTAAACCGAGCTTTTTATCCGATAATTTAAGATAAGTCATTAATTGAGCAACATGGATTGGTTGAATTTCTTTCACAGATTTAAGTTCAATGATCACTTTGTTTTCAACTAATAGATCAATTTTATATCCAACTTCAAGATTTATGTGTTTGTATTCTATCGGTAATTCAACTTGTCTTTCTACGTATATTCCTTTTTCTTCAAGTTCATACAAAAGGCAATTTTCGTAAACAGATTCCAACAATCCAGGACCAAGTGTTCGATGTACTTCAATTGCACAACCAATAATTAAATTCGATAATTCATTTTCATTCATAGTAGTCAGTAAGTTTAATTTAAAAAGCACTTAATAGTTAATTCTACTTTAAGTTAGTTAAAATATTTTTCAAAAGTCCTTTTTTACCATTGCTTTGCGTCCTTCTTTTCTTTGCGTTGAATATTTTTTAACGCTAAGGCGCGAAGAGCGCAAAGGCTTGTTGAAATATTATTGAAAATGGGTTCAAAGAAGTTAGCAATTTCATTCAACACTTAATTCAATTATCCCAACGAATTTGAATTAAACTATTTTCACTACATTTATTCCAAGAAATCAGCTCAACCGATTCAATGGCAATACAGCAAACCTTCATGCATTTTCATAGACTTTTCTGTCTTTCTACTTTGCTTTTCCTTGCTCGTTTTGGTAATGCGCAAGAGAATTTGATTAAAAATCCTTCTTTTGAAATTCATTCTCAAACACCGTTATCATTAGGTCATTACAATTTTTGTACGGATAATTGGAATCCTTATATTTTCTCATCCGATTATTATTCAACTGAAATACCCTCAACATGTTCTAATTTTATTCCAAATAATAATTTTGGGAATCAGATATGTAATGATGGAGAATATTATGTTGGAATTTCATTAAATGGCTGGAATTATTTTAATAGCAATTATCAACCATTTAGATCAGATTTTGTTGGTGGAATTTTATCACAAGAATTGCAAAAAAATAAAGTTTATCAATTCCAATTTTTTATAAGTAAAGCAGAAAAAGGTATTTTCAAAACGAATGCTATCGATTTGATTTTAACCTATGACACTCTTGTTGACGTTAACAATTATACCCCATTTGGATATAAGATTTGGTCTGAACAAATCCCTATGGAAGATACAGTCAATTGGATAAAAATCACTACCTGCTTCAAAGCCAAAGGAAATGAAAAAGCTTTTGCAATTGGAAATTTTCACAGCGAATCAGAAGTTATAAAAATTGTTGCATACGATTCAACTACTTCTGGTGAAATAGATTACCGTTATCTAGACAATTTTTCACTTATTGAATGCCCGAGTTGCTGCCCTGATCAATTTGAAGATGAACCATTAGTGTTTGTTTATTCAAATCCTTCTACTTTTGGTAACCCAGGAAGTTTGGAATTATGGTTACATCCGAATACTACTGGTATACTAGAGCTATATGATGAAGTAGGTAGATTGGTTGCCAAAGAAACTTACTCAAACTTTCAAAACATATTCTCACTTGCGTGTTTTGCAAAGGGAATGTATCAGTATGTTTATCAAACAAGTGATGGATTAATTGAATCTGGAAAAGTGATGGTGGTGGAGTAGTATTTTGCCACAGAAAATGTAAATTAACCTATAAATCCGTGTCTTTTCCTGTCACCAATTGAAATGTAACTGGTAAATGATCTGAAAATTTGGTGCGGAAATCATCATGCACATACGGTTCCAATTGATACGTTCCTGCAGGCACCAATTTCAAAATCTGCGCTTTTAAATCAACTACTTTAAAGGAATTCTTTACTAAATCTTCCGTTGAATAACTCGAGTAAAAAACGTGGTCGTACGGTTCACCTTTTGCGACATCGCCGTATTGTAACGAATTCGTTGAAATACAAGCTTCGTTCAAACTTATAATGTGCTTCGTTTTGTAATCGACAAATTCTTTTTGGTCGTAAATGTTGCAATCACCCAAGACATAAAAATCTTTATTGGATTCTTTCACAGTTGTCATCCAGGAAACCAAGGCATCCAATTCCGTCTTACGTGCGACTACATCCGTTTTTCCATCATCTGGATGCAAATGCACAGAAACTAAAGTGAAATTCGATTTTCCATGTACGGATTTGAATGGAAAAGCATAGGGAACACGATCAAACGTTGCATTTGCGACCAATGGCTGAGAAACGAATCCATGACAACGAACAGTATCAGGAAGTACTTTTTCCTTTTTGTAAAACACAATCCACCATTCACTGGCGGTTGTTGGGGTGTGATTTTTCGTTGGACCCGTATCTTCTTCTGATATCCAATAAGAGAATCCGCGTTTCGTCATTTCTGCAACGAATTCACCACTTTCTTTATCGGCTTTGTAAGGCGTTCCATCTGGATAAAAACCATCCACTGGCGCAGCAACCATTTCTTGCACAACAACAATATCATTGTTTTTCACTACATCCGCCAAAACTGCATTTTCACGAGTTTGAAAATGTCCCAAGAATTGAATGTTGAATGAACAAATCTTCAAAGTATCTTGCGCGAAACCCTGAAAAAAAGTGGTAACAAAAATAAAGAAAGCGAGTTTTTTCATGCGCCTAATGCGTTACCCAAAGCGATGGATTTAAACATTGTACAGCCGTTCCAACAACTTGATGGATTTCGAAATGCGCCACAGAAGTTGAACTTCCATCTTTCACCAATAAGGATCCAATGGATTGTTTTGTCGTGACTTTCGTTCCGGCTTTCACATACGTATCTTGTAAATTACTGTAAACTGTACGGTAATTTCCATGCTTGATTATCACAACTTTTCCAGCTCCAGGAATGTTCAATACACTCGTTACTTCGCCTTCAAATACTGCTCTTACTTGTGCGTTTTTCGGTGCACTGATGTCGATTCCATTGTTATTCGTGAAGACATTGTCCAAAGTTGGATGCGGGTTTTTTCCAAATCCTTCTGTAATTGATCCTTTGTCAACTGGCCAAGGTAATTTTCCTTTGTTTCCTTCAAAACTTTTGCTCAACGCTGCAGATTCCTTTGTTTCAGTAAAGGCTACTTCTTTCTTTTCTGTCGTAGGTGTTGTTGTCGAACCACCAGCAGGTTTTGTTCCAGAACCACTGGTTGTAGTTGAAGCACTTGCTTTTTTCTTCGCAGCGGCTTCATCTTTCACACGTTTTGCTTCAGCAGCGGCAATTTCCTTTTGAATCGCAGCGTTAATTTTTTGCTTCAAGACTTCTTTTTTCTTCTCGTCTTCACGCAATTGCGCCAACAATTTGGTTTCTTCTTGTTTGAACTTCTTGTAAACCTTTTCTTGTTTTTGCTTATCCTTTTCAATGGCTTCCTTTTCTTTCTTTTTCTCCATCAAGATTTGCATTTTGTATTGCTTTTCTTGTTCGATGGAAGAAATTTCTTTTTTAATTAAACCTTGGTGCTGACGAATAATCAAGAATTGTTTTTGTTGAATATCTGCAACTCGTTCCAAGTAATTCCCTCGTTTTATTGCCTGATTATAATTGTTCGATGCGAAAATAAACATCAAACGACCGAATTTATTGCGGTGCTTATAGGCATAAATTAGCATCGCTTTGTATTGTTCTTTTAAACGTGTTAATTTTTCTTGTAAGTTCTTGATTTCACTTCCTTTTTCAATCACTTTCATTTCAGCGCCACGCACTTGATTATCGAAGTTGTTCACCAATTCTTCACGGAATTTGATTTGATTATCAATCAAACGCAATTCATTCAGCGACGTTTCAGTGTTCTTTTTCGATTTATCTAAAAGTGATTTCGTGTTGTTGATTTTCTTCTCAAGGCGCGATTGTTCTGTTTTCAATTTTTCGCTCGCAGCTTGTCCGAACACAATAGTGCTCGATAAGAAACCAAAGACTAAAACAAATTTACTTACACATTTCATAACCTTCCGGAATTACGAGAAACAATGGTTGCGGTTGATTAATTTCCGCTTTGTCGTAGCTCATTTCAATACGCATCACATTTTTAGGTGATGTTATAACGATCATAACGTCTTTTGGCACATTGTAGTTTTCGACCATTTCACGTGTCAAATAATCCACTTGAATTGTTGTACCATCTTCAGGACTTTCAATGTTCATGGCTTTCAATCCATGTCCGTCATTCGTTAGATAATATTTAATAATGATGTCATCTTTCTCATCCTGACGATCTGCTCGCTCAGGTCGATCGCCGCGACGCGTTGCTTTCTTTTTGTGAGAAGAAATGATGTAATTGTAAGGATCGTGAATTTGGAAATACTTTTGTGTTGTATCGTAATCCAATGGCATTCCAAGCACCAATTCTTCCAAGTTGCGGTAATTGAAATCGATTCCAAAATTTTCCTTGATGTATCCCAAACTTTGCATGATGTAACACTTGTCTTTTTTATTGACAATTTTCACCGTGTCTTGGGTAATAATCGAATTAACAATTGGAATTTTTGCATACGTAATCAAGGTGTTGATTGCGCTATCTTTCACCATTCGAATCGATGTTTTGAAATTGATATTGCGTGTCGTATCTGAGAAATTGGTCGAAATCTTTGTATAGAAAAAGTCCGGTTTACGGTGCGACAAACTATCCATCACCTCCATTAATTCAACCGTTTTCTTACGCGGTAATTTTTCCTGTTGGGTATCCGTCAATTGTTTTGCACACGAAAACAAAAAGAGCATTGACACCGCAAGGCTAAATAAATTAATAGTTCGGATCATAGTACTCTTTCTTTTCAATTTTTTTATCAAGGTTCTTATTTGTTGAGCCTAATTCTTTTGCTTTCAACCAAAATTCAAGGGCTTTATCCTTGTTTCCTGTTTTAAAATAGGCATCACCCATGTGTTCAACGACAATTTTGTCAGAAGGTTGTGATTTATATGCTTTTTCGAACAAAATCAATGCATCTGCATACTTCCCTTGTTGGAAAAGAATAAATCCTTTCGTATCAACAAAATGAGCAGTTTCACCAGAACCAACGATTGATTCTATCAATTCTAAAGCGTGATTAAGGTCAATTTTTGCTAAGGCTAAACGATACGCATAGTTGTTTCGCAACAAACTAGAGGCAGGATCAAGCACTAAAGCTTTCTCATAATTTTCCTTCCCATGATCGTTGTTTTTTTGGTAGAAATAAGCTTCACCTAATTGACCATACATTTCTGCTTCCATTGCTTTATCATTGGCCACAAGATCTTTTCCAGCTTCAAGAATAGCAATCGCATCTTCGTAGCGTTTTGTTTGCACTGCACCTACTCCATTCAACAAGTAAACTGTTGCAATTGATGGGAAATACTCCAAGCATTCTTTACTATCTTGATACAACTCTTCAAACTTCGCATCTTGGTATTCCATGATTAAAATCTGGTTCCAAATCGGGTATTGTTTTTTGTCGTATTTAATAGCCTCTTTATAAGAAATCAAGGCTTCTTCCTCTTTTTCTGCGCGCAACATATAATCACCACGAATGGAATGTGCTTTTGCTTCTTCAGGATGTTGTTGAACAACTAAATCTACCAACTCGAATACCTCAGGATCGATTTTGTAGCTCGTTTCGTGAATGTTAATCAAAATTTTCATCTTGGTATCAATATCAACATCCTCGCAAACAAAGGCTTTTTTCAATTCAGCATACGCTTCCTTCTGTTTCTTTTGTTGACGGTAAATATCAGCCATTGCCAAATGCGCACGTCCATTTTCAGGTGAAGCAAGTGTCAATTTTTCTAGCATTTCAATCGCCTTTTTTTCTTGACCAGTTTGGAAATAATAATCAACCAAAGTTGCTAATAAGTTTGGATCTTCTGGGAACTGTTTACGTACCTCTTCGATTTCCTGGATTCCTTTTTCAGCTTGTTTAATTTGAACGTATAAATTGAATTTTTGAATCGTTAAATCAGGATGTTTTCCAATTTGATCTTCCGTTCGATCCAATGCTTTGATCGCTTCAGCCGTTTTACCTTCCTTCATCAAACATTCTGCGTAACCGTATAACCATTCAACATTTCGCGGTTCATTTTTTACTAATTTCTCAAAGTTTTTAAGCGATTCAGCATAATTTCCGCGCTCGAAATACATGTAGGCCAATTCCTGTGTATACCAAATGTTTTTCGGGTCAAGTTGTGCTGCTTTTTGAATATATTCAGCTGATTTTGTTTGATTGTCTTTCATTAAGTACAATTCCGACAAGGCATAATAAACGGCATCATCGTTTTGCTTGATCAACAAACATGCTTCAAATTGTGCAATTGCTTCTGTTATTTGACCACGAGCTTTCAAACGAACACCTTCGTGGAACTTTTCGATGTACGGATAATCAGCCGCAGAAAAGACATGGTCGTCTTTCTTTGCATTTTTGGTAGACTTACACGCCACCAACGTCAAGCAGGAAACAACAGCTATAAACCTTATTAATCTCATTCGTTAATTGTTGAAAAATCGCCAAGGCTCAAATCTCGTGCCGAACCAACATACGAAGCGTTCGATCCAATCATTGAGTTTGCCAATACGGCATTAGCGACTTCTGAATTTTGTTGAATATTCGTATTCGAAACCACTGAATTGATGATACGTGTTCCTTTTCCAATCGAAACATGTGGACCAACAACCGAATTTTCAATCACAGCATTTTCGCCAATGTAACACGGTGGAATTATAACAGAATCGATTATTTCAGCTGTTTCGCTCACCATTTTCACGTTTTTCTCAAAATCGTATTCCAAAACACGTTGATTTGTGTGAACCGTAACTTCCTTGTTTCCGCAATCCAACCATTCAATTACTTCTCCTGGTTTAAATTTGTAACCTGCTTCGGTCAAACGACGCAATCCATCAGGCAATTGGTATTCACCGCCTTTGATAATATCATTGTCGATCAAGTATTCCAATTCTTGACGTAAACGGGCGCCATCTTTGAAATAATAAATCCCAATCATCGCCAAATCGGAAACAAATTCTTTAGGTTTTTCAACGAAGTCAATGATTTCTCCTTGCTCATTCATTTTAATTACACCAAAAGCACTTGGGTCTTCAATTTGTTTTACCCATAAAATTCCGTCGTCGTTTGGATCGATTTTGAAATTCGCTTTGAACAAGGTATCCGCAAAAGCAACGACAACTGGTCCTTCCAATTTCTCCTTCGCACATAAAACTGCATGCGCTGTTCCCAACGGTTGTTCTTGGTAATGAATCGAACCTTTCGCTCCCAATTTAGCAGCAACTTCAATTAATTCTTTTTCCACTTCTGGACCAAAATCACCAATCACAAAGGCGATTTCATCAATTTTTTCTGTGCAAACCGCTGCAATATCTTCCACCAAACGGTGAACAATCGGTTTTCCACCAACTGGCACTAATGGTTTTGGTGTTACTAATGTATGTGGGCGAAGGCGACTTCCGCGTCCCGCCATTGGAACAATTACTTTCATTTTACAAAATCTTAATTCATGATTTGTGATTTGTGATTTAAAGCACATTCAAAAATCAATTGTTTTATCAATTTCTATTTCTAAGTTCTTCCGCATTGGCGGACTAACTTCTAACTTCTATTTTCACTTCACTCCTGTACTACCGAAACCTCCGGCGCCACGATCTGTTTCTGTTAATTCTTCAACTTGCGTCCATTCAGCTTGCGCCACTTCTGCAAATACCAATTGTGCAATTCGTTCACCATCTTCCACCACAAATGTTTCATTGGAAAGATTGATTAAAATCACACCAACTTCTCCGCGGTAATCTGCGTCAACGGTTCCTGGCGAATTCAAAACAGTAATTCCTTTTTTCAAGGCCAAACCAGATCTCGGACGCACTTGACATTCAAATCCAACCGGGATTTCCATGAACAAACCTGTTTTTACCAAAGCACGTTCAAGTGGTTTTAATTCGATTGATTCGTCCAAATTTGCACGTACATCCATTCCAGCCGAAGCCGAAGTTTCGTAAGCCGGAAGCGCATGTTTTGAACGGTTAATAATTTTTACTTGCATTTACTTGAAAATTGACTTCAAAAATACGAAAAAAGAAAGCGTGAAAAAGACGCGAAAGAGCTAATAATGAACAATGAAGTATTAACAAAAGCTTAGGCTTTTTTAAAGGCTGATTTTTCCAAAGTGTAAACCATTCCAATGTAAACAATGATCAACATATTGTGAACGAAGAATCGTCCAAAAGGTCCTCGTAAATCCAACAAATAAGCAATGAAATAGAACAATAAAGCAACGCCCAAGTACAGTGCAAATTTTCGCAAATTATACTTGATTGGATAGTATTTTTGCCCTAAATAATAAGAAAGTACCATTTGCAAAGCATACACAATCATTGTAGCCCAGGCACTTGCCATGTAACCGTAAGTTGGTATAAACAAAACATTGATCACCAAGGTTGTGATTGCACCAATGATTGCAATGTATGCACCGAATTTCGTTTGTCCGCTGAGTTTATACCAAATACTTTGATTGTAATAAATACCTAAAAACACATTTGCCAACAGAAGAATTGGCACTACTTTCAATCCAACGTGATAGGCATCATTTCGAATGAATTCCTTGAACAAATCGAGGTTCAATGACACAACTAAGAATACCAAGCATACCATCGCAACGAAGAAATTCATCACTTTCGCATAGACTTTATTCTTTTCGTCACTTTTCATTTGAGCAAAGAAAAACGGCTCTGCTGCATAGCGATAAGCTTGCAATAAAATGGTGACGAGCATGGCCAATTTATAACAGGCACTGTAGATTCCAACTTGTGCTTCGGCATATTTCAGCGAAGCAACTGAGGTTCCGTCATACAGAATATGTTTGAGAAGAATTCGATCGATAGTTTCATTGATAATTCCTGCAAAACCAGCAATAACAAGCGGAATGGCATAAACTCCCATTTCTTTCGCTAATTGCATATCGAAGTTCAAACGCAAATTCAGGAAATGCTTGTAGAGCAAAATTGGCTTTACCAATGAAGCAAATAAATTCGCGAAAAGGATGAACAAAACGCCGTCTTCAGCGGGTGAGTATATTTCTCCTTGAACCACCAAACTTGGATCACTAGGTTGCGGGTGAAAAACAACCAACATCAAAAACAAATTCAATCCAATGTTCATTGCAATTGATGCAAATTGAATCGATGCAAATTGTTTAGCCTTGTTTTCAGCGCGCAGTTTGGCTAATGGAAGAGCAGTTATTGCGTCAATGCAGACAATTGCTCCCAACAAAATAATGTATTCCGGATGATCGGAAAAGAGCAATAAATCGGCAATGCTTTGATTGAAAAACAGCAGAACAATAAAAAAGAGAATATTGATTCCAATTACGGTTAGAAAACCGTTCAAGAAAACTTTGTCTTTATCGTCCTTGTCTTGTAAAAAACGAAAGAAAGCCGTTTCCATTCCAAAGGTTAGGAAAACAACTAAGAATGCCACCCACGCATACAATTCAGATACGACACCGTAATCTGATGGATGCGTAAAAACACTCGTATAAAGTGGAACTAAAAGATAATTCAATAGCCTGCCTACGATGCTCGAAAGTCCGTAAACAGCAGTTTGACCCAATAATTTTTTTATTGGGTTTGACATTAAGCTCTGAAATTAGGTTTGCGTTTTTCTAAGAAAGCAGTTGTTCCTTCTTTGAAATCTTCCGTTCCGAAACATTTTCCAAATTCTTCGATTTCAACATCGTAGCCATTCACCCCATCTTCAAAATTTGCATTAATTGCGCGAATAGCAGATGCAATTGCAGTTGCAGAATTGTTCAATATTTTAGAGGCTATGTCTTCTGCTTTTGCCATTAATTCTTCAGGTTCAACAACGTAATTAACCAAGCCCCAAGACAATGCTTCATCTGCTTTGATCATTCCAGCAGTGAAAACCATTTCATTTGCTTTCCCTTTTCCTACCAATTGCGCCAAACGTTGTGTCCCTCCGTATCCTGGAATTACTCCCAACGAAACTTCTGGTAAGCCCATTCGAGCATTCGAAGAAGCAATACGAATATGTGAAGCCATTGCCAATTCCAATCCTCCGCCTAAAGCAAAACCGTTTACTGCAGCAATTACTGGAGTTGAAAGATTTTCTAAGAACGTAAACAAGGTTTTTTGTCCTTGCAAAGCCAATTCACCACCTTGAGCAATGTTGAAATCCGCAAATTCTTTAATATCAGCACCTGCAACAAAGGATTTCTCACCAGAACCTGTCAAAATAATTACTCCAACTGAAGAATCTTCATCACCTGCCGCTAAAGCACGGTGTAACTCATCAATTGTTTCTTTGTTCAATGCATTCAATTGCGCTGGACGGTTAATCGTAATTTTTAAAACTTGTCCGTTTTGTTCGGAGATGATATTGTTATACATATTCAATTCGTTTTGATTCGTAAATATAGAAAAATGTCGTCAAAGTAGGGACAAGTCGCGACTTGTGCCTTCGTGATTCATTCCCTGTATTATTTTGTTCTTAATTTTTTATAAATTTTTATTCCAATCATCAAGCCAATGGCAACAGCGAAAAATCCAACTGTTCCTTTGATCCAATTCATGGTTCCTTGCATTTCGACTAAGAAAACAATTGCTACAAGTGCTAAAGTTGCCACTTCATTCCACATGCGTAAACCATTCGATTTCCACTTAAACAATTCGCGCTTAAGGTCGAACATAATTTTTTGACACACAAAGTGATAAATCAACAATAATCCAACAAAGGACAATTTAATGTGCATCCATGGTTGATGAAGCAAAGCTGGATTTAAAAACAGCATCCATGTACCAAACAAAATAGTTAAAACCATCGCCGGAGTGGTGATAATCCACCATAACTTTTTCTCCATTTCAACAAACTGCGTTGATAGAATTAGTTTTTCTGCCTCCGTTTTTGCTTGCGCTTCAGTGTGATAAATAAACAAGCGAACAATGTAAAATAGTCCTGCAAACCAGCTTACAACAAAAATGATGTGAAGGGATTTGATTGTTTGATACGTTTCGAAATTCATAGTGCAAAGATAGAAAAAGAACATGGAGCATAGAACAAAGAACATGGACTAAATACTGTTAAAACCGTCCATTTTTCCGAATTCTTAAGTATCTTTGTGCCCTAAATTTAACAAAATGAGTGTTTTTGAACTTTCTGAACAAGAAATTCAGCGCAGAGAATCGCTGAATAAACTGCGCGAGTTGGGAATCAATCCTTATCCTGCAGATTTGTATCCTGTAACTGACTATGCTACAGCAATAAAGGAAAAGTTCGAAGATGGTAAGCAGGTATGTTTAGCTGGTCGTATGATGAGTCAGCGTGACATGGGAAAAGCGTCGTTTGCTGAATTGCAAGATTCAACAGGACGTATCCAATTGTACATCAACCGCGATGAAATTTGTCCGGGTGAAGACAAAACGCTTTACAATCAAGTATTCAAGAAATTATTGGATTTAGGCGATTTTATTGGTGTGAAAGGTTACGTGTTCAAAACGAAAGTTGGTGAAACATCAGTACACGTCAGTGAATTTACCTTGTTAAGTAAATCATTAAAACCGCTTCCATTGCCAAAAACGGATGCAGAAGGAAAAGTTCACGATGCATTTACTGATCCTGAGATGCGTTACCGTCAGCGTTATGCCGATTTAGTGGTGAACCCTCATGTAAAAGATATTTTCATCAAACGCACAAAGTTGTTTTCAGCAATGCGCCAGTTCTTCAACGATGCTGGTTACATGGAAGTTGAAACGCCTGTTTTGCAATCAATTCCTGGTGGAGCTGCTGCTCGTCCGTTTGTGACGCACCACAATGCACTGGATATTCCATTGTATATGCGTATCGCGAATGAGTTGTATTTGAAACGTTTGATTGTAGGTGGATTTGATGGTGTTTACGAATTCTCTAAAAACTTCCGCAACGAAGGAATGGATCGTACACACAATCCTGAGTTCACAGCAATGGAAATCTATGTTTCGTACAAAGATTACAACTGGATGATGGAATTTACAGAACGTCTATTGGAGCATTGCGCGATTGCCGTGAATGGTTCTTCCGAAACGACATTTGGTGAACATAAAATTAACTTCAAAGCGCCTTACAAACGTGTAACAATGCGTCAATCAATTATTGATTTCACAGGATTTGATATCGCTGGAAAATCGGAAGATGAATTGCGTGCTGCTGCCAAAGGAATGGGTATTGCCGTTGATGAAACAATGGGGAAAGGAAAATTAATCGATGAAATTTTTGGTGAAAAATGTGAAGGAAATTACATCCAACCAACGTTCATAACGGATTATCCGAAAGAAATGTCACCATTGTGTAAAGAGCACCGTGACAATCCAGAATTGACGGAGCGTTTTGAATTAATGGTATGTGGAAAAGAAGTGGCTAACGCTTATTCTGAGTTGAACGACCCAATTGATCAACGTGAGCGTTTTGAAGAACAAGTTCGTTTATCTGAAAAAGGTGATGATGAAGCTGGACAATTCATTGATTATGATTTCTTGCGTTCGTTGGAATACGGTATGCCACCAACATCAGGTTTAGGAATTGGAATGGACCGTTTGATTATGTACTTAACGAACAATCCATCCATTCAAGAAGTATTGTTCTTCCCGCAAATGCGTCCTGAGGTTCATGCAGTGAAAGTAGAATTAACAGAAAACGAGAAAACGATTTTCGACATAGTTGAAAGCACTGGAACAATGGATTTAGGCACATTGAAGGCGAAAGCAGGTTTGAGCGGAAAACAATGGGATGTGAGCATTAAAAGTTTAACCAAACAAGGCTTACTGAAAGTCACGAAAATTGGTGATGACTTAACCGTTGAAATAGTTTAATCTTAATACATGAGTTAAAAGAGGAGTGGTATACATCACTCCTCTTTTTTTGCTCAACAAATTCCAAGAATCAATAAAGTAAACAAATTGTTTTTGTCGACAATAATTAACGGTTAGTAAACTATTTAAATGCACTGATAATTACTAAACTGATTTAGTAAGAATCCAAGAATGTCAGATTTTTTATTTCCTAAATCGTTTTAGTTGTCCGTAAATTTGCGGCGGTCAACAACCTGACAATTTATGAAACCATTTCTACACTATTTAGTAATGCTCAATGCATTCGTTCTATTTTCTACTATTTCCTTTGGTCAATGTACCGGAGGAACCTTATCTGGAACGCTTACACCAACTGCTGCTTATCAAACAGTTTCTGTTACGAATGGAAATTACTACAATGTTAATGTTAGCTGTGGTTCCTCATACAACTTCACATTTTGTTCAAATGGTGGAAGTGCAAGTTGGGATACGCAAATCACACTTTTAGACAATGCAGGAGTAACCACCTTGGCATATAATGATGACAATTGCGGCTTACAATCAAACGTAAGTTATACAGCTACAAGTACAGGTACAATACGTGTTCTTATATCTTTGTATTCATGCAATAATGCGGGTGGAAACACAGCAACATTGGCCTATAATGCGACGATTGTGCCAATTTCTCCATCCTTTACGATAAGTGCTGCAAGTTGTACACAAGCAACGTCAACCATTACCGGTTCAACAGGTGGAACATTTTCTTTCAATCCAGTTCCTTCCGATGGTGCAACAATAAACGCAACAACAGGCGCGATCTCAAATGGAGTTCCAGGAGCAAGTTACACTGTCCAATATACAATTTATGGAAATACTGCAACACATTCTGTTACTTTACAGAATTCTAATTGTTGGGAGCTAAATGGAAATGCACAATGGATCAGTGTTGGAGGACAAAATTGTATTCAATTGACAGCGGAAGTGAACAATCAAACAGGCTGTTCTTGGGATGAAAACGTGATTAATTTCAACACTGATTTCACCTTGTCATTGGACTATTATTTTGGAAATAACATCAATGGAGCTGATGGAACAACCTTTACTTTTCAACCAAATCCTGGAGCATGTGGTACTGCTGGAGGCCAACTAGGAGCAGGTGGAATTGCTAATTCACTTGTAATTGAGTTTGATACCTACGACAATGATTTCCCAACACATGCTGTAGATATTTCTCCAGATCATATTGCTGTTGAAGTCGATGGAAATTTACTAAACAGTACGCATTTATGTGGGCCAGTTGCTGCATTACCAAGTTCTGCTAGTATTGATGATGGATTTGTACATTCAGTTGATATTGATTGGAATGCTACAACGAAGATTTTGACAATTTTCTTTGATGGCAATTTACGTTTGACGTGCAATTATGATTTTGTGACCAACGTTTTTGGAGGAGATAATACTGTTTATTGGGGCGCAACTGCTGCAACGGGTGGTTTAAACAATCAGCAGTACTTTTGTCCACAAACAGTTACTGTTTTACCAGCAGAATTAATTTCTTTTACGAATGAATGTGAACACGAAGAATCAATTCTAAAATGGACAACTGCATCGGAAGACCGAGTTGATTATTTCGAAATAGAAAGCACAACGAATGGGATCGTGTTTCAAACGATCGGAAAGGTAAAGGCTGCTGGGACAAGTACAGAAGTTTTAAATTATTCACTGCCAGTTGAACATTCAAATGTAAAACGCTATTTCCGAATTAAAACGGTCGATATTGATGGTCAAGAGGAAATTTCTGATTTAATAGCAGAACAATCATGTTCGACCCAAAAACTTATTGAAAACTACCGTTTTGAGAACAATGAGTTGACGTTTAGTTTAATGAATGAAAATTACACCTTCCAATTGTTGACTACTGCAGGTCAAGCAATTAAAACCGTAACACACGAACAAAATGGTTTAGTTGAGATTCAAACCAACCAACTTGCTGCGGGAATTTATTTATTGAATGTATTCAATACCTTGACTTCCGAACATCAAATGTTGAAAGTTTATCACACTATTCGTTAGTGAGAACCCCTTTTGATAAATTCGCAGTTCAATAATAAGTGTTTTCCGGGAACTTGTGATTCTTTCAATCGATCCAATAAACGATCAACACTTTCGATTCCAATGTGACGAACAGGTTGACTCAACGCTGAAATCGGTGGCTCCATGTAACTGAATGCTTCATTGTCGTCAAAGGAGATTAATCTTACTGTCTTCGGAATTTCAACATTGAGTTTTTTCAAAGATGACAATGTTTTGAAAGTGGTTTTATTGTTCAACGGCAAAAAGGCATCAGCTCCTTTTTTCAATTCTTCTTGGATTGCCTTGTCAAATGCATCTTGATCTTCAGTTAAATTAATTACACTGAATTCAATTTTTGCTTTTGAACATGCATTTTTCGTCCCAATTATTCGTTTTTCAATCGTTACCACATTTTCCGAATCTGGAGCAAGTGCAACTAAACGTTTTGGCTGTATTGAAAATTCGTTGATTAATTTTTCAGCTTGCTTTTCATTATCTACTCCAACAAAATCAGCTTGATCATCTCCTGGTCGGTCAGCAAAGACAACAGGAATATGCGTTTCATGTAAAATTGGAATTAGTTCATTGATATGATTTGCAGGTGAAATGATCATTCCATCAATAGAACGTTGAATCAATTCACGCATCAAGGTTTTTTCCAATTCCTTGTCTTCATTCGTGTTTACAATGAAGGTATTGTAACCTTTTGCGTATAAATTCTCTTGTACTGTTTTACACAATTCAGCATAAAATGGATTCGAAATGTCTGCCAACACTAAACCAATTGTTTTTGTTGAACCCTGACGTAAACTTTTGGCGAAAAAATTAGGAACATAGGCTAATTCCTTTGCCTTTTCTTTGATTAAGCGTTGTTTCTCTTTGCTTATATTGAACTCATCCCCTTTGTCATTCAATACAAACGAAACTGTTGCTTTTGATACGCCAATGCTTTTGGCAATATCTTCCAAAGAAGTTCTTTTCTCTTTCATTACCGCAAATTATAAGGGACTAGTTTTTTGGTAACAAAGCAACCATCGCTTTGTATTCCGTTTTGAAATCTTTTGTGCCTGTACAACCCATTGTTGTTTTGGCATTGTTAAAATGTTCAATTCGATTTCCTGGATCTGGATGTGTGCTTAAAAATTCTGGTTGTCTTGCTCCACCTAATGCTTGAATTTTTTCAAAAAATCCTGCTCCACCCGCAGCATTGTATTCGGTTGGACATAAATACAAAACTGATCTTTCGTCCGCTTCAGTTTCATGATTTCGAGAGAATTTCAATCCAACCAAGGCAGCAGTGACTTGCTTAATGGCATCGCGGTTTCCAAGCAACACATCTTCCAACATTTGAACACCAAACATGGTTGTCATTTGACGTGTTGAGTGACGCATGTCTGCGTGACCAATCTCGTGTCCCAACACTCCAGCCAATTGATCTTCAGAATCTAAAAATTTCAAAATACCTGTATAAACATAAATGTAACCTCCTGGTGTACAAAAAGCATTCAACGTACTATCGTCATGAATGATTCGTAATCTCCATTGAAAATCATTTTTTAAGTCAACTTTCCCAGAATTAAGGATATTATCTCTCACTTTATACAAGTAAGCATACACTTTTTTGTATTGGACGGAATCAAGAAGTGGATATTCCGTTGTATTACTATCAATTTCATGTGCTACTTGTGCACCAAGCGCTTTGTCTTGTTCAATGGTAAAAAGGTTAAATCCTTTCCCTTTGTTTTTGTCGTTTAATACTCCACATGCCGTAAAAAAAGCAAAAAATGCGACAGCTAATGTCAATTTAAAATGAATCGGTTTCATGATAAAAGTGAATCTAATTTACCCAATCGGATAGTAAAAATTAATTAAAAACGTGATTAAAACAGCTAATGACCAACCAGTATAAACTTCAGTTGGAGTATGTTTTCTTAGAAATAATCGTGCCATGATGGTTAAACCTGAAGCAAGAATGACGAAAATAATCGTCCAAAATTCAAAAGTTGCCTGATTCAATGAATAAGCAAAAATGAATCCTGATAAAATTCCAGCACCGCCGGCATGCAAACTAATCTTAATCCATCGATTGATTAAAGTATAACTAGCGGTTACAAAAACTCCTGCAAGTGGTAAGGCATATATGTACTTTGGCAACATGTGATCGTGTGCTTTGATGAGCAGAAGAAAATACAAAACCAAACAAAAGGACAACATGATAAGCATCGGAATCAAGCGTTCGCGTTTGCTTTCCATATCGATTGTTGTAATAATATTCATTGTGCGGAGAAAGACAAAAGATAATCCTGGTAAGATTGCGCTAAACACCATGAACATAAATAGAACAACCCATTTATTTTGTTCAACCATTAAAAAAAGTGAGTCATTGTTTACAAGCGATTCCGGACTAGAAGGAACGTACATAGCAATCAACAATCCATACAGCGGCATGAACAATGGTAAAAATACCCACGACAACAAATGTGATAATACTTTCATAGTTCTTTTCGTAAACGTGCTACAGGAATATTTAATTGTTCACGGTATTTTGCTACGGTTCTTCGTGCAATGTTGTATCCTTTCTCTTTCAATAAATCCATCAATTTTTCGTCAGTCAATGGTTTTTTCTTTTGTTCTCCTTCGATGGCTTCAGAAAGTATTTTCTTTACTTCGCGCGTTGAAACTTCTTCACCGCTGTCAGTAGAAAGTGATTCTGAGAAGAAATATTTTAAGGCAAAAATTCCATAACCCGTTTGAACATATTTACTATTTGCAACACGAGAAATGGTAGAAATATCAAGCCCTACAATTTCTGCGATATCTTTTAGAATCATCGGACGCAAATTTGTTTCATCTCCCGTTAGAAAGTACTCTCTTTGGTAGTTCATTATCGCATCCATCGTAAACAAAAGAGTGTTTTGACGTTGTTTTATTGCATCAATAAACCATTTTGCTCCATCTAATTTTTGTTTCACAAACATCAAAGCATCTTTATCAGATTTTGATGTTTTTGCCCCTTCAGCGTAGGTTCTGAGCATCATTTCATACTCTCTACTAACTTTCAAATCAGGAGCATTTCGTCCGTTCAAAGTCAATTCCAAACGTCCTTCAAATTCCGTAATCATGAAATCAGGGATAATTTGTTGGTAGTTTTTGGCCGATTCAATCATCGAACCACCTGGTTTTGGATTTAACTTTAATATTTCATCAATTGCTTCTTTCAGATCTTCATCTTCAATTTCAAGCTTTTTGGCTATTTTATCGTAATGTTTTCGTGTAAATTCTTCGAAGAAATCCTCTAAGATGATTTTGGCAGTGTACCGTGTAATATCACCATCTTGTTTTCTTCTAATTTGAAGTAACAAACATTCTTGTAGGTCGCGAGCACCAACACCAGCAGGATCCAATTCTTGAATAATCATCAAGACTTGTTCAACCTCTTTTTCATCTGTCATAACATTGGCAGAAAAGGCTAAATCATCCACAATTGCTTCCAATTCTCTGTTTAAATACCCAGATTCATCGAGGTTTCCAATCAAGGTGTCCGCAATTGTAAATTGATGGTCATCTAAGTACAACAAATGCAATTGTTCCGTTAACTTTTCTTGAAATGATTGTTCACCTGAAAGTGGGATAACACGCTCTTCGTCGTCTTTGCTGTGATTGTTTGCTTTTGTTTTGTAATCTGAACCTTCTTCGTCTATATAATCTGAAATATCGAAATCTTGATCATCATTATCAGAATCGTAATCATCATCAAAATCGTCATCGTTTCCATATTCATCTTCATTCACTTCAGCCCCTTCTTCCAGCGCAGGATTTTCTTCGATTTCCTGTTTTATGCGCTGATCCAATTCCATCGTAGGCACCTGCAACAATTTCATCAACTGAATTTGCTGTGGTGACAATCGTTGTTCTAGTTTCTGCGCTAAATGCTGCTTTAAAGCCATTTAATGAATATTTTATAGACGAAACTTTTCGCTATCTAAAACTACTAAAAATTTCTGAAAATTTTAACATTTCAGTTAAAACTCAGCATTTTGAGGAGTACGAGGGAAAGGAATAACGTCGCGGATGTTTGACATTCCTGTTACAAACATGACCATACGCTCGAATCCTAAACCAAAACCAGCATGTGGAACAGTTCCAAATTTACGTGTGTCTAAGTACCACCATAACTCTTCTTCTGGAATGTGAAAATCAGCACATTTCTTTTTCAAAATATCTAAACGCTCTTCACGCTGAGATCCACCTACAATTTCACCAATCCCTGGGAATAAAACGTCCATTGCGGCAACAGTTTTCCCATCATCGTTTTGACGCATGTAGAACGCTTTTATTTCAGCTGGATAGTTGGTTAAAATCACAGGGCATTTAAATTCTTTTTCAACTAAATAACGCTCGTGCTCACTTTGTAAATCAATTCCCCAAGAAACGTCAAATTTGAATTTTTTCTTTTTGTAGTGATTTGAGTTCTTTAGAACATCAATTGCCTCTGTGTATGTCAATCGCTTGAATTCATTGTTAACAACAAATTGTAAACGTTCAATTAAACTTAACTCGTTTCGCTCGTTTTGTGGTTTTGAAGCTTGCTCTTGTACTTCACGATCATTCAAGAATTTTAAATCATCTGCACAATTGGTCATGATGTATTGACAAATGTATTTCAAGAAATCTTCTGTCAAATTCATGTTATCCAACAAATCATTGAATGCCACTTCTGGTTCAATCATCCAAAACTCAGCAAGGTGACGAGAAGTGTTCGAATTTTCAGCACGGAATGTTGGCCCAAAAGTGTATACTTGTCCAAGAGCCAAGGCAGCCAGTTCTGCTTCTAATTGACCAGAAACTGTTAAGTTAACCGCTTTACCGAAAAAATCTTCTTTGAAATTAACCGTTCCATCTTCGTTAAGAGGTGGATTAATTGGATCTAAATTCGTTACTCGGAACATTTCACCAGCTCCTTCTGCATCTGAACCTGTGATGATTGGCGTGTGTAAGTAGAAGAATCCTTTCTCGTTGAAGTAATTATGAATTGCAAAAGCTACAGCATGACGAATTCTAAAAACAGCTCCAAACGTATTTGTTCTAAAACGCAAGTGCGCTTGTTCACGCAAAAATTCCAAGCTGTGTTTTTTCGGTTGCATAACCGTTTTTTGAACGTCATCTGGATTTGCTTCACCTATGATTTCAATTTCTGAAACTTGCAATTCCACTGCTTGTCCTGAACCTTGAGATTCAATTAATGTTCCTTTTAAACCCACAGCAGCCGCAGTAGTGATTTTTTTCAAAACCGCTTCATCGAAATTTTCAAAATCTACAACCGCTTGAAGTGTGTTGATTGTTGAACCGTCATTTAACTGGATAAAACGATTACTTCTAAAAGCTCTTACCCATCCTTTCACAAGGATTTCCTGACCAATTTGTGGTTGACTTAAAATTTCTGCGATTTTTACTCTTTTCATGTGATTCAAAAATTGAAGAACAAAAATAGTAAGAATGACTGATATTTACACTTGATGAAACAGCTAACTTGTAAAGCAAGCGTTAAATTGTTTATTTGATATAAACAAAAACAGCATTGTGAATCTTTAACCGATAACACAATGCTGTCTATATTTTATTTGTTAATGCTTTTAGTATTCTAAAGCTTCCAACTCAAGGAATTCATTGTACAATTCTTCCCCTAACTTGATTTTAAATTTTTCCGGATCCAAACTGTGTTGTTCGTGCAGAACAATTAAAAAATGATCAAATTCGTTTTGTTCGATTGCCAATTTTGCAACAAAAGCGAGTAAACCCTCTGATTTACCAGCTAATTGTTCTGCTAAATAAAACGCTCGACGATTAGTCATACTTTTTTACATTTTGATAATCACAAATTCTGTTCTACGATTTTGTTGATGTTCAGCTTCTGTACATGTCGATTTTACCGCTCCTTCACATGGACAATCAACTTTCAATTTGTATTCACCATACCCTTTTCCGTAAATACGTTCTGGGTTAGTGATTCTTGCTTTGATATATGCTGCAGATGCAATTGCACGATTGGTTGATAGTTTCTCATTGAACGCATAACTTGAACGACAATCCGTGTGAGATCCTAATTCAATTTGCATCGTTGGATAATCATTCATCACTTTTACAATTTTGTCCAATTCTAATGCGGCATCCTTACGAATCACATATTTACCAAGGTCAAAATAGATTGGCTTGATATCAATAATCGATGCTAAATCCATTCCGACATCCAATTTATCCATTGTTAAATCAAGTTCTTCGTGCACATTGATTACTCCAGCTTTGACGATTCTTTGCGAATAAACAACCGTTTTCGTCAAGTATCCTTCTTTTTCCAATTTGATGGTATACGTCAATTGGTCATTCAGTTTTTTGTCTGAAATTCCTTTCTTAGCATCACCTGTTGCCGGTGTTACTGTAGAAAGAAATTCTGTACCACTAGATTTATCCATGATAGTCAACTTAACTCCTTCCAATGGTAAACCAGATTTTCCATCAGTTACCAAACAATACAAAGCTAAACCTGGATCTTTATCCAAGCCTAAGTCTAGTTTAATTGTCTCTTCATCTGGATTTAATTTAGTCGTGCTGAAATTTGCTAAATCATCGAAATATTTGTCTTTAGATGCTGCAACAACATATTTTTTATCTGGCTCCAACTCGAATGAATATTGGCCTTTGTCATTTGCCGTAGTAGTCGCTAGGATATTCCCTAACTCATCTTTCAAATAAACTGTTGCCCCAGGCAATACCTCTTTAGATTGATTGTCGGCAACGATTCCTTCAACCATCAAGTTTTGCTTAAATGGCTTAATTAAAACGTATGAATAAATATCATCATCACCTTTTCCACCATCACGATTTGACGAGAAATAACCTGTTTTATTATCCTTGTTCATTGTGAAAGCAAAGTCATCGTGTTGACCATTCACTGGTTTTCCAACATTTAATAGTTTATCGAATCCTCCATTTTTAGTTGGCAACATAACAAAGATGTCTAAACCACCTAAACCAATGTGTCCGTTAGAAGAGAAGAACAAATGTCCATCATTGCTAATCCAAGGAAACATTTCTTGGCCTTCCGTATTGAATTGTTTACCTAAATTTTCAGGTTTCCCGTAGCTTCCATCATTGTTTAAACTTACTTTATACAAATCAGCACCACCAAATCCACCAGGCATATCTGACGCAAAGTAAAGTGTTTTTCCATCAGCTGAAATCGTTGGATGTCCAACAGAATATTCCTTTGAATTAAACGACAAAGCTTCTTCATTTTTCCAACTTCCAGAAGCATCAACTATTGCTCTATAAAGTTTTAAATTTTGAATCCCTTTTTTATCCTTGCGATTAGCTCCTTTCTCGATGTTATTTCTTGTGTAATAAACGAATTTTCCATCTGGCGAAAAGCACATCGGACCTTCATGAAAGCGTGAGTTCACTTTTTTCGTTATCAATTCTACATTTTCCAATTCCGCAGAACTAGAAACAGTAGACTTGTACAAATCAAGAAAACGTTTACTATTCCATGACCATTCATTCTGTACAAAAACGCGTTTTCTGCGCGATGAAACAAAATAGGCGTCTGAGTTTTGTGTAGACGGATATCCGCCAAAATCAGCAGAAGGTGTGTTACATTTTAAATTATTGATTGTGAAATGAACGCCTTGTTTTTCAATTTTATCCATGTAGGTTGGATTGTTGACATACGATAATCCTCGTGTGTCGTTAGAAGCAAATTTGTTGAATTTGTTCATCCACAAATCACTCTCTGTGTATTTCCCATTTTGTTTTAGTGCTTGCGCATAGTAAAAATAATCTTCACGCGTTGCTACATCAGAGTTGATCATTTTAGCAAACATCTCTTCCGACTTTTTCATTTCACCGGTGTTGTAGTAGCATATAGCCAACTTCGATTTCATGGATGGGCTATCTACTTCACTACCGAGCAATTCTTCATACAATACCGAAGCATATGAATATGATAATTTTCCAAAGTAATTATCCGCTTTTTTTAATTTACCTCCTTGCCCAAAAACGGTGGTCATGGCAAGTAAAAAATAGGCTACTATTAATTTTGTTCTCATTTTAAAATACGTTTGTCCTTAGAAATATCGTGGTGAACGGATACCTTGTTTTTTGAATGTGAAATCGTATGAAGCAAGTAATTCAAATGTTCCATAGTTGTAATTACGAATCGCTTGTGTTCCAAAATCAGATGCGATACCTAATTTAAATTGAGGAGAGACTTGGTATTGCACAAATGCTCCAACGGCTGCATCTACACGATACATTGCTCCTAACCACAATTTTTCTCGATAGATTCCTGCAACACTTGCATCAATACTTGTTGGGGCTCCAACTGTCATTTTTACTTGAGCTGTTGGACGCAATTTCCATGTGCTTGACAAGGTAAATACACCACCAATAATTCCGTAATAGTGACGCTTTTCAAGATTGGTTTTACTCACTCCGTCGTACCCTTTTTCCAAAATTTTAGGAGTACTTGCACCAATAAAAAATTTAGGTGTGTGGTAATAAATACCAAAACCAAAATTAGGATTGATATTGTTTTTGACATTATTTAATAGTTTTGGGTCACCTGCCTCTGTTGTTTGAAGATTCGAAGAAGCAACTGAAATCATGTTCATTCCTCCTTTAAGTCCGAAAGCCAATTTTTTAGCTGGGTTTTTGAATCGAATCGTGTACGAGAAATCACCATAAAACATTGTTTGTTTAACTGGTCCTGCTTGGTCATTAACCATTGTAAGTCCAACTCCTACTGATTCATACGACAAAGGTGAATGTACACTTAAAGTTGTTGATGTTGGTCGTCCAGCAAATCCCATCCACTGTTCACGGTGAATTCCTGTAACATTCAACATTTCTTTACTACCTGCATACGCTGGATTAACAAACAATGTATTGTCAAAATACTGTGTGAAATGTGGGTCTTGCTGAGCAAACAAAGGAGTGCTTATTCCTGTCAACAGCAAAATTCCGACAACTTGAATTAAATTTTTCATTTTCTTATTTTTTAAAAGCACTCCTCCGAAAAGGAGTGCATTCCACATTATCGTTGTAAATAAATATATCCTTTGTAAACCTCGTACCCTTCTTTTTTAGGATCGAAGATGTAATAGTAAGTTCCCGTTGGCAAGTGTTCTCCACCTAGATTCATATTACTGCTTGAAGTTCCAGTCCAATTGTTTTGGTAGTTAGCTGTTTGGAATACAACATTACCCCAACGGTTCAAGATTACAATTTCATTGTCAGGGAATAATTCAATTCCTTCAATGACAAACTCATCATTAATTCCATCTCCATCCGGCGTAAATGCTTCAGGGATAATAATATCACATGGGTTCGGACTACATGGATCAAATGGATTACTTCCTTCATTATATTCCTCTCCGTTTGTTACTCCATCTCCGTCACAATCAGCAAGCATCCACTCTGTACTTGGAGTTACTGTTTGATCTGCCACGTTGAATTCACATGGATTCGTTGGATTCGTTCCGTTTGGTCCAGGTGTTCCGTCACCATCTGGATCGATTTCATCACCATCTGTAACACCATCACCATCCGTGTCTGGATTCAATGGATCTGTTCCATTTGGACCAGGTGTTCCATCTCCGTCAGGATCGACCTCTTCACCATTCGTTAATCCATCTCCATCACAATCCAAGTTGTTCCATGCTGCACTTGGAGTTACTGTCTGCGAAGCCAATACTAAATCACAAGGATCTGTTCCAATTGTACCATCAGCAAGCTCAGTATCATCTGTCACTCCGTCACCATCTGTATCCGGATTCAATGGGTCTGTTCCGTTTGGACCAGGTGTTCCATCTCCATCTGGATCAACTTCTTCACCATTTGTTAATCCATCACCATCACAATCTAAGTTGTTCCATGCTGCACTTGGAGTTACTGTCTGTGAAGCCAATACAAAATCACAAGGATCTGTTCCAATTGTACCATCAGCAACCTCTGTTCCGTCAGTCACACCGTCACCATCTGTATCTGGATTCAATGGATCTGTTCCGTTATTAACTTCCTCACCATTCGTAACACCATCGTTATCACAATCTAAGTTGTTCCATGCTGCACTTGGAGTTACTGATTGAGAAGCCAAAACGAAATCACAAGGATCTGTTCCAATTGTTCCATCTGTTACCTCAGTTCCATCTGCTACTCCATCACCATCTGTGTCTGGATTCAATGGATCTGTTCCATTTGGTCCCGGTGTTCCATCTCCGTCAGGATCTATTTCCTCTTCATTTGTCAATCCATCACCATCACAATCTGTTGTCAACCAAGTTGAAGAAACCGTTGACAGATCTTGTAAAGTTGGATCATACGAACATGGATCGTTCGGATTTGTTCCATTCGGTCCAGCAATTCCATCACCATCAGGGTCAACTTCTTCACCATTTGTTTCACCATCGCCATCACAATCTGCTGCTAACCACGCTGAAGAAACTGTTGCAAGGTCTTGGTTTGTAAGGTTGAAACTACATGGATCAAATGGATCTGTTCCGTTTGGACCAGGTGTTCCATCACCATCAGGATCGATTTCATCACCATTTGTTACACCATCTTCGTCACAATCTGCCAATAAATCGGATGCTGAACAAGGGTTAACTGTGATGAAAATTGTATCATTCACACAAAGTGCTGGTAATGGTGTTCCATCATCACAAATTTGAACGACAATTGTATCTTGTCCTACAAAGTTTGTATTTGGTGTATATGTGTAAGTACCATCCGCATTAATAACAATTGTTCCATTGTTAGGAGCATCTATTGGAGTTGTTGTTACCACTATATTTCCGTCAACATCTGAGTCACCTGCATCAGTCAAATCACCTGTACCTGTTCCATTATAAGTAACACTTACATTTTCGTCATCCACAATTGGTCCATCATTGATTGGATTAACTGTAATGAAAATTGTATCATTCACACAAAGTGCTGGTAATGGTGTTCCATCATCACAAATTTGAACAACAATTGTATCCGCGCCATTAAAGTTTGTTGAAGGAGTATACGTGTATGTTCCACCAGGATTAATAACAATTGTACCATTGTTTGGTCCATCAACTGGAGTTGTTGTAACAACTAAATTACCATCTAAATCAGAGTCACCAGAGTTTGTTAAATCTCCTGTAGCAGTGCCTTCTTCGTTGATTGTATGCGTTTCATTATCAACTACTGGTCCATCGTTTACAGGATTAACAGTTACTGTTAAATTCGCTGAGTTTGATGTCGCACCAGCATTATCAGTGATTGTGTACTGAATTGTTGCTGTTCCATTGAAATTCGAAGCTGGAGTGAATGTTACATTTCCTGTAGTCGTATTTACAACCCAAGTTCCTTGAGCATTAGTAAACGTTGTTTGTTGACCCGGTTGAGTTGGATCCAAGTCAATAGTTCCAACAACTACAGTACCATCAGCATCAGTATCATTTGACTGAACCGAAGATAATACAACTGCTTGATCTTCATTGGTTGTTGTTGAATTTCCTGTAGCTACTGGTGGTGTGTTCACATCAACAATTGTAACAATTGCTTGTTGTGATCCCGATTCAGTTGCACCATTTCCTCCTGTTACTGAAGTAATATCTGCAATTACCGTTTCTGATCCTTCGTATACAGCGTCAACTGTTGGATCAATAGTTACTGTTCCT
>JALQYQ010000056.1 GCA_023262855.1 Crocinitomicaceae bacterium
CCGCCACTGATCGTTCCAGATGGAGCGCCATTGATGTAAATATTTCGAGAGAAAACAACCTGAGAATTTGTATTATCCAATGGCATTCCACCGAATTCAATTACACTACCAATCGATTGCGTATTTGGGAAGTCATTCCAAATTCCACCCGTACCTGAATACATGTGTCCGTAATCCTCTTGACTCAATGTTGTTATATCCGAGGTTGGCCAATCATTCGGTTCAGAACCTCCCCAATTTTGATAAACACCTGCAACCGCACCGCCAACAGCTGGAGCGACAGCATTTCCTAAACGAATTTGAGTTCCTTTTTCAGGTCCAGTTACCCAATGAAATTTTCCTTCAGCGTTTGATTGTGCAGCGTATTTTGTGTAACCTGCAGCTGAATTGACAACGGCATAATTATCTGAACACCCAATCCATGAGTTTTGACCAATTAAAATTGAAATGAAACTGTTTTCAGATTGTTCCGAGATTGTTGCTAGGTATCCAACTCGTCCGAAATACGATTGTGTTTCAGCATAAGCTTTTGCAGTTGTCCAGTACTCTGATGTGGATCGATAACGATAGAAATGCCCATTCAATGGGTTGAAATAACAATCACCTGCAATAAAAGCAACTTTTCGACTCTCTGGAAAACAAGTTGCAGAAGTTGTTTGTAAGGTTACACGACGCAATAAATCTTGCCAGTTTGCAGCTGTTGTGGATCCTGTAAACACCAAACTTCTTGTCGAAGTATTAAAAACGGTTGCTGATACACCTGAAGGTAAAGAACCCGTATAGGACAATACATCTCCAGAAGTATAACTATCGGTAATCGTCACAATGAAACCATTGATTGTTCCATTCGCAGTTACAACAATACTGTTGTCAACATACGAAACGGTGTTATTGGAAATCGTATTGGTAGATGTCGAACCTGTAACATCCATTTGAGAGGCTGCAGTTTGGGCGTAATTCACGACCGAAACTAAAAGCACAGCAACTATCAAAGCTAACTTTTGAAAAAAGGCAAAGCAGTTGCGTTTGATTTTACTAGAGTGGTTGAATATTGTTTTCATAATCAGAAGTTTTGGGTATTCAAGGGGGTTAATTTAAACTTGATTGATTCGTTCCGAAGTTTCGATTCTTTTGGTTTGGTAAAACTCGTTCGTGATTCAATGTTCTATATATTTTGATGTTCAATTCTGTTTCACGTATTAAATGAATAAAAGCATCCATTAATTTATTTACCGCATGTTTAAACACTTTTTTTCTTCTTAAAAATCGAAAAGGAAAAATCTCCTTTTTATCAATGATTGATCGATTCGTTTGTTTTTGAGTCAACCCCAACACTTTGTGAGTTGAGACTTCTTGTTTTACGTTTTTCGGTGGTTTCATGGCATTTTGGTTTTGTATTCTATTCAAAGATGAACCTTCTTTACAGGAGGTTAAAATTTTTCCGTGAGTAAAAAATGTAAATAAGCATAAATACGTAGAATGGTCTCTATACAAGTTCTTAGTTGTGGAGAAATCAAGGGTTTTCACAATGAAAACCCTTGATTTGGAATCAGATACTGTCGTTAATTGATTTATCTAAATACGGTCTGAGTTTATTTAATGATCAACTTTTTTAAGTAGGTATCTGATTCGTTTGCAATTCGAATAAAATAGATTCCTGAATCAAGATCTTTTGAATGCATATTGAGCATATTTGAGCCTTCTTTCAAGTTAATCGTGTGCTGATGAACCTTCGTTCCATTCGCCATTTCAATGTACATCTCAAACGTATCCTCACGATTTGCTGAAATTAACACAGAGTAATCTCCATCTGTTGGATTCGGATAAATTGATATTTCAAGGCTTTCTTGATGACAGGCTGCTGAAATTGGACCATACGTTGTGTTTTTACCGTCCATATCCACTTGTTGCAACTGGTAATAAAGTGTTCCTCTTAACTTATCATAATCAACGTACGAATAATCAATCGTTTGATTGCTATTACCAGCAGCTTTCATTTCATCAATTGGTGCCCAATCAATTCCATTTTCACTTCTTTCAATGATGTAAACATCTGAATTGTGTTCCGAAGCCGTTTGCCAGTTTAACTCAACATGATCTGTCGCACATGAAGCAGAAAATTGTGTAAGTGTTACCGGAAGTGGATCTCCTGAATTACTAATTGCGAATGGTGAAAATGTTCCAGTATATCCAATATAAGTCATACTATTCGCAGTGCTTGAAGATGAACCTGTTTGAGCATCCCAATCTGTTCCATTGTAATGATTTAACATCGGAGTTGAAACATTGTATACTTCAGCTGGGTTCCAATTGAAGGTAAAGTTAATTCCACTTCCTCCATTTGCGTATGTTTTAGAGATATCCCATGTACGTTTGATTCGCGGCGTTGTAAAAACTGCACCTGTTAAACCATTTGTATATACTTCATCATATACTTTTACAGAGAAATCATCCGAACTTCCAGTATTGTTTGTAATCGAAACGGGATTGTAAGACGAATTCGAAACGGGGAATAAAACCGTTGTATTGTTTGCAACGTTCATTTTCAATTTACCTGTTCCGTTTGTTTGAACATAATTGGTAGATGAATTTCCTGAAAAACTGCTTGCTGTTAAGGTATAATTTCCAAGAACAATGATTTTATTTGATCCATTGAAATTAACACTTCCCACTAAACGATTTTGATCTAAAACTAGGTTGTTAGGTGCAGTGCTACTTACAACTACATCCATTCCGTTGTCTGCTATTCCTCCACACCAGTTTGAAGCTGTACCCCAATCTGTGCTCGTTGTACCCAACCATTTTGCGACTGTTGATCCATAGACTGTAATTGTTCCTGCCGTACTATATGCAGTTCCACATGAACCATTTGTTAATTGAGCGCGGTACAATCTATTGCTTGAAACACCAGAATAAGACAATGAAGTTGTTGTATTTGCTACATCGGTCCAAACAATTCCACCATCATTAGAATACTGCCATTTAACTACAGTACCTGTTTGACCAGATAATGTCAATGTTCCAGAATTCGTTCCTCCACAATGTTCTGCGTTTGACACGGTTCCTCCAACTGGAGCAGTTCCTGAGGTAACAGTAATTGTATATCCAGTTGTATAAACAGCTGTACAACCATTGTTTTGCACTTGTGCTCGGAAATAATAAGTTCCTGTTGAATTCAGGATATAACTCATCGATGTACTCGTATTTGCAATAGTTGTGTTTCCAGAAGAGAAATTACTTGTCGTTGACATTTGCCAATTAATTACATTTCCACTGTTTCCAAAAAGCGTGAAAGAGGCCTCAGAACCAGGACAAATAGTATTGTTAGCAGCATTGATTGTTCCTGCAATTGTATTCGACACATAAACTGGTGTAGATGATGTTGCTAAACTAGTACAACCCGAAGAACTATTTACGATTGCTCGGTAATAGCGCGTTTCAGTAATATTTGTTAAACTTAAAGTAGTTGTTGTATTCGTAATTGCCACACCAGCTGTTAAGAAATTATCCAAGGAATATTCCCAACGAACAACAGAACCAGAAAGTCCAGACAATGTTAATGTTGCACTACCTCCCGAACAAACAGTTGTGTTTCCACCAGAAATTGTACCTGACGGTGCTCCATTGATGTAGATATTGCGAGTAAACACAACTTGAGAAGTTAACACATCATTTGGCATTCCACCATACTCGATGATACTTGCAATTGTTTGTGTATTGGCAAAGTCATTCCAATATGAACCTGAACCACCAGAACCATACATGTGACCGTAATGTTCTGTTCCTGCATTATTTGGTTCGTTTGGATACCAGTTGTTATAAACTCCAGCAATCACTTGACTTCCACCATTTTGGTTAGAAACACGTACTCCTTTTTCAGGTCCAACAACCCAATAGAATTTTCCTTCTGAAGCAGCTTGACTCGCATACATTGTATAACCAACAGCTGCATTAATTGCTGTATATTCATCCGAACAACCAATCCAAGAGTTATTTCCAATTAATTTCCACATGAAGCTATTTTCAGCTTGGGAAGTACTTGTAGCGAGGTAGCCAATTCGTCCGAAATAAGATTGTGTTTCAGCAAAGGCTTTCGCCGGAATCCAGTTACCCAATGTTGATTTATATTCGTAAAAGTGATCATTTAAAGGATTGTAATATTTATTTCCTGCAATGAAGGCTACTTTTCTACTTTCTGGAAAACAAGTTGCCGAAGTAGTTTGAAGTTTTACTGTTCGCAACAAGGTTTGCCAATTTGCTGCAGTTGTGGAGCCAGAAAAAACCAAACTTCGCGTTGTGGTATTAAATGCAGCTGCAGTAACTCCAGACGGTAAGGTACCCGTGTAGGACAAAATATCACCAGTTGTGTAGCTATCTGTTATTGTTACAACGAAACCAGAAATTGTTCCGTTAGCCGTAACATTTAGGTTCGGATCCACGAATGTGGCCGTGTTATTTGTTATTATATTTGTTGTTGAGGTACCAGTTACATCAACAGTAGTTGCCGCTGTTTGGGCAAAAGAATTCATTTGTGAAATGATCATCGACGTTATGATCGTAAGTGCTAAGCGCATTGATGAACGCAAAACACCTTTTTTTTGAGTGGTGTAAACAGTTGTTTTCATGATATTATTAATTGGTTAAGGCCATAAAGGCCAGGGTAAATAGCTTTTTTCAGAAAAAAAGAAACAGCTAGTTTTTGTAACGTTCACCAATTATTAACACATAGGGCTCTATCGGATTTTGTTGATCCTTTACATGCGCAACTTGAAGATTAATTTTTCGAGATTGTGATGAAAAGAGCAATTCTAAAAAGAGTAAAACACCTTTGAAAAACGCCTTAAATGAATTGGAAAATTTGTTCAAGGCTGCATCAACTGACTCATGCAGTTCGATGAGTTTAAACGCTCGTTTTTTTTCAGTGATAAAACCAGCGGGTACTGATTTTATCTTTGCATTTGTTTGTGGTTTCATGGTGATTTCGTTAAATGCTTTCGACTAAATTCAACCATTAAAGCCTTCGTTCAAAAGAATTAATCACTAACAATTTGCATATCAGTAGAACTACTTAGAACACCCTACTAAGTTCCACCTAAAAACCCGCAATCTTCCTTAAAATTAAGTAGTTTGATGGACTACTTACTACATGTATTCACTCGGTTGATGATTCTATTTTTATTTTTTGTAATTTCATCTTCAAATACCATTGATTTGAGAATCAGAGCACTCTTACTACTTAGTGTTTTTTCCTTTGCCATTCGCAGCTTAGGTCAAGATGTGCATTGGTCACAATTCAACGACAATCAATTGTACCAAAATCCGGGTCACGCTGGTCATTTTAACGGTGACTATCGCTTTATATCAAATTACAGAAATCAATGGAGAAGTGTTACCGTTCCATTCAGTACGTTTTCATTTTCCGCAGATACGCGTTTACGTTCCTTACCTAATTTAGGAGTTGGGCTTTCCTTTTTTCATGATGTTGTCGGTGATGGTAAATTGCGTACAATCGAATTGCAAGGGAATTTCTCTTACTTGCTAAAACTTACAGACGACTCAACACACATCCTGCGACCAGGTTTGAACATTGGGATGAACCACCGACAAGTCAATTGGGATCAATTCTATTTTGACAATCAATTCAATGGCATCACTTATGATCCATCCTTGCCAACTGGTGAAACCTATCAAACCGATCGAAAGACAAATTTTTCAGTTGGAATTGGAGCGATTCATGAATACTACAAAAACAAGCGTTTCAAAGTCATCAGTGGAATCGGTGTTTATAATTTGAATCGTCCCAACCAAGGATTCTACACACAAGTTATTCCAAGAGATATTCGTGTAAATGTCTTTTCAAAAGGATTGTTCAAATTGGACCCTGATTGGGATTTAGTTCCATCCATTCAATTCTCTGTTCAAGGAAAATACCGCGAGTTGATCTTAGGATCAAGTGTAAAATACACCTTGGTCGAAAAAGCAGGAAATTATCGTGCGTTGTATGCTGGAATGTGGTTCAGAAATCGCGATGCTGGCTATTTGAGTGTAGGAATGGATTTTCAAGATTGGTTTGTTGGTTTAAGTTATGACATCAACGTTTCAAAATTGGTTCCAGCGAGTAATGCACGCGGTGGATTCGAAGTAGCAGCCCGTTATATTCTCAATCATTTTAAACCGAAAAAAATCGCTCATCGCGTATGCCCAGATTATATTTAATTGTTGTCTTTTTCTTCACGCTCATTGGAGGACTTCATGCGCAATCAAAATTGGGTAGTTACTTGAAATATGCCCAAGAGAAATATGAAAAGGGTGACTATTACTACGCTGTTGAATTGTATGAAAAAGCCATGGAATTGGATTCAAATTCTGTTTCGATTTTATGGAATTATGCAGAAACATTGAAAGCCTACAAAGATTACCGTAAAGCAGAATATTATTACGGTAAAGTGTATGAACGTGAGGAAGGTGGTATTTATCCGATGTCGCTGATCAATTATGGCTTGATGCAAAAACAAAATGGTTCGTACGACGCAGCAATTGAAACCTTTAAGAAGGCTAAGAAAAAATTCACGAAGGATAAAAAATCCTACATGTATCTCAAAGCGAAACGTGAACTAGAATCGTGTTTGTGGGCCAAAGCTGCTGTGAAAGATACAGCTGATGTTGTATTTAATCGACTTCCGGAAACTGTAAATACGCCCAATTCTGAATTTGGTCACAACTTGTGGAATAGTGTATTGTATTTTTCTTCGCTTCGAGCAGATTCGGTTAGTTCATCCGAAGAAGTATATACAAGCGATTACAAGACGCGTTTGTATTCGTCCAAATTAGATTCGGTTTTTGAACCTTCCAAACGAATTGAAGATTTATTTTTTGAAAAATTAAATACCGGGAATGGGAGTTTTTCATTGGATGGAACCCGATTCTATTTTAGTTTGTGCGAGGACGAAAGCTACAATTACAAATGTAAAATCATGGTTGCTTCCTATCGCGACAACAAGTGGTTCATGATTGATTCTTTGGGTGAAATTATCAATGAAGCGGGAAGCAATACAACGATGCCGCACATTGGATTATTGGAAGGAAACGAGGTGTTGTTTTTTGCTTCGGATCGCGAAGGAACGGAAGGCGGAATGGATTTGTGGTATTCAATCATAAAAAATGGAAATCAATATTCGAAAGTTCGCAACCTAAAAACACTGAATTCGATCGATAATGAATTGAGTCCTTGGTGGGATGAGAAAGCGAAAAAACTATACTTTTCATCGAGCTGGCATGATGGATTCGGAGGTTATGACATTCACAGTTCTCAATTTACAACTGTTTTTGAAGCGCCTGAAAATATAGGAATGCCTTTCAATAGTCCAGCGAATGACATTTATTATTTCAAATCAGGAGATACGAGTTATTTTTCCAGTAACCGCATTGGGGTACTTTACAGTAAAAATCCAACGTGTTGTTCCGATATCTTTACGGCACATCCGCCTGTTATTATCATTCCTCCTACTCCAGTTGAAACCTTGGCTGACTTGAATAAGCGACTGCCAGTTACCTTGTATTTTCACAACGATTGTCCAGACCCTAAATCGCGTGATACATTGACACATGTAAATTACATTACTGGATATGGTGAATACCGCGCCATGTTGGAAAAATATCAGCAAGAATATTCAGCTGGTTTGGTTAATGAAAAAGCCGATGAAGCCAAAGAAGATATCGAAAGTTTTTTCATTGAATATGTCGATCAGGGTGTAAAAGATTTGAATCTATTTCGAGATTTGCTTTTGGAAGAATTGAAGAAAGGAGCAAAAATCAATATTACCGTGAAAGGATTTGCGAGTCCCTTGGCAAAAACTGATTACAATGTGAATTTGACGAAACGCAGAATTAGTTCCTTGGTGAATTATTTGATGCAATACGATAATGGTGTTTTTAAACCATATTTAACGAACACTGCGCCAAATGGTGGAAAAGTAATTTTTACCCAAGTTCCTTTCGGAGAATATACGGCCAATAAGTTAACGAGTGATAATTTCCATGATCAAAAGAATTCAGTTTATTCGCGTTCAGCAGCGATAGAGCGAAAGATTGAAATACAAAGTGTCGATTATTTGACCGAAGACAGCTTGGCTTTTATTACCAACGTTTCACCGCGATTTATTGATTTACAGGCAATCAAACAAGGAGCGAGTTTTACGAAAACAGTGACATTGACCAATAAAAGTGATGAACCATTAACGATTCAAAATTTCAGTGTTGATCAGGATTATTTAACCATCACTTGTCCGAAAAGTGTTCCAGCGAAAGCAAGTGTACAAATTACCTACACATCAAACAAACCTTTACCTGCAGGTTTGTTTTCTTTTAGTTCAAAGCTCAATTTCGAAAACTATCCGAATCCACTGATTATTATGGTCAATGGTGAAGGATTTTAATATCAATCTCAATTGGCTTTTATTATCTTTGCTCAAAATTAAAACATGACACAGGCATTTGAATCTCCTATTGATAAGCGACCTCGGTTAAAGTTCATCGACATGGCTCGTTCAATTGCGATACTTTTAATGCTTGAAGGACATTTTACTGGAGCAGCATTATCGAGTGAATACCGCAACGATTCGTATTGGTTGTATTCTGTTTGGCACAACATTCACGGTTTAACATCTCCTTTGTTTTTTACGGTAACTGGACTTATTTTCGTTTACTTACTTTCCGCGAATAACACCATCAAGTACTTTGAAAACATACGCGTAAAAAAGGGATTTAAGCGCGTTCGGGAATTGATTTTTTGGGGATATTTTATCCAATTAAATTTGTGGAGTATCGGACAATCGTTCTATTACAACTCAGAGTTTCATTTTGATTGGTTCTATGCATTCCATGTACTTCAATCCATTGGTTTTGGAATCTTCTTCTTGTTATTGATTTATGGCATATTCAAATTGATTAATAAAGGTCCGCTTTATCTCTACTATTTAATTGCTGGACTTATAATTTTTCTCTTCTATGGTTTCATGAAAAACTACATCCAAGGACAGGAACAATTGATTGCGAATGGTGTAAAATCGGTTCCAACTTATTATCCTGCAGGAGCTCCGAAATTCATCCAAAACATGTTCTACGGTCAATATTCTGATTTCAGTTTTGTACGTTATTCGGGTTATACCATACTTGGAGGAATGTTAGGAAGTTTAATTCGTACCTATGAACACAAGGCAAAAGAATGGTGGTTTGGTGCAAGCTTTCTCGTGATTGGTGTGTTATTAAGCGTTTTTATTCAACTCGTTTTCCGTGAAGTCGATCATTTTACAGAATACATCGGACTGACAGATCATGGAACGTATGAATTAAATGCTACTGCCTTCATTCGTTTTGGCCAAGTAGTTTCCCTGCTTGGTATTCTTATGCTTGTTGATTCTTATTGGAATGTAAAGGCAAAATTATTCTTAAAAATCGGCCAAAATACATTGCCAATTTATGTTGTTCATGTGATTATTCTTTATGGAGGAATTTTTGGTTTTGGTTTAAAACCCTTAGCTTTTGATATGAATTTAGGACCAGTTGCGTCATTTAGTATTTCATTAGCATTTATTACTTTGTTTATAATAATGGTCAACTATATAGAACCATTAGAACGAATCTATTCACGATTTATAAACGTATTTTCTTTTAAAAAAAATAAGTAATGTTCCGACTACTTGCCGTCTTTCTTTTGTGGGGATTTTATTCCTTTGCTCAACCTGCAAATGTCTTGTTCATTGGGAATAGTTATACGCACATGAATGCGTTATGTAAGATTTATCAAAACTTAGCCAATTCAAAAGGTAAATACGTATTTGGTGATACGATTGCTGTAAGTGGAAGTACCTTGAAAGGGCATACTGAGCGTCCAAATACCTACAAAAAAATGCAGGCGAAAGATTGGGATTATGTTTTTATACAAGGATTTAGTAGAGAATTATCGTACGATTCAGCAACCATTGCCAAGGAAACGATACCATATGCCCAACAGCTGATTGATAGTTTGAAGAAATACAATCCTTGCATTAAAATTTACTATTACATGACGTGGGGATATGCCGATGGTTATACCGATTCTATTCCAGAAGACACGTATGCATTAATGCAAGAGCGCATTCAAAAAGGTTATCTTCAGTTGAGTGAAGCGACTGGTGGATATCCAATTGCACCTGTTGGAATGGTTTGGAAGACGATGCGTGAAAAATATCCAGCAACCAATCTATACGCTCCGGATAATGCTCATCCCAGCCCGAATGGTAGTTTTGTTGCTGCTTGCACTTTCTACGCTGCCATCTACAAAGAATCACCAATAGAAGGAAAAGCACCGAAAAAGGTTACAGACGAAGTAGCAAAACAAATTGAGCAAACTGCCGCAAAATATGTGCTTTCTTATTACAAGAAATACAAGCTAGATACCGTTCAAATTGAGCAGAATAAAGTCAAACCAAAAGTTAGTTTTACGGTGACTGAAAAATGGTTGAGCGTAACCTTAACCAACAAATCGGTCGGTGGGTCAAGTTATTTCTGGGAATTTGGTGATGGAAAAACCTCTCGCCAAAAGAATGCAAAACACTATTATGCCAAACCAGGGAAATACACCATTACATTGTATGTCAAGAAGAACTGCGAATGGTATACCTACAAAAAGACCGTTAACATTGAAGGACCAACGAAACCGGCTCCAAAAAAGAACTAGTTCTTAGTGAGCATTTTGGACGTTTTCAAGTAATGGGCAAACTCCCCTGTGTAAACAATCGAACCTGTTTTTTGTAAATGTGCATTGTCAAAAAAGTAGTCTGGATTACTGTATTCAGGCTTCGTTTCATCATAGGTCCAAACTAAACCATAACCATTCAGCATATCTTCCATTCGTTCTTTGAAACCAATTGTTGTTTTTCTAAAGTTTGGTGGAATTGCAATGATCAATTGAATGTTATTATCCTTACACATTTTGACGAGCGAACGCATAGCTTTAATCTTCTGGATTAACTCGTCTTCTCGTGAATAGTTATATGGTTCCGTTCCGAATTTTTTATCAAATGTTTTCTTCTGATGACTGATTGGCATCGATCCACATGGCATAATCGAATCATTTTTCGTGAATTTGCGTTGCTTGAACAAGAAATTACTTTTATTCAACTGATGCAAAACCAATAGTTCATTTACAATTGGTTTTTTCTCTTTACGTTCAACCATTTTGTCGCGTATCGCTTTGTATTTCACCAGCGGATACATGCGGTCTAAACGAAACTTCAATGACTTACTTGGTTTCAATTCATCTGAATCATCCACCACTAATACAACCAATTTCGGCTTTTTATTTCCTTTGATCGTCAAAATCGATTCCAACACATATTCATGAAATGTTATGTCAGAACCTGGGAAGGCTAAATTATAGGCAGATGTTTTTAAGGTATCTGTTAGTTGCTCAGCAATCACGCTTCGTGCACCACGCGAAGATCCAAGGACCACTATATCCGATTTCACTTCTCCTTTCATGATCATTTCCAATCGTCTATCCACCTCTAAATCAGGTGACGCATTTCTAACGAAAATGAACAATTTATCCAAGGCAAAAAAGAAAGCCCCAAAAATCAACAATCGAATTAAAAATTTCTTCACGGCTTAGAATTGAAAGTAAATAAACTCTTGCTCTTTACCAGAAAGAACAATAATACATACGATTAAGAAGCTATAGAACAACCATCTAAATGGCGTGTACCAGCGTTTTCCAAATTGCTCCAAGCCATATTTATTTTCTCTTCCAATCCATTCAATGATCAGCATAAAGAAAATAAAGAAAATGGTTAAATCAGCTAATTCAGGTAAATCAGGTTTCTTAAACAAGGCGTCCGTAAAAATTCCTTGAATATACTTTAGCGCATGCGTCATGTCTTGTGCTCTGAAGAAGATCCAGCCGAATACAGCCATGATAAATGTAATCACCATCCCAAGCAATTCTCGAACCGTTGGAAAATACTTTCCTTGTGCTACAATTTCTAAGTTTGAACGATTTGAATTCGTCAGCATCAATGGCATAAAGTACAAAGCATTTAACGCACCCCAAACGATAAAGGTCCAATTTGCTCCATGCCAAAATCCACTTACAACAAATATGATGAAAGTGTTCCTGATTTTCATCCATGTACCACCTTTACTTCCACCTAATGGAATGTATAAATAATCGCGGAACCAACTTGACAAGGAAATGTGCCATCTTCTCCAGAATTCAGCAATGTCTCGCGAAAAATAGGGGTATGAAAAGTTGCGTAACAATTCAATACCGAACAATCGAGCTGTACCCAATGCAATATCCGAATACCCTGAGAAATCACAATAGATTTGGAAGGTAAAGAAAATAGCACCCATAACTAAAGTAGAGCCCGAATAATCATCCGCACCATTAAAAATCATATTGGCATATTCAGCACATCCATCAGCCACGACAACTTTTTTGAATAAGCCCCACAGAATTTGTCGCAAGCCATCTACCGCCTGCGAATAATCGAATACACGTTTCTTTTGAATCTGCGGTAATAAGTGTGTTGCTCGTTCTATTGGACCAGCCACAAGCAAGGGAAAGAAACTAACGAAAACTGCATAATCGACAAAATTTCGTTCAGGCTTGATCCGTTCTTTGTAAATGTCGATGACATAGGAAAGTCCATGGAAAGTATAGAATGAGATTCCAACTGGAAGAATAATTTGTAAGGTCCACACTTCAACATGTAGCCCAAAATTTTCCAATAAACCAGCAAACGACTCCGCAAAGAAGTTATAATATTTAAAGACAGCTAAGAACCCAACATTCACACTTATACTTAACCAGAACCAGAACTTCCTCCATTTATGTCCATTTGCATCGTGCATGCGGATACCCGTGTAATAATCCAAAAATGTAGAGAACATTAATAGGAGTAAAAAACGTGGATCCCAAAACGCATAAAAGAAATAACTTGAAACCAGCAAAAGAATGTTCTGCAGGGTTAAACTTTTATTCGTCACAAACCAATACAATACGAAAACGATTGGCAAGAACAATGCAAAATCAAGTGAATTAAAAATCATGATTTATTGGTAAAGTGAAGATTAAGATTGTGCTTTAATTATTTGAGCAATTTCTTCTAGCTGCGCAGGTTCAAGTTTCAGCTTAGGTTTTGAGAAATCCATGTCAGTAACTGAATCAATTGGAATCAAGTGAATGTGTGCGTGTGGAACTTCCAAACCGATCACCGTTACACCAATTTTCTTACAAGGCAATGCACGTTTCATTTGTTGAGCCACCTTTTTTGCAAACACCATCATTTCTCCTAAAAGATCATCTTCCATGTCGAAAATAAAATCAACTTCAACTTTTGGAATCACTAATACATGACCTTCTTTGAGTGGCATAATATCTAAAAAAGCCAAGAATTGATCGTTCTCAGCTACTTTATGACAAGGGATTTCTCCCGCAATAATCTTTGAAAAAATTGAACTCATTAACGTGAAATTTCCATTACTTCAAATTGAACAATTCCATTTGGTGTATGAATGTCGGCAATTTCACCTTGACTTTTACCTAATAAGCCTTTTCCAAAAGGAGATTCAACAGAGATTTTCTTTGCTTTTAGGTCAGCTTCATTTTCTGCAACCAACATATACTCCATTTCCATTCCATTTGTAACGTTCTTAATTTTCACTTTAGATAAGATGAAAACTTTTGATGTATCGATGTTTGAATCATCAATTAAACGAGCATTTGCAAGAATCCCTTCCATTTTAGAGATTTTCATCTCTAACAAGCCTTGAGCTTCTTTAGCCGCATCATATTCAGCATTCTCAGATAAATCACCTTTATCACGTGCTTCAGCAATTTGGTCTGAAATAGCAGGGCGTTGCACCGTTTTCATGTGGTGTAACTCTTCTTTCAATTTTTTTAATCCCTCTTCAGTATAATAATTTATTTGTGACATGTAATTATGATTTAATCAGTATAATAAACAAAAACAAGAGAGCCCATAGGACTCTCTTGTTCAACAAATATATAAAACTCTTTGTTTATTTCAAATTGATTGTCGCTCCAATTGTATGAATAACACCAAATACACCAGCAAAGCGAGTAGCATACTCAATACCTAATGCATTTTTGCTTTTTCCTACTAATGCGTCAATTGAGAAACCAGCAGTTGGTCCGATCAATGCATTTGAACGATTCTCAGCAGAGAACAATTTTTTCTCGTAAACGAAACCAGCTCTTAAATTGAATGCCATTTTCTCACGTGTCATTGCATAATCCAACCCTAAACGGTATTGATCGTATGAGAATGAGTTGGCTGTAAATCCAAGTGCTAAGTTCAATTTGTTGTTTTCGTTGAAAATGAAATCATATGATCCACCAATCGCCAATAACGATGGCATTTCAAACGAAGCTGAACGCTCTTCCAAAGAAGCAATAATACCCGTACTGTTGTAGGTAATTTGTTGTGCTAAACCATCTCCTTTGTATTTCATTACAGGACCAACATTTTTCAATGCAATACCAAATTTAATGTGGTCTTTGTCTCCTGTTACGTAACGGATACCAGCGTCAATTGCAACTCCATTGGCTTTCATGTTAGAAATGCTTTCAGAGATTACTTTGAAGTTGATTCCACCATAGATAGAAGCTGAGAATGAACGTGCATAACCAATGTTAAAGATGTTTGCACGTGGCGTGAAGAAACCAATTCCTCCTTCAGGGTTGGCAACAGTTGTAATTTCAACTTCACCGTAATTCATAGATTGAACACTTACAGCGATCACATCAGATTCAGAGATACGTTGAGCTAAACCAACACTGTTGAATGCAATCCCTGCTTGTCCCATCCAGTTACTGTGATTGAACTTAATTTGCGTTTTGTCCGCAAAAGCCAATCCAGCGATGTTTGAAAAAGTTGCTTCAAGACCATTCAGATTAGCAATACCAGCATCACCAGCAGCTGCACCTCTAGCCCAAGGATTTGCAAGCATGTATGAAGCACCTGCAGAACCTACACGGTCTTCATTTCCTGCGTTTACCGCGAAGCTGCAAAATACAGCTCCAGCGATAAATACATTTTTAATAGTTATGATTGAATTTTTCATAGTCAATTAATTTTATCCGATTAAATACCTTGTAAGTCAACTTGTCTAACTCCACCGAAGAATTTAAGAATTACTTCTCCAACTTCTGGAACATCAACATGAATTAGGTAAACGCCACTCGCAACCGGAATTCCTTTGTGGTTTGTTAAATCCCAATCCAATGAAGTAATCGGACTATCTTTCTTAAATGTTCTTACCAATTTACCGTTTGTAGAGTAAATCTTAACAGTACATCTTTCTGGTAAGTTTGTGATTTTAACACGTGTATCTAATCTAGAACGCTCATACTCAGAGAATGCATAGTAAGGATTTGGTACTACATTGATCATTTTCAACGCCTCTGCCAATTGATCTTTACTAGCTGTAACTGTAGAGATATCATCCATTGACCAAGAATACATTGGTTTACCACCATTTTCTCCAGACCCTACAAAGTTTTTGTATTCTTTGTTGATACGTAATTTAATCGTAACATCTGTTGACAAAACAGTTTGACCTTCAGCTAATAATGGATTTGCGATCCATGATAAACTTCCGTACAACTCACGTTTAGCAGCAGCATTGTTCGCTTCTACTTGCAGCATTTTTTGATACAAAGCATTACCGGCTAACGATTCAGCATCTGCTTTTACGTATGCAGGGAAGTCGAAACCATTTGAAAAATTATTGATCGTTTTTTGCTTGTAAGAGAATACATATATTGGTTGAACACCACCCATTAATGGATTACCAACTGCATCTGCAATACGATCTGATGGATTCCAAATCATGTCAGCACCACCTTCAGCACCCAAGAATGAGTTCTCTCCGAATGCCATGTATAAACGAGCTCCTGATTCTAAATCTACTGCATATCCAGGGAACCATCCCATACCTGTTCCACTTCCATCATCATTACCATCTTTATCCACACTTGGACTATTTCTCATTTCTCCTGGTTTTGCTGACCCAACGTTCAATGCTTGGTCTCTTCCTAGCTCAATCACAGGACATCTAGTCCATAATGATTTATCAGAAGTTATAACAATGTTCACACTTGGCAAGAAACTGATCGAAGCATTACTTTTCGCAGCACCCGGAGAGGTTAAGTTATAATATGCAATCGGCATATAATCTGCTTCATAACCAACTAAGGTATGCGGTGCAATTGTACCACCCAAGATTTTAGCGAACTTCTTGTCTGGATCTAACCCTGCAATGTCATCATAGTTACAAGGGTTACCCCAAGCCAAAGCAGTTGGATCACAATCATCAGCTGTTGATGCATAATCCCCTGAACGAATCCAGTTTGTCGGGTAATTTGTTGCATCATTATCAGGTACACCAGTCAACCAACGTTTAGATGAATCGGCAAATGTAATAGATGATGAAATCATATCCGTCACGTTCAAATATGAAGTATTTGGCGTTGTTTCTTCGTACAGCACTTGCTCAATTTGAACTGAGATACCCCATTGAGGAATAATCTGTTCGTTATTTGAGGCAATCGTTCTTTCTGATTCCACAGAGTCAATAATATTTCCTCCTTTTTGATCGTAACGATAGATTGTCCAAAGTGCAGTATCTGCTCCGTTTCTATTCGAAACAGAGTAATCTCTAAACTTACATTCAAAGTAACCATTTGCTAAGTTCAATGGATCTACAACTTTGATTCCAATTGGACCTGAACCGTAATCATACTCAGGATTTTCCACAAATCCATTGTTCAATACTGCATTCAAAGTAGAAGTTGTAAATTCTAATGCTCTGTTTCCATTTCCATAACCATCTAAACGAGTGATGCGAGGAGATGAACCATATTCAATACGTTGTGATGTACCATCAGCTTCTGGAGTTGGATTGTGAGGAATTGCAGCAACTGAACTAATTGCAGAACCATCATAACTCAAACGAGAAGAGATGTAAGGAATTTTTTGTCCATCTAATAACAACGGATCATTTGGATCGTACTCTTTGAATTGGTTGTAAGCATATGCTACAGCTATGTAGTAATACGTTTTATGATTCACCAATTTACGAGTGCCAGAAGCAAATTCATCCTCTGTAACTTGGAATGAATGACGAATACCTGTATTCTCACCATCCACTTTTTCAACAGGAACGGAGTATCCTAAATCTTCATCAAATTCAAAGTTAATGATACGACTAATGTCATTTTTAATGTCACATTGTGCTACCAAACGAGATTTCTCAGTATCATAAATATCTGCAATCGATACATCCTCACTTTTCAATTGGAAAATTTGATACCCTTCAAAGCGATAGAAACGGTCAACAGTTGGATCTGAAATGTTAATTTCATCTTCTTGTTCATATGTCTCACCATGATTATTCGAGGTTGCTGGATTTTCAATCATCAAGATTAATTCATTTTCCAACTCTTGAATCGTCAATTTTGGAGCTGCAGGAGGATCAATAATTTTGAAACATGCGTCGAACAATGCTTGCGCTTTCGTATCTGCACGTTTCATTGCGTTCACAGAACCAAGTAGAGATCCATCGGAACCACGTCCGTAAACCATACCTACAGTAATGTTATTTACGGCACCTGGTTTCAAAATGAATGGTCCAGCAGACTGAACGAAACGACGGTCACCAGCAGGGTTGTTATTTGTTGATTCATCCCAACCATTCGGGAAACCTTGAGCAACCATGTCTTCACCCGCTGTAGCCCAGAACAATGGATCTGAATCACCAGGGAACATATAATCAGATGCAACAGAAGTACCTCCAGATGATGCTTGGTAACCTAAACCACCATACACCATTTCTGAACCGTTCGCCCAAGTACCACTCATGAAGTTATAATACTGTGCTGCAGTTGTTGGATCTGAGTATGGGAAGTTAGCTGTAGAAGTAAAGAATGTGAAACGACGCATACCGAAACGCTCATTATCAATAATTCCATCAGAATAACCAATACCAACACCTTTGTACACAATTCCATTTCCAGCAATCGCTGCAAGAACTGAAGGAGTAACAATCGTATTCGTTGCCTCATCTAAATAAGGACCCACGTTATCAACACCATCCGCATCTTGGTAAGGACCTTCAAAGAAGTCAACACCAATCGCTGGAGGATTTGTACCGTAACCTAATTTACCACCATCATTTTCATCGTTCAAGTCACCATTGTACATGTAACCTAAACCTCTTGACACGTCACAACCAGCGTAATCATCAGCGTAGTTACCAACGTCAGCATCTAAGAATTGAGAGAAGAATGTATTGTACAAAGTTTGCGTTCCTCTATTGATTAACTCATAGTTGTAGAACGTCATTTTATTTACCTCGTCATTCGTTGCAAAAGCAAAAGCTTGTGCACGAACTTCCATACCGATTGGATCACCGTTTGTTTCAGTGTGGATGTTTCCTTTATCGTTGAAAACCCACCAGTTTGTTTCATCACCAAACAATGAAATACGACGGTCAAGACCACATTCGATATCGTCTCTTCCTAAAATATCATCGTACCAAGGGTAGTCACCATCTTCGATATTGTAAACACCATCAGCATTACGATCGTAGAAAGGAGCCAAGTAATAATCTTGACCACGAGATACATCTCCATGAGCTGGCCAATTTTGAATTCGGTTCATTTCATCAGAAGTCAACTCTGATACTAAGGCACAATCAGCAGGATCATTTTCTGGTCCTTGACAAGCTTCCCACCAAATACTAAATTTGATAACTTCTGATTTACGAATTGTATAAAATTTGTCATAAGCCATACACTGATCTGGGTCAATGTTTGCTTCACCAAAATCGCGCACAACATTATCACCAACAGGATATAATGGATCATAGTTTCCTGAATTCGGTGTAACAGTTAATGGACCAGGCCAGAAATCATTTCCAGAACGGTAACGCAATGCAGCTAATTTTAGCTGACCATTTACATCCGTTCCACCCATCCACAATGCACCAGCGAAGATGATATGTAAACCACTTCCTTTTGGAACTTCGTATGATGCCGTACCTGTTGCACGGTTTTGGAACATACTTCCTCCTTGTTCAATTAGTGCTTTCACATCATTGAATTCCATGATTAATTTTGCCGTTGCTGGAGCACAGTTTGCACCTTTAAGTACAGGTAAATCTCCCCCACCTTTCTTGTCATTCGGACCTAAGTACGAAAGTGCACTGTTCGACCAAATCATCGATACGCCCAGTACAATTGCTATTAGTTGCTTTTTCATAATGTTCTGTTACTTATGAATTAAAAATCAAATTTAACCCCCAAACGAATCGTTCTTGGAGAACTGATGTTGTATGGGTTTTGAATTTTCATTGTATAATAATCTCTAAAAGATTGCTCATCCAATTGGTTTTGGATAGATGTTTGGTTTGCTTGAGCAGCTAAATAACCATCATCATCCCAGTTTCCTGTTGCACGGTAAACATTCAACACGTTGAATTGATTCAACAAGTTAGTTACACGTACATAAACGTTTAAGAATGTCGCTTTCTTTTTACCTTCTTCTCCTCCAAATTCAAGGCTGAATGTTCTATCCAACTGTAAATCCAAACGGTAAGACCATGGTAAACGAGAACCATTCAATGTTCCACTTAAACCAGCATTCATGTTTCCAATACCTTCGTCAGTAATGAATGTTTGTGCAGAATAAGGTGAACCTGAGTAGATATTAGAAACAATGTTCAAACCAGTGTTTTCTAATACATTGAAGTTTTTAATTACTGGACCGTTGTAGTCATCACCTTCTCCATAACGATAATCCATTGTGATTGCGAACGCATGACGTTGGTCGAATGAATAAGGGAAAATATTACGTAAGTTAGGTAATCCAGCGTTGATTAAACTTGATGCAGATGTAGCATCTGAACCTGTACCTTCAGCAAATTGTAATGTATATGCTGCAGTCATACGGATGTTTCCAGTTCTTCTCATATCATAAGAAACTGTCATACCTTTTACTGTACCGAAGTCACGGTTACCGTATGTTTTGTATGTAGCTGGATATGCATCAAAAACGTTGATCAACTGCACGTTATTTCTTTGCTCACGGTAGAACGCTGAAATTTTCAATGAAGATGTTTTAGACAATACTTGTTGGAATCCAAGCTCGTAATCAACAGTTGTTTCTGGCTTCAAATTCGCGTTATCAATGATTGCACTTCTATTTTGCATGAATTGATAATCAAATGGGTCAAAACGGTAACCTGAAGTAGGACGTTTAGTTAAGATATCGTAGTGAGCAAAGAATGATGCTTCATCAGAAATAGGGAAAGAGAAAGCGATACGAGGCATCACATTCACTTGCGCTTTGTAATCTGTAAAGGCATCAGCGCTTGGTGTATCTTGACCTGGGTTTAACAACCATGGTTGAATACCTGTCGCACCTTCGATAACTTTAGGGTTTTCAACTTGTACACCATCTGCATTGTACCAGTTTGTTCCGATACGGAAACCGTTGATTGCAGTTGGATTATTTACATCATTTACATATACTGTGTAATCATCACCCATTGCAGTTGGGATATTCACCCAGCTGTAAGTAGTTGGGTCAGAAGCCAACAATTCTTTCGCTTCAGCAACAGTGTGAGCATTGTATACTAAATAAGGATCTTTCAATACTGGTTGGTTCGCATCAAAAACGTCAACACGCACACCAACGTTGAATACGATATCATTGAAAGCAAACTTATCCATTAAATAACCTGCGATGTAAGTTGGTTGGAAAGCACCTACAAAACGTTTGTAGTTACCATTCTCATCAAATTCATTGAAGTATTTATTAATGTCTGTGTTTCCTTTTACTTTTTTACCTGTGTGATCAAATCCCCAGTAAGAAACGAATGAGTTACCTGAGTTCAATAATTCGTCTGGAGAGAACATGTCAAATGTGTAGATACTTGGATCGTATTGATCGATGTCGATAAATTCTGAACCAGCACCACCTGAACCAATTCCTTGAGTTTGCAAGTACTCTCTCAAGTTATAATCAAAGAATGATTGATTATCATTGTTTAACTGACCACCATACTCACCTGTACCAGATGTGTGAGCATATCCTGTGTTCAAACGATCATAAGTAATTGCTTTGAATGATCCTGAATCAGAAACAACACCACTGTTCAAGTCTAATTCTTTAATGTGGAAGTTTGTTAACTGACGAGCAATTGACCAAATTCCGATTGGACCATTTGTACCACCACTAGATGTTGTACCAGAAGTCCAACCTCTATCCCAACGTTGCTCTAACTCGAAACCAAACGATAAAGAGTGATCACCGATGTTCACAGCAAATGAACCTGTTCCACGCAACTGATCGTTTTCAGTTTTACCGAAATAGTTATATGGTGTACCGATGTTGCTCCAAATTTGGTAAACAGAAGAAGGTGAATCACCATTTCTTAATGCGTTACCTTGTTGAATTTGGAATAAGTTTTCGTAGTGGTTTGTTGGATCACCCGCATAGATATTATAGTATTGCGTAGTAATCGCAGCCAAAGCAGCATTAGTTTCTGAAGGAGAGAACGCAACCTCTACATCTCTAAATCCATTGTGGATGTATGTTTGAGTTGTTGCATCGAATTCATAACTTGGAGTACGTGTTGTAGTAAATGTACCCACGTGTCCATAGTTAAACATGTTGTATTGGTGATTTGGATCGTATACATCGTTTTTAGATTTCGAGTAATCCAACATTAAGTTGTAAACGAACGATTTCAATTTAGATGCTGAACCTTCTTGGTCGTTTGTAAAACGTTGAGTAAGACGACCGAAAACACGCCAGTCTAATGATTTAGAAATACCAAAGTTTGTAAAGTTCATTAATGAACCAGAGTAAGAATAGTTATTACCTGTACTGTAATTTAACGATCCTCCAAATGTTAAGTTCATTGATGGCCCTGTATTAACATCAATTTTCGCTTGCGAAGAAACTACTGTTCTACGCGCGTTCATTCTCCAATCAACTTTTTCGAAATCATCCGCACGCAAGAAGTTTGAATTGTGATATGTTCCTTGACCTGTAGAAGTAGGACGTAATGGATTAGCTAAAAGGTCCTCACGTACTTCTTTCTTAATACGGTATGAACCACCAGCAAGCGGACGGCTATCCAACTCATCTGTGAAGTTACCAGAAATCAAGAATCCTAAGCGTGGTTTAATCTTAGCACCTGTTGAATCTTTCTGCATCCAAAGTGGACCAGAGAACATACCTTCAATCAAGTTATATCCGTATTTATCTAAACCGATCACTTTCCCGTCGTAACCGTTTACATCTTTTCCATTAAAATAGAAACCAGATGTTACACCTTCAACAGAACCGAAATACTTAGCAGAAGGACCTCTTGTTGTTACAGAGATAATCCCCCCTGTTGCATCCCCGTAGTTCGCCGGCAAACCACCAGTAATTACAGATACCTCCTCAATTGCTGATTTTGGTAAGTTGGAAGATCCACGTACTTTAATACCATCTATATAGAAGTATGTTGCATCAGAACGAGAACCACGAACAGAAATCTCTCCTGACCCCTCGTTTGAGTTTACACCTCCTACAGTAGAAGCTACACCTGCAGCAGAACGAACTGGTAAACGCGAAATATCTTCACGTGTTACTGTTGCTCCGGAAGCACCTCCATCTTTATTAATAAGTGGAACGCGGTAAGCAACAACTCTTACCTCTTCAATTTCTTTTGGATTATCCTTGTTTTTAGGTTTCGAGATTGTTAAATCGTCCAAGAAGGTAATTTTCTCAGATGAAACAATCACTCCTGTTAATGAAGTAGGTACATAACCCTCCGCTTCATTTCTAACCTCAACATCGTAGGAACCTGCTCCTACTGATGAGATTTGGAATCCTCCATCAAAATCTGTCGTAGCACCACCTTTGACACTACCGTTTTGAAATAATACAACCTTACAAAATGGTATCGGCTGTTTTGTGTCCCCATCTTTAACTACACCTTTAATGGATCCCAAACCAGTTTGAGAAAAACCATAAGAGGCTGTCAACAAGACACTTACTAATAAAAAGTTAAGTTTTCGTAACATAAGTACAGTTTATTTATTAAACTTTTTGCTGCAAGAAAGCTGGTAAATATAGAAAAAATCAATCTCATAACATGTGTGTTAAAAAAAATTAAATTAATCTTCTATTAACTTTCATTAACAAAACTAACGCGAATTGGTCGAGATAAAAATCCTTTCTAACATATTTTCAATGCTTTTATACAAGTCTACCATTTGTTAATAAATTTTCGTTTTTTTGTAAAAAAAGAAATTGACACCGTTTACTCAAGATAGCATACAGTTAAAAAATTGCACCATTCATTTGTTGTATTTTAAACCCTTTGACCCCCTTCAATTTTTAGAGCATTTAACACCTGAGGAAACAGAGCGTTTTTTTTCTTTTTCACACACGAATCGCCGACAAGAATTTGTTGCAACACGTTTTTTACGTCACCAACTCTTTGGATACAATCATATACATTATACAGAACATGGCGCACCTTATATAGAAGGTGAAGGATTTATTTCAATCAGTCATGCACCTGGTGTTGTTGGTTTGGCAGTTTCACAACACTTTCAACTGGGTTTAGACATCGAAACAATTCGTACGAAAGCACTAACCCTGCAATCGAAATTTTTATCAGCGGATGAACTTTTAGATTTCGATACAACAAGTGCGCTTGAAATGACAAAGGTGTGGTCAGCGAAAGAAGCTTTGTATAAATTAGCTGGACGAAAACAACTTATTTTCAAAACCGATTTGTTGTTGCAAAAAAAATCAATGGATGTTTGGTCCGGTCGAATAATCAATCCAAATGAGATTAGAACTGTGGATTTAACTATCTTTGAAAAGGAAAACTGTGTTTTTACAGTCAATGATTGTCCAATACAACTTCAATGAACGGAGAACTACTAAAACACTTCAGAAAAGCGAAAAATGCGATAGCTGTATTAATCGATCCAGAAAAATGCGATAATGGAACGCGTTTAATGGAGCTATTGGAGAAGTCTGCATTCGCAGGAGTTGATTATCTGTTTATCGGAGGAAGCACTGTTACGCGTAAAGAATTTTCAGCAACGGTAGAATTCATCAAAGAGCATTCGACCATTCCCTTAGTTATTTTCCCTGGATCATCTCAACAAATCAGTGAAAAGGCAGATGCCATTTTATACCTTAGTTTATTGTCAGGTAGAAATCCAGATTTTTTAATTGGTCATCATGTTCAATCTGCTGCCGAATTGTTTGAAATGGATTTAGAGATTATTCCAACAGCTTATTTATTAATAGATGGTGGAACACAATCGTCTGTTGCATACGTAAGTCAAACAACTCCAATTCCACGAGATAACAGTACAATTATTCGCAACACTGCAATCGCCGGAAAACTTCAAGGAAAACAATTGCTTTATTTGGATGCTGGTAGTGGTGCTCGTTTTTCAGTTCCAAGTGAACGCATATCTGAATTAAGTTCCATCGAATTACCCATTATCGTTGGAGGGGGAATTACGACCATTGAACAAATCGAACAATTGCACCAAGCAGGTACAAGTATTGTTGTTATCGGCAATAAATTAGAACAAGACACCGATTTCTTGCTGGATATTTATGCGTATAAAAAAGTGGATCAGTCGAAACTAACTATTGAAGAGTAAGTTCCATGATTATTTTGCGTGTAACATATTCTCCAGCTTGCGCATCGTAAATATCTCCGTAATAATAAACAATGTTTACTTTCTTACCTTTTAATGCATCTGGATTGGCAACAAATTCATCTGCAATGTCAATTGGTTCGGTCCACAAATAATTCAATGTTTCACCCAAGTTATTTTTCACTGTCAATTGACAAGGAAAAGCCTTCGTAACTGTTATTACGGTTCCTTCTTCAATCAAATCTCCTTCATCAATCGGAACTGGATCCTCTGACAGTTCATCAATCGCCATATCCATGAATTGTTCGTCTTCACCAAGCACTTTCATGGTAATTTCCATAAACTTTGGACATTCCAACACCAAGCGCTCCCCTACTTTACCGCCGATTTCTTCAATGGCTTCCATTTCATCGCGCGTCTTAATGTTCAATTCATCTTTTAACTCTTCCTGGTTTTTTAATATGACCGGTGAAGCACATTCAATGACCAAAGCAAGGTAACTATCGTAGTCAACTACATCGGCACTGTTTTTCTTGTTTATGCAATCACATGCTGCATTGAGTGTTTTGTCCATTGTGGTTTGTGCAACTAAAGAGAATGAACTCATCACTACTAAACCAAGAAGAATTTTTTTCATTTTTACATTTTAACGATGAACAAATATAAGATTCGTTTCTCATCATGGAGCATTTTAACTTAATTTTAGTTTTCTGCGTTACGAATTGGATAATCTTGTATTTTTAAGAAATGATCTTAAAGAAAATAGCTGGTGGTTTGTTTGTTATTGCTTTTGCAATGGCCGTGCTCTTATTCACAAACTATGGTTCAGGACTTCTACCCAAAAGTACTGCGCGCTTATTATTTCTCGCTGCCGGTGCAGGAGCATTTGTGTTAAATCTTATTTCTTACCGTCATGGTAAGCACAGTGCCGAATTCAATTTATTCTTTTGGCTCGGAAGCATTTTTGTTTTTCTTGGGTTGGTTTTTAAAATCATGCACTGGCCCTATTCTACTTACATTCTCTTAGCAGGTCTCGGTGTTGTCGGACTTTCCTATATCTACAATCCGTTTACCGAAAAAGAATCGACGGATGAAACTGATTTATTAGACAGCAAGTAACCCCGTATGAAACCACTACTGATTAGCTTTATTTTTTCCGTTTTCTGCTTTTCTTCAATTTCCGCAAATGTGATTGGGGCTGATGTGCCTTATACCATTCAACTCAGCGGGTACGAGGAATATGTTCCTTTGACGAATAAAACACTCTTTTATTGGGAAAATGAAACGGGGAAAAATATACCGCTAACAGATGTTCACTTCTACAGGATTCCATTTAATGCACTTCCGAATCGCACACCAAATTTCGGTTTTATACAACATGACGTTTGGTTTCAATTCAGCTTGCGAAACAATGAACATTATGATCAAGTAATTTACCTTTCACTAAACAATCCAAATTTAGATCACGTAGAGTTGTTCAAGCCGATTGAAACCGGAAGTTTAATTCCCTTGGATCATGGTGACTTGGTGCCTACTCATTTAAAACGGATCATTTCGCGTAAAATAGCTTTTCGTATAGAACTTCCTGCCCTATCAACAAATTACTATTACTTAAGGGTTAACAATGGCGGAGAACAATTTCATTTCGGCGCTTCACTCCAATCAGAAGCCTATTTTCACCAAAACGAATCGAATGAAAACTATTTTTTAGGCATTTACATCGGAATTCTGTGTTTTGTCATTCTGTTCAATTGCTTCATGTGGCTCATCACGAACGAAAAATTGTCTTTGAATTACTCGCTGTACTTAATTACTTTTCTCTTTCTGCAATTATCTTTATTGGGCTTTGGAAAATTGTATCTCTGGCCAGACAACACTTATTTAATCAACCATGCGAATCCTTTTTTCGCTACTACTTCCGTACTCTTTCTTTTGCGTTTTAGCCGCATCTATTTGAACCTTACGACTCTACTTCCGCGAATCGATCGAATCTTCAACCTATTTCAGTTTCCATTGCTTGTAATAGCCGTTCTTTCCTTGATTCCAGTTGAGTTTGCTTACACATTTTCCATTGTTGCAGTTAACGGCTTTACGCTCTTGCTGAATATCTTCATTTTACCCGTCGCTATTATTGCCATTCGCAAAGGCTATCAACCAGCAAAATTATTCCTTATTGCCTTCCTTTTATTGGTGGTTTCAGTCTTCGCTTTTGTGTTGAAAAATTTCGGAATTCTACCGTCTAATTTCTTCACGGATTTTGGTTTTCAATTTGGATCAACAGCGGAGGTAATTCTATTCAGTTTAGGTATTGTTATTCGTTTCAAAAACTTCCGTGAAGAAGCAATTAACCGACTGGAAGAAATCAATTTAATCAAAGAAAAAGCCAACGTTGAATTGGAAGAAAAAGTCAAGTTGCGAACAGAAGAAATTGAGTTTCAAAAACAGGAAATCGAAGCGAAAAACGAAGAAATTATCAGCAGTATTTCCTACGCAAAACGGATTCAAGAAGCGCTGCTTCCGAACCCCTTAAAACGAGCTCATTTGTTACCGACAAGTCAACTTTGGTATGCCCCAAAAGACATAGTTGCAGGCGATTTTTATTGGATGGAAGAAAAGCACATCAACGGAACTGATTTTGTGTTCTTTGCCATTGGCGACTGTACGGGGCATGGAGTCCCAGGAGCAATGATGAGCGTCCTCTGTACCAATGCTTTAAACGCTGCATTAACGGCACTAACGACTGTTAGTACATCTGAATTATTGGAACGTTGCAGTGCCATTTTACGTGAAAATTTAAACCAATACAATGGAACCATCAACGACGGAATGGACATCTCTGTTTGTTGTTTGGAAACGGGTTCAAAATCGCTCATTTGGTCAGGTGCAAACAACCCACTTTGGATACTTCGTTCGGGTGAATTAATTGAATTTTCTCCAACAAAACGACCAATTGGAAACACTACGATTTCAGATATTTTTGAAGAACATAAAATGGTGCTTGAAGAAAGAGATTTTTTACTCCTTTTTAGCGATGGCATCATTGACCAATTTGGTGGACCAAAAGGCAAGAAATTCAAGAAAACAGGGCTCCGAGAAACTATATTGAATCAGGAAAATCCAACAGGTGAATCCTTAAAAGAAGGCATACAAAAAGCCCTACTAAATTGGATGTCAGACAGTGAACAAATTGACGATATCGCCCTGTTAATTGTGGAAATTGCGTTTTAACCTATTCAAAAAAAGCTTTTAGGCTCAAATCCATGCTTTTTACTGAATGGGTTAATGCGCCTACAGAAATAAATTGCACTCCTGTTTCAGCATAGGAACGAATTGTTTCCATGGTAATACCACCAGAAGCTTCTGTTTCATATTCAGCAGGAATCAAAGGCAAGACGCGACGAATTTCATCTGGTGTAAAATTATCCAGCATAATGCGATCCACTCCACCAACGCGAAGAACTTCTTTTAACTCTTCTTCATTGCGCACCTCCACTTCTATTTTCAACGCTTTGTTATTTGCTTTCAAATAATCGTGTGTACGTGCAATTGCTTGCTCGATTCCACCTGCATAATCAATGTGATTATCTTTCAGCATCACCATGTCGTACAAGGCAAATCGATGGTTGTAACCTCCTCCAATTCGCACAGCCCATTTTTCCATGTAACGGATTCCTGGTGTTGTTTTTCGCGTGTCTAATAACTTGGTTGAGCACCCTTCAATTAAGGAAACAATTTTATGCGTTTGTGTCGCAATTCCACTCATGCGTTGCATAAAGTTCAGAACCAAACGTTCGGTAGTCAATATTGAGCGTGATTTACCCTTCACAACAAACGCAATCTCCCCTTTTTTGACTAGAGTTCCGTCTTTGATAAATATTTCCAATTCTAAGCTTGGGTCAAAACGATGAAAAATCATTTCAGCAAGTTCAACACCAGCCAAAATTCCATCTTCTTTCACGATTAATTGCGCTTGTCCAAGTGCATTTTCTGGAACACAGGCTAAGGTTGAATGGTCGCCCTCGCCGATATCTTCGCGAAAAGCCTTATCGATAATTTCGTAAATCATTTTGCAAATATAGTAATTAGTGATTAGTGACTGGTGACTAGAGATTAGTGATTAGTGATTAGAAACTAGAGACTAGATAATAACCAAGCTATTCTTTGGAGAAGATAGAATTGACTTTAAACTAAATTAGTTGGTTTAAGCTGATTTCAGTGGAAATAACAAAGACTTAGATTAATTTACTAAAATCCTCTAGTAACTAGTCACGAGTCACTAGTTACTCCGCCACGGCGGATTACGCTTTTTCAATGGTAAGGCTTTCGATTTTGAAATCGGCGCCAATTTTGATGAAATGGATGGTGACACGAAAGCTTTCGGATTTACTTTCATAGGTTCCAATTGCGAAGGACCCGTCTGATGATTCTTTTCCTTTAAAGATAAATTTAAAGCTAGAACCGGGTTTTTTCGAGAAGAAATCCTTCAAAACCAAAGTGGCTTGTGATTGACTATAAGCTCCTTCTTTGCCTAAGACATTGATCAGCATTTTGTCCTTCCCAATTGCAACAATACTACCTGCATCATTTGAAGTAAAAGCCTTTTCTATCGTAGCATACGGCACTTCTCCTTGTGGTGAAAAAGATAGTACGAAAGAAGTCAAAAACACGTATAAAAATGTCATATCACAAAAATTTGATATTGGAACAAGCAAAAATGATGCCGATTTAGTCCGCTTGGGCGGACTGCTAGTGATTAGTGACCAATGACTCGTGACTAGATGGGAACTAAGTTATTCTTTTGATAAGTTGGCATTCACTTTTAACCAGTTAATTGATTAAAAAAGATTTCAATGATAAAAACAAAGACATAGATTAATTTAAACATTCGCTCTATTCATTAGTCACTAATTTCTAGTCACTTTTTTGCGCTGATAACTAATTAATCCATTGATCATTTTAGTTATTTCTATTAGTTCATGATTTGCCTCATTGTAATTTTCTGTTGAGATAAAATTCAAGTTGTGTGCTATTTCAAGCTGAGTATCTAATTCGGCAGATGACCCTAAAGAAATAAAAAGAAATTGAATCATTTCTTTATCTGATTTACGGGCTGCTCCCTCAGAAATATTTGAGGGAATCGAAACTGCAGATCTTCTTATTTGGCTGGTTAAACCATACATTTCATCTTTTGGAAAGCTTTTGGTTAAATTGTAAATCGTTGTGACAAATACAATACTTCGTTTGTAAACTGTCAGGTTTTTGTGTATCATAAAAGGCTATTTATCTCGAAGATACGAATATTTTTTTGAAAAAAAATATTCGTAGAGACTAGTGATTAGAAACTAGTGACTAGACAAGAACCAAGCTATTCTTTTGATAATATTGCTTTCACTTTAAACCATATTATTTGGTTTACTAAGATTACAATGGAAAAACAAATAAATAGTTTGATTAAATAAATCTTCTAGTCACTTGTTTCTAGTTTCTAGTTACTACTTTTGAAGTGTGAAAGTAAAATTCATTTGCATAGGAAAAACAGGTAAGTCCTTTCTGGAAGAGGGTGAGAACGAATATTTAAAACGTTTAAAACATTACATTCCTGTTGAACGCATTGAGATTCCTGATCTGAAAAATGCCAAGAAATTGACTTTTGAGCAAATCAAAGAGCTAGAAGGAAAAGAAATTTTGGCAAAAGTTCAGGCTGGGGATCACTTGATTTTATTAGATGAACGCGGCGATTTTTATTCTTCCGTTCAATTCTCCAGTTTTCTGCAACAAAAATTCAATTCAGGTGGAAAAGCAATTGTTTTTGTTGTCGGCGGTGCTTACGGATTTTCCGATGAAGTATACCAAGCCGCCACTGGAAAAATTAGTCTTTCCAAAATGACTTTTTCACATCAAATGGTACGCATGATTTTCTTTGAACAATTGTATCGGGCAATGACGATATTAAGAGGGGAACCATATCACCATGAATAGAAACTAGTGACTGGTGATTAGTGATAAAAAAAATCCCGGGGTCTGAAGCCGGGATTTTTAACCATGAAACTACCTCTGAAAGTAAACTGTGTAAATGAAACGATTACATAGTTTAAAGTTGTTGTTCTTATTGATTGCAATCTAGGTCAATGGAAGAACTGA
>JALQYQ010000066.1 GCA_023262855.1 Crocinitomicaceae bacterium
TGTTGCTGTTGGATAAAGCAAATCGATAAATTCCAACTTCCAAACATCATTTTTACCATCACCATTTGGTGAAATAACATTTGGAATTAACTGTGTAATATCATCTGTTACTGTGTTAATCGTAATCGTCGTAAAAGCGCTATCAACACAGCCAAATTGATTGTATACGAATTGATAAACCGTATAATCACCATTCTCAAAATAGGTGTTTGAAGGATTCTGAATACTACTAGTATCTCCATTTCCAAAATCCCAGAAATAACTTGAAGAATAGAACGAAGTATCAATGAAATTAAAGGTCGCCCCAATGTTTAAGCCATTATCTGAATTGTAATAAAATCCAGCTTGCGGCAATTCAGGTATTGTAACAGTTTGTACAATTGTATCCATACAATTATGTTCGGTAGAAATAATGTGCGTAATCTGGTAATCACCACTTTCCGTGAACAATTGAGATGTTGATGGCGCTAATACAACTCCTGTTCCACCCAGATCATAATACCAGAAGTTAACTGGGTCAGATGAAACGCTATTATCATCAAATTGAACAACTAAATGATTATCCGGGCAAGAAGTTTGAAACGTGAAACTTGCTTGCGGCAATGCATACACTTCTATTTGTTTTACAATTGTGTCAACGCAACCTGTACTTGATTCAACAGCTAATTGAACATCATGTGTTCCAGCAGTAGGAAATAAAACGGTATTATTTGGAGTTATTGAGGTTCCAATTCCAAAATCCCAAGACCATGAAATAATTTGTCCACTTCCTGGCAATGAAAAATCGGTCAATTGTGTTGAATCACCGATACACACATTTGTGTTACTGAAGTTGGCAAATGGTACTGATACAAAATTGATTTGTACTATGTCGTTTTCTAGGTTACACAAACCATTATTTGTGCTAGTCAATGTTAGAATTACAAATCCATTCAACAATTCGCTTGCTGTTGGTGTATAACTTGAAGTTAAATTAGAAGGAGATGAGAATGCTCCTGCTCCACCAGACCAACTACCGGTTGTTGTAGGGCCAGATACTGAACCTGCAAGTGTAACACTCGATTCGTTGGAACAAAGCAATTGATCTGTTCCCGCATTGACAATCGGAGCAGCAGAAATACTTACTAAAATGCTATCGTAAACCGTAAGACAGTTTCCATTTGATGTAGACTCCAAATAAAGCATTACGGAACCATTCGCAATATCAGCAGTACCTAACTGATAAGAACTTGATAACTGTAAATTATTCGGCAAAAACACACCATTTCCAGAAGTTGTCCATTTGCCTGTTGTAGTCGAACCTGAAACAGTTCCTGAAACATTAACTGTTGTATTATTAGCACAAACATTGATAGTTGAAGGACCTGCATCCACAACTGGTGCTATTGTAAAGTTTATTTGCATGGCATCACTAACCGCATTACACGTACCAATATTCGTTGCATTCAACGTTAAACTTACGTTACCTGACTGAATATCTGCTGCGGATGGAACATAACTGGCGTTCAAAGTCGCTGCAGAAGGAACAAATGTCCCAGTTCCTGAAGTTGTCCACGCACCAGTTGTTGAGCCTGCGTTAACGGAACCATTTAAATCAATCGAGGCATTATTTGCACAAATTGTTTGGTCTATCGATGCGTTTACTAGAGGAGAAGGATTGATGTGCAAAGTCAACGTATCTTTCTTCATTCCACAAACATCATTCGTTGATAAAATCAATAAAATTGGACTATTCAAGGTGTCAACTGGACTCGGAATGTATGTATTTACTAGACTAGTTACAGGAGAAGAAAAAGAACCATAACCTGTTGAACTCCAAGATCCAGCAATTGAACCACCGCCAACTAGACCATTTAAATTAAAATCAACATTTGCACAAATCGTATCATTTGCACCTGCATTAACAAAAGGTGAAGAAACAAAATCATTCATGTAAGTGAATTCTGCACCAGCAGAAGCAGAGCCAGAAAGCACGCCCAATCCAAACACATCACCTGAGTTTTGAACGACATTGTAAGAATTCACAGCAATGTCCGTAGTTGAATAAAAAATTCGTGCGGCTTTGATTGTTCCCAATGTTCCTGGCACGATCGTAAAAGAAGAAGCTGGAATTAATGCCGCGTTGCCATTTAATGTAAATTGATTTTCAAAACCTGTTCGAACATACAACATCAAGCCCAATGAATCTGAACTTGTGCGTGTAAAGGCCGTTTTGTAATCGCCGGAACAATAGAAAGGAGGTATTTGTGACTCACTTAATTCACAGCCAAATCCGGATGTTTGTAAAACATAAACTGGTTTGTTCGTTTTTACGTAATTGTGAACATCCGACAAATTGATTTGATACGTTTCTCCCCAATTCAATACAGCTGAGTTCGTTGTTGAATTGAAAACTGAAACCGTGGTTCCATTTTGAGTAGCCATTATATATGCCACATCTGAAGAAGTTCCTTTTTCAACTACATAATCTGTACCTAACACACCGGTATGGGTAATCTGATCACCAACTGCGTCATTACATGTCGATGAGGAAAGTCCACCTTCAAAAACTGTAATTGCAACCGGCTTATTAGATGATACGATGGATCCAGCTAGTGAAGTAGCCGCCGAAACGTTCATGTCTCTTGCACTATATGTTTGGCCTGCATTTAAAGTTATAGTAAACGTCACATTTGCCGCGTGACCTGTGATTGCAGTACGAGGAGTAATTAAAACTGTTGTTGCATTTTGGGTAGCAACAATTTCAAAGGAAGAAAAAGAGGCAGGTGTTGTCGTTACTAAGCCATAACTTTTTTGAAAGGGAGTATAGAAATTTGTTCCAAACGCCTTATTTCCCTTCAAGGTGAAAGTTGCTTTGTTTGCTCCTGATCTCAATTCATAAACTGCTGAAATCTTTTTAGTTGCAACAATTTTTAACCCGTTATTCGAAACAACGTTGGCAGCTGGACTTTCGATTTGTGCTATTAATGATGATAAATTTACACTATCAAGACTATTCGCAGGAATTGTCAAAGAAATGGGTGTAAAACTTCCATTTGCAGGTTGGGAAATTGTTACAGTTGAGGCATCTTCGAATGTCATTAAACGAAGATATATTGGACTTTGACCTACACCAGAAGATACATCTGGAGCAGCAAAATAAAATAATGTGTCTTTTTGAGCGTATGATGTAAAATTGATAAACCCACCTACCAATAATAACAAAATGCTCCTGATAATTCTCATCATGCAGTCGTTTTTTGTTAAAATCGCGAGTGGATTCGGGCACAAAAATAAGGCAATTAGAGTATACCAAGCAAAATTATTTTTCGAAGAGTCAATTTTACTTCTTTTTGACTCGTTTAATTTCCAATAATTTATGCCTAAAACAAAAAATAATCTAGCTTTGTATACACACAAAATCGTTCATACATGCTTTCAAAAGATATTGATAAGAAACTTTTCTTATTAGATGCATACGCACTTATTTACAGAGCTTACTTTGCGTTCGCGAAAAATCCACGTGTCAATTCAAAAGGTCAAAACACATCAGCTGCTTTTGGGTTTACCAATGTGTTGATCGATGTAATAAAAAATGAAAAACCAACACATTTAGCAGTTGTTTTTGATCCTCCCGGAGGTTCGACGCATCGTATTGCTGATTTTGAAGCCTACAAAGCACACCGCGAAGAAATGCCAGAAGACATTCGTTCGATGATTCAACCCATCAAACAAATAGTTGAAGCATTTAACGTTCCCATTCTTGAACTTGCCGGTTACGAGGCAGATGATGTAATTGGAACATTAGCAAAAATTGCAGAACGAAAAGGTTACACAACTTACATGATGACACCCGATAAAGATTACGGTCAATTGGTGTCTGAAAATATCTTCATGTTCAAACCTGGTCGCGGCGGAAATCCACCTGAAATTATGGGTGTGAAAGAAGTGTGTGAGAAATTTGAAGTGACTGATCCAATGCAAGTAATTGATATTCTTGGCCTTTGGGGAGATGCTGCAGATAACATTCCGGGAATTCCTGGAATTGGAGAAAAAACGGCCAAAGCATTGATTCAAAAATATGGCTCTATGGAAGGCATTTTTGCGAATGTTGAAGACCTGAAAGGAAAACAAAAAGAAAATGTCATCAACTTCCAAGAACAAGGAATCATCTCTAAAAAATTAGCAACCATTATCACGGATTTAGATGTTGAATTCAACGAAGAACATCTGGTGATGTGTGATGTGGATACTGAAAAGGTAAAAGATATTTTCACTGAATTGGAGTTTAGAAATCTTGCTCGTCGTGTGATTGGTGAAGAGATAGTTGTAACAGCACATCCAACATCCAACTCAGGTGAATCTGCTCAATTGGATTTGTTTGGAATGCAAAGTATGTTGGTGGAACAAGATCCAACTCCAACAGCTGAATACAAAACGATAGCAACTGAAAAACCGAGTTATCATCTTATTACAAAACCTGAAGAACGCAAAGAACTTTTAGATCTTTTGTTACAACAAACGCAGGTTTGTTTTGATACCGAAACAACAGATATCGAAGCCCTGCATGCAGATTTAGTTGGTTTATCTTTCTCCTACAAAGCGCGCGAAGCATTTTATGTTGCAGTTCCTGCTGACTTCAACGAGGCAAAATCAATCGTTGAAGAATTTCTTCCTTTCTTTTCATCGACAACCATTGAAAAGATTGCGCACAACATCAAATACGATTTGAAAGTGTTAAATCGCTATGGAATTTCTGTTTCGGCACCAACGTTTGACACCATGGTTGCCCATTATTTGATCAATCCTGAATCCAAACAAGGAATGGATTTCTTAGCAGAATTCTATCTAAAATACCAACCGATTTCCATTGAAACTTTAATTGGTAAAAAAGGAAAAGGTCAAGGAAACATGCGTGATTTGAAACCAGAAGAAGTTTCTGATTATGCATGTGAAGATGCAGATATCACCTTCCAATTGAAGCAAATTTTCGAACCTGAAATTCAAAAAGACCATTTAAAAGAACTGTTTTACGAAATGGAAATGCCTTTGGTTGAAGTATTGAAAGATATGGAACAAGAAGGAATTGCTATTGATGTTGCAGGCCTAAAAGATTATTCAAAACAAATGGAAATTACACTTGTTGAGCTTGAAAAAAACATCAAAGCTGAAGCAGGAATGGATTTCAATGTCGATTCTCCAAAACAATTAGGAGATATTTTATTTGATGTCTTGAAAATTTCATCGAAAGCGAAAAAAACCAAAACAGGTCAATACGCCACGTCTGAAGATATTCTTCAAAAACACGAAAAAGATCATCCGATCATACCAATGATATTGGAATACAGACAATTGCGTAAATTGAAAAGCACGTATGTTGATCCACTTCCAACGATGACAGATAAAATCGACGGTCGAATTCATACCAACTACATGCAAACCGTTACTGCAACTGGGCGTTTGAGTTCGAACAATCCGAATTTGCAAAACATTCCAATTCGCACTGATAAAGGAAAAGAAATTCGAAAAGCATTTATTCCGCGAAATGAAGAATATACCTTGATGGCGGCAGATTATTCGCAAATCGAGTTGCGCATTATTGCTGCGTTGAGTAAGGATGCAAACATGATTGAAGCATTTAGCAGTGGTCAAGATATTCACAAAGCGACAGCAGCGAAAGTGTTCAATGTGTCGTTGGAAGAAGTTACGCGTGATCAGCGAAGTGCCGCAAAAGCTGTAAACTTTGGAATCATTTACGGCCAATCCGCATTTGGTTTAGCACAAAACTTGAACATTTCAAGAACCGAAGCAAAATCAATCATCGACGCGTATTTTGAACAATATTCGACCATCAAAACGTACATGGATGGAGCTGTTTCGCAAGCAAGAGACAAAGGTTATGTGGAAACCATCATGCAACGTCGTCGTTATTTACCAGACATTAATTCAGCCAATGCTGTCGTTCGTGGTTTTGCCGAACGAAATGCAGTAAATGCTCCCATTCAAGGTTCAGCTGCTGATATCATCAAAATGGCAATGGTTTCTGTTTACAGAGCAATGAAACAACATCCCTTGAAATCAAAAATGATTTTACAAGTGCATGATGAGTTGGTGTTTGATGTTCACAAATCAGAAATGGAATTGATGAAAAAATTGGTGGAAGAAGCGATGGAACATGCTGTGAAATTGGTAGTTCCAATGGAAGTTGAATTACAGTTTGGTGATAATTGGTTGGATGCACATTAATGGAAGGTTAATTTCCATCCACGATTTTCAAGCACACCGACAAGTGTAACCAATTCTTCCGCATCATTTATTTTCTCGTAAACGCGGTCAATTGTTAGCTGATTTTTTTCAATTACTGGATTTATTCCAAAAGGAAATTCATTTTCTGATTTTATGGAATTGTTCTCCATTTGAAGCAAAAATTGGCGCAATAAATTGATTGCTTCATTTGAACTTAACTTAAAATCGCTTGCTTTCACCGAAGAGAAAAAGTCCATTTTTTGTCGTGCTCGCGTTAATAGAACGTTCAGACGTTTACTGCCATTTTTCGAGTTCATTGGACCAAAACGCATGTGAAATTCATTGTCTTCAGAATAGCCGTATCCGAAACTGATGATCAAATGATCACATTCTTCTCCCTGAACATTTTCCAATGCCTTGAAAAAAGCTGAATCGTTTTCAATTCGCTCATCCAATTTTTCACGTGTTTTGGCATTCAAGCAGGCACTTATCTCGTTCAATTGAGTTTCAGAGAAAGCAACAATTCCCAATGATCTTGGACCATCAATTACTTCTTCAATCAATCTTGCAACTTCTTGTGCCTCTACCTGGTTTTTTCGATTTTCAAAACGCCCTTTCTCCAAATAATGCCAAAAAATCGGCTGTTGCTCTTGTCCATAAGATGGAAAGGCAAGCAAGTCATTCTTGTAAAAATGTTTGTTTGAAAAGTGAATTAGTGCCGGATGTTCACTGCGATAATGATGCTTCAAGGCAATTGAATTCCAATAAAAACATGCTTGATGCAAGACATCAATCACCTCTGTGCTTCCTGATTTGAAGTAGGAACTTGGACCCATTTGTTGCTGGTCGCCAGCAATTAAAATTCGTTTTGCACGCTGCAAGGTACCCAAGGCATTTTGCACAGGTAATTGACTAGCTTCATCAAAAATAGCGACATCAAACAAACCTTCTTGCATTGGAAAGCACTTCGCTATTTGCGTTGGATTACTTAACCAAATTGGTTTGAACAATTGAATCCATTCACGTGCATCGGACGCAAATAATTCACGTAGACTTGGATGATTGCGCGATTTAGAAAATTCCTTCACCAACAATGCTTTACCCTTTTTCAATCGAGAGCGTAATTCCTTTTGTTCTTCTGTTAAACGAGCTGGAACGGTCTGCAACAAAGCATGATATTCCTGGAATTTTTCCAATTGTTGCTGTTTTATCTTTAATGCATGCAAACGCGCTTCATTATTTCGTTCGTGTAAAATTCGTTGACTCTTTTCCAATAAATCATTTGGATTAAACGCAGCCAATGAAGGAAATTGTAGTGAAAATCGAACCCAAGAACTTTTAAAACAAGCCAATTCCAAGTCTTCAAAACTGCTGTATTTTTTCAGTGCGCGTAGGAAAACTTCAGGAAGCTGTTTAACCGAGTCATGAAAACTAGAAATTGCTTCAAAGTATTTACAAAAATCATCTAAAAACTGCAAAATTGGTTCTGATTCTTCCCAACGAAATGTTGTTTTCATCTGAACATACAAGTTATTCAAACGACTGTTTTCTTGTGCATAATGCAAACGCAATTCGGGTGATAATTCTTCCCATTTGATGCGTTCTTCGTGACTCGTATAATGCAATTGTTGTTGAATTAATTCAAGGTCTAATGGCAAATCATCAACTCCAATTTCGCATAATTCAACTTTTACTTGCGACAATGACTTGTTTAAGCTTAAATATTGCTTCCAATGATGTAAACTATCTTCAGCTTTTTCAAGTGGTAAAACAGAATAACTTGACCATTGTTTTTTCAATTTCCATTTACCAATCAAGGAAGAATTTTGAAGCAATTCCAGTAAATAATCAACTTCAACAATCGAAGGTTCTTTTTTCCAAATGGAACGTTCGGATTGATAAGATGTTAGTTGATGTTCTAGTTTTAAATAGTGCTTACGTAATTTCTCAAAACGCTTTTGTTCCTTGGAACCGTCTTTTAGAATTGCAGCGTGCTTGCGTACAACAGGATTGGAAAAATTCTGACTCAATGCAGCCAATTTCATTGCCTGATGAATATCGGACCAAACGTCTAATTTGAACAACTTTTTAAGTTCTAACAAATCCTTTTTCCACTCTGCTATCGATTGATCAATTTTAAGAAAACTTCCCTGTTGAATGCTTCCATAACTACAACTTCCTAAAAGAACATTGAGCTGTGCATCATAAATACCTTGTAAAATAGCTTTATGCTGAAGCAGTTCTTTCACTTCAGGCAAGTCACTTGAATAAGCGGAAGCTTCCAATGAACGTTGATCGAGTAAGCGAATGAATTCAGAAAAACTCAATCCACCAATTAAGTCAGAACGATTTAAAACATCCAACGAAAATTGCAACTGATCTCGAAACTGCTCAGAAAGCAGTAGGTTAGATTCAATTCCTTGATTGCTTGCAGATTCCAATGCAATCCACGCTTGTTTCAATTCATCCAACACATCTTTTGATAAAGTTTCAGATGTTGCAATGAAGCACATAGCATCCAATTCAAAATGCGCCAGTTTCTTTACTAATACTTCTAAGGCAACACGTTTTTCGGAAACAACAACGGCAGAAGATTGGTTGATCAATAACTTACCAAGTAAATTCGCCAATACTTGTGATTTACCGGTTCCTGGTGGACCTTGAACCACAGTATTTCCTTGTTGAAACGCAGAAAAAACGTTTAATTGATCTGCATCGGAATGAAATAAAAGTTCATTGCCAAGTGTGAGTGAACTAGTAGTTGAAACATGCTCATCACCTAATAATTGAGCAAGCGTTGAAGACAAAGAACATGAAACAAGTTCCTCCAATTCTTTGACAATCTCATAACGGTGATGATGAAAATTTCCTAAATAAGCTGGAATGTTTTGAAGAACTTTGAATCCTTTTTCAATCAAATTTCTCTCGATGTCTGAAGAAACTACTAAATTTTTATCGATTTCCAACTCTTCAATTAATCGATTGGCTAAAAATGGATTTACAAATGCTTCCTCTTCAAACGCATTGATTTTAAATGCATTCGAAACTTTTACAGCTTCAGCGGAACATGGAACTAACACTATTGGCGTGTGCACCATTTCACCTTTGTACATCCATTCAACAATACCTTTGGCCAAACAAAGAGGGAAAATACCTTGTTCTTTTTTCGTTTTCGTGGCAGTTTGTACCAACGATTTCAAATCCTTTTCTGCGGGAAAAATAAAACTTGTTTGTCCAGCATCAACAGGAAAAATTGCGTGTTGGCAGTTCACCAACAAATCATTCGAATTGAACTGACTTGTTTCAATCAATAATTGTTTTATTCTATGTTTCGCACTTTCGCTCACCGCTCTAAAATTAAGAAAACTTCTATTTCTTTCTTTAGTCAAATCCGCAAAAAGACAAATAATACCAACGGAACAAACAACCCAGAAGCTAATTGAAACTGAAAAGTATTCTATCTTTATCAAAAATTTACATATGAAACCTCAACTTTTAGCGTTTTTACTGTTGCCTTTCACTACTGTTTTCGCACAAACGGTTAACACTGGTTTAGTCAATGATAATTACTTCAGTTCAAACTCTGTAACGTACAATCCATCTTTCATCGTAGATTCCAAATCAAAAATGGCAATTACGACGAATGTAAACTTAAACCAAGCAAGTAACTTTTTCGCAAAAGATTATGCCATGTACGGCAATTTCAACGGTAAGCTTTTGGATGGAAAAAGAAAAGGCTATCAAAACTCTGACATGAACTTTGATGTTTTCAATTTCAAATACGAAATCAATCACCAAAATGCGCTTGCTTATACTTTTCGCAGTAGAACTTACTTCAATCAAAAAGGAATACCTAATGTTTGGAATGAAAATGCTGCCTTAAACTATGCTGAAAACACAATCAATACTTCCAACGATATTACTGGAATGTCATTGAGTCAATTGAATTTCACAGAACATGTTTTCACCTATGCACGTGTCATTTTCGATAAAAAAGAATCCTTTTTAAAAGCAGGTGCTTCCTTCAAATTGTTGAATGGATTGAATGGAAATTACTTTTATGCCAATGGTGGAAGTGTCAATTTTCAATTTCCAGATGCCGATATTGCAACCTTAACAAACGTTGATGCTGAATTCGGTCAAAACTACACTTCGAATCAATTACATTATAAAAATCGAGGTTTAGGATTCGATATAGGTGCTTCCTATGAAATTCGTCCGTATTATGAAAAACAATATTATGATATGGATGGTGAAAAGAACATCATTCGTTATAACATGAATAAATACACGTGGAAATTTTCTGCTTCGATTACTGATATTGGTTCTATCAAATTCATGAAAGACACGAACTCTTATAATTTCACAAATTCGTCAACTCAAATTCAAGCAAACAAATTCTACAATACAGACCCAAATTTCTATGGTTTTTTCAATAGTCCTTTTGATTACATCAATACTTCCATTCAATCACCAACGAATGGAGCCGTAAAATCATCGGATCAAAAAGACAAATACAGAATGTCCTTGCCAACAACTTTGCATGGAAACGTTGATTACAACATTAAACGTAACATGTATGTGAGTTATAATTTTTCGATGCCATTGATTGGGGCTTGGGACAAAACCAAAGTATCCAACATTTTCATTCATACTATCACACCTCGCGTAGAAACGGAACGCTATAGTATTCTACTTCCTCTTTCTCAAACAGGAACAGGGAAAATCTATTTTGGAACAGCTGGACGCTTCAATTACAAAGTATTCTCCTTCTTTGCAGGCTCGAATAACATGGCCTTTTTGTTCGGTAAAAAATCTTCATTGACTCGTAATTTCTTCGCTGGAGTTACTGTGAATTTATTACACAAAGTTCCTTCTGATGTTGATTTTGATAAAGTTTCAGATGTGAAAGACGATTGTCCGTATGATCCAGGACTTTTGGATTTAGATGGTTGTCCTGACACTGATGGTGATGGGATTCCAGATAAAGAAGATTATTGTATTTATGATCAAGGGCCAAAATCAACGAAAGGTTGTCCTGATAGTGACAGTGATGGAATCATCGATATGAATGACATGTGTCCGAACCAAAAAGGATTAGGTGTTCATTATGGTTGTCCAGATTCTGACTTTGATGGTGTAATTGACGCTGCGGATAAATGTCCAGACGTTCCAGGTATTGAATTAAACAATGGATGTCCGTTCGAAAATCCAGGTTGTTGTATGGACGATGACGGCGACGGTGTTTCGAATAAGGTGGACAAATGTCCTGATCACGCAGGTTCTGTTTACAACAATGGTTGTCCAATCGACCAAGGAAACATCAATAAAATTGATTTGAAAGATCAAAAAGAAAAACTAGATCCAAACCATACTGCTGAGCAAATCAAAGTACTGAACAACAACGATACGATTCGCAATTTCATTACTACTAAAGCTGAAATGAACAAAATCATGTCATCCAAAACAGTTTTGAAAGAGCACGCTATTTATTTTGATACAGATCAAGCTTCGATCACTGCAGAAGAAAACAAGTCTTTCGCAACCTTTGTAAATGCCATTAAAAATGAAAAAGAGATTCACCTAATGGTCATTGGAAATACCGATCGAGATGGAAGTTTAGATTATAACCTCATTCTTTCAAAAAAGCGAGCTGAAGCAGTTAAACGCAAATTAATCGACGCAGGTATTGACGAGGAAAAGATAACCTTGTATTACTATGGAGAAGAAAAATCTCTTCAGAAAGAATCCTACACTGCTGAACAAAAACGCATGGATCGACGTGTAGATATTATTGTTACCAAAGCAGATCCTGTACCTGTTAAAACAAAGAAAAAATAAGGAATCAATGCTAGATTCTCCACGAAAAAGGGATTTATAGTACATTTGAGTCGTAAAAATGAAAAATATGAAATTCGGAACGAAAGCCATTCATGCTGGAGTGCATCCAGATGAAACAACAGGTGCGATCATGACACCCATTTATCAAACATCAACCTATGTTCAAGAATCACCAGGTGTGAACAAAGGATATGGTTATGCACGTGGGAAAAATCCAACGCGTGAAGCTCTTCAAGATGCTTTGGCAGCGTTGGAAAATGGAAAACATTGTGTTGCTTTTAGTAGTGGTGTTGCAGCAACGGATGCCGTTTTGAAATTATTAAGTCCAGGTGACGAAGTGATCACAGGTGACGATTTATATGGTGGAACGTATCGTTTATTCACAAAAATCTATGAGAAATTTGGAATTAAATTTCACTTCATTGATTTGACGAATGCTGAAAACCTGAACAAGTACATCAACAGCAATACAAAATTGATTTGGGCTGAAACGCCAACGAATCCAACCATGCAAATCATCGATATTGAAGCATGTGCAAAAATTGCAAAAGCAAACAATATCATCATGGTGGCTGACAATACTTTTGCTTCTCCATATTTGCAAAACCCATTGGACTTGGGTGCAGATATTGTGATGCATTCAGTTACAAAATACTTGGGTGGACACTCAGACGTGGTGATGGGAGCATTGATTACAAACAACCCTGAAATTCACGAAAAATTGTATTTCGTTTTGAATAGTTCAGGTGCAAACCCTGGACCGATGGATTCTTTCCTTGTCTTGCGTGGTATTAAAACCTTGCATTTACGTATGGAGCGTCATTGTTTCAACGGGCGAAAAATCGCTGAGTTTTTGAAAAATCATCCAAAAATTGAAAAAGTATATTGGCCAGGTTTTCCAGAACATCCAAATCACGAAATTGCAAAAAAACAAATGCGTGATTTTGGTGGAATGATCTCCATCGTATTAAAAGATAAATCAATTGAGAATACATTCAAAGTTGCTTCTTCATTCAAAGTGTTCTCCTTGGCAGAATCATTGGGTGGAGTTGAATCGTTGATCAATCATCCTGCAACAATGACGCATGCATCTATTCCAAAAGAAGAGCGTGAAAAAGCAGGCGTTGTAGATAATTTATTGCGTTTGAGTGTAGGTGTTGAAGATGTTGAAGATTTAATCGAAGACATCACAAATGCTTTAGCATAATACATTTTAAACCATTTCAACGGTTCAGATGTTCATTCATTTGAACCGTTTTTTATTGAATAAACATGCATGTATTTATAACTGGAGTTTCAAGTGGAATTGGATTCGCTTTTCTAAAACATTTTCTTTCGCAAGAGTTAACAATCACAGCAATTGGAAGAAATCAACCAACAATTGAAGGAAACTATTCATTTTTAAACTGTGATTTAGCAGATTTAAACGAGGTTCAATCGCTTTCTTTAAAAAGTGATGCTGAAGAAATTCTTTTGATCAACAATGCAGGAATAATTGGATCAATTCAACGCATTTCTTTACAAACCAGCTCCGACATTGCCGAGGTAATGACCGTGAACTCTATTTCACCCATGCTTCTGTGTCAAAAAGTACTTCAAGAAAATCCCAGAAAGAAAATAACGATTTTGAATATTAGTTCAGGTGCGGCCAATCGACCAATTCCATCGTGGGCAGCGTATTGTTCTTCAAAAATTGCCTTGGATCGCTTTTCAGAAAGTCTACAATTAGAGGAAGATGAAAAAAAGGCACAAACTCGCGTTTTTTCGGTTGCGCCCGGTGTTGTTGACAGCAAAATGCAGGAAAAAATACGAATAAGTTCATCACTTGACTTTTCAAGCTTGGACAATTTTGTTCAATTGCATGAAAAAGGAGAACTATTGGACCCTAATATTGTTGTAAACAAGCTTGTTAAGCTATTAAATACATCCAACAAAACACATGTTGTTTATTCAATTAAAGACATTGACTAGCTGTTAGAAATCAAACCGTTCATCACAAATATCCTTCGTTCACAAAAAAAAATGCCTGTAAAAGCAAACTCTTTCGTAATTTGGAACGTTTTTAAACAAGGTTAAACTGTTATAACTATGAAAAAAATTACCCAAATACTGTTAGGTGTCTCCCTCATTTCTTCGCTCTCGGGCTTTGCTCAAAAGCGTGAAATAGATCTAACAAACACACGCGACGGTGAAGCTGTTGAATATTGTACGCAACATAAAAGACATACTCAATTAATGAGTAATCCTGCTTATGTTCAATCATTACAAGCAGATGAAATCATTCGTCAAAAAGAAGCGAATAATCCTCAACAAAAAGGGGTTATTTACAAAATTCCAGTGGTTTTTCACGTGTTGCACAACAATGGAATTGAGAATATTTCTGACGAACAAATTCTAGATCAATTAGCGATTTTAAACCGTGATTACCGATTACAAAATGCTGATGCGAATAACGTTCATGCAGATTTTCAAGGAATGCCATCAGATGTTGAAATAGAATTTGTTTTAGCAACAAAAGCGCCGAACGGAACGTGTTTTTCTGGAATTACGAGAACAGCTAACATTCTTTCATTTGACGGTTCCGATGGTGGAGCACAGGTTGATGCAATTGTTGCAGGAAATGATGTTTACAATGGTCAATGGCCTGGAAACAAATACATGAATGTTTTCATTTGTGCTGAAATTGGTGGGGCTGCAGGTTACACAATGAAACCTTCAAACTTTATTGGTACGGTGATGGACAATGGAATCTGGATTTTGCACAACTACGTTGGTTCAATTGGTACTTCTTCTGTTTCAACAAGTCGTGCGCTAACTCACGAAGTTGGTCACTGGTTAAATTTAGATCATACGTGGGGAGGAAACAACAATCCTGGAAATGCATCCAGCTGTTCAACGGATGATGCAGTTCAAGATACCCCAAATTGTATTGGTGTTACTTCATGCAATATCAACTCAAATACATGTAACTCTGACGATGCCTATTGGGGACAAGCAATGCGTGACAATGTAGAAAACTACATGGATTATTCGTATTGTTCGAAAATGTTTACTGCAGGACAAGTTACAAGAATGAGAAATGCTATCACTTCTTCAACGGGTGGGCGTAATAACTTATGGACTACTGCTAACTTAACGGCTGTCGGAGCAACTGGAGTTACTTATTTGTGTAAAGCACAATTTAGTGCAGATATCACAACTGTTTGTCCAGGTAGTCAAATTCAATTTACAGATGAATCATACAACGCAGTTTCAGGATGGAACTGGACTTTTGAAGGAGGTACTCCTGCAACATCTACACAACAAAATCCATTGATTACCTACAACACTCCAGGAATTTACCAAGTTACATTGAGTGCAACTGATGGATCTGTTTCTGATGATGAAGTAAAAACTCAATACATTCGTGTACTTCCAGCTCCAGCTACAATTCCTTATTTCGAAGGATTTGAAGGTTACTCAACTTTGAACAACATTCTTCAATGGGAAATTGTTAACACGAACAACAACAACACATTTACACTTGAATCTAACTTTGGTAGAACAGGTACAAAATGTGCGCGTCTAACGAATTTCGGACAAACAGGAACAAATACGGATGAATTAATTTCTGCGCCTGTTGATTTATCTTCTATAACAAGTGCAACTGGAATGACCTTAACTTTCCGTTATGCTTACCACAAAAAAGTTTCTTCTGATAATGAATACTTGAAAGTCTTTATCACATCAAATTGCGGTGACAACTGGGTACAACGTAAAACAATTGGTGGTTCACAATTATCATCATTGACATCTTCTTCTTCTTGGACACCATCTTCTGCAGCAGATTGGACAACTGTTCACATGACGAATGTTACAACTGAATACTGGAACGATAACTTCCGTTACAAATTCAGATTTGAAGGTGCAAATGGTAATAACATTTTCATCGATGATATCAACATGTACAGCGGTGCTCCATCAGATAACATCGTTCTTGGGTTAACTGATATGGGCGATATCGAACAGTTGAACTTGTTCCCGAACCCAACTGAAGGCGAATTAAATCTTCAATTCTCGTTGAATGCGGCTCAAACTGTAACAATCCAACTTCAAGATGTTTGTGGCAAAGTGGTTCAAAATCACAGTATCAATGCGGCGATTGGATCAAACTTAGTTTTGATGGACACACAAAATCTTGCTGCTGGTTCTTACTTTGTTGCGATTCAAGCTGGAGAAACTCAAAAAGTATTACAATTTGTAGTTAAATAAATTAACCTTAATTTTGAAAAGGTCTTCATTATGGAGGCCTTTTTTTTTAACCCTAAACATATGTTTCGATTTATACTTTTTTATTGCTTAATAGCCTTGCCTACTGCCCTATTTTCTCAAAACAATTGGTGCGGAACGGATAAAATTCAACATGATCTTGAACTGGCAAACCCGCAATTCAAAGAAACCATGCACAAAAGCATGCTAAAAGCAGCAACTGGCTGGATAAATCAAACAGGAGCACATGAAAAAGTTGCATTGGATATTCCAGTGGTAGTTCACATTATCCACGACAATGGAATTGGAAACATTTCTGACGAACAAGTCAATGACGCACTGCGAATTTTGAACCAAGATTACAATCGTTTAAATCCAGACACAGTACAAACACGAAATGCAACAAATGCTCCTTTTAAAGCGCAAGCTGGAGTTATGGATGTTCATTTTAAATTGGCAAAATTGGATCCAAATGGAAACTGTACGAATGGAATTATTCGCGTAAATGCACCATCGTTGACATACAACGCTAACGACGATTGCAAATACACTATGAATGGTGGTTCAGACCAATGGCCGATGGATCAATACTTGAACATTTGGGTGGTTAACAGCATTGAAAACTCAGGTGCAGGAACAATTTTAGGTTATGCTTATTTGCCATATTGGCCAAATGGAGCAAATTACGGGATTTTGATTCGTCATGATGCTTTCGGAACAATTCAAACCGCTGCCAACGCAGATGGACGAACTTTAACACATGAAATGGGTCACTTACTTGGCTTACAACACATTTTTGATGCCGGTTGGAATGGTACTTCTGGGTGTCACACTGCGGATTGTAACTCAAACGGCGATTATTGTTGTGATACACCACCACAAGCTGCAGCAAATTGGAGTTGTTCGCAAACATGGAACAGTTGTAACGATGTTCCTCTGAATGACACGTACGGCTATGATGTTGTGGATCAAATTGAAAATTACATGAGTTACAACGAATGCCAAAACATGTTCTCAATGGATCAAGCTGCAATCATGCAACAAAACTTTATCGATATTACTTTCTTAGCCAACATGGTAACGCAACAAAACATAACAGCAACGGGTATCAATGCCCCTGCAGTGTTATGTTTTGCAGATTTTGAAGCAGATCAGTTTCAAATTTGTACAGGCGATTCCATCCGTTTTTCTGATTTGTCTTACCACAACCCTAACTCGTGGAACTGGAGCGTTTCACCTGGAACAGTTAATGTTGATTGGGCTTACATCGGTGGAACAACAGCAACTTCTCAAGATCCAAAAATTCAATTCTTTACTCAAGGTAAATACCAAATTTCTTTAGCTGTAACGGATGGAATTACGAATTTAAACGAAGTAAAAAGTCAATACATCACTGTATTACCAAGTCCACAATCATTGCCGTTCTATGAAGGGTTTGAAGATATTTCGGTGCTTGCAAACGAAGCAAATTGGATCATCGGCAACTATCAAACTAACGCTGCATTTGAAATCGCTACAAATGCTGGTCACACAGGAACGAGAAGTGTTAAATTGATGAATTTCAATCAATCAGAATTGAGTACAGATGAACTTTCTTCAAGCGCAATCGATTTGTCGAACTTGGCGGTCACAGACGATGTAACCTTGAGTTTCCGCTATGCCTACAGAAAGAAAAATACAGCGAATGAAGAATGGTTGCGCATTTTCGTTTCAGACAACTGTGGCGATTCATGGGATCAACGCAAGTCAATTCATGGTAACAATTTATCCGATCTTGTTTCGAGTACATCTTGGACGCCATCAAGCAGTTCTGATTGGACAACGGTTCACGTTACCAATATTACTTCATCGAACTTTGTAGAAAATTTCCGTTTCAAATTTGAGTTTAAAAGTGATTATGGAAATAATTTTTACTTGGATGACATCAACTTGTATGCAGGACAACCATCTGAAGAAATCGTGCTTGGACTTCCTGAAAATGAAGAAATTTCAAATCTTCAATTGTATCCAAACCCAAGTAACGGAGAAGCAACCTTGTTGTTCGAATTGAGCAATACGGCTAATTCGCGTATTGAAATTCAAGCAATCGATGGAACTCTAGTTCAATCACACACAGTTTCTTCAGCGATGGGAAAAAACATGGTGCTTCTTTCAACAGAAAACTTAAGTAAAGGAATGTATTTCTTACGCTTAACGAATGGAAAGTCACAAATCGTTTTGCCTTGGATTATTGAGTAATCAAGTCGTTTAAAACGCCGATCAATTCAACTTCTGAAGATGTTGTCAATGTATACGAAGCTGCAATATTTCGTTCTAACATCGCTTGATACGTTGTTTGTCCCCAAGCAATTGTCAGCGCTGGAAGGGTATTTTTCGCATCCAAGAAGCTTTCCAAGTTGGATGGACTCGTGAAAACAGCCAAATCGAAATCATTGAATTGTTGCTCTTTTGGACGTGTTTCGTACACCACCACTTTTTCTGCTTGCGCAGCTGGGATTTCTTGCACAATCGACTCTTTCGAAACGCTAGAAAGTGGAAACAACACACGTCGTGTTCCCAACCAAGTTTTAAATGCATCAGCCACTTCTGCTGGATTTCCAGCTTTTTCCCCTACGAAAGAAACAGGTAAATTCATGGCGCGCAATTTAGTGGCGGTCGTTTCTCCGATACACGCTACTTCCACTCCATTCATCAATTTGTGCTGAGCCAGAAAAAAAGATGCAGCACGCACACTTCCGAAAAAAACAACTTCATAGGGTAAAGCAACCACAAATGGAAGTGGAGCAAATTGAATGCACGATTGCGCAATTAATTCAAGGGAATGTTCAGCACAAAATGCAGGCAAATGAGCTAATTCAGTAAGATCTTTTGATATAAAAATGCGTTTAATCAAGGTCTTCTTGTGCAGCAGCGTTCAAATCTTCCACGATTATTTCCGCCAAATCGTCCAAATTATCGGTACTATATTCATACCAATTCGAACCATTTTCCCAATTGGAAGAATACGAAACGTATACGATTTCATTTTCATCACAGTACACACCAAGCGGCAATTGACAACCACCTTGCATTAAATTCAACACTTTGCGCTCAACAGCAATGCGTTTTTGAACTTCTGGATGATTCATTTTTTGCAAGGTCTCGAACAATGCTGTATCCGACTCACGAATTTGCAAGGCCAAAACACCTTGTGCAGGAGCTGGAACAAATTCTGTTGGGTCCATCACGAACACGTCAAATTCAGACAAATCGATTTCCAAACGGTCAACTCCAGCTTTCGCTAATAAAATTGCATCATATTGATTGTCACGTAATTTTTGAATACGCGTCGGTACATTTCCACGTAAATCGCGAATTTGAACATCATCTCTAAAACGCAATACCTGTGATTTTCTGCGTGCTGAAGACGTTCCTACAATTGCATTTTCCTTTAAGTTCCATACTTTTGAAGCATCAATCGAACCTTTTGCAATAAGCAACAAATCAGCTGGATCCTCGCGTTCAGAAACACACGCAATTTTCAATCCTTCAGGTTGATTCGTTTCCAAATCTTTGTGCGAGTGAACTGCTAAATCAATCGTATTGTCCAACAAAGCTTGCTCGATTTCCTTGGTGAAAAACCCTTTTCCCTCCAATTTATCGAAGCTCAAATGTTGAATCGCATCTCCTTGCGTTGTAATAATTGAGATATCTACCGAACAACCCAATTCCTCAAGTTGACGTTTAACGTGGTTGGCTTGCCATAAAGCTAAATCGCTTCCGCGAGAACCAATTCGAATGTGTTGCATGTGTTATTTTTTAAGTAGAATTTCCTTTGCCATTAACATCGGCATGCTCATGTATTTCTTTTCCATGTAGCCAAGAATCTTCTCGAGTACTTCTTTTGAATTATCGTCTAAGGCCGCCATTTCGTTTTTGAAAACCTCGTTGATTGCTGTTGCTTTGATTTCTTTCACTTTTTGAGGAACATCGCGCATCGCCAATTCCACAGTACGCACTTTTTGAATGTGCTTGAATTCATAAATCGCCTCGGCAATGATTTCTTCTACATGTTGAATTTCTTTGGAACGTTCTTTTAAGTTCGCATTTGAAATTTTCTGCAACACGTCCACCGAAATGTGTGTCACTTTGTGGTCAATCACAATTTGCGGATGTAAATCTTGTGGCAAAGCAATGTCGATCACCACTTTACGACTTTCTTCACCTTGCAACAATTGTTTGTATAACGCTGGTGTAATCACGTGCGTATCTGCTCCTGTACAAGCGATTATGATATCAAATCCCTCAGAATAAGTTGCCAAATCTGTCAAAGGCAAACCTATTCCGTTCAAATCTTTTGCTAGGGATTCTGCTTTTTCCAAGGTACGATTGAACACCACAAATTTCTTGAAACCATGTTTGCGCAAGAAACGACTCATGTTCGTATTCGTCACTCCAGCTCCAATAATCAAGATTCTCGCATCCAATGGAATGTTCATGTCGCGCAATTTGTGATACGCCAACGAAACAACCGATACCGGTTTTGTAGCAATGCTTGTTTCTGTATACACGCGTTTTGCTGTTTCGATTGTGTGACGAATTACCAAACGAATGAAATCGCCCGTTAAATTCAATTTTTTACTTGCATCGAATGCGTTGCGCACTTGCGTAATGATTTCGCGCTCTCCAACAATCATCGAATCGATGGAAGATGCTACGGCCAACATGTGTTCTACGCCAGAAATTCCTTTATAAATATCGCCTCTGTGTGCAAAATGACCAATTTGATCACGTGAAAAAGATGGATACAAGGTCTCAAAAAATTTCATCAAGAAATGAAATTCGACTTCTTGCTCGGTACAAAAGATGAATTCAACGCGGTTACACGTTGACAAAAACATCAATTCATCCAATTTTAACGCTTCTTTTAATTTTCCTAAACGCTCTTCTTGATTGCTATCATCTATGTGCAAAAGCCCGACATCATTGACATCTAGGTTTCTATGCGTGAACGCTATTATGTTGAATTGTTCTAACACCTCTGAATTTTCTCTAATCTGAACCACAAAGTTGCATTCTTCAACTAAATAATTTGTCATAAAACTGTCAGAAAGCCTTATTTAGAATGTATTTAAATTTCTCGCTTATGTAGCGAAATCATTGCTCATTTGAAAAAAATGATGTAGACACATTTTCAAAGAAAAAATGTATCTTTAGCTGCATAAATTTCTGAATGAAAACTATCGAATTCGAATCGGCTCAACACGTAAAGGTTGAATATGAATTGGCAACTACCATGCAGCGTCTTGTAGCGGCCTTAATTGATATAGTGCTTTTCATTATTTATTTTGTCATCGTGATGATGGCCTTAAACCTTGATTCGTTCATATCCGATATCGGAACGGGCCTTTTCATTCACTTGCTTATCATCAAACTTCCATGGATTTTTTACAATCCAATTATTGAATTTGTGACACAGGGTCAAAGTTTGGGTAAATACATGATGGGAATTCGCGTCGTGAAAATGAATGGTGAGCGTCCAGGCTTGAAAGAAGTATTCACACGTTGGTTATTCAAAGGTGATTTTTTATGGATCAGCGCTGATTTTCTGATTCTTTTTTGGTTCGGAAATGGTATTTTGGGTGCAATGGTTTCCGCAACAGCTGAAAAACGCCAACGCCTAGGTGATATCATGGCCAACACAGTTGTGATTAAGAAAAAATCAAGTACTGTTTACTCGCTGCGCGATATTTTGGCAATCAAAAGTACTGAAAATCACGTGGCAACTTATCCGCAAGTAACGCGCTTTACCGATGAAGACATGCTATTGATCAAAAACACGATCCAACGCGTTCAAAAATATCCGAACCCAGAAACAAAGAAATTTGCCATTGAATTAGCGGATGAAACTGCTCGTTTGATTGGTTTAACAGAAACACCTCAAAAACGAATGGAATTTTTGCAAACTTTGTTGCAAGATTATGTCGTGTTGACACGTTAAAACTCACTTATGCCTAAATTATGTTTAGTTCCGACTCCAATCGGTAATTTGGAAGACATTACCTTGCGTGCCATTCGCATGTTCAAAGAATGTGATGTCATTTTTGCAGAAGATACACGTGTGACAAAAAAATTGTTGAATCACTTGGAAATCAACAAGCAAGTTTTGCCTTTTCATGCACACAATGAACACAAAATGCTGCAATCGACGATCGATCGTATTAAATCAAACGCACTAACAGTTTTGGTTTCTGATGCAGGAACACCCGGCATTTCAGATCCTGGATTTTTGTTGGCACGTGAATGTGTGAATGCAGGAATTGATTTGGAATGTTTACCCGGTCCAACCGCTTTTGTTCCGGCACTTGTTGCAAGTGGTTTTCCCTGCGATAAATTTGTATTTGAAGGATTTCTACCCCACAAAAAAGGGCGTCAGACCCGCCTTAAATTGTTAGCAGAAGAAGAACGAACAGTCATTTTGTATGAATCACCGCATCGTTTGGTGAAATGTCTTGGTCAAATCGAAGAGTTTTTTAGTCCTGAACGCAACGTCTGTGTTGTACGCGAAATTTCCAAGTTCTTCGAAGAATACAAACGTGGAACTGCTACTGAAGTGAAAGCGTATTACGAACAACATCCACCAAAAGGAGAAATCGTTATTATTATTGAAGGTAAAAATGACTAAGATCAACACAGAAGCGATTGTTTTGGTGAAAAACGGTCCAGCAGAACGCGCATTTGAGCGCAGAGCAATTACATTGGACGGACCGAAAGCCAAAGAGGTTGTTATTGAAAGTGAAGCATTTGGGTTGAATTATGCCGATGTAATGTCGCGCATTGGTTTGTACCGTGAAGCGCCACCCTTGCCATGTGTTGTTGGCTATGAACTTGTTGGAACAATTACACAAGTTGGTTCAGATGTTGATCCAAGTTTGATTGGTACGCGCGTTTTGGCTTTTTGTCGTTTTGGAGGTTACGCAAAGCACGTTGTAACCTATGATTATGCCGTTGTTCCAATTCATGACATGCCAGCTGAAGAAGCAATGGTCTTGTGTACACAAGCTGTAACAGCGTTTTACATGGCCGATTATTTGGCGCCGATTCATGCAGGAGACAAAGTGTTGATTCACGCAGCAGCTGGAGGTGTTGGAACCATTTTAATTCAATTGGCGAAATTAAAAGGTGCTGAAGTATTCGCAAAAATTGGCGACGAACGAAAAGCTGAATTGGTGAAAAAGTTGGGTGCAGACCATGTCATCAATTACAACAAAGGTGATTATGCGGAACAAATCAATCAATTATTAAAAGGCGAACGTTTGGATACAAGTTATAATCCTGTTGCGGGTTCCACGTATAAAAAAGACATGGCATTAATTGGTTCAGGCGGAAAGGTTGTTTTGTTTGGTGGCTCTGAATTGTCCTCTGGAAAATGGGGATTCTTCTCCCAATTGAATTTTGTGCGGAAAATGGGCTTGGTTTTACCGATCGGCTTAATGATGCGTTCCAAAAATATTCTCGGAGTGAACATGCTGAAAATTGCTGATAATCGTCCAAAAGTTTTGGCGAATTGCCTGCAAGAAGTTGTGAAATTGCATCAAGCTGGAAAATTAGAACCGCAAGTTGGTGGAACATACACCATTGACAAAGTAGCAGAAGCACATGCCGCCTTAGAAAACGGAAAAACAACAGGAAAATTAACCGTATTCTGGGATTAAATAATCACGAATTATAAATTCTAAATCATGAATTGTTAAGGTGCTGGCGGACCAACATATTCCAAACACGCGTTTGTTCCCACCCAACATTTCGCTTTTTGACGCAATTCAATCGATGTATCAGCTTCGACCGTAAAGTACATTTCAGGTGTATTTTTCCATGTTTTGAAACAATCGGAGCCTTTGATTTTGTAATTTTTATCCTCCATTGGCGCATATTTCTTCATGTATTCTTCCAACGAAAGGTATTTGTCTGCACGAATTAGCATGTAGTCACCAACAGGTAAATTAAAGACTGCATTTCCTTCAACATCCAAGGTAATTTCCTTGTAAATTTCCATTCCTTCTGTAAAGTTTTTTCCTTTCAGAATGTTGAATTTCTCAAATTTCATGGATTCATAATATCCGGCTGCTACATCTGGATTTGGACGTGCTCCACCACAATATGGCTTGTGCACATTTCCATGAAAATTAATCACTTTCATGGTTGGATCAGTTTCCTTGTTTTTAGCTGTTCCACAAGCAACGGTGAACGCCAAAACAGCAAATAGAGTGATACGGAAAATCATAATTGATGAATTTAAGGCAAAGATAATCAATTTAATGAAAATCAATTTGTAGGCAGTTGACAAGCGATCAACATCCAAAGCGTAACAGAGGAATTCGACATAAACTTTGAGTTTTTAGTTAGAACCATAAAAACCCATGAATATTGAAACCAATGTTGCACAGATTCAGATAATTTACGTTAATTTTGTAACACTTTTTAATCATTAAAATCAAACACCAGATGGCTGAAACAATGACAGACCTTGGAATTCAGGAGATTCTTTCTCAATTAGGGATTGAAGAAATAAATAACGGAGCCTCAACAGGCGGAAAATGGTTTAAAACCAGAGGAGAGCGTATCGATTCAATTTCTCCAGTTGATGGAAAATTAATTGCATCTGTAAATGCTGCTACTGAAGCAGATTACGAGGCAGTTATTTTGAAAGCACAAGAAGCGTTCAAAGAATGGAGAATGATTCCTGCTCCAAAAAGAGGTGAAATTATTCGTCAGTTGGCAGAGCGCATTCGTTTCTACAAAGAACCACTTGGAAAATTGGTTTCTTATGAAATGGGGAAATCATTGCAAGAAGGTTTAGGTGAAGTACAAGAAATGATCGACATTTGTGATTTCGCAGTTGGTTTATCACGTCAATTGTATGGACTTACGATGCATTCAGAGCGTCCAGGACACAGAATGTATGAGCAATATCACCCACTAGGAATTGTTGGAATTATTTCAGCGTTCAACTTCCCAGTAGCCGTTTGGAACTGGAATACAGCCTTGGCTTGGGTGTGTGGTGACGTTTGTGTTTGGAAACCATCTGAAAAAACACCAATTACAGCAATCGCTTGTCAACAAATTACAAAAGAAGTATTTGATGCAAACGGAGTTCCAGAAGGAGTTTCTGGTTTGGTAATCGGTGGTGCTGAAATTGGAAAATTGATGGCTGAAGATACACGTGTTCCTTTAGTATCTGCAACAGGATCTACACGCATGGGTAAATCTGTTGGTGCAGCGGTTGGAGCTCGTTTAGGAAAATCCTTATTAGAACTTGGTGGAAACAATGCAATTATCATCACACCAACAGCTGATTTGAAAATGGTTGTTCCAGGAGCTGTATTTGGAGCAGTAGGAACAGCAGGACAACGTTGTACATCAACTCGTCGTTTGATTATTCACGAAGAGATTTATGATAAAGTAAAAGATGCGTTAACAAATGCATACAAACAATTGAAAATTGGAAATCCATTGGATCAAAACTTCCACGTTGGACCTCTTATCGATCAAGATGCAGTGAATGCTTATTTAGGAGCATTGGACAAAGCTGTTGCTGAAGGTGGAAAAATCATCGTTGAAGGTGGCGTTTTAACTGGAGAAGGATATGAATCAGGATGTTATGTGAAACCAGCAATCGTTGAAGCACAAAACCATTTTGCAATCGTTCAACACGAAACGTTCGCACCAATTTTATACATCATGAAATATTCAGGTGGTGTTGAAAACGCAATTAAATTACAAAACGGAGTTCCTCAAGGATTGTCATCAGCAATTATGACAAACAACTTAAAGGAATCTGAAGCATTCTTGTCACAACAAGGATCTGATTGTGGAATTGCAAACGTAAACATTGGAACTTCAGGTGCTGAAATCGGTGGAGCATTTGGTGGTGAAAAAGAAACAGGTGGTGGACGCGAGTCTGGATCTGATGCTTGGAAAGTTTACATGCGTCGTCAAACAAATACAATTAACTATTCAGACAGTTTGCCATTAGCGCAAGGAATCAAGTTTGAATTGTAAGAAATATCTTAAAACAAAAACCCCGTTCCGAGAAATCAGAACGGGGTTTTTTATGTCTTTACCTTTTCGATTATAAAGGAATGTTTCCGTGTTTCTTTTGCGGCAATACTTCAGCCTTATTTTCCAACATTTTGAATCCAGCAATCAATTTTGAGCGTGTTTCTTGCGGTAAAATTACATCATCTACAATTCCGCGCTCAGCCGCTCTGTATGGATTTGCAAATAAGTCAGCGTATTCCGCTTCTTTTTCCTTCCATTTTTCTTCAGGATTTGCTGCTTCAGCGATTTCACGTTTGAAGATAATTTCAGCTGCTCCTTTCGCTCCCATTACAGCAATTTCCGCTGTTGGCCAAGCAAAGTTCAAATCCGCACCAATGTTTTTTGAGTTCATTACGTCAAATGCACCACCGTAAGCTTTGCGTGTTATAACTGTAATTCTTGGAACCGTTGCTTCAGAGAAGGCATACAACAATTTCGCTCCGTGCGTAATGATACCACGCCATTCTTGATCTGTTCCTGGCAAGAAACCTGGTACGTCTTCAAACACCAATAAAGGAATATTGAAGGCATCACAGAAGCGAACAAAACGTGCACCTTTACGAGACGCATCAATATCTAAAACTCCAGCCATCGCTGCAGGTTGATTGGCAATAACTCCCAATGTTCTTCCTTCCAAACGAGCGAAACCAACCACAATGTTCTTCGCGAAATCTTCTTGCACTTCACGGAAACTATTGTCATCAATCACACATTCTACCACTTTACGAATATCGTATGGAACATTCACGTTATCTGGCATAATGTGTTGAATCGTTTCCAATTTAGCAGGATTGAATTCAAAACGTTTTGGTTGAGGAGGTAATTCGTTTGCATTTTGTGGGAAATACGTCACCAAATCACGCACTTTTTTCAAACATTCTACATCGTTTGCAGCAATGAAATGATTAACTCCAGATTTTTCTGCATGTGCTTTTGCTCCACCCAAATCTTCCGATGAAACTTCTTCGTGTGTAACTGTTTTAACAACGTTTGGTCCAGTTACAAACATGTACGATGTTTCTTCCACCATGAAAACGAAATCTGTCAGAGCTGGAGAATAAACTGCTCCACCAGCGCAAGGTCCCATGATTACAGAAATTTGAGGAATTACACCTGAAGCACGTGTGTTACGGTAAAAAATATCCGCATAACCAGCCAAGGAAACAACACCTTCTTGGATTCGTGCGCCACCAGAATCGTTCAAACCAATCAAAGGAGCACCATTTTTCATTGCCAAATCCATGATTCTGCAGATTTTCGCAGCATGTGTTTCTGACAATGAACCTCCTAAAACCGTGAAATCTTGCGAGAAAACGTAAACTGTACGACCATGAATCGTTCCGTAACCCGTCACAACTCCATCACCAGGGAAATGCTGTTTATCCAAGCCAAATGTAGTTGCACGATGCTCTACGAACTGACCAATTTCGTTGAATGAATTTTCATCCAACAATACAGTTATACGTTCACGAGCTGATAACTTACCTTGTTGATGTTGTTTATCAATTCTTGCTTGGCCTCCACCTAAATGGGAAGCTTCACGGCGTTTTAACAGGTCTTCATTACGATCCATAATCTCAAATTTTGTACTCCAAAAAGGAGAAAACAAAGATAACTTTTATTCGTAAATCCATCGACTTTTCAGTGTTTTCAATTCAATTTTTACAAAAAATAAAACTTTTGAATTGATATTGAACTTTTCCCTATTTTTGTCTAAAATTAATCACACTATGAAACATTTATTTAAATTGAGTTTAGTTGCTTTGTTAGCACTAACAGCAGTTGTTTCTTCTTGTAACAAATACGAAGAAGGTTCGAACTTTTCTTTAATTTCTGCAAAAGGTCGTATGGCTGGAGACTGGAAATTATCAAGTTACACAGTTAACGGAACTGATTATACATCAAGCATGGGAACTGTTAATGTAACTATCGATAAAGATGGTACGTACAAAGGTACAGCTGTTTACACAGTTTTGGGGACACCATTCACTGATAATTTCGATGGTAAATGGGAATTTAACAGTGACAAAACTACAGTTAGCATGACTGATACAGGGTCATCTACATCTGAAGTTTACACAATCGTTGAGTTGAAAAACAAAGAAATGAAATTGAAACAAGTTGATGGCAACACAACTTATTTAACAACGTATACAGCACAATAATTCATTGTGAACGTTTTAGAAAAGGTCGGCTGTAGTCGGCCTTTTTTTATTTGTACATAGTTGGATCGAAAGGACTTGTTTCCACGTTCACCGTTCCTGCCATTCCGCTTAAACCATTCATGCCGTTTAATCCATTACTGCCCGATTTTGCTTGTGATTGACCATTCAACGGTTTGCCCGGTTGTCCACCCGATCCGCCAGATCCAGCATTTCCAGCGATTCCACCACCATTTCTTATTTCCAAATAGGGTTTGATTGATTCAGCATTCGGATTGATGATTACTTGAACGTCTCCACCACGACCTCCATTTCCAGCATTTCCGCCGTTCCCTCCATTTCCACCATTTCCTGGTAGTTTCGTAGTAGTTCCTTTTATTTCACCGTCTTTTCCAGTCCCTCCTGAACCTCCAGAACCTCCTTCACCGCCATTTCCACCTTGAGCGTTCATAACTAAGGCATGGGTTCCTTGCATTTTATACTTTGCCGTCCAATTTTCAGTTGTATTTTTCATATGAATGTAGTAAAAATCACCTTCCATCCAGATATGAATTTCATAATTATCTCCATTTTGCCCATTCGCTCCGTTCAATCCTGAATCTCCTGCTTTACCATCCCTTGATAACCAACCACCTGATACACCCGAGCCTCCATTGTTTCCTTTGGCACCTTTATCTCCTGAAAAACCAATTGATAAGGAAGCGTTAAAGTTCATTCGTATTGTATCTGAAGTAGTAATTGTTTTTCCATATTTATCAGTAAGAGATAATGTTACGACCTCAACATCCTTTTCAAATGTTGTTGGAATACCATACAAGGTTGCTTTTTTACTAATAAAATCAAAAGAAATGTTCTGACTTGAAGTAAAGTTCTTCGATTTCGAAAGCACAACTTCTTCGTTGGTATACATTTTCATCACCACCTCTGCTTTGAAAGGTGTGGAATAATTGATTGGATCACTCGAATTATAATCAATGTACAACTTTTGAATGTTCTCTACATCAATTTTTTGATAGCTCGAGCATGATGCTATTAGCAAAATACTTCCGAGAAGGAGTGTAATTCTAGTGAGAGTGGATTTCATGGAATGCAAATTAAATTGAACCTTTCGCCTTAAGTTCGAGGTATTTATTGATGGTATTAATGGACAATTCAGAAGGCAAGGTCAAAATCGTTTGAATGCCATTTTGCTTCAATTCTTGCGCAATTCTTCCTTTCATGGAAATCATGCGTTCAGCAACAGCCGATTGATAAATGTCTTTGGTCGTTTTTGGGACTTCATACGCTAACTCTTGCAAATCGGTATTTTGGAAAAACACCACCACCAACACATGTTTTTGATTGATTCGACGCAACATTGGTAAGGCTCTGCGCATGGCAAATTCCGTTTCAAAATTGGTGAACAAGACCAACAACGAACGTGTTTTCACCGTTCTGCGCAACGAATTGTACAACAACTCATAATTAGGCTCTAAGAAATGTGTTTTTTGATTGTACAATTCTTCAATGATTCGGCGCATTTGTCCACCCGTTCGATCTGCTGGAAGTTGCGAACCAATTTTATCAGAGAACGTAATCAATCCTGTTTTATCCCCTTTTCGTAGAGCAATATTCGAAAAAACCAAGGTAGAATTTATCGCGTAATCCAACATGCTCAAGTTGTCGAATTGAACTTGCATTGAACGACTTTTGTCAATAATGCAATAAATATGTTGGGATTTTTCTTCCTGGTATTGATTTACCATCAATTCATTTCTGCGACTTGTTGCTTTCCAGTTGATGGTTTTTATTTCATCTCCTTGCACATAGTTTTTGATTTGCTCAAACTCGCTTGTGTTACCCAAACGACGAATTTTCTTAATTCCAGAACTTGTTTTTTGTTGCTGAAACACTAACAACTCATACTTTTTCATTTGCAAGACGGAAGGATACACTTTCACTTCCTGTTCATCATCAATGATGTATTTTCGACTCACCAAATTAAACAAGGATGCAATGATGAAAAAGGGTTTTCTGAAGTAAAACTCTCCACGCTCTTTCGGAATAAAAACGTATTCAAAAATTGCTTCCTGCTTCGGTAATACCAAGCCTTTAAAAATACGTGAACGTTCCTGCATTTCAATAGGAAAACCTTCGCACATACGAAAGTTAATCGGTTGATTAGTCGCATTTTTTACGACTAATTTCACCTCGTTTTGATCTCCAAGATTCAAGCGAATTTGAACATGACGTTGGTAGATCAATGGTTGCTTGGACGAGAAAGTCAACAACACATCAAGCAAGGTAATTCCAAATAAACACATCATTCCAATCTTCGCAATAAAATAGAGTGCTGGAACGGCAAAGGATGCCGCAAACAAAATCACACCAATTGCAAATAGCAAAAAGAAGAAACGCGTTAAATAAATGGAAGAAAGTAACTTCATCGTTTATCTTGGAACTTCAATTGTTTGAATAATTTCATTCACAACATCTTCCGTTGATAATCCTTCCATTTCTGCTTCTGGTGTCAAAATCAAACGGTGGTTCAATACGGGTTTCGCCACAAACTGAATGTCTTCTGGTGTCACAAAATCACGTCCACGAATTGCAGCAATTGCTTTGGCAGATTTCAAAATCGATAAAGACGCACGTGGTGAACCTCCTAAGTAAATTTTTCCGTGATTACGCGTTTTGTGCGTGATACTAGAAATGTATTTAACCAAATTGTCTTCAATAATAATCTTCTCGACAATATCTTGCACTTTTTGAATTTCATTCACTGTAAAAACTGGTTTTACCCTATTCAAATCAGGTGCTTTGATGTTGTTTTTATAACGTTGTAGAATTTCTTCTTCTTGATGCAATTCAGGATAATCCAATTTGATTTTAAACAAGAAACGATCTAATTGTGCTTCTGGCAAACTGTACGTTCCTTCTTGCTCAATCGGATTTTGCGTCGCAACTACCAAGAAAGGGAACGTCATTGGATACAAGGTTCCATCATAGGTAATTTGGCGTTCTTCCATTACTTCAAACAAGGCAGCTTGTGTTTTTGCTGGAGCACGGTTGATCTCATCAATCAACACAATATTCGAGAAAATTGGGCCTTTTTTAAAGTAAAAACTAGAATCCTTCATGTTGAAAACACTCGTTCCAATCACATCTGAAGGCATCATATCTGGTGTAAACTGAATACGCGAAAAATCAATATCCAACGCCTTTGCTAACACTTTTGAAGACAAGGTTTTCGCAACACCTGGAACACCTTCTAACAACAAATGTCCATTCGCAAAAATTCCAGCCAACATCAATTCAACCATATCATGTTGCCCGATGACAAATTTTGCCAGCTCAACACGCACATTGTTTACCTTCGAAGCTACCCAGATCAATTCTTCATTTTGTCGCTCAAAAGAGTATGAACTTGTACTCGTCGTTGCTGGTTCTGAAGACGTTTCTGCAGGTGTTTCTGTCTGCTCTGAGGATGTTGCATCAGAAGCATTTTCTTTTGGCATATAGTTCGAAAAATCGTTTTCTTCCTGTCCTTCTGGTTTGTTTAAATCATCGTTCATCATAACTCTAACTGATGGTGTTTAGAAATAAATCTCTCAAGTTGAGATCTATCAAATTTACTTAATTCTAATTTATTTATTTTCAATTCCTTATCGCCTTTGAAGTAAAATACATAGGCATTTTTAATTACAGAAACACGCATTAAATCATTTGTTGCTAGTTGGCGAACTTTACCAAAACTTGGATACAAAGCAATTTCTTCTTTTTGAATAACCAAGTAAGGTCGGTTCATTCTTCTGATACCAATAGCAAGGAATAAGGCACCAATTGGCCACAATACAATTCCGATTCCGATTGAAGCCACCAAGTAATAGAACCCAAGCATAACAACGTAAATCCCAATCAAAATTAGCAACACGGATAGAATCAACAGACGTTGTAAACGAATTTCCTTTCCTTCGATGCGTTCAATAATTCGATCAGTGATGATGTTTGTTCGCATGTAAATCGAACGTTGTTTCTCAGAAATTTGAGCAAGATGCGTGTCGTTCAAAATACTTTGATTTTTTGGCTCGAACAAGGTGATTAACTCGTTAAGTTCAGCAATTGGAATGTTCGATTTTTCAGAAAGAATTCGAATGGCTTTTTCACGGTCATTTGATTTTCTAAAGACATCCACAAAGAAATGTTTTTGCATCGCATCGTAGAAATTCTGACGCTGAACCTTGATGATTCCCATCGGATTGCTTTTCGATTGATAAATCGAAGTAATTGTTTGCGCAAACTCCAAAGACATGTTCTTTTTCTTTTCGATGTACGGAACAACAGGTTGCATACGTTTCGATCGGAATAGGGCAAATAATAAAACACCTAAAAGCCCAAGACCAAATGCTGCCATAAGCGCAGGACTTTTTAGGATGAACTGAAAATAGCTATCGTCTTGTTCATCAGACGGACCATCTCCTTCTCCGTATGGATCATACGTATTTTCCAACAAGCGACCCAATTCTAAAATATAGACAGGTTGATCTTGTGGTAATTGATTTAATAAATAAGAGGCATATCGATAACCTGCTGGTCGTTTGATTTGGTAGTTAAAAAAGAACTCTGGATTTGTATGAATGTAAATGTATCCTTTTCCGTATTTCAAGCGAATGAAATCTGGCATTTGATAAATCGAAGATAAAACCCTGTAATTAGTATCAATCGGTCGAACAGCGCTAAATGCACGCCATTCATGTGCAATCGTATCATTTTGATACAAATAGAACATTGACAATGAATTGCGGTTGATTGCAACGTTCACACTATCAGCATAATCATAACTTACTTCGTAGCGAATAAATAATCTTCGAACAATGTTATTCGTCAATTGATTCGAACTTAATAACAGTGTATTTCCTTCGTTCACTTGTGCTAAAACACTATCAAATTCTGCTGTTTTTAACCCAAATTTATCTCCAACAAACAGCATTGTATTGCGTTGGTTCAATTCTAGGACAGAATCTAATTCATACGATTTTGTTAAAGGTACAACTGTGTGATTGGTATCAACATGCGCACGCAATAACTGATTAAACATGAACAATCCGTACGGATCTTTTTCGTTTAATTTATATTTATCCTCCCAATTTTCTGAAACAAAGGCCTCACGCTTATCGCCCTTTTCAAGTGGATTACCGCCCATCAAAAGTACGACCGCCACTATTACCAAAAGTACGATTCCAATTATCCCTATTTTCGCCTTATTGTTCATTTTTGTCTTTAAGGGATTGGTAATAATTGAGTAAAGTTGGCTGCAAAAGTTCGAAAACGGATTTATTTATTTCGTATTCTCCGTACCACACCAAATCGTAAATGCGAACGCATTCTCTAAAAATATCGCTATTCGGACGACTCGCTACCTCCATGATGTAATGGTGATTCGTTTTATCCTTTTTCCAGTGAATCCAATTTTTCTGAATTAACTCTTTCAAAATAAACGTAAAGTAAATGCGTACACATTCGCGGTAATCTTCTCTTGCCAGAGCCGTATCCAGTTTGAGCTCTAAATCTGTTTTCGAGATTACAGTTGGATTCCAATCATTTTCAACATTTTGCTGAATGGTTTTGTCGGACGGTTGACGATTTTTTAAATACCAGTACAAACCGAAGATTAATCCAGCAATCAAAAGTAGAACCAGCAACATTTTCCAAAATTCTGCCGAAATTGTTGGTGGATCTACATCAGGTACATTTACATCTGGCGCGTCAATATCAGGGCTATCGATATCAGGCAAGGTGATTGGTTCCGGTTTTTTGATTTTTGGATCCGATTTTAAGGTTCCTCCACCGCCTTTTCCAAATTGTCGTTCTCTATCCTGCTGTATTTGTTGCGGATTGTATTGAATTCCTTGGGAACCACTGGAAGTAGTAGTACTCGTTGGTGTTGGATCTTGCGATTCATGAATTGAAGTTGGTCCTGAATTGTACCAATCATCCGGACCTTTGTAATCTTTTTGCTTTTTGTATTTTAAATAGTCTTTTTCTTGCTTCCAAACCTTCTTTTTGGGGTCCATTTTTGAACCTTGCGCATTCACTTGAAGCGCTGAAAAGAACAATACTATGACGAGCAATAACTTATTCAAAATCCACACTTTTTTCTTGATAGCGATTGCGCTTTCCAAACTTTTTAAAATTCTCCTTTAGCGATTTTGCCTCAGATTTATCGAGTTCTGTGTAATATGAGAATCCTGCAATTATTGCCAACAACGGAAGAATTCCCAACAAAAATGCGGCATAAACAACTTGACGAACAATGTTTCCTACGACAATGTAATCATCCGTAAACTCTCGAGAAACGCGTTTTACTAGTCCGACCAACATATCCAAAGCATCGCTAACCAAAGGTTCATCGTTGTAACCATTGTGAATACTGAATACAAAAGCAATTGGTTGTGCTATTAAGACAATAAAAACAAGTACCAATCCCAAGGTTAATAAGGTATTTCCATATTGTTTTATACTAAAACGGAATGATTTTTTTAAGCGTCCACCAAATGCAGCATCGTCAAGTCCCATCGTTGCGCCTTGTAAATAGAACAAGGGAATTAGGAAAAATGCCCAAAAGAGCAAATACCAAGGTAAACCAAATAAAATGATGAAAAGTCCCATACTTCCAAGCCATACAGCAAGAAAACGTTTTTTAGCAAATGCAAAAAATCCCTTCCAAGAAAAAGCTTCATCCATTGATGTGAAGGACCAAAATACTGCGGTGAAAACGAGGGAAATGTTCAGTGTCCAAAGGAATGCAACGATCACATCACCAATCGAATTAAAATCGTATCCAATTATTATTCCGAGTTGACCAGCCCAATCGTACCAATATTCTGTTTCCAATTCTTCGTACTTCATAGTATCTTGGGCAATTATCAAGAGTATTGTAATTGGAACAACAATCGTAAAGATAATTTTCGAAAATTTCTTAAAGTACATTCGGTAAAACTGGAAGGAATCCGAGATGGTTTGTCCAACATTTCTGATTTTATACCGTTGAATTTTACTCGTTGTGCGAAAAGGTGCTGCTTCTTCTGCATCTACCAATTCAGGATATTTGCGAGCAACATGAATTGGATAAAAGACATAAACAAACAAAATCAATCCAAATGAAAGCATAATCAATGTCCATTTCGACCATTCAGGCAAGGTTTGATAATTATGTGTCACAAAACTTTCCAAAAATCCAGCTGCAATGACAAACGGAACCAAACTCATCATGATTTTTAATCCGCGTTTAGTCGATAATTGAAGTGATTGAAGTCGCGTATAGGAACGTGGAAACAACCACCCATTTCCGGCTGTTATTCCGGCTGCTCCTGCAATCACAATGGATGAAATTTCAAATGCACCATGAATCCAAATTCCAAGAAAACTTGTAATGAGAAGACCTTTTAGTTTAAAAAAGTATTGAAATGCACCAAGCATTACACCATTGTAAAACATCATGACATGCGTTCCAATCGTAAAGAAAAAACCAATGAAAAAGGTCAAGAACGACACTTTCATGTTGTTGGTTGTTATTTGAATGAACATTCCCAACTGGCTTTCATCTTGGTACACATCTAGTGGAACACCATTTTTAATGTTCTCAATCGTCATGTCGACATAACCATCGCCCATTACCACACGCGGAAAATCTGGATCAAAATGCGTTGTAACAGCACCAATAACGACATAAACCATGAATGCAACAAGGGCAAACAACAAATTTTTTCGTGCGCGATAAATTTCCAACGGAAGGGAGACTTTCCAAACAGTTAGCAGCTTTTTTAATGATTCACCACGTTGTTTATGAACCCCTGTAAAGACTTTTTGGGCAAGTTGATTAAGGTAAACTCGAACGGTTCGACGTTTGTAAAACGTTTGTGCATAACTTAAGTCATCAGTCATGTCCATATACAGATTACTTAGCTCTTCTGGATCATTGGCGTTTGATTCATAGAGTTTTTCAAAGCGTTCCCACTTTTCCTTGTTTTGCTGTATGAAGGATGTTTCTTTCATTCGACGGAATGTAAAGATATAAAAAGAAGAAAGTGAAAAACAGATTCTGAAAAGAAAGTGGAGAAAGATTAATTATTTCTGTGCGAAATCTCCAATTTCCCTATTTTTAGGTAAAAACCTCCAGGTGTTTTTTCTGTTGCTTTAGCCGTTCTGAAATCAACTTCTTGTTTTACTGCGTCCGACAAACGATTTGTTATTGGTTTAATTGGATTTTTCATGTCCTGAAATCCATAGTTTGTTGCAACATTTTCAGTTGAAACAGGCGAAATGGTTGACTGAGCGAATGTTTGTTCTTCAATGTCGTTTTCTACTTCGCGTACAGAAATTCCATTCAATTTTTTCACTTTTAATTGAAGTGGGAAATTTGTCAAACGATTAGGATTATTTGAGGCAACAATTGGTTGTTCTTTGGATGGCATTGACACACTAAACGAAGGTTCTTGAGAAATTGGTTTCGAAGGATTAATGACAACTGGCGACTGGTTTACATCTTTAACGGGTAGTTTTACATGAATTCTAGCCGTTGTTCCTGCCATTTGACCTGTATCCGTCGATGGATTTCCAAGAAAGAAAAAGACTGCAACACTTGCTGCAGCTGCCATCGAAAGGATTGGCCATAAGGCAATTCTTCGCGCTTGCTTTAATGAAGATTTCTCTTCAAAAACAATTGATAAATCAGGATTTAATTTTGTGTTGGCATACAAACGTTGTGCATGCAATAAACTCGGATCTTTTGATAAAAACACGTTTAATTCGGCACGTTTCGTTGAAGACAATAAGCCTTCAGTTTGCGCTATTAAAAACTGTTCAACATTGTTTAAAGTTATTACAGTTGTTTCAAAATTAAGTTGTTTCAAATTTTCCTTAAAGGAAGTATCTAGTGCAACTTGATCATCTTCAATTGCGAATAGGTTTTCATCATCCAATTGCAATTCAGGATGTTCTTCCAAGAACGCTAAAAACAAAGCAGTTTCCTCTTCGCTCAAAGTTCCTTCGAGAAAATCAAGGTAAAATGCCTCATAATTAAATATACTGATGCGTTCCATAGTCAATTTATACTACTAATTCTGTTCGTTTTATGTATTCTTTCAATGTTTGTCTCGCTCTGAAAATATACACTTTCACTTGCGATTCATTCAAATTGGTTATTTCTGCAATTTCTGCGTAATTGTATCCTTCGTAATCACGCAGCAGAACAACTGTTTTTTGAACCTCTGGCAATTTATCCAATGCTTCGTTCAACACTTTTTGCAAATCGAATGAAATTGAAAATTCAGTGGAAGCAGTATGTTCTACTTTTTCAAAATCACCGTTTCTTCCCTCTTTTTTCACCCAATCGACAATTGCATGATACGCCGTTGTAAACAAATAAGACTTCACTTTTTCGTACGCCACTTCTTCGTGTTTGATCCACACTTTTGTAAACGTTTCTTGCACAATATCCTTCGCCGACATCTCATTTTTGAGATGCTTTAGTGCGAATCTGTAGATATTATCCGAAAATTCGTCGACAGCGCGATTGTACTCGTTTGAAGTCATTTCGTTTATAGGTTCCAACGTTAGACTTGCAAGTTACAGAAAAGTTACAGCGATTTGAAAAAAAATTAATTAATCTCCTTAATAACCGATTTCTTTACCATTTTGATCGTATCTTTTCCTATTGTAAAGGTATTTGTTGAAGTATGCGTGGCCGTTTTTAACCAACCTGTTGAGAGTTCCAATGTAAATTTCGTTTTTGCTTTCGACGAAAATTTAAATTCACTTAAACTGGCTTTTTCCTTCATGTTATCCAACATAAAAAAGGAAAATAGATCTTTAATGTAGGCTTTCATTTCTTCTTTGTTTGGAGCTTCAGAAGTGATAAAGGTAAATGCATCCGCGTCTTTGTTGATTGTATTTAAAGTGATTGTTCCTGTTCCAGCCAAGACAAAATTATTGAGTGTGCTGTAATTTAATTCAATTTGAACCGGTTTCCCAACGGTCAATTCAATGCCGTAATAACCATGTATGTTCAAAATATCTTCCGCATACAAGGCCTCTATATTTTCTGGAAGAATCATTTTATCAACCAAATAATTCATGGTTGCACTAAACACTTCCTTCTCTTCTTCTTTTTCAAATGTTCCGTCAAACAAGGAAATTACTTCTTCAATTTGCAGTTTAAGATCTTTCGATAATTCTGCTTTGTTGATGATCGAATCATATCGACCAAGCTCATCCGTTGCGTATTTTATTTTTAATCCTTCGGATAATTGAGCAATGGCTTCATTCAATTCATTAGCACGCTTCGTTTCTGGAAAAGTAAAATTACTGTACACCATTTCCATGATATACGAGCTATCCTCCTGCTCTAAAACTGTTATAACGATATCGTATTCAACTTGCTCTTCTTCCTCTGGTTTAGATTTATCGTTTTTCGTTTTCGTTGACGAATTAACAACATGAAAGGTACGTGCTTCACCCATTTCATAATACGCAACCGTTGTAACACGATTGGCTGCCAATAAATTGGGGAATTCTTGTCCATACAATGGAGCGTAGCAGAAAACTACCAACCCAAGAAGAGCTAGTTTCAGGTGTTTAATCATGTTTCAGAAAATTAGTCGCGGATTGCTTTAATTCCCGGCAATTCGATTCCTTCTAAATATTCCAACATAGCACCTCCGCCTGTTGAAACGTATGAAACTTTATCAGCCAATTTGAATTTATTGATTGCCGCAACAGAATCTCCACCACCGATTAGTGAGAAAGCTCCTTTTTCAGTTGCTTCAACAATGGCATTTGCAACATCTTTTGTTCCTTGTTGGAAGTTTTCCATTTCGAAAACACCCATTGGACCATTCCACAAAATCAATTTTGAAGAGGCAATAATCTCACGACAAGCAGCAGATGTTTCTGAACCTGTATCAAGTCCCATCCAACCTTCTGGAATTTCACCAATTTTCACTTCTTGACGATTTGCATCATTGTCAAATTTATCAGCGATAATTGTATCCGTAGGAATATACAAATTCACGCCTTTTGCTTTTGCATCGTTCATGATTTTTTGAGCCATTGGAACAAAATCATCTTCAATCAAAGAATTTCCAACTTCACCACCCATCGCTTTAACGAAGGTGTATGCCATTCCTCCACCTACGATCAAATTGTCTACTTTATCCAATAAACGCTCGATAATGGTAATTTTTGAAGAAACCTTTGCACCACCAACGATAGCAGTCAATGGTTTTTCATCGCTGTTCAATACTTTATCAACGGCTTTAATTTCTCCTTCTAATAAATAACCAAACATTTTATCATTCGGGAAAAACTTCGCAACAACTGTTGTACTTGCATGAGCTCGGTGAGCAGTTCCAAATGCATCATTCACGTATACATCACCATGTTTTGCTAATTGTTCTGCAAAACTTTCAGTTCCAGCAGTTTCGCGCTTGTGAAAACGCACATTTTCTAACATTAACACTTCACCTGGTTTCAAAGCTGCACTCATGTCATCCGCTTGTTCACCGATACAATCATTCGCAAACTGAACAGGTACACCTAACAATTCAGCTGTATGTCCAACAATGTGACGCAATGAAAATTTATCTTCAGGACCATCTTTCGGACGACCTAAATGCGACATCAACACAACACTTCCACCATTTTTAAGAATGTGTTGAATCGTAGGCAAAGCTGCACGAATACGTGTATCATCCGTAATTTCAAACGTTTCTTTGTCCAATGGAACGTTAAAATCAACGCGAATTAGTGCTCTTTTTCCTGCGAAATCATAAGTGTGAATGTCAGCCATTTTTGAAGTTTTTAAATGTTACGGCAAAGTTAATTAGAACATGGAACATAGAACATGGATGATTGACTTTTTTCTGTGAAATAAATTGGTTAATTTCAACCTCCGTGTCAGAAAATCGTCAAATATTCAGTTTACAGCAGGTTGTTTCTTCCATTCGAAAAACGATTGAAGAACGCTATCAATCAAGCTATTGGGTAAAAGCAGAAATGCATAAATTGAATTTGTACCCAAGTGGACACGCATTCCCAGAATTGGTGCAAAAGGAAAATGACAAAATTGTGGCGCAAATAAATGCGTCCATTTGGAACCATAATTTTCAACGCATCAACAAGCAATTTATTGAAGTTGTAAAAGAACCCTTGAAAGAAGGAACAACGTTGTTGCTAAATGTCAAAGTAGTTTTTCACGAAACATTTGGATTGAGTTTACAAATTTTGGACATTGATCCAAATTATGCGCTCGGAGAATTGCAACGTGAGCGTGAAGAAACCTTGAAAAAATTGCAGGTTGAGCGTTTGATTAATGCTAATCAATTATTGGATTTTCCTTTGTTACCGAAACGAATCGCGATTATTTCTGCGGACACGAGTAAGGGCTTGTCAGATTTTATGAAGGTTTTGAATAACAATCCATGGAATTACCAATTTTTCACGATGTTGTTTCAAGCCTATTTACAAGGCGATGTTGCCGCACCATCGATCATTGAACAATTAAAACGCATTGAAAAAGTGAAACAGCATTTTGATGTTGTTGTCATTGTGCGCGGCGGTGGCGGTGAAGTTGGACTTTCGTGTTACAATAATTATGAATTGTGTAAAGCAATTGCTTCTTTCTCTTTACCTGTTTTAACTGGAATTGGACATTCAACCAACATGACAGTTGCAGAACTTGTTGCCTTTAGAAATGCCATCACACCAACTGAGTTAGCCGATTTCTTATTGCAAACTTTCCATGATTTTTCAGTTCCTGTTAACGATGCACGTAAAGTTTTACGTTCTTCTTCATACAGAATTTTAGAACGAGCAAATCAATTATTTTCAGCAGAGACAAAACACTATAAAAACAGTGCAACAAATTACCTATTAGAATCTAAAAACAGTTTGCTGCTCACGAGTCAACAATTCAAAAATGAGGCAAAATCACTTTTAGCACATAATCGTGAACATTTGCATTTTGCCCAAAAAGAATGTTCAAATTATTCAAATAGATTGTTTAAATTGAATCGCGAGCGAATAGCAGAATATGTTGTTCAGTTGCCACTTAAGTTTATTAATCGGCTTGGAAAAGAGCAACAGCATATTTCTGAAATGGAAAACATGGTGCGTTTGATGGATCCGAAAAATGTATTAAAACGTGGATATTCCATCACAACAATCAACGGACAAACAATACAAAAAAACAATCAAGCAGAAATTGGTGATACTATAACAACAATTACTTACGATTTCGAATTGACATCTACATTAATTAAAAAAGAAGAAAATGGAGAATGAATTAAACTATACTGCGGCTTTTGAAGAATTACAGGAAATTGTGCGAGACATGGAAGACGGTGAAATTACTGTTGATGAATTGGCATTAAAAGTGAAGCGAGCAGCAGAATTAATCAAAATCTGTAAAAACAAACTTACTTCAACAGAAGAAGATGTGAATTTAATTTTGAAGGAATTGGAAGGTTAATTGTAAGAACTCCTTGAAATGAACTTAATCATTGGTTGTTTGTAAACAGCCTTGCTTATGAAATACATTTTTGCCGTATTGCTCACGTTTATTTGCAATTTACTTGTTGCAAATCCAATTTATGACACAATTTATCATCCTTTATATGGTGGTAATCAAATTGTCGAAGTGAGACTTCATTCCTCCTATTCGGCCAACAAAGGTTTTCTAACGATCGATCAATCTGCTCTCAACCACAACACAATTTCAAAAATTCTCGTTCGTGATTCTCTTGGAAATACCTTGATGAAATTCAACGACCTTGATAAAACATTTGACGCCAAAAAACTCAAATCAATCTCAGCAGCTTCCAAGCTAGTAAAGGCGCATAAACTGCAAACAAAAAACACTTCTTCTTACGTAGGAAATGATGACAGCGGATTTAATATTCTGTATCCAATTTTTACTTGTTTACCATCTGACAACGGACAATGTGTATCAGCGAAGATTGGTTTGTTGGATTCACTTGGAACAATTGTTATTCCGATGGAATATGACCAAATCTCATGGGTTGACTCTGTCTTTATCACCAGAAAACAAGATAACTATAGTTTATATTCTGACCAATTCAAACTCTTACTAAACGATTACCAACTCATCGAATACATCAACAATCAGAAAGATCATCTTCTCTTGAAAAAAGATAATTTATACGGATTGATTCATCGAACTGGAAAATACATTTTACCCATGGAATTTGAAATGATTCGAAATTCCAAATTTATGTATGGAAGATATGAGTTTTTAAAGGATGGATTATGGGGTTTTGTCGACTTTTCCTTAACCACATTTTTAGATCCATTTTCACCATCTCCTAATCTGTTACAACGTGATGGGTATTTCGAATATCGTGATGATAACAACATATGGACGGTGCTTGATTCTACAGGACGTATTCTTTTACGTTCATCTATGGAAATGTCACAAGTTGTAAATCAAAATCGCTTTCTTGTATTTCGATATACACGAGAAAATGGATATGAACGCTTCTTGGTTGACGCGTTTGGGAAACCAGTTGTTGAAGAAAGTTATTACGACTTATGGCGCGTAAATAAAACAACCATAATTGCTGGATACGATGCAAAAATACACGATGCAAGCAATTACAAAAAATCGTATAAATGGATTTTGTTGGATCAAAATGGCCAAGCAAAATCTGAAACAGTTTATAAAAGCATACAACCAATAGATGAACAATTTTTAGGTGTTTGGACCTTTAAAGACAAGCAACAAGTCATTGATGATTTGGGGAATGATGTTCTCGGATATTCCGTGGATGGTATTTATAAATATTCCGAACATGTCTATAAAATTCAAATTGACGGTAAACATCAGTTCATTGACTTGCACAGACCTCGATTTGTGTCGAAAAAGTATGACCAAATCCAATGCATTTCAGAAAATCGTTTTGGAGTGCAAAAAGATGGTTTGTTTGGATTTATCAATGGAAACACATTCGAAGAAATTGTACCAATCAATGCTGACCAAATATCTTGCTTCAAGGATGGAATCGCTTCACTAAAAATAAATAATGAATGGATATTGATTGATACACTCGGTCAAGTTTATTCAAAAGACCGATACAAGAATATCAAATTGCTTGATAATGGTTTTGCCCTCGTAGAAAAAGAAGGAAAATATGGTATCATTGATGAAAAAGGAATATTTGCAATTCCCTTAATTTATGATGAAGTAAAATTTATAGTACATAAAGACAATGCCTATTTTATTGGTGTAAAGCGCAATGGAAAATACGGAGTCATCAACATGAAACATGAGGTACTGTATCCATTTATCTTCGAAACTTGCGTTGAACTCACAGATTATACGAGCATTCCTCAAAATAGACAAAATGGATTTTATGCTTTTCTAAGTATAACAAATCGACTAACAATCGAATATTACTATTTGAATATTGATCAGAGAAAAGATGAATTAAAAATTCAGGCCAATCCAACCAAAGGCTTCAAAATTGTCACAAAAAGCTGTTCGAGTAATTCAACCGGAAAATGCATGGGTGTTGAAAACTGGACGGGTCAACCAATTATTCCAGCGACCTTCGGTCAAATAAAGAATTTAAGGTATAATACCTTCGAAGTTTATTCCAGTAAAGGTGCTGGTTTGATGGATACGCTTGGAAGAACGCTTATTCCGCCAATTTACGCTTACATGTATGAATTAGGCCGTGATACAACGCTCTTACAAGTTGGACGACATTCGGGAACTTGGGGTTTATATACGCGTTCTGGAAAAATGATCGCCGATACTGTCTATGGAGGATTTGAAGAACCAATCAATGGGCTAATTCCCTTTTATGCCAATATGCATTTCCGAATTGAAAACAATCAATGGGTTCATGATGATAAAAAAATTGGCTTCATGGATAGAAATGGCAAAATTCTTATCGAACCATTTTATGATCAGATTTACAAAGACTATCCAAAAAAAGGTTCAATTCAATTAAAATATGGCACCAATTATTGTGTCATCGATGAAAATGGAAAACTGATTGAAGGTAATTTTGCAACCCATTCCAATGATGAATCAGAGAACTATGAAATTCATGAATCTGCCGAAGAAAATGCCTTACCAACGAATGATACCAGTAAAAAACGCCATCATAAAAAGCGAAAAAAAGTACGTTGGATCTAAAACAAACTGAAAATGATTTATTTTTAAGAAAAATTTTAGGTTGAAAAACGCGTTTTTGTATACTCTTCTCGTATTAATTTCTTGTACTAAAGAAGTTCAAATTGATATTCCCGGATATCAAGAACAGGTTGTTGTAGACGGAAGAATAGAAACAGGAGGTTTTCCTATCGTCATGCTTTCGAAATCACAAAATGTTTATGCGCCTACAGATTTAGCAGCCTATATTTCATCCTTTATTTCTGATGCCGAAGTTACAGTGAGTAATGGAAGTCAAAGTTTTGCACTTCAATTAATTTCCGTCAATTCACTTCCCCTTGAGAGTCAAAAAACCGTTGCAGAGATGTTAAAAGTTACACTCAATGAATTGCAATTATTACCCATTCAAGTCTATTCAACAACAGATCCTCTAACCATGGGTGAAGTTGGTAAAACCTATACGTTAACAATCAATCATCAGGGTAAAAGTTATGCTGGCTCTACCACTTTATTAACTCCAGTTGCTCTCAATAATTTGTATTGGAAACCTGACGATTCAAACTCCGATTACGGTTATTCTTGGGCGAATTTGACGGATCCTGCAGGAGAATTCAATGGATATAAATGGGAAGCAAAACGCATCAATCACACTTCAACAGGTGAATATTTGGACGATTTATACAAACGCGCTGGATATTTTAAAGACCAATATTTTGATGGTTTAACCTTTGAATTTGCGGTTGAAAATCCACTAAAACGAAAAGATACAACTCATTTGGAAGCTTATAAACGCTTTTACCGCGTGGGCGATACTGTTGTGATTAAACTTTCTCGATTGGACTACGCAACTTATGATTTTTTTGATAAGAAATCGGCGCAATTAGGAAATGGTGGAAATCCGTTTGCTACACCCGTAAATATTCCATCAAATATTTCAGGAGCACTAGGAATTTGGGCAGGAATTTCGCCTTGGTACGATACCTTGGCTTGTCATCCTTAAGGATTTATTCGTTTAATAAAAGCGACATGTCGTGCATCATTTTGTCGACATCTTTTTGATTCGTTCCGTCATAATAACCACGAATGCGCATTTGTTTATCCACTAAAACAAAATTATTGGTATGAATGAAATCACTTCCCACATCACCCTGATTTTCAGCTTCGGTTGGTTTTAAAGTGAAAAATGATGTGCGTGCTAAATCATAAATGTCTTCCCGCTTTCCAGTTAAGAAATTCCATTGATTTCCTTTTGAATTATGAGCTTCAGCATAACGTTTCAATTGCTCAACTGAATCTGTTTCAGGATCAACACTGAAACTAAGTATTTTCACATTGCTGTTCGATCTAAATTTCTCATGAACGCGTTGCATTTGAGCATTCATTCGTGGACAAATCGTCTTACATGTTGTAAAGAAGTACTCAACAACATATACTTTACCACGAACATCTTCCTGAGTGATTGTTTTATTGTCTTGATTCTTAAATGCGAATTTTCCAATCGTGTGACCATAACCCACACGCAAGAGTTCAGGATCTACCATGTCTTCAGGAACATCAATTGGATTGATAATTGGCAACGTTTCCGCTTCTGGTTCTGGACGCGTCATAAAATACGTGAATGTCACACCAGCTATTGAAAATAGAACAAGAAATATAATACGATTCATGGTACAAAATTACGCAATGACCCCTGTCAAACAATGATGTGCGTCAGTTATTTCACAAATCTGAGAATTTCTATTGTGACTTTGGCTTGTTGAATTTTCGTTTGAAAGGTTTGCGCTTTTTAGGTTTTGCCTGAACAATAAATTCAGGACCCGCACCTAATTCTTCTGGCAATACTCCTTGAGGAATTTCCGCTTCTATCAATCGTTGAATTTGCGTTAATTTTCGCATATCCTTTTCATTAACCAAAGTTATCGCTTCCCCTTTTGTATTCGCACGTGCCGTTCGACCAATTCGATGCACATAATCTTCAGCATCAAACGGTGTGTCGTAATTGATCACTAAATTGATTTCTTTGATGTCAATTCCACGACTCATCACATCTGTAGCAACAATGATTCGAATACGTTTTGAGCGGAATCCACGTAAAATTTCTTCACGTTGTTCTTGATCTAAATTGGATGAAACACCTTGAGATGGAAAGCCATTTTTACGAAGTGCATGAACAATTTCATTCACTTTACTTTTTGAAGATGTAAAAATGATGATGCTGTTATATTCAGAACGTTCTTTTAAAAGATCTTTAATTAATGGAATTTTTTGATTGTCAAATGTCAAATAAACCAATTGTTTAACTCCAGCAGCTGGTTTCGAAATCGACAACGTAATTTCCTCTGGATCTTTCAGAATTTTTTTCGCAAGTTCACGGATTTTAGTTGGCATTGTAGCACTAAACATCAATGTTTGACGTTCTTTTGGCAATTTCGAAATGATTGTCACTAAATCATCCGCAAAACCCATATCAAGCATTTTATCCGCTTCATCCAAGACTAAATGTTTCACTTTTGAAAAATCCACATAACCTTGCTGAATATGCGATAACAATTTGCCCGGAGTAGCGACAATAATGTCCGTTCCATCCGTTAATGCTTCCTTTTGTTCGTCCCAGTCTTTTCCGCTTCCTCCACCATAAATTGCTTTGGAACCGACAGAAACAAAATAGGATAATCCTTGAATTTCTTGTTCGATTTGAATCGCCAGTTCACGTGTTGGAACGATGATTAAAGTATCGATGGACATGTCCTCTTTTCCCGTTAATTTATTGAGGATAGGAAGAATAAAGGCAGCTGTTTTTCCTGTACCTGTTTGAGCACAAGCAATTAAATCTTTATTTTGAAGTACTTTGGGAATTGCCAATTGTTGAATGGGCGTTGCTGTTTCAAATCCCATGTGTGAAATGGCTTCCAACAACTGCTCATTGAGTTCTAACTCTGTGAATTTCATATGGGCTAAAGTACAAAAAAAAGGCGAGCAATGCCCGCCTTCCATTCTATTGTGCTTGGTTATTAACCTGCATAACTTCTTCTTGCCCAGTTGTGACAAGCTCTTTTACGCTTTTTGTTCATTCGTTTGTGACGACGTTGTTTCTTTTTATCAATACGAAAAGTAGCTGTCATTTCAGTTGAATTTGCTGAAGAAACAGATACTGATTCATTCGCACTTAACGATAAGGTTGAAAAAACGATTAAGAAAGAAAGGAGAAATTTCATTTTCGAGTGGATTTAACTATTAGACTGCAAAACTATGACATTCAGAACGTTTATACAACTTTCTATCACAGAATGTTGTTAAGAAATCAACGTTGAAAAATGTTAAATCGTATAAACACAATTAAAATTTAGCCTTTGCGTTGAAATAATTATTCAACTTTGCACTGCATGAAAGAGATCATAAGCAACATTTATTCTTCCATTCTTCAGACCAGTATTTGGGAATGGAGCGCTGTTGTTTGCAGTATACTTTATGTGATATTAGTTTCCTATAAAGTGCTCGCTGCATGGATTTTTGCGGCAATCAGTTCTGTTCTTTACATCTATTTGTGCTACAGCAATCGTCTTTATTTGGAATCTATTCTCCAAATTTTCTACTTCATTATGGCCATTTATGGTTGGTACATGTGGACCTCTGACGATGACACCAAAGATGTTGTTGTGATTCGGTGGCCCTTTCGTTACCATTTATTGAATATTCTAATCAGTGGATTATTAATGCTCTTGTTTGGCTACATTTTTGACAATTATTCTAATCAGGCGAATCCATATTTGGATGCTTTTACAACGATTTTCAGTTTAATGGCCACTTTTATGGTTGCAAAAAAAGTGCTCGAAAACTGGATTTATTGGATTATTATTGATGCCTTTTCCGTCTATCTTTTCGCTTCTCGCGGTTTGTATATGACTTCCGCTTTGTTCATTTTATACACGCTGATTGCGGTTTTCGGTTATTTTCAATGGAAAAAACAATACCAACTTGATTCAATCAATTTAAGTTCAAAATGACGAAGCGCTTTGCAATCACTGGACCAGAATCATCAGGAAAAACAACACTTTCCAGAGCCCTAGCGGAGCATTACAACACAAATTGGATTCCAGAATTTGCACGTGCATACCTTGAAAAAACAAATGGAATCTATACCGAAATTGATTTGGATTTGATTGCAAAAAGTCAATTAGATACATGGAAAAACGCAAAAGAAGAAGCGATTCTATTTTGTGATACCGAAATGCTCGTGATGAAAATTTGGTCTGAATTCAAATACGGAAAATGCAGTAGCTTCATTAAAAAAGCCTTTCAAAATCAACAATTTGAACACTATTTTTTGTGTCGACCAGATATTCCTTGGGAAGAAGATCCATTAAGAGAGCATCCTCAACAACGGGAACAATTGTTTGATCTTTACCACAAATCATTGATTGAATACAACTTACCATTTACAATCGTGGAGGGAGAATTATCCGATCGTCTTAACATTTGTAAAAACGTTCTTGAAAAAAATCACTTTTAATTCATTTCATACAAATTTCCTGTATAACTTTGTCACGTCTCTAAGGGGTGCCTCGATTCATTTCAGGGCTGAGATTATACCCATTGAACCTGTCAGGATAATGCCTGCGTAGGGAAGATGATACTTAAATTATTAATTGCTAATTATTCATATTCAGAGAATTAGCCCCTTGTTCTTGTTAATTTTTTTTTTAAAATGAAAACAAGACTTTCACACATTGTTTCACTGTTTGCCCTCGGCTTTTGTTTTATGGCAAACGCACAATTCAACTTGTCTGGTCGTGTCTATGACGCACAAGGAACGCCGCTTCCAGATGTCAAAATTCAACTAGAAGAAACCTATTTGGTCACTTCTTCCGATAAAGATGGCTTCTTCCTCTTTAGCAACATCCAATCTCAGGCATACAGAGTAACTTTTTCAAAAAGTGGCTTTGAAACACAAACGATTCGCACGATCGGCAATCAATCTAAACAAACTGAAGTATTGGACGCCTATATGAAACCATCAACAGTCATGATTGAGGAGGTGCAAGTTGTCGCGGTTCGAGCAAACGACAAAACACCAACTACCTTCACCAATTTGACATCGAAGCAAATCCAAGCGAAGAATTTTGGACAAGATTTACCGTATTTATTGGAGTCTACGCCTTCAACTGTCGTTACTTCTGACGCCGGAGGAGGAGTTGGTTATACCGGAATTCGTATACGCGGAGTAGATCCAACTCGCACAAATGTGACAGTCAATGGAATTCCGTTAAACGATGCCGAATCCCACGGAGTTTATTGGGTGAATATGCCAGATTTTGCATCATCAACAGACAACATTCAAGTGCAACGTGGAGTTGGAACATCAACGAATGGTGCAGCATCTTTTGGATCAAGTATTAATATTAAAACAGACAACATTCAAAAAGTGGGGTATGCTGAGTTGGATAATTCAATTGGTTCATTTTCAACATTGCGCAATACGGTAAAAGTTGGCTCAGGATTGATCAATAACAGATTCACTGTTGATGCCCGCTTATCGCGCATTACATCGGATGGTTACGTTGACCGTGCATCTTCAAATTTGAAATCATTTTACTTATCTGGTGCTTATGTTGGTGAAAAAACATTAATAAAGGCCAATGTTTTCAGCGGAAAAGAAGAAACATATCAAGCTTGGAACGGAATTCCTGGTGCAAAATTGAGTGGCAATTATGACAGTTTGTTGAATCATTATTACAACAACCTAGGTTCTACCTATGTAACAGCTGAAGATTCAATCAACTTGTTCAATTCCGATCCACGTAAATACAATTATTACACCTACGACAAGGAAGAAGATAATTACCAACAAGATCATTATCAATTGCATTTCACACATACTTTTTCGCCAAAATTCACCTTCAACGCTGCAGGTCACTACACATATGGACGCGGTTATTATGAACAATACAAGCGCAATCAAGATTTTGGAACGTATGGGTTAGACACTGTTTTCACGAACGGTGGTGATACAATTACAACGACCGATTTAATCCGCAGAAGATGGTTAGATAATCATTTTTACGGCGGAATTTTCTCTTTAAGTTACTCCAATTACAAGAACTTCAAACTTATTTTTGGTGGTGGGGCCAATGAATACAAGGGAACACATTTTGGTGAAATTATTTGGGCAAGAACAGCCTCTCAAAGTGAAATCAATCAGCATTATTACGACAACGACGCACGAAAATTTGAAGCAAATGCATACCTGAAAGCAAACTATCAACGCAGAGGATTCAATGTTTTTGCGGATTTACAAGTTCGTACCATCAATTATTCCTATCTGGGTTATGACCAATCTTATGGAAATTTAATTCCACTTCAACAAGATGTAAAATTCACCTTCTTTAATCCAAAGGCAGGAATGATGTACGATTTCAACACCAAAAACAATGTTTATGCTTCATTCAGCATGGCAAATCGTGAGCCTGTTCGTGATGATTTTATTCAAAGCACAGCTGCAAGTCGTCCAAAACCAGAACAATTACAAAACATTGAAGCTGGTTATCGTTACCGCGGGAAAAAGCTGTTTACCAATGTCAATTTTTATTGGATGAATTACAAAAACCAATTAATTCTAACAGGTGAAATCAACGATGTTGGTGCATACAACCGAACAAATGTTGCTAAATCTTATCGCGCTGGAATTGAATTGGAAGCAGGTTATATGCTTTTCAGAAATTTGAGCGTCTCAGGAAATTTAACCTTAAGTCAGAACAAAATCAATGAATTTAAAGAGTATATCGACAATTACGATACGTATACACAAGACGTGATTGTGCATAATAACACTGACATTGCATTTTCTCCTTCAACAATTGCATCTTTAGGATTGTCTTACGTTCCAATTAAGAATTTAGATATTACGATTTTATCAAAATATGTCGGTAAACAGTATTTAGACAATACTTCGAATGAAAACCGAAAAATTGATGCGTATTATTTGACAAATCTTTCCATCAATTACACCATTAAAGATGTACTTTTCAAAGAAATTAAAATTGGTGTATTGACTAACAACCTGTTCAATTACATGTATGAAAACAATGGTTATACGTGGGGTTATATATACGGAGGCAAATACATTACGGAGAATTTTTACTATCCGCAAGCAGGTAGAAATTTCTTACTACGTTTGACCTTAAAAATGTAAATTGACAGATATGGAACGATTCTTGTCAAGTGCGAACTAAAAATTTTAAAACGATGAAAAAATCATTATTTTTACTAGCAAGTTTCCTTGTAATTTTCACAGCTTCATTTGCTACTGAACTGAATTACAAATGGAAAGCAAATTCGTTCTATGCATTTAATTCAGTAGTTACAGATAACATCACCACTTCCGTAATGGGAATGAATGTCTCTGAAAAATACACTACAACGGTTGATTTTGTCTTGTTTATACAAAGCGTTGATGCGAATGGTTTAGCGACAGGCCGATTGTATTTAACCAATTTCAGTGTTAAAGATAGCAAAGGGCTTTCAGTTGCTAGTTTGGTGAATGTGCCAAAAGATGCGGTTAAAAGTGATATTACAGTTGACAAAAAAGGAAACTTCACCTTTGCTAAAAAAGTTACTTTGGTCACAACACCAACATCAAATGTATTGGTTTACGCAAATGCTAGCGAAAATGCGGCTTCTGCAGGAATTCAAACCGAAAATGAAAAAGTAGATGCCTACGCTGAGTTTGATCCAAAAACTGGGAAATTAAAAGCTGGATACACGGTTCAAACAATTAAAACAACCAAAAAAGTTACGGTTACTGAAAATGAGCAAAGTGATGAATTAGATGTGTTTCCATACGATTTCTTACAAATGCTGGTAATGCCTGAAGGTCAAGTTGCAGCCAACAATCATTACAATGCAAAAGCTGGAATGTACACTGTTGACGTTTTGGTAAAATCAATGACAAATGGAATTGCAACTATTGGTGAAACCATTTCAACGGATAAATCGGCAGATATGTTTGAAGGAGGAGCTTCAGGAGAAACAGAAGAAGGGTCATTTAACATGGGAACATTTGGGGGAACAAGTCAAATGGATTTAACAACTGAAGATCAAGAAGCGATTGACATGTCTAAAAGCATGTCGCCAGATATGGATGGAACACTAACAACAACATTTGACTACACAAATGGCATGTTTGTAGGAGTTAGTGGTACAATTAATACAAACATTGATATGATGGGAATGAAAATGACCGTTAAATCAGTATTAACCATGAAGAAAAAGTAATTTTCAACTCAATAAATGATTAAAAAGGGCTTTCGAAAGGAAGCCTTTTTTGTTAGAAATTATTAGAACGCAAACGCTTGATTTCGGCCTTCATTTTTTTATTCAACAAGCGTTTTTCTTTTACAGCTTTTGGAACCTTTGAAGGTTTCCTTTTTTTCTGTATGACAAAACATAGTGCAATCAACTCATGGAATTTTTCCAAGGCAATTTTTTTGTTACGTAGTTGACTTCTTTCAGATTGAGCAACAATTTGCAATTCTCCCTCTTTGTTCATTCGCGTTTTTAATTTCGCAAGGATAATTCCCTTTTGCTCATCGTCCAAAAGTTTGGAATCTACAACGCTAAAAATCAATTCCACTTTGGTCGATACTTTATTCACGTGTTGTCCACCCGCTCCACCACTTCGAGAAGTTTTGAAACTAATTTCGGAATCAAGAATATTAGGATTAAACGACATATTTACTATTTCGAGCTTTACAAACAGTAGCGAGGAAATGATTTTCTTTCCCTTACTACATCTCAAAGGTAAAAAAATCTAACTTTTATGAGGATTTGGAGAGGGTGTTGGATTGGGAGGAATCCCTCAATATTTGTAATAAAAGTGTGAGTTTGAGTGCGAGAGCGAAGAGAAACAAAGTGGAGTGAACCGCTCTCGCTTTTCACTCTCACTCTGTTTTGTGACCCCGGCAGGATTCTAACCTGCAACCGCTGGAGCCGAAATCCAGTGCGCTATACAGTTGCGCCACGGAGCCATTTTTGGCGAGTGGTGCAAATCCTTTTTGGATAGTTGCCCCACGGAGCCGTTTTATGGAATGACTGACAAATCATTCATTGCAAAAGTACATTTGCAAAAACAATTCACCAAATAGAACTACGAATTAGTTGTTATTTCTCCTAGATTCAAATAAATTTGACGTTCTTGCGTTTTATGCAAACAAAATTTAAAAAATGCGTTCACTCATCGTTTTATTCATATCCTTTCAAGCATTCAGTCAAGTGGGAACAGGCGAATGGCGTTTACATGTCCCAGCAAATAAAGCAATTGATGTTGCAGCTGGAAATGGAATTTCTTACGCCGCCTTTGAAAATGGTTTGGTTGAATACGACATCGATGCGAAAGAAGTTGGGGTATGGACAGATGTGAATGGTTTATCTGATATAAATCTTACAACGCTTTTCTATGATCAAACACAAAATGCGCTCTATATCGGTTACGACAATGGAAATATTGATAAGTTAAAAGAGAACCGAATTATCAATATACCATCGATAAAAATGGCGGAAATTCCTGGATCAAAGCGCATTAATAAAATTGTTCCTTACAATGGATTTATCTATTTGGCAACCGGTTTTTCCGTTATTAAAATTGATCCGAACAAAGATGAAATTAAAGATACATGGTATCCAACAAATGGAAATTTGGCCATTTTAGACATTGCTTTTAGAAACGATTCCATATTCGCGCTTACAAGTAATCAATTGTATGCGGCAGACGTTAACAATTTCGCATTAGCTGATCCAAATGAATGGAATATCTCAGCACTTCTCCCTGTGATTTCAACTGAAAATTACGTAGAAATTGAAACAATAGAACAAGAATTGTATGTACTTTATAAAGTGAATGGCTATGGGCTTGACACCATTTATCAACTTCATTCGGGAGGCCCAATCTCTGTAATGCCATCTACAGAATCATATGAAATAAACAGTATTTTCAATGCTCAATCAAAAATTGGAGTGAATACTGATGGTGCCGTTTATGCCTTAAACACAGACTTTACAATTGCTTCCAATTACAATAGTTTTAGTCTTGGTAGATGGATTCGACCATTGAACAGCTGTTTCTTCAATAACTCACTTTGGGTTGGAGACGCTGCCAATGGCTTTCTTGAAATACCAAATTTCTTCAGCATCAATAAAATTGGTTTCGAAGGACCGCCAAAAAAAGAGTTTTATAGTCTTGATTGTGAAAATGGTAAATTAGCCGTTGCTGGAGGTGGATTGTCGTCGGTTGCAGCAACCTATAGCGGTTCTGGAATCTATTTGTTTGAAGATGAAAAATGGTCTTTACGCGACCGTGATAATATGACTTTGTGGAGCAATGGCGCACAAATCTGGGATTTTTTAACCGTTTCAATTGATCCAAATAAACCAGAGAATATTGCAGTGGGAACATTTTCACCAACACCGATATCCATCATGGACGCAACAAATCAAGTGGTAGATACCTTCACTCCACTGAATTCAACCTTACAATATACAGAAGTTGGCGGTTCATTGAGTATGGTAAACGCTGTAGAATACGATCAATCGAGCAATTTATGGATATTAAATGCTTTCACGGATTCTCCTTTAAACGTTTACACAGCAGATGGTGAGTGGTATGCGTTTGATACTGGATTATCCTCGAAAAACAAGTTTGCAAAAAAATTAGTAATCGATTACAACGGCAACAAATGGTTTTCACTTGATGGCGCAGGATTGTTTGGTTTCAATGACAATAAAACGATCTCAAACCTCAGTGATGATAAATATAAAAATCTAAATTCCGGCGAATTCACTGGCGCCTTACCGTCAAATACTGTTAACGCTATTGCTGTTGATTTCGACAATGAAATTTGGATTGGAACAGACAACGGTTTTGCAGTTCTATATAATTCAGAAAATGTATTCGATGCTGCGGCTGGTTCCTATAACGCGCAACGTATTAAATTGGAATATGAAGGAAACGTGGAATACGTTCTTGGAAACACCAACATTGTTGACATTGAAGTGGATGGCGCGAATCGTAAGTGGTTTGCAACGGCGAATTCTGGATTAATCTTGCTTTCAGCAGATGGATTGGAAGTTATCTCTCAATTTACAACTGAAAATTCTCCGCTAATTTCAAACAACATTATCGACATTAAACTTGATCAAACTACTGGTGAATTGTACATTGTTACGGATAAAGGATTAATCTCTTATCGAACGGATGCAAGCTATGAAGATCCAGCATATTCAAACGTGAAAGTGTTCCCAAATCCAGCACGCCCAGATTTTGAAGGACCGATTACCATTCAAGGAATACGGTATGATTCCGATATTAAAATCACAGATGTAGCAGGAAATTTAGTGTATCAAACAACTTCAAATGGTGGAACTGCTACTTGGAATGGAAAAACGATTACTGGAGAAAAAGTAACTAGTGGTGTTTACCTCATCTGGACAGCACCAAACGAAGGAAAAGGTAGAAAAGTTGGAAAAGTATTAGTGATCCATTAAACACGTGAAACAAAGCGATAACGCCATTTTTTTACACCGTATTCATTATTCTGAAACAAGTTTAATTGCCACATTTTATACCCAAAATTCAGGGATTCAAAAGTTCATGTTTCAAGGCGGTAAGAAGAAAGGAACTTCCCTTTTTCCATTGTCCTTATGTGAAATAACTTTTTACAAACGGCCAGATAGTGAACTAGGAAAACTTACAGAAGCGCGACCTTCGGAAATGCTCATCGAATTGTTTTCAAATCCACTAAAAGCAACACTCGCTTTTTTCATGGCAGATGTTATCAAACAATGTTTGCAAACGGATCAAGCCGATGAACAATTATTTGAATTTCTAAGTGCTTCTGTTCAATCGCTTGATTCTGCTGAAGATCTTTCAACTTTTTCGACAGAATTTCTTATTGGTTTTAGTCAACAACTGGGTATTGAACCACAAATCCAAGAACAAAACTGTAGCTTTTTTCATCTGCAAGATGGTGATTTTTCGGATTTCGATCGTCGCGGTGAATTAGTTGCAACAGGCGAAGGCGTTCAATTTATCCAACATGTTTTGAGAGGTACTTTGAGTGAAAACAATTCCAAACACATCCGGAAAGAGGCGTTTGAAGTAATGTTAAACTATTTTAAGTTACACATTCCTCGCTTCAATGTCGACCAATCACTAGCAATTATACACGACGTTTTATACCATTAAAAAAGTCACCCCGCGGGTGACTTTAAAAAATGCAAGTAGCGAGCCTTGAATGTTAATACTTAACCAGCAATCATTTGCGTGGTTCTTTGATAAATATAGTAGAAAAATCTAAATTCTCCATTGAATTCGTTTGAAAATCTCTAATGCGCGCATTGATCATCACCATGAAATCATCTGTTAAAATTGGCAAAACAGGTGCTTGATCTACAATCATTTGATCACACTTAGCAAATAAATCATTGCGTTTTTTCTCATCTAGCTCACGCAACGCTTTTTCAAATAAAGAATCGTATTGTTTGTTTCTAAACTTAAATGCGTTTACATCTGCCGAATTTTCATGAATATTTCCTCCATAAAATAAACTCAAGAAATTCTCCGCATCTGGATAATCAGCAATCCAACCTGAACGCCAGATTTTTGCTGTACCAGCAGCAATCGCTTTTTCACGCTGATCAATTGTACATAATTTAATATTCAATGTAATTCCCAAGTTTTTCTTGATTTGATCGGCAACTCCAATGCACATTTTGTGTGGAGCAGAACCTTCCTTTGCATTGACATAAAAATCCAAAACTGGAAAACCTTTCCCTCCTGGATAACCGGCTTTTGCCAATAATGCCTGTGCTTGAGACACATTCATTTTTGGACCTTTGACAGATGCATTAGAAAAATTATCCATCGCAGGAACAAATCCTTTATCAGCAGCCCAACCTTCACCAAGTAAATACTTATCAACGATTTCATTACGATCGATTGCTAAATTGAACGCTTTACGCACATCAGCATTTTTGAATTCAGCACTTTCATTCGCAAACGCAATGTAGTTCATACTCATACTTGATTTGGATTCAACCTTGTGTTTCACATTTTTACCCGCTTGAGCATCTTGAAGTGAGCCTAAAATGTCTTCAATATCCTCAACGGGAATTTCCAAGACTAAATCAACTTCTTTCTTTCTGAAAGCCAATAATTCGCTTTTTTTGTCTTTCGCATAAGACATGATCACTTTGTCAAGAAATGGCAATTGATTTCCTAATTCATCCTTGCGCCAATAAACTGGATTACGTTTTAATATTACACCATTTGCATCCATTGTTTCTAACATGAACGGTCCAGTTCCAACAGGGTGTTTTTTAATTTCAGCACCATACATTTCGTATGCTTCTTTTGGGAAAATACCCAAATTCGTGTGTGTCAAAATTTTATCAAAACCAATGAATGATTCGATCAGTTTAATTTCCAATGTTGAATTGTCAATTACTTTAATTCCAGAAACTCCAGATGCTGCAAGTGTTTGTTTTGATTTATTATAGAATTCTTTTGCTCCTTGAATACGATTAACCAATAAATAACTCATTTTATTGATTTTCAAACCAGAACAAGCCATTTCTAGCGTGTATTTTACATCCTCAACTGTCAATTCACGGCCTTCACCGTCAAAACAATCATCTTCATGAAATTTAACTCCTTTTCTGATTTTGAAGGTAAACGTTTTTGCATCATCACTCACTTTGTAGGATTCGGCAATCGAAGGAACGACATTCATCGTTTCCATATCCAACTTCAAAAGCGGCTCGTAAATTTGAGAATTCAATCGCTGAGAGTATACGTCAACAGAAGACATCGGAAATAAATTATCCACTTTCTCAGAAGACATAAATTTGAATTCTCCGCCGTATAATTTTCCTCCAACAGCCGTTCTTTGCTCAGTTGTTTCTGATCCACATGATGATAAAATCAGAGCAAGCGCTGACACAGCGATGAGTAGAGTGTTTTTCATGGTTTGTAGTTTGATGAACAAATATATAAAATAAGATTGATAAACTCGTTTAATAACCCACTTTCGCACGTACACGTTTGATTACCTCATTTGCCACTTTTTGAGCGCGTTCTGCTCCCACTTTCAGTGCGGCATCAATCTCGTGTTTGTTCGCCATCAAGTAATCATATTTTGCGCGTTGTTCGGCATATTTTTCAAGAATCAACTCAAACAATTCCTGCTTCGCATGCCCGTACCCATAATTGCCAGCAACATATTTAGCGCGCATTTGAGCAATTTGTTCTTCACTCGCCAATAAACGATAAATAGCAAAAATATGACACGTTTCAGGATCCTTTGGTTCTTCCAATTCTTTACTATCCGATAAAATCGACATCACTTGCTTGCGCAATTGTTTTTCTGGTAAGAATATATTGATGAAGTTATTGCGTGATTTACTCATTTTCTGTCCATCAGTTCCCAACACGTACATCGTACCTTCTTCAATTTTCGACTCAGGCAATACAAACGTATCACCCATTTGGTTATTGAAACGGCTTGCAACATCACGCGTAATTTCAATGTGCTGCAATTGATCTTTTCCAACTGGAACAAATTCCGCGTCGTACAACAAAATATCGGCAGCCATCAACATCGGATAGGTAAATAATCCTGCATTCACATCTTCCAAACGATCTGCTTTGTCTTTGAAGGAATGTGCCAATGTCAAACGTTGATAGGGAAAATAACAACTCAAATACCATGATAATTCGGCCGTTTGTGGCACATCCGATTGACGATAAAACACCACACGATTTGTGTCCAAACCAAATGCAAGCCAAGTTGCTGCCGTGCTGTATGTATTTTCTCTCAACAATTCACCATCCTTGATTTGCGTCAACGAATGCATGTCAGCAATGAACAAAAAAGATTCATTACTTGGATTGTTTGCCATTTCAATTGCAGGAACGATTGCTCCTAACAAATTTCCCAAATGTGGCGTTCCTGTACTTTGAACACCCGTTAAAATTCGAGCCATAGTATTCTTTATTTGTGCGAATTTAGTTATTTTCGAGCGAAATCTTTTCTCTTACAACTGCATCATATAAAAAGTGTATTTTTGAAGTATGGCGACCTTCCGCGGAATTTTGGGATTTTTATGGAAACTATATGTTGGGATTATTTTTGTAATCTTCGCTTTGGCGCTGTACCCATTTTTTTTAGTGTTGCTGACCAGTGAAAGAGGGAAAAAAGTAAGTTTTCAACTCTTCGTTTTTTGGTCGTGGATGATGCGCCTTTTCTGTTTATACCATGTTAAAAAGGTTGAAAGTGCAGAATTACCTGAAGGTCCGTACATCATCATTGCCAATCATTCATCCTACTTGGATATATTTTTCATGTATTCGATTCTTCCCAAACATCCGTTTTTATTTTTGGGGAAAGGAGAAATCTTGAATTATCCAATTTTAAAAACATACTTCAAAGGGTTGAATATTCCTGTTCACCGCAAAGACAGAGCAAAAGCTGCACAATCGTTTCACCAAGCGAAAAAAGCGGTTCGTCAAGGTTGGTCGATTGTTATTTTCCCTGAAGGAGGAATTCCAGACGATGACAATCCGAAGATGATTCAGTTTAAAGGAGGAGCTTTTCGTTTGGCAAAAGCCTTAGAAATTCCAATCGTGCCAATCACTTTTACCAACCATTATAAGCTGTTTTCGGATCCAGAAATGTTACTTGGTCCTGCTCGTCCAGGAATATCACGAGTTTACATTCATCCAGCGATTGAAACGAATAAAATAGCATCTTTAGATTTGACAGAATTAATGGATGAATGTTTTACGATTATCAATCGTCCAATTTTGGAGGAACATCCACATTTGCGTTAAATTTATTACTTTTGCACCATGAAAATCTCAGAAGAAATAGTTGATCACATTGCTCATTTAGCTCGCCTTGAATTTGAAGGGGATAAAAAACAAGCGATTTTAAAGGATATGGAAAACATTATTTCATTCATGGATAAATTGAGTGAAGTTGACACAGACAATGTGGAGCCATTGATTTTCATGAATGACGAATACAACAAATTGCGTGAGGATGTTGCGAAAGTTACCGTAACGCAAGACGAAGCCTTGAAAAATGCTCCGAAAAAAGACTCTGACTATTTTAGAATTCCAAAAGTATTGGATAAGTAACCTTAGACGAATAGGTATTCCTTTTCTAAGTTCAATCCATGTCTGATAAACCAAAACACGATCCATTTGCAGTATTGCGCTATAAAGAATTTAATTTCTTTTTAGCGAACCGTTTTTTCTTGACTTTAGGGATTCAAATGCAAAGTGTTATTGTTGGTTGGCAGGTTTATGCGTTAACCAAAGACGTTTTTGCCTTAGGAATGATCGGATTAACTGAAGCCATTCCATTTATCGCCATTTCATTGTTTTCAGGACATGTTGCCGACACCTTCAATCGAAAATACATTTTATTGTTTTTCACCTTTTTGTTTTTTGTTGTAACAGGATTCTTACTCTATTTTTCCTTGGACGGTGTAAGTGTTTTGAAGAATTATGGCACTTTACCTATTTTTATTTCAATCGCATTTGTTGGGATTATCCGCGGTTTTATTTCTGCCGCTAATTCTTCGTTTATGGCACAACTTGTTCCTCGAACAGTTTATGGAAACGCTGCAACGTGGAACAGTACAGTTTGGCACATTGCATCCGTATTAGGACCTTCATTAGCTGGATTATTGATCGCCGTGAATTACACCACTGCTTACATTGTAGATATTTCATTCATTAGTTTGGCTTTTATGGCGTTTCTTTTCATTGGCTCAAAACCAATGCCCGTTAAAGAAAAAACAGAATCACTTTTTGAAAGTTTGGCTGCAGGCATCAAGTTTGTATTTAAAAACCAATTGATTCTTGGAGCTTTGTCGTTGGATTTATTTGCGGTCTTGTTTGGTGGCGCTGTTGCTTTGTTACCTGCCTTTGCCGATAAAGTCTTGCATGCTGGAGCAATTGAATTAGGATTTCTTCGCGCAGCGCCGGCAGTTGGAGCTGTACTTATGGCCTTAATCATTGCGTATAAACCACCAACCAAAAATGCAGGAAGAAATTTGTTCTTATCTGTTGGTGCGTTTGGTCTGGCAACAATTCTATTTGGATTATCCACTAATTTCTACCTTGCTTTGTTCTTCTTGTTTTTAACGGGAGCCTTTGACAATGTGAGTGTGGTAATTCGACATACTATTTTGCAACTTTCAACCCCTGACAATATGCGTGGTCGCGTTTCAGCGGTGAATGGAATTTTCATCGGATCGTCCAACGAAATTGGAGCCTTTGAATCGGGTGCTGCGGCAAGAGCCTTTGGTTTGCGCCCTTCAATTGTGTTGGGTGGAATAATGACAGTTTTAGTTGTTTTGGCCACTGCTAAACTAGCGCCGAAATTGCGCAAATTAAACATCGATCATTTATAAAAAAAGGCCAACCTAAGTTGACCTTTTCTCATGTTATTATTTAAAATTTCCAATCATATAAATTCAATTCGGTCACACAAGCTGTCAACAAATCAATACTTCCTTTGATATCATCTTTGTGTGCCATTTCTATAACTTGGTGTAAATGTCGTGTAGGAATTGAAACCGCCCCTGCAATTGAGCCACCTTCAGTCATGCGTTGAATTCCAGCTGTATCGGTTCCACCGGCAGTCAAAATTTCTGGTTGCCATTTAATCTTGTGTTTGTCCGCTGTCTTTTTCATGTAATCAACCATTCTGTAATCACATATTGTGGAAGCATCCATGATTTTAATCGCTGTTCCTTCACCTAATTTGGTAATCATTTCATGTGCTGCTGCACCTGGTAAATCGAACGCAATAGTTGTATCCAAACCAAAACCGAAATCAGGATTTATACGCAATGCAGAAACATTTGCTCCACGAATTCCAACTTCTTCTTGTACAGTGAAAACGCCATAAATATCGTATGGAACTTCTTTACCTTTCAAAGATTTTAGTGTTTCGATTAAAATAAAAACTGCCAAACGGTTATCCAATGATTTTCCATTCACACAATTTCCCATTTCAATGAATTCACGCTCTCTTGTTATTGGATTTCCAATTTCCACCAATTCTTTAACCTCTTCTGCACTCAAACCTGTGTCGATAAAATAATCAGATAACTTGGCAACTTTATCACGTTCTGCTGGCGTCATTACGTGAATTGGTTTTGAGGCCATTACTCCAATGATGTCCTTCTTTCCATGAATAATTACACGCTGAGCCGTTAAGGTTTTTGGATCAAATCCACCCAATGTATGAAAACGAATAAATCCTTTATCATCAATATGCGTCACCATGAATCCAATTTCATCCATGTGAGCACCAATCATCACTTTTTTACGCTCTTCTTGCGGCAAAGAACCGTATTTCACAGCGTAAATATTTCCCATATTGTCTAATTCGACATGATCTGTCAAACCTTCCAATTCCTTAAGAACCAATTCTCTGATTTGTTTTTCGAATCCTGGCGCACCTGGTGTGGTGCAAATTTTATTCAATAGTGCTGTATTAATTGGCATTCTGCTAAATTTTTGTTGTTCAGCTAAAAATACAAAGTTTCGCACTAACTTTAAACCAACTTTCGAATAATTAAAATCACATGGCTAAGGTTAAATCAGCATATTTCTGTCAAAATTGTGGGTATGAAACACCTAAATGGTTGGGTAAATGTCCTTCATGTGGCGAATGGAACACCTTTGTTGAAGAGGTTATAGAAAAAAACATTCCATCGGTTGTTGCCTTTTCGACTTCTACACGTAATTCAAAACCACAGGCCATTCATACAATTGAAAACCAAGAGCATGTTCGAATTGAATTGAAAGACAGAGAATTAAACCGTGTTTTAGGTGGTGGATTGGTGCCGGGATCCTTGATTTTATTCGGAGGTGAACCAGGAATTGGTAAATCAACCTTGTTATTGCAAATGGCGGTTGAAGAAGAAAAAATCAATGTTTTGTACGTTTCTGGTGAAGAGAGTGAACAACAAATTAAAATGCGGGCTGAGCGTATTGGCTTGACAAATGAACAATGTTATATTCTCACTGAAACCAACATTCAGAATATTTTTACCCAGGCAGAGGCGACTCAACCAGAATTATTGATCATTGATTCGATTCAAACCTTGTATTCTAGTCAGATTGAAAGTTCACCAGGAAGTATTTCTCAAGTGCGTGAATGTACCGCACAATTATTGCGTTACGCCAAACAAACTGGAGTACCTGTATTTTTAATCGGACACATTACAAAAGAAGGATCACTTGCAGGACCAAAAGTCTTGGAGCATATGGTTGATGCTGTGTTGCAATTTGAGGGTGATCGAAATCACGTTTATCGCTTGTTGCGTTCTATCAAAAATCGTTTTGGTAGTACAAATGAGTTGGGAATTTACGAGATGCTTGGAACGGGATTGCGTCAGGTTGAAAATCCATCTGAAATCTTAATCACGAATACAGATAGTTCATTAAGTGGAATTTCGATTGCAGCGACGTTGGAAGGTATGCGACCGATGTTGGTTGAAGTTCAAGCGTTGGTGAGCACTGCAGCTTATGGTACTCCTCAACGTTCATCGACAGGATTTGATAGCAAACGTTTGAATATGTTATTGGCGGTGATGGAAAAACGCTGTGGCTTTAAACTTGGAGCAAAAGATGTTTTCTTAAATATTGCCGGTGGAATCAAAGTGGATGATCCTGCGATTGATTTAGCCGTTGTTGCGGCAGTATTGTCATCAAATGCAGATTTAGCGATTGAAAAGAACATTGCGCTTTCTGCGGAAGTAGGTTTATCCGGAGAAGTTAGACCTGTGAATCGTGTTGAACAACGAATTTATGAAGCAGAAAAATTGGGTTTTGATAAAATCATTATTTCGAAGTACAACAAAGGAATTGACCAGAAAAACTTTAAGATTGAATTGGTTCAGTGCGGGAAAATTGATGAAGTGGTGAGGGCGTTGTTTGCTTGATGGGAAAGAATATCGGAAATGTTTGAACCACATAAGGCACATGAGGACACATACGTGTTGTGAAACAGATAATAACCAACAGATTATGAACCAAATTAGGCACAGAAGGTTCCGTTCTTATATTGGGTCATATAAAAGAGAAAGTGGAGAATTTTATTGATTAAGTATTGGGTGAAAAGGATATTTTTCTTTAACTTAAATGGAAAACAATAGAAAAATGACAAAAACCTACCTGAATGATTTAATCTACAAAGTAAATGGTGCGGCTATTGAAGTGCACAAAACACTTGGACCTGGATTACTTGAAAGCGTTTATCACAGATGTTTAAAAAAAGAACTTAGCTTAATAGGAATTAGCTATCAATCCGAAGTTTTTATACCTGTTGATTATAAAGGTTTTACTCTTGAAACTGAGCTACGGTGCGATTTATTCATTGAAAACATTTTGCCAGTAGAATTAAAGGCTGTCGAAAAAATTCATCCTGTTCATGAAGCACAATTGATTACATATATGAAATTACTAAATGTCCCGAAAGGTTTATTATTAAATTTTAACTGTACGAATTTATTTAAAGAAGGCCAACGCACATTTGTTAATGATTTATATAGAAGACTATCTGATTAATCTCAACTTATGTGTCCTTATGTGCCTTATGTGGTTCCCCGTCCTTTAATCTATAACCTTTCAACTATAAAAATACACCAAGCCAATTAATACCATAGTACCATCAATTGCTGCGAAAAAGTAAATCGATCGGGTTGAATTTGTAAACAGAGTTAGCAAAGCAGTAATCACCGTAACACATGCGAAAAGAAGCGTTTTTCCCATTTCTTGATTAATATTTGCGATAATAAGATAAAAAACACCCAATAACAAAATAGATAGCATCTTAGAAATTGTTGTTCCAAATAGCAATGGAAGCGTTTTATGTTGCAAGCGATCTTGTTCCAAATCACGAATATCAAAAGGAATCGAAATGGCTATAAAGAAGCAACAAAAAGCTGTTAATTCATCTTGAACAATCATTGGATCTTTTCCCTCATTTAACCATGGAATCAACAATAAAACACTTGTCCAAACAACCGCAATTAAAGCTGATTTTACAACTGGAATTTCTCTTAAGCGTATACCAAAAATTGGAACCACATAAAAAATACTGACCAACACACTTAAAATAAACAACCACGCATTGGCGAAAACATCTTTGACTAAATACACCGACAGAACAAGTGCTAGAATAGCAAAAATAAGAGCACTAATCTTTATTAAACGAAAATGCACTCGAAGCCAATTGAAAGTTTCTAATTGAAAAAAATGATCTTTCTTGAATTTATAGATTCGTTGGAAATTATAGACCGAAAACGTAGCACAGGAAATAGCCAAGGCATATAAAAACCAATTTGGAATACCATGATTGAAGAGCCAACCCCCAGATAAAATTCCGGCTGTGAAGCTTATCCAACTGTTGCTATAAATACTATTTTTTAGGAGTGTTTTGATACTGAAAATTAAGCAATTTCGCCTAACACTCGTTCAACACTGATCGATTGAATGCAATCACACGCTTTCTTTTTCTTACATGTTGGACATTCAGGATCATAAACCAGTATTGAAACATTAGGACCTAACGCTTTCCATCTTCCCGGATGAATTGGTTTACGTGGTGAAAACAAGCCAATGGTTCGAACCCCTAAAAAGCCAGCAATGTGTAAAGGACCTGTTGAACAAGCCACCAAATTTTGTACTTTACTAATAAATACAATTAGTTGTTCCAAAGTCATTGTTCCTGAAAGATCGACAATTTGCGGATGATTCGGTAAATCATTTCTAAATAACTCACCTTCCTTTTCTGTTCCCGTGAAAAAGACCGTATAGCCATTATCAGCTAATTTTTTTGCAAGCTCAACATACGATTTCATTGGCCATTCTACTGCACTTCCTTGTGATTTAGGGTGAAGAACTACCGTTTTCGAAGCCGCTGAGAGCTTTTCTAGCACATTACTTGGTAATTCAACAGCTTTTGGTTGAAATGCGCCTACCATCTCTGAAATGCTTTCTAAGGACGGAATATCTGTTAATCCGAAAGGACGAAGCAATTCAAAATTCAACTGTGACTCGTGAAGTGGAGATGATTTACGTGTAAAATTCAAACGGTGCGAACACGTCAACAAATGAAAGGTTCTATGAGACGTTCCAACTCGCATTGGAATTTTCGCCTTTTTTGCCAAGGTTGCAATTTCTTTATTTGGAAAAACATGAATGATTGCTGAAGCATGAAGTTCATGCAAAGCTTCAATTCGCTGTGAAGTAGGTAAAGTCTCAATTCGACTCCAATCTACAAATTCATCAATGACCGAAAAGCAATCAACCACTGGTTTCGTGTAGTTTTTTCCAAGGTAAATTAACTCTACACCCGGAATATTATTCTTTAGCCAAACACACATTGGAAGTGTCAACATAACATCCCCAATACTATCCGTTCTCGATATAATTATTCTTTTTACGCTCATTTTTGACGTTGTAAATTCAACAACATAACATATTTTCTATACGTAGCGTAGGCACTTAATCGTGAAATTGTGAAACCAGTTGTTCCATCCATAAAACCACGCTTAAGAATGAAACTTTTAAAGAATTGCGCAATCACTTTGATGCCAATTTTCAACCAATTAGATCGACCGCCGCGATTGTACAATTCTGTCGAAGCAATTTTACCAAAATACTCGATTTGCTTCAAGTGATCTTCTCTTGTGTAATAGGAATAATGCAACAAATCTCCTTTTAAAAATCCCACTTCTTGACTTTCATTCATGTCCAAGCGATCATGCGGATTCACACCTTGCCATCGTGCATGATTTCGGTTCACCAAACGAGTTTTTGTATCAGGATACCAACCACAATATTTCACCCAATGCCCACAGTAATTTGTCAAACGATTGAAACGATATCCTAAGTATGTTGGATTGTTTTTCATTTCCAAAATGCTTGCTTTCAATTCTTCCGTAAGTGCTTCATCCGCATCAAGGGATAAAATCCATTCATTGCTGGCTTGATCTATTGCAAAATTCTTTTGTTGAATATGACCCGCAAACGGATTTTCAATGAATTTGACCTCGTACTTAGCACAAATTTCAGCAGTTTTGTCTTTCGAAAAAGAATCAATTACAACAATTTCATCAGCAACTCCTTGCAAGGAAGCTAAACAACGCTCTATATTGCGTTCCTCATTGAAAGTAATGATAACTGCTGAAAGTGAAATTGCCATTTGAAGTTGTTCTTCGCGTGTTTATTTTACCCTTAAACGTTGACCAACTGTTAAACGATTGATATTGATTCCAGGGTTTAATTTTGTCAACTGAGCTTGCGTCAAACCATGTTTCGATGCCACCTTTGAAAAGGTGTCACCTGATTTTACAGAATAGTATTTTTTAACTGGTTTTGGTGGTTCAACTTTAGGAACATCATTTTGCTGACTTGCTCCACCTGGTCCACTTTTCAGTTGTAAACGTTGACCTACATAAATGTTTGTGGTTCGCAATGCGTTCCACTCCATAATCTGTTCGACAGTAACACCGTATTTTGTTGCAATCGTTCCCATCGTTTCACCACTTTTAACTTTGTGGTAAATGTAACTTCCCAAAGCAGGTAATGTGCTATTTCCAAGTGAATCCAAAGAATCTACAGGAACGGGTTCCAAATCAATTGGTTTAACAACGGGTGCAACTTCGCCTGAATACAACTTACGTTCTAAACCGTAAAGACTATCTTCCAAACTAACCAATAATCCAATTTTCTCCAACGGACCCGAAATACACTGACTCGGTTTAGTGGATGGAATATAAGTCGTTTTATAAACTGGGTTCAATGCTTTGATATCATCAACTGGCCAATTCACTAATTTGGAAATGGAAGCCATGTGAACACCACCCGACAAACACATTGTATCTAATTGAGCGTAATGTACTTTCACATCCATTGGAACAATATTGTGCTCAGCGTGGTACGTTAACAAATAAGCTGCCGCAATAAAATTCGGGACATAACCCTGTGTTTCGGTTGGTAAGAATGGTCGAACTTCCCAATACGAAGTTTTATTTCCTGAACGTCTAATTGCCTTGTTGACATTTCCAGGACCAGCGTTGTAAGCGGCAAGTGCTAAATTCCAATCACCGTAAATACCATATAACTGGCGTAAATAACGACAAGCAGCATCAGTTGCTTGCACTGGATCCATGCGCTCATCGATATAAGAATTTTCTTTTAACCCAAAATACAATCCTGTTCGGTACATGAATTGCCACAATCCCAATGCCCCTGCACGTGATTTTACTTGTGGGCGTAGACCAGATTCAATAACTGGCAAATATTTCAATTCAATTGGTAAGCCGTATTCAGCCAATTTTTCTTCAAATAAATCAAAATACAAGGTTGAACGTCCAAGAACAACGCGTGCAAAACCGCGACGATTTTGAGCAAAAAACTTAATTGTTGAGAGTGTTGCGGCATTACAATCTAAGTGAAACGGCGACATCTCATTCATTTTTTCCAAACGTTCACAATAAACTTCATCAGAAAATTGAGGAGCATCACCCGGTTCATAATTCAAGGCATTGATAATGGAATCATAATTGTTTTGATTCGCATAATCAGCCAAAAAAAGTTGCAAAGATTGTTCAACTGTATTGATAAACGCATCTTTTTTCAAGGTATCACCCGGTCTCACTAAATGAGCTGGAGTTTGCGCTGTTGCTGCCAAAGCAACTATACACGAAAAAAAGATGAGTTTCAATTTAATCATACGCTTAAGCTAATTTTTCCAAGTAAGAAGAAAAGTTAAATAACTCTTTCTCACCGAAATTTTTACCCATCACTTGAATTCCAAATGGTAAACCATTCGAATGTTTACCAAGCGGTAAGGAAATAGCAGGATGCCCAGTCAAATTTGCATGAACGGTAAAAATATCTTGCAAATACATTTGAATTGGGTCTTTCACTGCATTTAATTCAAACGCTGTTGAAGGCGTTGTTGGAAGTAAAATCAAATCGTATTGACTTAAAATTTCTTCCGTTCTATTTTTTAATACACGACGAACTTTCTGTCCTTTTGTGTAATAAGCATCGTAATATCCATGTGAAAGAACAAATGTTCCAGCCATGATTCTGCGCTGAACTTCTGGTCCAAATCCTTCAGAGCGCGATTTTTTATAGGTTTGTTCAACACCCACTGCACTTGCACTTCTGTGTCCAAAATGAACACCATCAAAACGTGATAAATTTGAAGACGCTTCAGCCGTTGTTAAGACATAGTAGGTTGGAACCATGTATTCCAAGTAAGGAAAAGAAACAAATTCCACCGTATGACCTTCAGCTTTTAGTTTCGCGATTGTATCCTCCATTTTAGCCACCACTTCAGGATCAATTCCTTCCGTGTTTAAGCTTTCTTGAATGACAGCAATTTTCTTCGATTGAATCGTTTCGAAAGAAGCATAATCCAATACAGGTTTGCTTGAAACAGTTGAATCAAAATCATCTTCACCTGCCATTACTTCCAACAACAAGGCTGAATCTTCCAACGAATTTGTGAAAGGACCAATTTGATCGAATGAAGAAGCATAGGCAATTAAACCATAACGACTGATACGACCGTAACTTGGTTTCAAACCGTATGTTCCTGTAAAGGATGCTGGTTGACGAATCGAACCACCTGTGTCGCTTCCCAAAGTTGCAGTGCATAATCCTGCCGAAACAGCAACTGCTGAACCTCCGGAAGAACCACCTGGAACAAGATTTTTATTCAGGTTATTCTTTACTGGACCAAAGGCTGAATTTTCATTCGAAGAACCCATTGCAAACTCATCACAATTCAAGCGTCCAATGATAACAGCATCTTCATCCAACAAGCGCTGAACAGCTGTTGCCGTGTATAAAGATTCAAATCCTTCCAAAATTTTAGAAGAAGCCGAAACTTTGTGACCAGCGTAGCAAAGATTATCTTTTAATCCAATAACCATTCCCGCCAAACGTCCAGCATTTCCAGCTTTTCGTTTTGCATCAACTTCAATTGCTTTATCTTTTGCCGAACTTTCAAACACCTCCAAAAAGGCATTCAAATCGGAATGTTGCTGAATAGCATTAAGATAGCCTTCAACTATTTCCAAAACAGTACTACCCGAAGCAAGGGCAGTTTTTACTTCAGCAAATGTTTTATACATGTAAAGGGAATTTACTAGTTTTTCTCTTCTGTCGGTTTCGCAGATTCTTTCGGAGTTTCATCAGCTTTAGAAGCATCTTTAAACTCTTTCACACCTTGTCCTAATCCTTTCATTAATTCAGGAATTTTCTTACCTCCGAACAATAATAGAACGACCGCCAAAATCAAAATAATGTGTCCTCCACTTAAGATTTGTAAAATCATCTTTTTGTTTTTTATAAAATATGTTGCACAAAGTTACTGAATTCTCCCAAAAAACGCGCGGATATTGTGGCTAAACTGTTAAATAAACAAAAAAGCCCCGTCCAATTTGTAAAGGACAGGGCTCTTTTTAAAAAAATAGGATTGAATTACAATTTTCTTGCAACTTCAACTTCTTCATATGATTCAACGATATCACCAATTTTGATGTCGTTGAATTTATCAATATTTAAACCACATTCGTAGTTGTTTTTCACTTCTCGAACGTCGTCTTTGAAACGTTTTAATGATCCAAGAACACCTGAATGGATAACAATACCATCACGAATGATGCGCACTTTATTGCTACGTTTGATGATACCATCCAATACGTAACATCCAGCAATTGTACCCACTTTCGTGATATCGAATGTTTCACGAATTTCAGCAGATCCAACGATTTTCTCTTCGATGTCTGGAGATAACATTCCTTCCATTGCCGATTTAATCTCTTCAATCGCTTTGTAGATAACTGAATACAAACGAATATCGATTTGCTCATTTTCAGCTAATTTACGTGCTGCTAATGAAGGACGAACCTGGAATCCAATGATGATCGCATCCGATGCAGAAGCAAGGTTGACATCCGCTTCAGAAATTGCTCCAACTCCTTTGTGTACAATGTTCACTTGGATTTCTGGAGTTGACAAGTTCAACAATGCATCCGATAATGCCTCGATAGAACCATCCACGTCACCTTTCACAATGATGTTCAACTCTTTGAAGTCTCCAATTGCCAAACGACGACCAATTTCATCCAACGTAATGTGTTTCGTTGTACGTAAACCTTGTTCACGGTACAATTGCTCACGTTTCGTTGCGATTGATTTCGCTTCACGTTCTTCATCCATTACGTGGAATTTATCACCCGCACTTGGCGCGCCATTGATTCCTAGAATTGAAACCGGTTTTGATGGTCCCGCTTCCTTGATATTTGCACCATGTTCATCGTGCATTGCACGAACACGACCATAATTTCTACCAACCAAAACGATATCACCAATTTTCAGCGTTCCTGCTTCAACCAACATATTTGTTACGTAACCTTTTCCTTTATCCAAAGAAGATTCGATTACTGTACCCAATGCATTTTTGTTAGGATTTGCACGAAGCGTTAACAATTCAGCCTCTAACAATACTTTTTCCAACAATGCGTCGATGTTCAAGTTTTGTTTTGCAGAAATTTCTTGTACTTGGTATTTACCTCCCCAGTCTTCCACCAAGATATTCATTTGAGATAATTGCTCTCTAATTTTATCTGGGTTTGCGCCTGGTTTATCAATTTTATTGATTGCGAACACCATTGGTACACCTGCAGCTTGTGCGTGAGAGATTGCCTCTTTTGTTTGTGGCATCACATCATCATCCGCTGCAACAATGATAATTGCAACATCGGTAATTTGAGCACCACGAGCACGCATCGCCGTAAAAGCCTCGTGACCTGGAGTATCTAAAAATGTAATTGATTTACCGTTTTCCATTTTCACATTGTAACTTCCGATATGCTGAGTGATACCACCAGCTTCTCCTGCAATTACATTAGATTTTCGAATATAATCTAATAATGATGTTTTACCATGATCGACGTGACCCATGATGGTCACAATTGGTGGACGCTCTATTAAATCATTAGGATCTTCGGCTTCTTGTTCTTCAATTGCTTCTTGAACCTCAACACTAACAAATTCCGTTTTATACCCAAATTCTTCGGCAACAATAGCTAAAGTTTCAGCATCTAAACGTTGGTTAATGGATACAAACATACCCAAACTCATACAAGTAGAAATAATTTGAGTAACAGATACATTCATCATTTGTGCTAACTGGTTAGCTGAAACGAATTCTGTTACTTTTAATGTTTTCTTTTCTAAGTCTGACTGTTCTTGTTCATCAGCCATTTTTTCCCTCACATCATCACGTTTATCACGGCGATATTTAGAAGCTTTTGATTTAGAACCCTTATTACTTAAACGTGCTAATGTTTCTTTGATTTGAGCTTGAATTTCAACATCTGTTAAGGCTGGTCGGGCTTCACGAGCAGCAGGTTTCTTTGCACGAGGATCACCATATTTTTCTTTGGCTCTATCTTTTGCTATTTGAGCTTGTTCTGTACCAACTTTTTTAATTTCTTCTTGGCTTAATCCACCTTTACGAATACGTTTACGCTTCTTCTTATCTGCGGCATTTGCAGCAGCATTAGAAGTATTAGATTTTTTAGGATCCTTAGCCACAGGTAATTCTATTTTACCCATGATTTTAGGACCTTCTAATTTTTGATAAACTGTCTCATGAAACACTTCTTTTTGTTCTTCTACAGGAATATCAACTTCCACATCAGCCGATTCAACAACAATAGGCTTCGCTAATTCAATAGCATCATCCTCTTCTTTTTTCTTTTTGGCTTTAGTCGCTTTATCAACTTTCTCCTCTGCAGCTTTTTCCTCCTCTTTTTCCTTCTTCGTTTTTTTATCTGGTTTTGTTTTTTGATTTAAGGTGCTTAAATCTAATTTACCAAGAACTTTAGGTCCTGATAATATAGATGTTGTGTCTGTAACTTCAGCAACAACTTCAGGTGTTACAACAGTTTCTTTAACCGCTTTTTCTAATTCTTCAGATTTCAATTTAGCTTCTTCGGCTTTGCGCTTTTCTTCTTCAGCTTTAGCAGTAGCTGCTGCTAAAATTTCTCTCTCTTTCTGCTCTTCAAGTTCTTTAGCTTTAATTGCTTTTGTATCTTCTACAACAATTGATTCGCGTTTTAATTTACTGAGATTTAACCCAACATGTTGAGCCTCTTCTTTAGCAGATTTATCCCCAGAAAACTCTTTTGACAATAAAGAATATTCTTCATCGCCAATTTTAGCGTTGGGGTTATTTTCTACTGGGCGACCTTTTGCAGCTAAAAATTCCGTTATTTTACCCAAAGATAAATTGAATTCTTTAGCTACTTTACTTAATCGCATTGTTTTTGCGTCTGACATATTATAATATTTCCTTGTCTTGTATGTATTCAAATTTTGCTTTTTTATTTTTTAAAAGAAAGCTAACTTTTAAACTTAACGATAAGTTAATGATTCGATTAATCTTCGAATTCAGACTGAAGCACAGCTTTTACATCTTCAATAACATCTTCAGTTAATCCAGTTCTTCTTACTAAATCAGTAACATCTAATTCTAAAACAGATTTAGCTGTATCACAACCAATCGCTTGTAAGGCATTAATGACTGATTCTTCAATTTCATCAGAGAATTCGATTAAGTCTACATCTTCTACATCAGCAGTCGCTTCATCATTATCACGGAAGACATCAATTTCGTAGCCTGTTAATTTACCCGCTAACTTAATATTATAACCACCTTTACCAATTGCTAAAGAGATTTGATCTGGTTTTAAAAATACCTCTGCACGCTTAGTATCTTCGTTTAACTTCACTGAAGTTACTTTTGCAGGACTTAATGCGCGTTGAATTAATAATTGTGCATTTGAAGTATAATTAATCACATCAATATTCTCGTTTTTCAATTCACGAACGATGCCATGAATACGAGAACCTTTCATACCAACACAAGCACCAACTGGATCGATACGATCATCATATGATTCAACAGCAACTTTAGCTCTTTCACCTGGTTCACGAACAATTTTCTTAATCGTAATTAAACCATCAAAAACCTCAGGAACCTCCATTTCAAATAAACGCTCCAAGAACGTTGGTGCGGTACGAGACATAATTACAGAAGGTGTTCCGTTTTTTAATTCTACCTTATAAACAACCGCTTTAACTGAATCTCCTTTTTTAAAGAAATCAGAAGGAATTTGTTCAGTTTTAGGTAATAATAACTCGTTACCCTCATCATCCAACAACATAATTTCTTTTTTCCAAACTTGGTAAACCTCAGCGTTGATAATATCTCCAACACGCTCTTTGTATTTATTATAAATACCAGTTTTTTCTAATTCAAGAATTTTTTGAACTAAGTTTTGACGCACTGATAATACGTTGCGACGACCGATTTCGTCTAACTTTACCAACTCAGTTACCTCTTCACCGATTTCAAAATCAGGCTCAATTTTATGAGCATCAGTTAAGCTAATATGTTTATTTTGATCATAATCAAACGAATCTTCAGCAAACTCATCATCGACAATCGTTCTGTTTTTATAAATCTCGATATCTCCTTTATCAGGGTTTACGATAATATCAAAGTTTTTATCGGAACCGTATTTTTTGATTAACATGGTACGAAATACATCTTCGATGATGCTCATTAACGTTGCGCGATCAATGTTTTTGTCTTCTTTAAATAACGAGAATGATTCAATTAAATTTACACTTTCCATTGTTTTGTTTTTTTAAAATGGTAATACTGATTTTGTTTCTTTTATTTGATTATATGTTAAAGTTATATCCTCTATAACTGTATGATTTCCTTTTCCAATTATTTTTTTCTCTCTTCTAGTTTCTTCTATCACAAACTCCTGTTCGTTTACACTTTTTAAAACACCTTCATACTTTAATCCATCCTTAGTAACTGTTTTAATTTTAGTGCCTATATATTTTTTGTATTGATTTAATACTTTAAATGATTCTGTAGCTCCAGGTGATGATACTTGTAATTCAAAATCTTCTTTTTCTCTATCTAAGCTTGATTCAATATATCTACTTAAAGCAACACAATCCGCAATTACTATATGACTAGGGCAATCAATATAAATTTCTATTTTGTTTCCGGTTAATACCTTCACATTAACAATAAACTTGTCTGTACCTTCAAAATGAGATTCTATTAAATCTATTATTACTTGTTTTTTTATCATTTTTATAAAATAAAAAAGGGACTTTTTGGTCCCTCATCTTTTCTATCTTCTAATTTGCGGACACAAATGTAAGTATATAATAATTAAATACCAAATGTTTTTTATGTTACTAATCATTAAATAAAGCCATACATTAGTGCAAGTGCCTCTGTAAAATTTAATGTTTAACTTTTTTTTATTTAAAAAATAAAAAACATAATTCTTGAAATCATGACTATGAAACAGAACTCTAAAAGCGGCCTCATTTTAACTTTTTTATCGTTTTTCATTTCAGTACTAGCTAATGCTCAGTCAA
>JALQYQ010000026.1 GCA_023262855.1 Crocinitomicaceae bacterium
TCTTGCGAAAATGATGTTAAGGTTGTCGCCACGAAAACCAAAACAATATAAAAGACTCTAGTGAACTTCATAGCACAATAGATTAAGAGTGGAAAATGCAACTGTTCTGAGAACTACAAATCGCACAAGAAAATAGTGAGTAGAATGCTGAAAACCGAATTAAAAAACTAAGACAACGAGTAAATTGATCGTTTTTGAGTTTGGTTTCATATAATAGCACATTATTGCTCATCGCACGCAGTAGTTTCAGTCGATAAAAAATTTTACCGTTTACTATAATACGAAGAATTTAACAAACAGTTGCCATTTTGCTTGTTATTATAGCTTAAATAGAATGTTATGTCGATTAATTACGAAGAAATACGTACAAATTTAATGAAAAGGCAACCATCAACCACCCTAAATATGGCAGGAGAAATATACTTTCAACTGATTTAATTTTTGAAAATTTCCTATGGAAAATGATCAAAACTGTAAAAAGTGAAAGAATAAAAACACAGCCCAACACCAAGGCATGATGTACAAAGAAAATTGGATTCCAACAGACATTAAAAAACCATTGTGCTAGGAATAAAACAACAGCCAATTTTAATCTTTCTTTCGCTAAAGACTTAAAAACACGGGATAAATAGATGCTGTAAAGAATCATAATGGTTGTCCAAGCAAATCCAAAAACCCAGCCTGGAGGAGTCCAAGGAGCTTTGTTCAACGCCATGTACCAATTATTATCAGCAGGACTTCCGCCCATTAAAAGGGCTCCCACATAGAGAGCCCCAAAATTTATCAGTAAAAAAAGTATGGTTCTCATTAGTTGAAAATCACGCGTTGAGAAGTAATATTTCCAATTTGATCCTTAATGATCAATAAATAGATTCCACCATTAATCCCTTTTCTTTCCAACGTAAATTCAGTTCCTTTTACTTGTTCGTTTCGAATAGTTCTTCCTGAAAAATCAACCAACTGAATCTGCATTTCTGAAGCGGTATTCCAACGAATTGTCATTGTTTCATTTGCTGGATTTGGATAAACATTTAACCCTAAATCATCTGTTTTTTCAGAAAGTCCAGAACCTTGGCAAACATCCACAATTGGATTTCCTAAGCAATCATTAATTGGGTACAAATAAGCAGATTGAGCTCTTGCATTTTCAGGTTGTAATAGAGCATTTGGGCAACCCAATTGTCCAATCAAAAAGTCACGTACAAAATTCACCGTTGTATCCATGTAAGCCAATGCCGCAGCACCAGTTCCAGCATACGGTACATGTGGCGCACCAATGAACGTATAAAACTGATTTTCAATGTTTACCGCACAAGCACGTTCATGCAACATACGACTTCCATCTAAATACATTAAAGCAATTCCAGGGTTTACAATTCCACGATTGTATTTTACTGTTGCATCCGATGTACCGTGCAATGAACACAAGGGAACATCGTCACCTTCTAACCAACTATAGCGTGCTAATGCACCACACAAATTGATTACTCCATGAACTGTTGTTGAATATCCCGGATTTCCACTTGAACCATCCAAACCACCCAGTGACGCTATAGCAGCTGAATTTAAATAATCACTGATTTTACATTCATCATCTAAATAAGCCACATGTAACGCAGTTATTGCTCCTGCAGAACTTCCTCCGATGTAGATTTTTGTTGTATCAATTTTATACGTATTCGAACCTTGAGCATCTGCATAGAAAAAACGAATTGACGCCTTCATATCTTGAACAGCGCGCACAACTGCTTTTACAGAATTCACAGAATCAATCGGGAAAAATCCAGTTCTGTAATCGATTGATGCACAAGCGTATCCTTTCTTAGCGAATTTTTGAGATAAAGCAACAACATCTCCATCCGCCTTTGTTCCGCCTAAAAAACTTCCTCCATGCGCCCAAATGATAAGTGGTCGAGCTTGAGCTGTATCTCCAGTTGGTTCATAAAAATCCAACTTTAATGTTGTATTTGCCCCAGAGAATGAAGTGTTCGCTCCGTAAACAATATTACTTGTTGTCGTAATATTTGAATAAACATCCGAAGCATAACGGCCCGTAGAACAAGGGTCTTGAGCTTTTGCTCCAAAACTTGCCAAGGCAAAAAATGATAGTAGCGTAAGGGTTTTTTTCATAGTTAATCGTTTATTTATGACAGTAATTTACGGAAAGATAATACCTCTAAACAAAGTAGCATCTACCGTTGGTATATTTGATTTGTATTTTGCATTGATTGCCTTAATAAATTCATTCGCTAAAAGCGCATTTCCACGTGGATTTAAATTCACACCATCCAACGAATAAGCACCTCCTGAAACAAATTTTGTATTCAAAGAAATTCCATTGTAAAGAATCCCAGATGTTAATGATTGATAAAACTGATCTGTTCTAACCACCGCAAGGTTCTTTTCAGCTGCTTTTGCAATGATGTAATCATTATAAAGGGCGGTATTGCTTTTAATCGCATTTACCTCATCCGTTGTTAGAATGAATTCATCTCGGAACGGAAAAACTGAACCCATTTTATTGCATTTCACTGAATCCAATGGAACACTTAACAAGATTTTTTCACCTGGAACCATTTGTCGAACGCCGAATGTGCCTGCACTTGGATCCTCAATCACAAAGGCATTTTTTCCAACGACAAACGATAAACCAATTGGGTTGTAAATGGCATTTAAGCTCGCAGCATTGGCTTCATCCAAATTCAAACCATCATACGGAATGGTGGTAAAATAAGGCATTTCTGTTACATCCGGCAAAGTTGAAACAATTCCTTGAGTACTAGCCGAAGTCACTTGATCTAGAATCGGTGTGTACAAGGCATGAAATTGTGAAGCCGTCAATAAACTTTCGTTTTTTCCACCTGACTTCGCATATTTCATAACCTCATCCAATCCAACATATAAAGAGAAAAAACTAGGTGTTGTGTTCAATGCATCTCCAAGAACCGTTGCACTTGTAGATGATGCCATGCGCTTGAAAAAGTTATTTTGACTTGAATAAGCTGGACTAAACGCATAAGCCATGTAAAAACCTGGAATTCCATAATTTCCAAAAGGCTTAGATGCATCGTACAAGGATTCTGAAAAAATAGTTGCATCCCCATTTATCGCTTTTCGCACAGGAGAAAGACTTGTTACGTTCAAACAATCTGTTTTATAATCCAATATTAAGCGCGCCAAATTATCCGAATTCACACCAACTGAAGAAGTCGAAACCCAAGGTTGATGAAACGTTCCTCCTCCCACTAGTTCAAACTGTTGTGCTAGAATTGCACCCAATGAGTTTTCTTGGCCTTCAAGGTACAACGCGTCATCCATAAACCCACTAGTGGTTGTTCCACCAATTGCCACGAAATTTGACAAATTCAAATCACCCGCAGAATATTCTTTTACGTTTTCTTTTGGTTTACAGGCTGAAAGCATTACAAACGCTACAGAAAATAGAGTCAATTTTGTTCGATTGAATTTCATAGCTTTTAAAATTTGTAGATGATTGCTAATCCGGGAGCAATAACGTTCGTAGTAAACGTTCCGCTTAAATTTGTTTCGAGATTGGTATCCGTTCGTTTCAAGTGTGTAAAAAAGATCGATGCATCCAATTGGAAATGCTCACCCATTTTATAACCCAAACCAGCGGTATAATTTACGCGATTTGCGTCTGGCGTTTCCGGCGTAACGTATCCACTTTGAACAGGTGTAATTCCATACGCTAAACCAATTCGTGCATCCCAATTTGTTGAAATTGAATAATTTGTTCCGAAACGAAAGGCAAATGTATTTTTATAATTCCGTGCAGATTTTGTGTCAACGAGGGAAGTTGTATTTTGCGCATAATCAAATGACAGGGTGTCATATGCTTTCCAACCAACATAATTCACATCGAGTGCAAAAGCCCATTTTTCATTCAGCTTATATGCCAATCCAAGTGTTGCAACTTGTGGAAGAGGCAATGCTGATGAGAAGGTTCCATTTGGAAAATTAGTTGCTAGTGAACTCGGGACAGTAAAAGTCGCTGTTCCTTCTGCCACAGCCATGTTTACTTGAGAGCGGTATGAAACTCCAAGGTTTAATTTTTCAGTTGCTTGAACAAAAAGTCCCACATTGAATCCAAATCCGCTTGCTTTTCCATTCAATTCAGCATGACCATAGGTTCCATTAGCATCTTGAACAGGAATGTCTTTTTGCAGGTTCACATTTCCAGTTGAATAGACAAATCCAGCACCAAATCCAATTTTATCATTTAGTTTATAACTAATCGTTGGTTGAAAAAAGATGGATTTCAATTGCAATTTTGTCAAAGCAAAACGACCTGTCCACCCGTCTTCATATTGAATGGTACTTCCAAAGGGTGTGTAAATACCCAAACCATAGAAAAATTTACTGTTTTCATTTTTTCTGTAAACCGCATAAGCTGAAAATGGCGTTCCCATTGGTGAATTCGTGCGACCAATTGATGTTGTGTTGGCATCTTCAAAAAGTGTGTTGGCAAATGTTGGCGTAAAAGCAATATTTACACTGTTTTCTTTTAAAAAAGCAACACTTCCAGGATTAAAAAATACACTTGCGGCATCCAGGGGTAAGGCATTTCCTGCACCACCCATACCTTGTTGTTTTTGTCCTTGAAAATTCACTTGAAAACCTTGAGAAAACAAACTGTTCGTCACAAGAAAGACAGTTCCAAGTAGTAATAATTTATGCATTCGGTTGACGATTAATTCGTAAATAATTGAACCTGAGATTCTAAATATAATGTAAATCCGCAATGAAATAAAATGATAAATTGTAAAATCAATAATTAATTCAAACTATTTAGTTGTTTTCCTCATTCTCTGTTCTCCAAAATTTATTACCAGGAAAAGTCATTATTGAAGAGTACTTTTCAATTTCGCTAGTAACAATAATTGGATTGATTGCATTTTGAACTATTTTGACATCAAAAATTTCTTCAACAGAATTCGTATAATTTAATTCTCCTATGATTTTCTTGTTCACAAAATCATAGAAAATCAAACCTGCATATTGAGAACCTTCTTTCACCTTTAAATCAGAAAAATCCTTTGATGTTTCTCTTATTTTGGATTTTCCAATTAAAGCAAGATTCCCGTAGAAAGACAAGCCTCTTACAAAACAATCAAAATTAAATTCTACCTCTAGTTCATTTGTATTCAAATCCAGAGATAATAAATTCCCTTTTCCGGACTCCAAAAAGTACAATTTATTATTAAATATTCTCGGTGAATGTGGCATAGCTAAACCATCAACAAGAATATTGCCTTCTGGAACATTCATAAGAACTCCTGAATTCATTTTATCCTTTCTCCAACCTTGCTTCGTTGTTGTTTGACTTAATGCAGTAACATATTTAGGCAATCCTTTTTCCATAGCCATACCATTTAAATGGCAAAAATCCTCTGGCACAAGTTTATCAATAAATGGTGGTTTCCATTTCGCTCGAAAACTGAAATTTATGTCATAAACAGCAAGGCACGACAAAAGTGTATTTACACCCCAAATAATGCCATCACCAAATTCTAGGTCATGAACATCTAAAATTCCAGTATTATAAATTGCTCGCTGTGCATAAGCAAGATCATATGTACTTCCTTCACTTTTATTGATAACTTCTTGCGGATTTTCTTCAGATGAAAAAAAACGGATTTCATCAAGACACGCTACCGCCAACTTTTTTCCTTGAATTGCAATACCCATTGGCTTCTTCAATCCTATTGGCGTTTGGACCAATTGTTTTCCGTCTTCACTTCCAATAATAATCAATTTTCCAGCCTGATAGGTTGTTATCATTACTGAAAATTGATTTTCAACCATAATCTCAGGAAGATTCGGTGTATAGGTGATATCGTATAAATTTTCCATAAAAAAAGCCTCACAAGGAGGCTACTAATTTAATATTCTATTCGTTATTTAGCTTCTAATTTCCAAATGTCACCATCAACAGATGTAATATCGTCATCTAACCACATTTCGTCGTTCGTTAATCGTTTAATTTCCATTAACTGAACGCTTCCATCAATGTTTAACATTATTTGTTCTTTATCAGAAGCAAAATCCCAAGATCCTGCATATGTATACGAATCTGTGTATCCTTGATAAGAATAAGTTTGTGTTACAATCAAAGATCCACTTTTATCAAAAGACATGTTAATGGTATACTGATTACCCATAACTGTTGATCCAATAGATTTTACATTCCATTCACCATCCACTCGAGATTTTTTTGTTCGTAGTGAAAACCCAGGTCCATCTTCGTATTTTCCACAACTAGAGACTCCTAATGTTGTGGCACCGGCAAGTGTTAGGTAGGTTAATTTTTTTAAATTTTTCATTGTAGGTTAAATTAAAATTTGCGACAATATATTGCATTATTTTTAAAAATCAATAGTTAAAACATCTATTTTAATATGTGAGTGTAATTTTTATTTTCCCTTCCTTTCAAAAACTTGTGCTAATTTCGAGCACGACATTTACGCAACAAATGATTATTGTAAACCGACTGAAAACAAGTTGGGCCAAGTTTGGTTCATTTCTTTTTCTACTGTTTCTTGTGCTTACCGCGCAACGCATCCTTTTTTTCTTTGTTGCTAAATCAGTCGTTTTTCACTATCAACCGATATTTTCCGATTTTATTTTTGGGACACTTTACGATTTAGGCTGGAGTTTTATAGTGCTTTTATTCGCGCAACTACTTGATTCACTAACAATTCCCATCAAACGATTTCCGCGCCATTTTTTTAAATGGTTGGTCATTGTTCTAGCTATCTTTTTAACCTATTTCTTGGATAATTATTTTCTTGCTTCCTCGAGTTTGTTATCCAATATGATTTTAATGTTCAGCTTTGATCAACTCATAGAGTTAATGGCGTTTGAAGACAATATCTCTTGGTTCAAAATTAGTTGGATGCTTGCCCTCCTTGCATCAATCATTGGCTTTTACAAGTGGCTATTTCATCGTCAATGGATTCAAAAAAAATCGTTTCTGTTGATTCTAATTGTAAGCGGAATTTTAAGTGGTTTTCTTTTAACTCGTCAAGAGTTGGAAGTACCTAACGTTTACAGCACGAATAAATCGTATTATTTTATTCATTCCTTGTACACGTATGACAAAGATTTAAGCTCAGAAAGCGATATCACTCCAGCGGAATTTAAGGATTTAGATCCATTGTTTTTGGGTAAAAAAGAATTGAATCCATTTGATTTGCTATCAAAAGAATGGAATAATACGTCTGATCTAACACCCTATTTCACTATCAACCCTTCAGGCAAAGCACCTTCTATTTGTATAATAATTATTGAAAGTTTATCAAGCAGTTTAGTCGGCGAATATTCTGCAAAAACAGGCAAAGTCATGCCTTTTTTAGATTCACTTTCAACCAAAAGTATCTATTTTCCAAATTGTTTAAGTACCTCACATCGCACGCACCATGTGTTACCAGCAATTCTAGCTTCCTTACCACATTCCAATGAACATACCTTTTTCCAAGAGGAAGCATATCCAGAGCATGTTGGAATGGTAACGATGACAAAATCACAGTATTATTCGAGTTATTATTGCGGATTAGATTTAAGCTTTAATCAAATGGATCGCTTTGTTCGCTACAACAATGTTGATTACTTAAGTAATAAATACAAGGGATTAAGCAAAGAAGATAAGAACGAATACAAAGATTATTGGGGTTATCCTGATCACATCGTTTTTAGAGAATTCTTAAAAGAAAAACGACAACGCACCTTAGCAGGTCACTATGATAGAAAATCTTCATTTGACATTTTATTGAGCCTTTCAACGCACGAGCCTTTCAATTACCCGGACAAAATAAAACACACCAAATTTGTTCAACAACAATTAAACAAAGCAGTTCCATCTAAATGGATGTCCTATCTGAAAGGAAAATCAGCAGAATTGGGAGCATTTCATTACACAGACGAAAGTTTACAACACCTTTTTGAAGAACTTAAAAAAACACCGGACTATAACAACACAATCTTTATCATTACTGGCGATCATGGTTCAACCATTCTTTATGAAAATGCCATGAGTAAATACCATGTTCCACTTCTTATCTATTCGCCACTTCTCAAACATCCAAAAAAAATACCATATTGGGTTTCACACCTCGATATTGCGCCGACATTAATGAATTTCCTGAGATTGAATTACAAAGTAAAAATCCCTGAACAGCATACATTTTTAGGAAACGAACTTTCAATGAAAAAAAGGGAAAAGCGTGCACTAATATTTAAGGGACAAAACATAATGGTTCGGGATATTTTAATCGGAAACACCGCCTTTTTGGAAGGTCAACTTTATCATTTAACGCCTTCCCTGACACCAATCAAAATTGAAAATCCAAAGCAAGCGAAACTTCTATTGAAACAAGCAGCGTATATGCGCAAGTTTAATCATTATGTTGTCGAGCAGAATCATATCGTCACTCGCAGGACAAAAGCACCTAACAAAATGAATTCTAGAACGATACCTAAAGAAGAATTAAAAGGTGAATTTTTAGGTTTATTTGAATTATCTCCCAAACAGTTCAAAGGACATGATTTAATCATTGATGTCACTTTTTATCTTGATTCGACCCGTTCGAAGGAACTTCCAGAATTAGCAACATGGATTAAAGTTGAGGCGAATAAAGGACAAGAAAAACCAACCATCGAAAAATTGATGTACGGTAAATATGTACTAAATGGGAAAAATACTCCGACGAAAGCAACTGTTCATTTTTACATTTCAAAGGAAGAAATCGCAAAAATGGATAATACCCAAAAAATGATGTGTTTCTTTCACAACGTCAACAAAATAAAACTGCCATTTTCCAAAGTGAGCTGGTCTGTACAGAAATAGTTCGTAGATTAAGAACGAACTTATTGTCTTAGAAATAGTCTTGATTTAGTGATGAATTTCAATTTAAAATAATAAATTTGGTTTGGTATTACCTAATTAACAAATAGCCTAATTATGATTGTAGATAAAAAAGTCCTTTCAGCAGTTAAAAAATCCTTTTCAAAATTTGACTTTACTCGTCTTGAAGAAAAATGTACGAATGAAGCTCAAACAAGAATGTACTTAATTGAACCACTTTTAGAAATACTTGGTTACAGTCGAATCGACGAACGCGATATGTTGACTGAAATTAATGCTGGTTGGGGGCAAAAAAATGATAAAGCAGATTTAGGTCTTATTGTTAAAGGTAAAGAACCTGAAATTATCATTGAATGTAAAAAATACGGCAAAAAATTAACAGATAAGGAGGCGTCACAATTAAATGGTTATTTCATCAATACAAAAAGTTCAAAAATTGGTGTTTTAACGAACGGTCTTGAATGGAAATTTTATACTGTTAATGAAGTAGAAAAAGAATCTAGTTTATATCAAATTCCATTTTTAGTCATTGATTTTTCTGAAATTGACGACAGCAAAATTGAATTGTTTGCTCAGTTTCATAAAAATGTTAACGATAACATAAAAACTATTGTTGAGGAAGCGCAGGATTTCTTCTTTTTGCAAGGATTCAACGACGCTTTTATTGCTGAGTTACTAGAACCATCAGATGATTTTGTTAAAGCAGTCTTTTCTCGTATGGCTGGAAAAAGAATGACTGATTCAATTAAAGATAAATTACGGAAACTAATTAATTCCAATTCAATTCAACAAGCCTTGCCTAAACTGATTGAAGAAGAATCAAAAAATGGTAACATGGTAATAACAACCGGTGAAGAATTAAAAATTTACCATTCTGTTAAAACCATTATCATCAATTCTATTAAAAAAATAGACTATTCGCGCATTTCCTACCGCGATCAAAAGAACAGCTTTAATATTTTGGTAGACGATAATCAGCGCAAACTTATTGCAAAAGTTACCTCTTCAAAAGATAAATACTTCATCGAACTTGCAGGAAATGGTAGTAAAATTTCCGTGGATGATTTAAGTTGTATTGTTGCCTTAAGCAAACAAATCGTTGAAATAACGAAAGGGTATTTGGCTGAATAAATTATTCCCTACTTCCCGATACAAAACTTACTAAAGATATTCCCCAACAAATCATCGGTTGAAATGTCGCCTGTGATGGTGCCCAAATCGTACATTGCTTGACGAATATCCATGGCTACAAAATCGGCGGAAATGTTGTTGTCTAAATCGAATTTTGCTTTTTCAAGTGAAACAGCGGTGCGCACTAATGCGTCGTAGTGACGAATGTTTGATACGATTGTATCGTTCGCTAAATTGAAATCCCCTGTTACCAATTCGACCAATTTCGAACGCAAGGTTTCCATACCTATTCCTTCTTTGGCAGAGATAGAAATGTAATCTTTTTCGCAAGATTCAATTTTTTCTTGAGAAATATCTTGCTTATTTGCTAGAACAAGCACTTTTTTATCTGGAAATTCTATTTCGATTTCGCTAGCCCAGTTGGCCACTTCTGACAAACTCAAAGGCAAAGAAGCATCTGCTAAACACAAGACAACTTGCGCTTGTTTGATCTTCTCTTTCGAACGTTCAATTCCCAAAGCTTCAATTTCTTCTGCTCCTTCACGAATTCCGGCTGTATCGATTAAACGGAATAAAATTCCTTCAATGTTCAAGGTTTCTTCAATGACATCGCGTGTTGTTCCGGCTATGTTACTTACAATTGCACGATCTTCTCCCAACAACTGATTCAGCAAGGTACTTTTTCCAGTATTCGGAGCGCCGACAATTGCAACTGGAACACCGTTCTTAATTGCATTTCCCAATTCAAATGATTTCGCCAAACGTTGGATGTAGTTTAATACGTCTGTTACCAATTGCTTCAATTCTTTTCGGTCGGCAAATTCAACATCTTCCTCTGCAAAATCAAGTTCCAATTCAACCAAAGAAGCAAAGTGAATTAACTTTTCTCGCAATTCCTTCAGCTCATTGGAAAAACCACCGCGCAATTGTTTAAGAGCGATATCGTGTGCACTTTTCGATTGCGATGCGATTAAATCTGCCACCGCTTCCGCTTGCGATAAATCCAATTTTCCATTCATGAACGCACGCATTGTATATTCACCTGGTTCTGCCAAGCGACATCCTTTTTGCAATAGTGCTTGAATGATTTGTTGTTGAATGTAAGGAGAAGCATGACAGGCAATTTCAGCACTTTCTTCACCTGTGAAACTTTTTCCTTCTGCAAAAACAGTAATTAAGACCTCATCAATCAGTTCATTCTTTTCATTTCTAATAAATCCAAAATGAGCGGTATGAGAAGTTTTATCGCTTAGGTCTTTTGAAAAAATGGCAGAAACGATTTCCAAGGATTTACTTCCTGAAACACGAATCATTGCGATGGCTCCTACTCCATTCGGAGTTGCTAATGCACAAATTGTATCGTTTGAATGTATCATTGAAGCACAAAGATAAACATTAGTTGTATCACTTCAGATTCATTCGAGCTAATCGTTTCTTCACATCTTGTTAATAGTAGCTTTAAATACAAGTCTGAAAATAGTGGTTCATTTGCGCAACTAAAAATCACAAAATGAAAAAGCTACTTTTCTTAATTACATTGGTTGCACTCACATCGTGTAATGTTTTAAAAGAATTCGATACAACAGGATTTACCATTCAAGGTAACACCGTTTCTTATAACAATGTTCCAATGGCGGAATTAGAAGGTTTAGAATTTGCTTACGACAACCGTAAATTGGTAAAAGAATTAACCTTTAAAGTATTGGAAACAGCAGACAACAACAAGATCAACAACTTAATTGCCTTTCTGCATGAAAAGCATCCAGAATATGAAATTGAGGTTGAGATTCCGTTCGAGCACATTGAAAAATATAAAAACTAAAAAAGGCCAGCAAACACTGACCTTCTTATTTCTAAAGTTTAACTTATATTCCCATTTCTATTTGGAAAACACCTCCAAATTGTCCTGTTTGAGAATTGTTTTTTAAATCTTTCGTAAGATTATAAAGGACATTTGCTTGTAATTTTAGACGATGACCATAAAGGTATTTTGTTAAGCCTAGGTGCAATTGCTCTTGTCTTTTTTCGTTTACAGATGTGTAAATAGGATGGTGATAAATATTCTTATTTGGGGCAATGTAAGAGAAACGCACGGCCACTTCATAGTTGTTTTTAAAGCAATAACTAAGTTGTGTGTTTAAACCGTGACCAGTATAGACAGTTCTATATTTTCCTGAATTTTCAGTAATTGGGTTATCAGCAAAACGATTCGTGTATTCTTGTAAAAATGCGAACCCTTTATATTTAAATAAGGCATCGGCATGAATATTTTGAACATCAACTGGCGCATGTAAATCACTTCCCAAAGTTCCACCAGTTCGCATTGAATTGACATTATAATTGTAGCCAGCAGCAAGCACTAACTTTGGTGTTTTTTCTCTTTCCAAATCACCTTCCCAATCTTCATTGTCTCCAGTGAATTTTCCGAATGGTAAAACTTCAACACGTCCTGTATAGTTTAATCCTTTATCCGACTTAGAAGAGTTTCTTCCTTCTCCCGAAGTAATGGCTCCTTTTAAGCGGAAATAGGCTTGATCGTAGGATAGAAAAAGTCCAAAATCGCGGTCTATCGTAAATGTAGAATTAACAATCGATCGATCAACAAATTGTAAATTCCCTGAAGATGTAACACGTTGGCGATTACCTGGTAATTTCGTTTGTCCAATTCCAACTTTTAATCCTTTGATTGGTTCATAGTATGCAATTGCATCACGCACAATATTTGGGCTCGTATTTATGGTTGAACCATTTGTTGATTCCCAATCCATGTCACCTCTTGAAAAAGACAATTGAATATAGTAAGTGAATTTTGGGTTATACACAAATCCACGCATGCCTAAACGTAGTCTTCGAACTCTAAATTCAAAACTTTCTGGTGTAAAATCCTCCAATGATTTGGACATATAACCCATTCTATTTTGCATTCTAAATTGAAAACGCATACTAAACAAACTATCCTTTTGTACTAATTCAATTCCTTTTTGCTTTTTTGTAATAACGGTAATCGGATTTTGAGTCAATCCAGTTTTATAAAAGGTAAACAACATACCAACAAGTAAAACTTTTTTCATGATTTCTACTGTTTTTTATATTTATTTAGACTAATTCTACTTTATACTGCAAAAATTATGGGGCTTTCACCCCACAACTTTCTTTTGTTAACTTTTTCTATTAAAAACGGTATTGTACTCTGAACGTCAATACGTCATCTTTCAAATCAGTTGTATAACCAGTTAATGCTTTCGCGTTTTCATTTGTTACCATGTTGTAGTAAACCATGAATTTCACATTATCAGTCATGTAGTAGTTATAACCAACACCAAGCATTGTATATTTTAACTCTGCTTTAGTCATCCCATTTGTACCAACCAAATCAGCACCTGAAACTTTTGTATTAGGATCGTACCATTCGTATTTCAATGCTAACTCATGTTTTGTTTTTCCAATTCGTTGGATTAAGTATGCATAACCACCATTGAAATTGCGCACAACGGCATCTGGTTTTGTTGGCAAAGAACTTGGACTTTTATTTTCATCGATTGTACCTGATTGTGTACCTGTGATGTATTCACCACGAATCGATGTTGTTCCTAATTTGGATTTTACGCTAAATTGAATGTCTCCTCCGTAATAAATACGCGGTGCTTTTCCACCTTTAAACGTCGTATTTGTTGTGTCAGAAAGTTGCCAAGCAACAACACCCATCGAATCAGTTGCTAAAGTCGAATACACTTTGTTGCTTTGGTAAACAACACCACCATTGTAATGAGAAACACCAAGTCCTAATATAACTTTATCCTCTTTCCAACTTTTCTTATAATGTGCTCTACCGATGAAATCTTTGTAGCTATCAAAATCAACAACTCCAGCTCCATTTAAACTTGTCGTTCCAGGAACAGCAATTCCAGTTCCATTGTACAAACCTGCATCTACTTTCAAACCGTATAATTTTTTTCCTTTTACTGGTTGGAAAGTAATCATTGCGCCTAAGTCACGCTCATTTGGCAATAATACTTGCGTAAAACGTGCACGTTCTGGAGTTTCACGATCCTGAGATGATTGTTGAATTTCAAACCCATAAGGACGGTTCATAATACCAGCAGTTAATGAAAATGATTTTGTCCAAGGATCAGTAACTTTTGCATAAAAGTCAACAACGTTCACACCTCTTTCAGTTGCATTTACTTGTAATACGTATTGTCCTATTCCTTTTGTGTACGTAAATTTAATACGTCCACGACGAATCATAAAACGATTGTTTGAATTGGCTAAGAAATCTCCACCGTCAAATGTTTTAGCACCTTTTGTTTCTGTCCATTGGTATTGAGCTTGAATCCAACCTCCAATTTTCAAGTTTTTAAGTGCATCAACATCAGCTGTTAATGAGTTCAAAGATTTTTTCAATGAATCTACCGTTGCCGTTTGATTTTGTCCAAACGCTGTCAAAGTAAAGGTCATTAAAGCTAAGCTAGCAAATGAGCGTACAATCGTTTTCATTTTTTTGTTTTAAAATTTTGGCCAAAGGTATAGGATTAACATTGGCTTAATATTGCGTTTTAGTTGATTTAAAAGTTTCTTAATTTTCATAACATTTTGGTAACATGTCTAATTTTTGTGTAAAAAACTTAACTAACTGTTTTTCAATGTTTTTTAATTTTAGGTGGTTTCTTTTATTGTAAATTCGATTAATACTCACTTAACATTAAGCGATTTACAATTACCTATCTTATTGATTTACAATAGTATTACAAAATCAACTTTCCCAAAATGAGACGTAAGGTTAACTTTACGTTAACAAACGTTCACACATTGAATTGAAAAGAGATATTAAAATACATTTGCCAAAAAAAATTATACGATTATGGCATCAGGTATTTTAAAATTCTTTTTACCGAAAGACAGAGTGTTTTACACTTTATTTGAAAACGCTAGTAGCAATTTGGAATTGTTAGCAAAAAAATTAGTTGCGTTGGTTAATGAATCAGACTTCAACAAACGTGCAGTACTAATTAAAGAGATGGAAGATTTGGAGCACCAAAACGACCAGTTAACACATGAAATTTTCGTTGAATTAGGAAGAAATTTTATTACTCCTTTCGACCGTGAGGATATTCACAGTTTAGCAACAGCATTGGATGATATCGCTGATACAATTTATGCTTCTGCTAAAAAAATCAACTTCTACAAAATAGAGCCAACAACAGATTCAGGAATTCAAAAATCTGCAGACGCTATTCAATTAGCTGTATTAGCTGTAAATAGTGCAGTTGTTGAGTTGAGAAACTTGAAAAACACACAAAAAATTGTTGAGTGTATCATTAAAATCAACAGTGCTGAAAACAGTGCAGATGACTTATTCGATTTAAGCATCGAGAAATTATTTGATTCTGATGTTGATGCAAAAGAATTAATCAAAAAACGTGAATTATACATGGTTCTTGAAACTGTTACTGACAAATGTGAAGACGCTGGTAACGTAATCGAATCAATCGTTGTAAAATACGCTTAATTGCAATCATTCATTTAAATCTGTAACTATGTTTACATTATTAATAGTCGTAATTGCCATCGCCTTGATTTTTGACTTGGTGAATGGTTTCCACGATGCTGCAAACTCCATTGCAACGGTTGTGTCGACGAAAGTATTAACACCTTTCCAAGCAGTTGTTTGGGCAGCAGCTTTTAACATTGTTGCTTTCTGGGTGTTTGATATGAGCGTTGGTAATACTGTAGCAAAAACAGTTCACGCAGATGCAATCGACCTTTGGGTTATCCTTGCTGGTTTATTGGCAGCAACTGCATGGAACTTGTTTACGTGGTGGTTAGGTATTCCTTCTTCTTCTTCACATACGTTGATCGGAGGTTTTGCTGGAGCTGCTGTAGCACACGGTGGATTTGATGTTATCGCTACTGGCGAAATCGTTAAAGTGGTTCTTTTCATTTTCTTGGCTCCAGTGATTGGTGGTGTAATTGCATTTGTAATTGCACTCGTAACCATGAGTCGTCAATTCTTCCTAAAATTCTTACTTGTTTTGGGTGGAACAGCTGGAATTTATTTCTTGATGGCTTACATGGTTGAATTCATGGACATGAAGAAAGAAATGATGTGGATCACCATGGGTATGATGGCGATTTTTATCTTGGCTTATATGTATTACATGTTGGTACATGGAAAACGTCAAACTGCCATGAAGGAATCTAACATGTACAAACGACTTCAATTGTTGTCTTCTGCGGCATTTTCTTTAGGTCATGGTGGTGCAGATTCACAAAAAGTTATGGGAATTATCTGTGCTGCATTGATGGTGTATGGAAACATGCAACGCGATGTACATCAAGAAGATAAAATCAACCCAAATTTTAAAATTTCTGAGGTGATGCAAATTGAGCATCATGATGAGGAAGGCCATATGAAGAAGTTCAAACCTGAATATGGTACAATAGAAGGTATTACGTTCTATGCAGATGGAGATGATATCATCGATATAGAAACACAGAAAGTAATTTTCCATGAGGAAAAATTGAATGATAAGTATCCAAACGCAGCTAAATTCAAAGACTTCAAACAAGCAGATGAAGCTTTAGAAAAATTACACATTTTTACCAAAGGTGATTCAATTTTCGATGCCTCAAACAAGGAGTTAATATTTGTAAAAAACACTTTGAACGAATCTTATTCGAAAGATGGAATGTTTATCAATTATGTTGCTGCAGCAAAGAATGATGACGGTGAAGCAATCAAGGAATTGAAAGAAGGTCACAAAATCAAAACAAAAGTAAACTCAGAAACGATGCCATTCTGGATTTCCTTTGGATGTTATTTGATGATCGGAATTGGTACATTATTCGGAGGTTGGAAAATTGTTAAAACAATGGGTACAAAAATCACGAAAGTGACGCCATTAGAAGGTGTTTGTGCTGAAACAGCTGGTGCTTTAACATTGTTTACTGTATCTCAAATGGGGATTCCAGTATCAACAACACACACAATTACTGGTTCTATTATCGGTGTTGGTGCAACGAAACGTTTAAGTGCCGTTCGTTGGGGTGTTACTATCAACTTACTTTGGGCATGGGTTCTTACCATTCCGGTTAGTGGATTGTTAGCAGCATTGTTCTACTACGGAATTTTGTTATTCAAATAAATACGAATACAATACGATAATCAAGGGAGCTTCACGGCTCCCTTTTTTGTTTTCTTAACCTACATCAATTTACATAAACGATTGCTTTTGTATTTTTACCTACACAAAATAAATGAGTATGAAAGATCAACTTCAACGACGAACATTTCTTCAACGATTTTCATTAGGTCTATCTTCGCTGATAGCACTTCCTCTATTTAGTCAATCAACTTCAACAAAAAATACTATGGCAGCAAAAAGCAACATTCTTCGTATACGTGCACTTGGTTTTCAATGGGAAACTTCAGATCCGTTTCTTTTTTGTGTTCATCATGAAGACAAGTATCCAAAAGGAAATGAGAAAATGGGACCTGTTACTTCTTTAGATGGACGTTACCTCGGACAAGATTTTATCGTAAAGGACGGTTTCCGCATGTATCATGGAATGGAAGTTCCTGGTTTTCCTGGACATCCACACCGTGGTTTCGAAACCATTACTGTTGTTCGTGAAGGATTGGTAGATCATGCTGATTCAACCGGAGCAGCAGGTCGTTACGGAAATGGAGATGTACAATGGATGACAGCTGGAAAAGGTGTTCAACATTCAGAAATGTTTCCTTTATTGCACACGGATAAAGAAAACCCAATGGAATTGTTTCAAATTTGGTTGAATCTTCCAGCGAAAAGTAAAATGGTTGAACCACATTTTAAAATGATTTGGAATGAAGATGTTCCGCGTTTCACCGATACAGATGTAAACGGTAAAGCAATTGAAATAGAGGTCTTGGTCGGAAAATTGGGAACGCACGTCGCTTCTACCCCACCACCAAACTCTTGGGCTGCTGATGATAAAAATGCCGTGGCGATTTACAACATTCAATTGGAACCAAATGCAGAATGGACTTTACCTGCAAGCGTTGAAGGAATTAACCGAACAATTTATTATTACGAAGGAACGGGCTTAACTGCTGACACCGTTGAAATTCCTCATTACCATGCCGCTGAAGTAAATCCAACTTTGCCAATTGTATTGAAAAATGGTGCTGAACGTTCAAAAGTATTGGTGCTTCAAGGTCGACCAATTAACGAACCAGTTGTACAACACGGGCCATTTGTAATGAATACCAAAGCGGAGATTTATCAAGCCTTTCAAGATTACCAAAACACGCAATTTGGCGGTTGGCCTTGGCCAAAAACTGATCAGGTTCACGCACGTGAATTAGGTCGTTTTGCCAAACATTCAGATGGTAGAGAAGAAATTAAAAGTTAATTGTCCAAAATATCGGATTCAATATTCGGACGTTCTTTTAAGGGTTTTCTGTAAAAAATAATTGCATGAACGATTATGCCAATTACAAAATAGGCAGGCACAACTAATAAAATTTCTTTTTCACCGCTATACACTAAAATTACCATAAGCGTGAGTCCAGCCAGTAATAGATGTAATAATTGCAAATACAAGAAATTGGTCATCTTTCTTGCTGCCAAACTATAGATAATCAAGTAAGGTAAAGACGTTAATCCGGACAAAATGATAAAAATTGGAAGTAAGCGTATTTCTACATGGTTTCCAGTAAAAAAAATACAAAGCAAACTTCCTAGCAATACTGTAATAGCCCATGCCAAAACTGTTTCTCCAATTTTCATTTTCGTTTATTTTGAAAAAATTGCAACATAATTTCGGAACATTCTTTTTCTAAAACACCATTCACAACCAATGTTTTTGGATGATATAAGTCATTCTTGAAGCGTCCCGCTCCTCGCTTTTCATCCCGTGTACCAAACACAACTTTATCAACTTGCGACCAGTACAATGCCCCTGCGCACATAACGCACGGTTCGACTGTAACGTATAATGTGCATCCTTTTAAATATTTTCCTCCCAAAAATTCTGCAGCAGCTGTGATAGCTTGAATTTCAGCATGGGCTGTTACATCATTCAGATGTTCCGTGAAATTGTGCGAACGTGCAATGATTTGATTGTTTGCCACAACAATTGCTCCAACCGGAACCTCATCTTGTTCATAAGCTTTGTATGCTTCTTGAAGCGCTTGCTTCATGAAATATTCGTCATTGTAGGGTGTTATCACACGAGTGCTTTTTAATATTTTACTCTAAATTAACGCTATTTTATAGGTTTCAAACAGATTTAACCATTAAGTCTTGATAATTCCTTTTTCATTGTCAAATCCCTGCGGTTTAAAATCATAAATTTGACTATGAACACAACAATTCCATACTTAGAAAAAGGTGATTTAATTTATATCGCTGCACCCGCTAAAGCAATTGAGCCGATTCACGTTGATTATGCAAAAAACTTTTTTGAAGAACAGGGTTTTAAGGTATTGATTGGCGAACATTGTTTGGGCCAACACCACTATTTTTCCGGCACTGATGCAGAACGTTTAGCTGATTTCCAATATGGAATTGATCATCCTGATGTGAAAGCGATTGTTTGCGCACGCGGAGGTTATGGTTGTGTTCGTATCGTAGACTCCATTCAATGGGCTGCACAATTACGTCACCCAAAATGGATTGTTGGTTTTAGTGATGTCACCGTTTTTCATCAACGCATGCAGCGTTTTGAATTACCAAGTATTCACGCTTCAATGGTCTTGAATTTTAAAGATAACAGTCAAGAAGCCCTTCAAACGATGCTTGACGCCATGACTGGAAAGTTAACAACCATGAGTTGTGAAGCAACTTTAGCCAATAAAATTGGAGTAGCTGAAGGAAAATTGGTCGGTGGAAATTTGAGTATTTTATACAGTTTATTGGGAACAAATGACCAAATCGATTATTCCAACACCATTCTTTTCATCGAAGATTTAGCAGAACATTTATACCATTTAGATCGCATGTTATATGCTTTTTCTAAAGCAGGAATCTTCGACAAAATCAAAGGATTAATCGTTGGCGGAATGACAGACATGGAAGATACAGCTGTACCTTTTGGTAAGACAGTAGAAGAAATTATTTGTGAGCACTTCACGTATCGTCAAATTCCAATCGCCTTCAATTTCCCAGCTGGACATATTGATGACAATCGCGCTTTAACATTAGGTACGAACTGTAAATTAGAAGTAAGCACCAACGGAACGCTGCTCACTTACCTCTAAAATCAATGTGAGACAAGTTACATTCAACACCAACTATTGACAATAACTTTGTAAAAACAATTGGATATGAAAACAACTTATGTCATCGTAATCGCTGTAATTTTAGCGCACTTTGCAATTGGAATCTATTTCCTTATTAAAAAGCTAGGTAAGAAATAATTTAGAGAACGATGAATTTTTTCATGCTTCGTTGTTCTTGATAAACAATCGAGCAAACAAAAGAACCTTGCGGTAAGTCAGTTAATTCTACTTTTCCACTTTCGCCTATTTCCCAAGTTCCAACATAGGTTCCTTCAAGACTATAAACAGTCACTTTTGTTCCATTCTTTCCCTCCACGAACAAGTTTCCTTGTGACGGATTCGGATAAACGGCCACATCATAGGTCATCAATTGGCGAGTTTCAGACACTTTTTCAATTGAGTTTGGAGAGGACTCAATTTCAGTTCCTTTTAAATGATTTTGTTCTTGTGCAAAATAAGCGTTGCTCATTGCGATGCACATGCTTAAGACGATTGCTTTCATTGTTTCTAGTTTCCCATAAAACAACTTGTTAGAAAAACGTTACATAATACCCATAAAATAAGAATAATTAACAGTTATGTAAAATCAGTCTAAATAAGAACCAAACCTCGATTGCTTTGTTCTAACCATTAAATTTGTAACCGTTAACAAAAATTATACTATGAGTAATTCTACATTTCTAAAGTCTTCCATTGCAAAGAAAGTTGCGATGGCACTTTCGGGACTTTTTTTGATTTCATTCTTATCCCTCCATTTTTTCATCAATTTTATGTCAGTGTTTAGTGCTGATGTTTTTAATTCGATGTCTCACTTCATGGGGTATAATCCTGTAATTCAATTCTTAATGCAACCAATTTTAATTGTGGGTGTGATTTTCCACTTTGTAATGGGTTTTGTATTAGAAATGAAAAACAGAAACGCGCGTACAGTTGCTTATGTGAAATACAATGGAGCAGCAAATGCCTCATGGGCTTCAAGAAACATGATTATTTCAGGATTGGTTGTTTTGGCATTCTTAGGATTACACATGTATGATTTTTGGGCACATGAAGTTGTCTATAAGTATGTTGAATCAAACACAGTTGATAGCACGCGTTATTACAGTGAGTTAGTAGAAAAATTTGAAAGTCCGGTTCGTACAGGATTGTATTCGTTGGCTTTTGTTTTACTTGCTTTGCACTTATGGCACGGCTTCAACTCTTCGTTTCAATCAGTTGGATTTAACAACAAATTCTCGAAAAAACTACATAAATTAGGATATGGATTTGCAATTATAGTTCCACTTGGATTTATTTTCATTGCATTGTTTCATCATTTCAATAATTAATATTTCTAAAAATGAATTGAGCATAACTTAATTGAATTCTTAAGAAATGCGCTTTACATCTTGACGATTAAATACAGATCAAAATATGAAATTAGATTCTAAAATACCAGAAGGTCACATTTCACAGAAATGGACAGACTATAAAGATCATTTAAAACTTGTTGCACCTAACAACCGTCCAAAAATCGACATTATTGTTGTTGGAACAGGATTGGCTGGAGCATCTGCCGCTGCATCACTTGGAGAAATGGGATACAATGTAAAAGCATTCTGTTTCCAAGATTCACCTCGTCGTGCTCACTCTATTGCTGCACAAGGTGGTATCAATGCTGCGAAAAATTACCAAAATGACGGTGACTCAATTTTCCGTTTATTTTACGATACAATAAAAGGTGGTGACTACCGTGCGCGTGAAGCAAACGTGCATCGTTTAGCGGAAGTTTCTGGAAACATCATCGACCAATGTGTTGCTCAGGGAGTTCCTTTTGCACGTGAATATGGTGGTTTGTTGGATAACCGTTCATTCGGTGGAACACAAGTTCAACGTACATTCTACGCGGCTGGACAAACTGGTCAACAATTGTTGTTAGGAGCTTATTCAGCTTTATCTCGTCAAATTGGTTTAGGACGTGTGAAAATGTACAACCGTCACGAAATGTTGGACATTGTAAAAGTAGATGGTAAAGCTCGAGGAATTATCGCTCGTAACTTGGTCACAGGTGAACTTGAGCGTCATTCAGCACATGCTGTGATTATTGCTTCAGGGGGTTACGGAAACGTATACTTCTTATCAACAAATGCAATGGGATCTAATGTAACTGCAGCTTGGAAAGTTCACAAAAAAGGAGCCTTCTTCGCAAATCCTTGTTACGTACAAATTCACCCAACATGTATTCCAGTTCACGGAACAAACCAATCGAAATTGACATTGATGTCAGAATCATTGCGTAACTCGGGACGTATCTGGGTACCAAAGAAAAAAGAAGATGCTGAAGCAATCAGAGCGGGTAAATTGAAACCAACTCAAATTGCTGAAGAAGATAGAGATTATTACTTAGAAAGAAGATACCCTGCGTTTGGTAACTTGGTTCCACGTGACGTTGCTTCGCGTGCTGCTAAAGAGCGTTGTGATGCTGGTTTCGGAATCGAAGCAAATGACACAAACGAAGGAGTTTACTTAGATTTCTCTTCTGAAATTAAAGCAAAAGGAAAACAAGCTGCTTATGCTGCTGGTGACCACAATCCTTCGGAAGCAAAAATCATTGAATTGGGTAAAAAATGGGTTGAAAGTAAATACGGAAACTTGTTCCAGATGTATGAAAAAATTACAGATGAGAACCCGTATGAAACACCGATGAAAATTTATCCTGCGGTTCACTACACAATGGGTGGAGTTTGGGTTGATTACAACTTACAATCAACAATTCCTGGTTGTTTCGTTGCAGGAGAGGCAAACTTCTCAGACCACGGAGCGAACCGTTTAGGGGCATCTGCATTGATGCAAGGATTGGCGGATGGTTACTTTGTTTTACCATATACAGTATCAGATTATTTAGCAGATGATATTCGTACAGGAACAATTTCAACAGATTTACCAGAATTCGTTGAAGCTGAAAACAGCGTTAAATCTTTAATTGATAAATTCTTAAACAATAACGGAACAAAATCAGTCGATCACTTCCACAAACGTTTAGGATTAATCATGTGGAACAAAGTTGGAATGGGTCGTAACGAACAAGGCTTGAAAGAAGCAATTGAAGAAATTGCGGCACTTCGTGAAGAGTTTTACAAAGATGTATTTGTTCCAGGTGATGCAAATGAATTAAATCCAGAATTAGAGAAAGCGCTTCGTGTAGCTGACTTTATGGAATTAGGACAATTAATGGCGAAAGATGCATTACAACGCAAAGAATCGTGTGGGGGTCACTTCCGTGAAGAATACCAAGATGCAGAAGGAGAAACATTGAGAGATGATGAAAACTTCAAATTCGTTGGTGCTTGGGAATACAAAGGTGAAGACATTAATCAGTCTGAATTGCACAAAGAAGCGTTGAACTACGAGTTCATTAAAATCGCTGCACGTAACTACAAATAATTAGAGCTGAACATTTAAAAACATTTGATATGGCATCAAAAACAATCAATATCAACCTTAAAATCTGGCGTCAAAAAAATGCCAATGCAAAAGGTAGTATGGAAACATACAAATTGGACAACGTTTCAACTGATAGTTCATTCCTTGAAATGTTGGATCAATTGAACGAACAATTAGTAAACGAACGTAAAGAACCAATTGCTTTCGACCACGATTGTCGTGAAGGAATTTGTGGAATGTGTTCATTGTACATCAACGGTGAGGCTCACGGACCAGATCGCGCTGTAACGACTTGTCAGTTACACATGCGTAAATTCAAAGATGGTGAGACAATTTACATCGAGCCTTGGAGAGCAAAAGCATTCCCTGTAATCAAAGATTTAGTTGTTGATAGAAGTGCATTTGACCGTATCCAACAAGCTGGTGGATTCGTTTCAGTGAATACATCAGGTAGAACAATGGATGCTAATGCAATTCCTATTGCAAAAGTTGATGCTGACAAAGCATTCGAAGCAGCAACTTGTATCGGATGTGGAGCGTGTGTTGCAACGTGTAAAAACTCTTCTGCAATGTTATTCGTTTCAGCAAAAGTTTCTCAGTTGGCCTTGTTACCACAAGGAAAAGTTGAAGCAACTCAGCGTGTATTGAACATGGTAAAACAAATGGACGAAGAAGGATTTGGGAACTGTACAAACACAGGTGCTTGTGAAGTTGAGTGTCCAAAAGAAATTTCATTGGAGAACATTGCACGTATGAATCGTGAATATCTAAAAGCTTCTTTGAAGTCTTAACACAAAATAATTCACCTATTTTAAAACCGTTCGACATGTGTTGGATGGTTTTTTTTATGGATAAACCAACGCTAAACAATAATTATTCGTTTCCAAGGATATACAATTATGAATTTTGTATTATTTTTAGTGCAAATTAATTTTAAGCTTATGAAAAAATTATTACTTGGAGTAGTTGCTTCCTTCTTTGCTTTAGAAGTAGTAGCTCAAGTTGTAGTTGCAGGTATTTCGCCAGCTTCAATACAACGCAATTTTGATTATGGCACACAAGCCAATGAAGGTGGATGGCCAGGAGAAACAGATGATGGAACATGGGCAATGGCCTTAGATTTCAACGTTGATGGTACACATATTCAAGGAGAATTGGTATTGGTAAACGATGGAACAGCTGGAACAAATGCTACTTACGGAAATCTTTTATCTGAAGAAGGATGTAATCCATCACCAGCTGGTGCTTATGCTGGAAAAATTGCGGTTATTCGTCGTAATACATGTAACTTCTCATTAAAAATGTTGTACGCTCAACAAGCAGGTGCTATTGGTGTAATTATCGTTAATAGAGAAGATGCTTCGATCGGTATGACTGCTGGTACTGACGGTGTAAACGTAACAATTCCTGGTGTAATTATTAGTAAAACTGATGGTAACCAATTGATTGCAGAAATGCAAAATGGTCCAGTTGTTATGTTCATTGGTAACAAATTTGGTATCAACACAAACGACGTTGGATCTGATCCAGCAAGTATTATCATTGCACCTCAAGCGTCAACTCCTGCTATGTTAGCTCAAAGCGGTGGTGAATTTAACTTCACGCCTGGAATTCAATTAGTAAATTACGGAACTGCAACACAAACAGGAGTTACTGTAACTGCCACAGTTGCTGCACCAGGTAACCCAACAGCTTACACTAGTACAGTTGGTCCTTTAACAATGGCTTACAAAGATACAGTTGGTATTTTCGCTGGTAACCCAGAATCATTCTCTTTGTTTGCATTACCAACTTATCCAGCTGGTGAGTACACATTGACATATACAGTTTCTTTAGGTTCTAACACTGACGAAGGTCCTGGAGATAACGTATTCTCTTCTAAATTCTACATCACTGATGACATGTATTCGTATGCTAAATACAATGCAGTTGACGGAGAGCCTGTAGTTAACTCTTACCCAAAAAACCACACTTCAACTTACAAATCTTGTATTCGTTTCACGAATGCTAACGCAAGTCGTGCTGGAGTTTTAGGATTGTACACAGCTGTTAAAGTTGATACATCTTTATACGATTTACAAGCACAAGAAATCAACTTGTATGCTTATGAGTGGAATGATGCTGCAACAACTTTCAGTGCAACACCAACTTATGATTCTTATGTAGAAGTTGCTTTCGGTCAATTCTACCCACCTGCATCATACGTTAATGGTGATGAAGTATTGGTTAACTTCGAAACTCCATTCATCATGGTAGACAACCAAAACTACTTGTTCTGTGTTGAAACTCAAACTGTTGAGCCAGCATTCGGATACGATGGTTCATTGAACTACAACGCTAACCAATCAATTATCGATACTGTTATTTTCCCAATCAACATCGATAACACAACTTGGTATTCAGGTGGTTGGAACGGTAACCCAGCACCATCAATTGGTTTAAGATTGTTCCCAGCTGCTGAGTTAGGAATCATGGAAAACAATACAGTTTCTGGAACTGCTTATCCTAACCCAACAAATGATAACGTAACTGTTAACTTGAACGAAAAAGAAAACGGTACTATCATTGTTACTGATCTTACAGGAAAAGTTGTTTTCAACAACGCACTTTCTTTAATGAATGGTCAAGCAACTGTTAACATGAGTAATCTACAATCAGGTATGTACATTTTCAATGTAACACTTGACAACGGTAAAACATCTCAATTTAACGTTGTTAAAAAATAATTATCTTAATTGATAAGGAAAAGCCCTGCACATGCGGGGCTTTTTTTATGTCCTTATGTTTTGGAATAGGATTCAATAAACTAACATCATAACAATTCTTTATGTAATGACTCAATGGTTTAGTTCAATTGCAAGGAAGAGTTTTTAGCTTTTTTCACGTGAAACCTTTAACCATAAAAAAATGCTGATCCTTTCGAGACCAGCATTTTTCTTTCTTGCTTATGTTTACTACTTACCTAAAAGTTTAATGATAATCCAAACGTTAAAGGATATACTTCAGTTGTTTTTGCTGTATCAAACAATGGTAACAAACTGTAGCTTGCGAATGCGCCCCAAGAACCATAACCCAAACGAACAGTTCCATCTAATTTGAATGAATTTAATCCGTAAGTACCTTTTTGAATTTGCTCAAATTGTTTTCCATCAAATTCACCTACTCGTTTCACACGAGAAGCAATTCTGACACCACCTACAACACCAGCTGCTAAATAAAAGCTTTTATCTTCATCCGCATTTGTACAGAATTCCAACAATACAGGAACCGTTAAATAAGCCGCTCTAAGCTTGTTTTTTGAATAAGTGCTAACTGTATCAATTGTTGCGAATAAAGTGTCTCCTGTGGCTTGTAAAAGGTAATTATCTTTAAATGCAACCTGCGTAAAACTAAAGCCTAAACCAGTTGTTACTCCAAAGTATTGTTTGGCAATTGCAAATTTGTGTTCCATAAGGTTTAAATTCCACGTCATTGAACGCGCCGGATCGTTTTTCCAATAAGGATAATTGTCAAAATTCGTATTCATATCCTTGTTCATCAACAAACTGAATCCCATGTCCACACCGGCCCAATGTGCTTCAAATTTTTCTTTTTCCTCTTCGTCTGGAATTGCGTCAAGTGTGTCAAGGTCTGCTTCATCCATCTCTTCATCGCCGCTGTGATCAATTAAAATGATTTCCATTTTACCCATGTTCACACGTGTTGTATCAGGATTTCCTTCTTCTTGTCCGAACAAGGTTGTGCTCAGTAAGAAAATTGATGTGTAAATTATTGTTTTCATAACTTTTGATTTTAAGTTGTTTTAATGCGTTTTATCCTTTTTTTGAGGTAAGACCCACAACTTAAATAAAAGTTACAGCAGAATGTGAAAAAAATATAAATTTTGGCTATTCCCAATCTTCCAGGAAGTCGTCAATTTCTCTACGGTCCTTTTTAGAAGGCTTTCCGCTGCCGTTTTGACGATATACTTGTTGAACCAATTGATAGGTTTTGAATTTCTCAATTTCTTCAAGAGGTGTAATATCAATTAAATAATCTGCAACCAATTTTGCTCCAACCCGCTTATCGAGTAATTGTAAAACTTTAAATGAAAAGGTCGCTGTGTTTTTCGAAATGCTAATTACATCTCCAACTTTTGGTTCTTTAGCTGGTTTTGTTTGCTGACCATTCACTTTGATTCTTCCTTTCGCTAATTCCTCAGATGCTTGTGAACGTGTTTTTGCTAAACGAACCGACCAAATATATTTATCCCATCTCAAGCTCATTTCTAACTTTTTTAGGTAGAGAGTTATAAATAATTGAATATGAATGGTCAATCAATTCAAGAATTAAATCTTCTGGAACGTCTTCAACAACAGATACCGTATTCCAATGGGTTTTATTCATGTGCCAACCTGGCTGAATTCCCATATAGCGTTCGCGCAATTCAACAGACTTTTCAGGATCTGCCTTCAGATTTATTCCCGTAAAATCATCAATATCACTCAAAGCGAACATTTTTCCACCAACTTTCAATACGTGGGTTGTGGCATCAAAAGGAAAGCCTTCTGTAACAAAAGGCTTTCTTAAACAATATTCTCGGTAAAATTCAAATGTCATTGCTATTAATGCATTGCTGGAGCATTGTCAAAATTACCCAATTGGTAAAGCATTTTCGTATGATCTGACAAGGCTTGACCAAACGTACGATACGAATGATAAGGCAAATTATATTCTTCCGCTGTTTTTTTGACAATTTTAGAAATAGAACTGTAGTGAATGTGACAAATATTTGGAAATAAATGGTGCTCAACTTGATAATTCAAACCACCTACATACCACGAAAACAATTTTGCTCCTGGTGCAAAATTCGCGGTATTGTACAATTGACTTACTGCCCAATCCGCATCGATATTTCCAGAATCATCTGGCATTGGATAATCTGATGTTGGAACAACATGAGCCGGTTGGAAAATAATTCCAAGGATAAAACCTGCTATGAATTGCATAACTAAAAAGCCTAAAATTGTAAAGTACCATGGCATTGGCGTAAGCCACATCGGTAATCCGAAAATCATTCCAGCATATAAAATTTTCGACACAACAATACGCACCATAAGGTTTGTGTACGTTAGTTTTTGAGTACCAATTAAACCCATTCGTTTGTATCGTGCAGCTTGCTTGTAATCTTTTGTAACAAACCACATCAAGGTCATCATTCCATATAGAAAATAGGCATAGATGTGCTGATATTTGTGTAGAACTCTTCTTTTTTCATGTGGAGTAAAGCGCATTACTGGACCAGGATTGATATCTTCATCAAAGCCTGTAACATTCGTATACGTATGATGTAAGATGTTGTGTTGAATTCTCCAGTTGACATCACATCCGCCTAAAAAATACAAAATTGACCCAACCAAAGTGTTGACTCCTTCTTTATTTGAATAAGCACCATGATTTGCATCATGCATAACAGAAAGACCAATACCAGCCATTCCAAACCCCATCAAAAGCCACATTCCGAAAAACAACCATGTATTTGAAACGACAGTTAACATTAAAATGAAAGGAACAAAATAAAGCAAGAACATAAAAACCGTCTTGAAAACCATTTTCGAATTTGCATAACGCGTTATATTTCGTTCTTTGAAGTACTCATTCACGCGTTGGCGCAGTACTTTGTAAAATTCTTCGTTGTGGTTTCTGGCGAATTTTATGTCTGAAAAATTCATAGATCTAACATTTTTATTTTTTCAAACTTAACAAAATTTTAACGATTTTTTACATTTTAACGCATTATCAACCTTATGTTGTCGTTAACTTCATTTTACAAATCCAATCAAAACATTTTAATCTATACTTTTGTTTACCAAGTAAAGAACATAATATTTCAGACTAACTTCCTATGGTAGAAGCAAATAAGAATTTAAACTATTGCGTAAATCAATTTAAAAGAGAACGATTAACAACCGTTGAGGTTTCAATCGGATCCTTAAAATTGGGTGCAACAAATCCCATTCGTGTTCAATCGATGACCACTACAGACACCATGAACACAGATCTATCTGTTGCTCAATCAATTAGAATGATTGACGCCGGCTGTGAGTTGGTTCGATTAACAGCACCCAGTAAAAATGAAGCTGAAAACCTTAAGGAAATTAAGTCTAAGCTAGTTGAAAAAGGCTACTCTACGCCCTTAGTTGCTGACATCCATTTTACACCAAATGCAGCAGAAATTGCAGCAAAAGTAGTAGAAAAAGTACGTGTTAACCCGGGAAATTATGCGGACAAAAAGAAATTCGAAGAAATCGATTTCACCGAAGAAAGCTATCAATTGGAATTAAAGCGAATTGAGGAAAAATTCACACCATTAATTCACATTTGCAAAGAAAATAACACCGCCATGCGAATTGGAACCAATCACGGTTCTCTTTCTGATCGAATTTTGAGTAAATACGGTGACACTCCTGAAGGAATGGTCGAATCAGCAATGGAATTCATCCGCATTTGCGAAAAAAATGATTTTTACAACTTAGTGATTTCAATGAAAGCAAGTAATACTTTGGTGATGGTTCAAGCCTACCGATTACTTGCAGCAACAATGTTGCAAAACGGACGTTGTTACCCTTTACACCTCGGTGTAACCGAAGCGGGGGATGGGGAAGATGGTAGAATTAAATCAGCTGTTGGAATTGGCGCACTTTTAGAAGATGGACTTGGAGATACCATTCGCGTTTCTTTGACAGAAGAACCTGAGTTTGAAATGCCTGTTGCACGAAAACTAATTGAAAAATTTCACGGAAATAAATCTAATTTCGAATTACCTGAAATTGAAATCCAACGTCCTTATTCTCCCTTTCACTATGAACGCAGACATGCAACAGAAATACACAACATCGGTGGTAAACATGTTCCTGTTGTCATAGCTGACTTTTCTCAAAAAACCAACATAACCCCAGCTAATTTTTATGGATTTGGATACAATTATTCTGTTCAATTAGACAAATGGAATCTACAAGATCAAGCTGCAGATTATGTATTCATCGGTGAAAATGAGTTAACCTTTGAAGTTCCTGGAACACTCGGGGTAATATGCACTTTTGAAAATTGGAAAAAGGACTATTCCAACAAGCAAGGCTTTTATCCGCTTGTTACCTTGAATGAAATAGATCAAGTTTCAAGCAAGCAAGTATGTTTTGTTAGTATTGATCCAAGTAAACAAAACGATTACACACAATTGCTGAATCACACCAATGCAATCGTTTTACTAAGTACAGAATATTCAAACAAAACACAGTTATATCGTTATATTTATTTCATTTTTGCGAATTTATCTATAAATAACCCTGTAATATTCAATATTAAAGATGATTCTAAAGATCCAGAAAGTTATCAATTGAACGTTTCTAGTTCAGCCGGATCTCTTTTCATTGATGGTTTTGGAGATGGAATCATGTTGGTAGGAGAGCAACCTCAAACATTGATTAATTCAACTGCGTTCGGTATTCTTCAAGCAACTCGAACACGCATTTCAAAAACCGAATATATATCATGTCCATCATGCGGTAGAACACTCTTTGATCTACAAGAAACGACAGCTAAAATTCGCAAAGAAACGTCCCATTTAAAAGGAATTAAAATTGGAATCATGGGATGTATTGTAAATGGCCCTGGTGAAATGGCAGATGCAGATTACGGATATGTTGGAACCGGACCTGGAAAAATAAACCTTTACAAAGAAAAAATGGTCATCAAAAAGAATGTGCCAGAAGATGAAGCTGTACATGAACTTATAGAACTAATTAAAGAAAATGGAGATTGGATATCACCAAAAGAAGCATAAAAAAAGGTCCGAAATTAAGTTTCGGACCTTTTTTATTTCAATACGTTCCACGTGGAACTATTCGTATTATCTTCCTAAATGAATCAATAAAACAGTAATATCACTTGGCGAAACACCACTCACACGCGCAGCTTGACCAATAGTTACAGGGCGAATAGTAGATAATTTCTCTTTTGCCTCCGAACTCAAACTCTTTAAAGCTCTGTAATCAATGGAATCGGGAATCTTAACTTCTTCCATGCGTCCCATTTTCTTCGCTTGTTCTTCCTCACGTTCAATATAACCTTCATATTTTAACTGAATCTCAGCCTGAGAAACAACATCCGGATGCATAGCGTTTAACTCAGAAGCAAGTTCGTTAATTTCAACCGACATCTGTAACACATCATTCATATCAATTTGTGGACGCGTAATTAAACTACTCAACTTAACCTGTTGAGTTATTTCAGAACTTTCTTTAGCAATTAATATAGGATTCGCCATTGACGGCGTTACCCCAATTGTTTTTAACGAACGTTTAAATTGATCCGTTCCTGCTACTTTTTTATTTACGCGCTCCAACATTTCATCATCCGCCAAACCAATTTCATGTCCTATTGGTGTTAAACGAACATCTGCATTATCTTGTCTCAATAAAATTCTATACTCAGCTCGACTCGTAAACATACGATACGGTTCTTTCGTACCCTTTGTAATCAAGTCATCTATTAACACTCCAATGTAAGCATCGCTCCGATTCAGAATAATTGGCGACAATTCCTTCACTTTGCGATGTGCATTTATTCCAGCCATCAAACCTTGACAAGCTGCCTCTTCATAACCAGTCGTCCCATTGATTTGTCCTGCGAAGTACAAACCAGAAATTACTTTTGTTTCCAAGGTATGTTTTAACTGAGTAGGGGGGAAGTAGTCATATTCGATTGCATATCCCGGTCGAAACATTTTCGCGTTTTCAAATCCAGGAATTGTTCGCATTGCTTTCAATTGAACATCTTCTGGCAACGAAGTACTAAAACCATTCACATAAATCTCAACCGTATTCCAACCTTCAGGTTCAACAAAAATTTGATGACGGTCCCGATCAGCAAAACGATTAATCTTATCTTCAATGCTCGGACAATATCTAGGGCCAGTACTTTTAATTGCCCCATTAAACATAGGAGAACGATCAAAACCAGTTCTCAATAAATCATGCGTATCCTCATTCGTATACGTAATGTGACAAGCATGCTGTTTTTGCAAAGCAAGAGTATCACCAAAACTAAACTTTGATGGATTTGAATCACCTTCTTGAATTTCCATTTTCGTGTAATCCAACGAACGACCATCAACACGAGGCGGTGTTCCAGTTTTCATTCTTCCCGCTTCAAAACCCAGACGAATTAAATCTTCTGTAATTCCAGTTGAAGCTCTTTCAGCAGCACGTCCACCACCAAACTGTTTTTCACCCAAATGAATTAAACCATTCAAAAACGTTCCATTTGTCAAAACAACAGCTTTCGAAAACACATCAATCCCAAGAGATGTTTTCACACCACGAATTGTATCACCCTCAACAATCAACCCTGTGCACATGTCTTGCCAAAAATCAACATTTGGATTTCTTTCTAGCAACAGTCTCCACTCCTCAGCAAACAACATTCTGTCATTCTGAGTTCTCGGCGACCACATCGCAGGACCTTTTGAAAGATTCAACATTCGAAACTGAATTGCACTTCGATCACTCACAATTCCAGAACCACCACCCAACGCATCAATTTCACGAACAATTTGACCTTTTGCAACACCACCCATTGCGGGATTACAACTCATTTGAGCAATTGTATTCATGTTCATTGTAATCAACAACACACTACTCCCCATTCGAGCAGCAGCATTTGCCGCTTCACAACCCGCATGTCCACCCCCAACAACTATAACATCATACTCTTTTAACATAACTCAATGTTTCACGTGGAACAAAATTACAACCATTCAATTAGATTATGTTTCACGTGGAACATATTTCTGAAGATAAAAATCCTCCTTTGAACGCATTTCTTTTTCATCAGCATCAGACTTATCCTTGTATCCACATAAATGTAAAACTCCATGCACACACACACGCTTTAACTCTGAATCATAACTAGTGTTTAATTCAATCGAATTATCCACAACACGATCAATGGAAATAAACAAATCACCACTTACAACACCATCTTCACAATAATCAAACGTGATAATGTCTGTATAATAATCATGTTGTAAAAAATCAATATTCATTTTAAGCAATGCTTCATCCGAACAAAAAATCAAATTGATGTCACCAAGTTCAAAACCCTCCGACAACACAACTTGCTCCAACCATAAAGCAAAATGTTCCGAGTCAAGACCCGGAACATCCACATTTTCTAACGAAAATTCTATCATCTATTTCGTAAAATAAATATTCACACTCGTACCTGCGTCTTCATAAACCACTTCATCTGCCAGGTTTTTCATCAAAAAAATACCTCGCCCGTTTTCTTTTAAAATGTTTTCTGGAGCAGTAGGATCAGGTAGGTGATCAAAATCAAATCCCCTTCCTTGATCTTTAACATTAAAACAGAACTCAGAAGGATTGTCTCCTACAGAAACTTTTACTTCAGTTGTAATCACTTTACCATTACCATGTTCAATTGCGTTGTTAACAGCCTCTGTAACGGCAATCAACACATTTCCATAGAAGTCTTCATTTACCCCGAGCTGGTTACAAACTCTGTCAACAAGTATTTCAACTTGAGAAACAGACTCAAAATCCGACGGGATGGATAGGGTATCAATAATTGTAAATCCTTCTTTCATATCAACTTATCATAGTTAAATTAACTACAAACTCTGATTGAAATATTCGTTCGCTTTATCCTTGTAATACTTTCTATAAACAGGGTCAACCGTACGTAACAATTCAATTTGATTGAGTTTTTGCTTGTTATACTCATCAAAGCGAATTTTGTTACCATAATTTTCATTTTTTCCTGATGTCGATTCCCTTTTCTCTTCAAAACCACGTTCCATCAAAGCTTTTTCGCTCTCCAATAACCGTGTCAAAATATCCTTTTGACGTTTCACTAAGTCCTTTGAAAAATTCTTGTTGATCAAATCTTTTTCCTGTTCTTCTAACTCCTTTATTAATGGATTCAATTGGTTGCCTTTCCCTTTTCCATCTTTGTTCATTTCATTACGCATCTGCTCCAAGCGTTGACGTATTGCAGTCTGTTCGGCTGCCATTTTTGCAATTTCTTTATTTCCTAAACCTGGCATTCCCATACCTCCTTGACCAGTTTGACCCGGCTTCTGTCCAGGTTGATCTCCCGGTTTTTCTCCACCCGGATTAGGACCTTTTTCCATCTGCTGCAATTGCTTTTTCAACATCTGCTTCATGTCTCCTGGATTCATCGAAGAACCCGGTTTAGGCTTACCTTTACCACCAGGTTTATTACAACTACCGGAACCTTCCATTTTGCTTTTCATTTCATTCTGCATGCTCTGAAGACTCTCATTTAATAACAAAGCTAAATTGTTATACGCCGTCATAACAGATTGCTGTCTTAATCCTAACTCACGTTTGCGATGTTCATCAATGTCTTCCAAAGCAAGAGAATGATTCTCTTTTATAACTGCCAATTCCTTATCTACAAACGAAGCAATTTTTGGTTGACGTTTAGCTAAAGCAAGTAGACTATCACGAATAATTTTGGTGTCATCAACAATCGTTCTTTGTTTACGCCCATATCGACGATAAGCCGGGTCTGAATCATTTATTCTCGAGAAACGAAGCATCAAATCCTCCTGATCAAAACTCAAAGCCATAAGACTTTCTAGAATGTTTCTCAAACTATTAATATCTTCTTCTTCCTGCTGTTTGTTTGCTTCTTTCTGCTGACTATCCAACTTCTCTGCTAACTGTTCCATTTCCTCAGCTGCATTCTTTTGGCTTTCTCCAGCCTTTTTAGATTTACCTGAATCCAAACTTTCCTTTGAATCATATAAATCCTGTTGAATATTCTCTTGGTCTTCTTTCGTGTCACCAATATTCATAGGTTTCTCTAAAGACTTATTCAATTCATTCATTTCGTTTAAATCCTTTTTCAAGTCTTCAAACTTCTTGTTTATTTCTTCTTGCTTCTTTAGACCTTCTTCTTTACTTAATGCTTGCTTTTCTATCTGATCTTTTAGATCTTTTTGCTCCTTTGCAAGCGCTTTTAACTCCTTTTCAATGTCATCTATCTTCTCATTCACTTGAAGTCGTTTAAGCATCTCTAAAGAACGATCTAACTGTTTATTCATGTCCTCGGATGATTGCTCAACTTCATCAAGTTTATCTTTCATTTCTTCCTTGTTGTTCTTTTCAAGCAACTTCTCTAACTGATCCAGTAAATCACGCAATTCATCATCCATTAACTCTTCTAAAAGCTTCTCGATCATATCTTGTTTTTCCATCAACTCCTTATCCATTTCAGATAGTTGATTTTTCTCCTGAGTACTTTGCTCCATCATTTGTTGCATGTTCTCAAGTGACTCCAAAATACTTTTTTGTTCCTCTTTGAGTTGATTAATTTGATTCGCTTTGTTCCAATCGTTTTTCTTGCTGTTCAGAACATCTTTTTTCAACTTGTCTACATCCTTTTGGAACTCCTTAGTACGCTTCAATAAATCCGTTAAATCATCATTCACCTTTGTTTGATCTTCTTCGCGCTTCTCATTCAATTCCTCTAAAGACGGCAATTTATAGGTATAAACTTGACTTCTCGTTGTTTTAGATCCATTCACACCATCATTATCAGCAACAACAAAATAATACTCAATACGATCATTCAATTTCACATTTTCACGTCGGAAATCTACTCCAAAATCGAACGTTTGGCTTGTACCAATCACACGCTGAACAGACATGCGCTCCTCACGTTTGTTACCGTTTTCTGAAATAATAGTATAAACGAAATTTAAACTATTCAAGCCATAATCATCCGAAACTTGACCTTTGAAATAACGCACACCTTCAGAAACCGTATCGTTTATTTCCTCAACTTGAATAGCCGGATAAGCATCTTTTATCACACTTATTCCGTAAGAAACAGAATCAATTTTTGACGAATAGCGATTACCCAAAATCAATCCAAGCTTTGAACTTTGGAGCAATTTTTTTGAAAATTTTAATCCTTCAGTAGTATAATGTTTCTTAGAACCATTAAATAAAACATCGATAAAACGTGTGTTCTTTGCTACTAAACTCCATTCTATCTCTGTACCTTCCGGCACCGTCAAATCACCAGAATTAGAAATGATTTCATCGGTTTTACCTAAATATTTAGGATATACCAAACGAGCTTCAAATTTTCCTACAGTTGCTTTTCCAAAGACTCTCATTTCGTACAAATCGCTCACAAATTCATTCGCTTCAAAGCTAAATGTTCCTGATTTCTTTGGTTTTTTAATAACTCCAGAGAACGAGTTTTTACCCGTTTTCTTCATCAAAAACTTTCCGTTCTCACTGATTAGATAAACCTGTTCAGGCAACTCTTTACCTTTCAAAACAACTTCAACAGGTAAATCATCACCTTCTTCAACTACAAATTTTCCATCAGAAAGAATAAATTCAAACGGTGCTTCTTCTTTGTATTCTTTTGAATAGTTAATCACACGTTCAGTACTATCGGTGAACCAATTTGGTGCGGCAACCGCTATTGCAATGAAAACTAAAAAGACAGGAAGAAGATATTTAACATATCGACGATTGCTCCTAAAATCAATTGCTGAACTAAAAGGAACAACGCTTAATGTGTTAGAACGCTGAGCAACACTAGCTCTTAATAACTCAATATTTCCTTCATTGTTCGTTAACGCATCATTCAATTGTAAAGTATTTTTTAAACGATCAGAAACAGTTGGAAAAAAAGTACCAATGATTTCAGAAGCTTGATAACGGTTAATTCGCTTACCAAAGGAATACAACTTCATTAAAGGAATAATCAAAAATTTTCCAAGAATGAAGAGGTTCACACCAATAAATGTGAAAAATAGAATAGCTCTTGTTATGCTCCCAAAACGACCAAAGTACTCGAGTGTCGTAGTAATTAAAAATGAAACCAAGAGAACACCCACAAAAAGAAGTGCTCCTTTTATCATTTGATTCTTGTAATACTTGCGTATAAAAGCATCAATTTGTTCCAATAAACGATCAAAAGAATTCACCATAATTTAGCTTGTGTATTGCTTAACCTACTAAAGTAAAACATATCTATCAAAACGCGTAATTATTAGAGTTATTTAACGATAAAATCTTACTTTCTGAGTGTTCAATTCTATGCGAAGGATAAAAAATCAGAATCAGATTTTCAATACTTTAATTCTACTTATCTTTGCAGCAAAATTCAAACAATGTCTGATAAACCAGTAAGAGTAAGATTTGCTCCATCGCCAACAGGACCATTACATATGGGAGGAGTGCGTACAGCGTTATACAATTATCTTTTTGCAAAGAAAAACAACGGTACATTTTTAATTCGTATTGAAGATACCGATCAAACTCGTTTTGTTCCAGGAGCTCAAGATTATATCATGGATGCGCTTAAATGGTGCGGAATCATGCCAACAGAAGGCCCAGGATTAGGAGGAGAATACGGTCCATACGTGCAATCTGAACGTAAAGCAATGTATCAACCTTACGCTGAACAATTGGTGAAAGAAGACAAAGCATACTACGCATTTGATACTGCAGAAGAATTAGAAACTATGCGCGAACGTGCAAAGCAAATGGGTATGCCTAATTGGCAATATAACCATGTTACACGTACATCTTTAAAGAATTCTTTAACACTTCCACAAGATCAAGTGGAAGAATTACTTGCAAATAATACACCTTATGTCATTCGAATGAAAATGCCTCGAAATAGAGACATTCGCTTCGAAGATATGATCAGAGGATGGGTTACAGTAAATACAAACAACCTAGACGACAAAGTTTTATTCAAAAGTGACGGAATGCCTACTTATCACTTGGCAAATATCGTTGATGATCATTTAATGAAAATTAGTCATGTTATTCGCGGAGAAGAATGGTTACCTTCAGCTCCGTTACATGTGATGTTGTACGAAGCGTTCGGCTGGGATTGTCCACAATTTGCACATCTACCATTGTTATTAAGACCAGACGGTAACGGTAAATTATCTAAAAGAGATGGAGATCGTTTAGGTTTTCCAGTATTCCCGACAGACTGGACTACGGCTGAAGGTGAATTATACTCCGGTTACAGAGAAAAAGGTTATCATCCACAAGCATTCATAAACATGTTGGCTTTCTTAGGATGGAATCCAGGAACACATCAAGAAATTTTCTCGTTAGAAGAATTGTGTGAAGCATTTACATTGGATCGCGTTTCTAAGGCAGGAGCAAAATTCGACCCAGACAAAACAAAATGGTTTCAACAACAATATTTACGTTCAACTCCAAATGAGGAACTAGCGGCTCAACTTTCAGAAGTTCTTGAAAACAAATACGATGTTTCACGTTTAACAACGGTTTGCCATTTGATGAAAGAACGTGCAACGTTTATTCAAGACATTGCAACTGAAGGAGCTTATCTTTTGGAACGACCAACTTCATACGACGAACAGACAGTTTCTAAAAAATGGAAAGAGGAAACTGGTGCCTTGATGATGGAATGGAAAACTAATTTAGAAGCGCTTTCAACATTTGATCATGATTCTGTAGAAAATGCCTTTAAATCTTTCTTGGAAGCAAAAGGAATGGGAATTGGTGCAGTTTTGCCAAATTTTCGACTTTTAATCACCGGAACAGGAATGGGCCCAAGTATGTTCGAAATAGCTGCTTTCTTAGGAAAAGAAGAATGCTTAGAACGTATGAATCAAGGACTTACAAAAATTGAAGCGCTTAAAAAACAAGCATGAAACACACAATTGAAGTCAACGGAATAAAAATTTACGCATTTCACGGTTGCTTGCCAGAAGAAGGAGAAATTGGCGGCCATTACAGTGTTGATGTTATGTTAAATACAAACTTCACTGAAGCAGCACAAACCGATGATTTAAAAAAAACAGTTGACTACGTTATTGTGAACAAAATTGTTTGTGAAGAAATGGCCATTCGCTCAAAATTAATTGAGCATGTTGGACAACGCATCATCGATCGTTTGAAAAATGAAATTGATTCAATTGATTTTATAAAATTGAAAGTGACCAAAATTTGTCCACCAATAAACGGTGATGTTGACAATGTTGCAATTATAATAGAGGAATAAAAAAAGGGGAAATTAATTTTTCCCCTTTTTCATTTATAACTTGGTAATCTTTGAATTTATAAAAACTCCACTATTTTCTTCATCACTTATTTGCAACAAGTACATTCCCGGATTTAATGTTCTTAAATCTAATACGTATTCATTTTGATGTTCTTCAACAAGTGTTAGCATGAATACTTCCTTACCATTCAAATCACGTATTTTGATTACTGGTCGGCGAACATTCTTTTTATCAATCTTCACCACAATTTGATTCTCAAAAGGATTCGGAAAAACATCAACTTCTGGTTCTTCGCAAGCAACATAAATAACATCTGTCTGTTCAGATCTACCATCAAAATCCACTTGTCTTAATCGAAAATAAGAACCTTTTTCACTAGAAACACGAACAGAATAATCAATTTCATCTGTACTCGTACCTGCTCCATCCACTGTTGCAACTGTTTCAAAATCAACACCATTCAAACTTTGATCTAGAAGAAAATAATCATTATTATGTTCACTTTCTGTGGTCCAGTTTAATTCGCTAATATTATCAGAACAACTGCCATAAAAACGCGTCATTTCAATAGGTAAAGTGGCGCAAACCGAAGAATTTAAAGTAATTGATTTTGTTGCAACACAACCTCTATTATTTTGACCAGTAACAGTGAAGGTTCCTCCTGCAGCTGTTAGACCAGAAACGGTTGTGTTCTGAGATGATGGAGAAGTTATTGTACCAGCAGTACCTGTCCATGAATATGTTGGAGCACCGGGTTGAGCGCCAGCAGCTACACCAGGATAGCTCGCAGGAACACCCCAAGGTGAAGTACTTGGCGGAAAAGGTGAAGTTACAGAAGTTGTTAATAAAAGTGGATTCGTCCCACAATTTGGTGTAATCGTCAAGACTGGTGTATAAGCCCTAATATTTGAGATTATAATGTACTGAAGTGCTGGATCTGTGATTGTTGTATTATTATAATCTTTATTACCTGAAGCATAATCTATCACAATACGACTGATCATTTTTGTACTTGAATAAATTGTAAAATAATCTAAATAACAATCATCATAACTACATCCTATTACTTTAATACCACTTCCCGAGGTAGCTACTGGAACATAACCAGCAGGATTACCAGCGCAAGATCCCGAACCATTGTTTGTTACCATTGCGGTTGTTAATGGAATAGCTACGTTGTTTTGATCAAAAGCAGTAATCGTTACATCATCCCTAAAGCTAGCATTTGCTCCATTTAAATCAGCTATAGTAAATGTTAAAGGTCCACAAACCGCAGGCGAAAAACTAGCTTCAAGAGAAACAACTGATGTTGTATTCGGACGATTAGTAGCTAAGAATAAACCCGTAAATGAACCACAAGATCCTGGAGCGTACGTTGCATAGTTCGGAGAATTAGCTCCTGTCAAATTAAACCAACCTGGAGTTCCTGTAGAAGTAACCTTCGCTGTCATTGTTGTTCCATTCTGAGTATTCGTAAATGCATAACCATTTGTTGTCCAAGTTTGTCCAGCAGAATAGCCTGAAAAAGTAAATGTAGATTGAGCACTTATTAAATTAGAAACTATTAATAAGGTAAATAATAGAGCGGTTTTCATACTAACATTTTATGTTTAACACTTTTAAGTAGTGCAACATATATTTGTTATGGTTACTTGCAAAAGTAAAACAGAGTGTGTTCAAATATAGATGTGCTGGCCCCTCAAAATGAAACACTTGTTTATAAAAATGAATTTCCTGAAAAACTAAAGAGGTATTTCTAATTTTTTGTTTACTTTTGCAATCCTTGATTGAATAAATCAAGTAGTTGGTCTCGTGGCCGAGCGGCTAGGCACCGGTCTGCAAAACCGTCTACTCCGGTTCGAATCCGGACGAGACCTCAGATAAAATCCTTCAGCAATCTTGTTGAAGGATTTTTTTTAACTTAAACTCAACGCATGTTATTTGGTCAAGACTACGAAAAAATCAGTATAACAATAGGAAATTATCACATCCTCGAACCCAACGTTTTTATTACGGATGCAATAATGGCTGGAGTTAGTCTTTTACTTTCATTCTATGTACTTAAAATGAAAAGTAAATCTGAATTCGCACACTATTGGTTTCTCTTCTTTTTTGTCTATGGAATTGGTTCTTTTGCAGGTGGTTTAGGTCATGCACTTTTCTATTATTTTGGTGTGCCCGGAAAGTTCTTTACATGGATTTTAGGAATCATTTCTATCTATTTCATTGAACGCGCTATGATTGCTGTAATCAAAGAAGAACGTTTGTATTCTTTGTTAAAAAGATTGGCTTTTAGCAAACTTTTATTTGTTTTTGCGGTTTTCTCCTTAGTTTGTATCACCCAACCTATTGTAGAAAAACCCTCAATCGGCTTTTTACCCGTTGCCATCAATACAATTATTGGCGTTATTTTATCTGCAGGAATATTGGGATTTCGCTTTTCGAAACGTATTCACACCGATTTTAAATACTTCTATTATGGTGTATTAATCATGGTTCCAAGTGCTGTTATTTTCTTAGCTAAAATTAACCCACATCCTTGGTTCGATAAAAACGATTTAAGCCATGTTTTATTGACAATCGGTATTATTTATTTCTACGTTGGAATAGAAAAAACACGAGAGTTAGTTCGTTAATATTAACGTTCTGTGGTAATGCTTAACGACTGAGATTTAGAAATCATTTTACCTTCTGCATCTTTGGCAGTCAAGTAGTATAAATAATTTCCATCCTTCACTTTTTCATTTGAAAGATTCATCCCATCCCATTTGAAATTAGGATCCGTTGCTTGATAAACTGGTTTACCATTCATATCCAATACAACAAGACTAAAGTCCGTCAATCCGGTGCTTTTGATTTCAAAATAATCATTTGCTCCATCGTTGTTTGGTGTGAATACATTTGGTAATTCTAAATCAACCTTTTCAATTTCAGGAAGAGGTGTTGAATTTGAGAAATTATCAACGCTTTCAGTTGAATGATCTACTTGACTACCTATATTTTCTTGTTTTGGCTCCTCAACTGATTCAGGTAAATTTGTTTCCGCCAATTGAATAGTAGGAATAGGTAATTCTTTGTTCTCTATAAGTAAATCAATAAAGTCTTCAGTAGTTGGTAATACAAAATCAGAAAAGGAAGGCACAAAAGATTGATTTAACAAACTACCATTATCCATATTCGATTTTCTCTGAATCTTTTCATTCGTTGTATTTGCAGAAGTTACAACCTTGTTATCTTTCGAAATAGTTTTGTCTGCAGTAACCTTTGTATCATTTTTATCAGCTTGTTGGTGCTCATAATTCCATGCAAAATATCCAAAGCCACCTAGTGCTGCAGCAACAGAAACACCAATAATTGTTTTTGTGAAGAGTGAAACACCTGTAGAAACAGTTGTAACTGTCGTTGTTGCACCAATTTGAGAAGCAATATTCGACCAAAGTTCAGGGCGCACCGAAGATTCAAAGTTGCCCAACTTTTCACTAAACAAATCCTTTATTTTGTCGTTATGTTCCACTTTCAATTCTTTTCTAAGCGTTCTCTTAAATAAGCTCTTGCTCTTGAATACTGAGATTTCGATGTGTTTTCACTAATACCTAATGTATCAGCAATTTCACTGTGCGAATAACCTTCTATGGCAAACATGTTGAAAACAACCTTGTAACCATCCGGCATTGCTTGAACCATTTTCATTAAATCTTCAGCCATCATATTTTCAACAATGAAATCATTGTTTTCAATCTTATAGCCTACATCATCAATGTTCGTATCGCCCAATTGTTTATTGTTCTTACGAATTTGATCCAATGCTGTATTTACCATGATTCGTCGTATCCATCCTTCCAAAGAACCTTCACTTTTAAAGTCCTTTAATTTTACGAATACCTTTACAAAACCATCTTGTAACACATCCTCAGCTTGCTCTTCATTTTTAGCATAGCGCAAACAGACACTAAACATTTTCCGAGCAAATTTGTCAAACAACAAGCGCTGCGCACGGGGATTCCCATTAACACATTCTATTATCAATGTTGCATCATCCATAAGCGCTTAAAACCAAAGACAGTTATTTTTCAAAAAAGGTTGCATTTCAGCTAAAGTTACTTCAAAAAAGCATTATTTTCGCTTTCCAAAGATAAACGTACATGCTTAAAATACTCAGCTGTGGTTGGTTTTTACTAATTTCAGTATCGCTCTATAGTCAGAAATCAGCGCTTCCAAAGTTAAAAACAGGCAGTTGGACAGGTAATTTGCAATTAGCAGAAAACGTAATGCTTCCATTTAAGTTTGTTATTTCTAAATCTGGAAACGGTTACTCATATTCTGTTTTCAATGAACAAGAAGAAATTATTCTAACAAATCCAAGTTTCAAAAAGGATACTCTCACGATTGAATTTCCTACGTTCAATTCTAAATTGGTTTTAAAACCAAGTAAAAAAAAGCAATTAACAGGCTATTGGCAAAACTTAAACAAAGGAGTTAATTATAAAATTCCTTGTACGATCAAAGAGGGTTACAACCACCGTTTTGAAAACATGAAGTTATATGTTAGTAATACATATTTACCAAGTGATTTCGATGGAAAATGGGAAAGTACTTTTGAGCCAAATACAGAGGATGCTTACAAAGCTGTTGGCTTATTCAAACAAAATTCAACAGCAATAAGCGGAACATTTCTGACAGAAACAGGCGATTATCGTTACTTAGATGGAACCGTTGTGGAAGATAGTTTGTTTTTATCTTGTTTTGATGGTTCTCACGCATTCTTATTCACGGGTAAATTGACCAATGATAAAATTGATGGTAAATTTTACAGTGGTAAACATTGGCAAACTGATTGGATTGCAACGCGAAATGATTTATTTGAATTAACACACCCAGATTCATTGACACATGTTGTAAATTCAGATCCATTCACTATTCAACTGAAAGATTTAAAAGGTCAAGATTTTTCATTCCCAAATGAACAATACAAAGGAAAAGTAACAATCATTCAAATCATGGGAACTTGGTGTCCGAATTGTATGGACGAAACACGTTATTTTAAAGATTTATATGCGCGTTACCATAACCAAGGATTAGAAATTATTTCTGTTGGATATGAAGTTGGAAATACGTTTGAAGAATATGCAGCCAAAATTAGTACCTTAAAAACACGCTTAAATCTGGATTATACCTTATTAGTTGGTGGTTCAGCAAATAAAGGTCTTGCTTCTGAACAATTTAAAATGTTGAATCAAATTATTTCGTTTCCAACAGCAATTTTTATTGGAAAAGATGGAACCATCAAGAAAGTGCACACAGGATTCAATGGACCAGGAACAGGCCAATATTATACAGACTACGTAAAAGAAACAGAAGCCTTTATTCAGGAATTATTGAAACAGTAATTGCTTAGCAACAAGCAATTTTGTTGACACGGTTCTGGTGTCTTCCGCCTTCAAAAGCTGTCGATAAAAACACATCCACCATTTCAAGACCTTCTTCTTCGGAAATAAAACGAGCAGGTAATGCAATAATATTTGCATCGTTGTGCTGACGCGCTAATTCAGCAATTTCTTTTTTCCAACACAAAGCAGAACGAATGCCTTGGTGTTTATTTGCTGTCATGTTTATTCCATTTCCAGAACCACAGATTACAATTCCCAACATGTTTTCGTTTTCTTCCACCATTGATGCTACTGGATGCGCATAATCCGGATAATCGATGCTTTCTTCAGAATAACAACCGAAGTCTTTTACTTCATATCCTTTTGCCTCTAAATGTGCTTTTACTCGTTCTTTTAATTGAAATCCTGCGTGATCTGCTCCGATTGGAATAATAACTTTGCTCATATCGTTAATTTGAAAACAAAGGTAAACTATATGAACAATTGATTCAAGTTTTAAACATTGAAGAAATCAACCGTTTTATAAACAACCATTTTTAAAGGAATTACTAAATCAACTTTTACACACAAACTACATAGACAATTGTTAATTGACGTGTATAAGTTGTAAAACTATTTACTTGTTTAATCCAATTAAATTTCCAAACCAGATAGTTTTTGAATTATGCAAGGAAAGTTTAAGTGATTTGTTGTTTTTCTTTCATTATAGTTAGACACAATTTTAATCTTCAGTTCATTATTTAGTTATACACAATTTACCTTATTCACAACATTGTTAATATCTAGCTAATCGATTAAAAACAAAGGATTAAAACCAGATTGGTTGTGTTGATAAGCATCACTAAAAATGTAATAAGTTAAAATAGCAATGAAAATCAAGAAGATTTTCTAACATATTAACACAACTAATAAAAAGGAATAAATAATCTTTTAAAAAAATTTCTTTAATTATTCTTTTATCTCCTTCTTGTAATCGGCCAAATTTGATTTTTAGAAATAATAAACTAGCTTTAATGGAGGGCGCGGTGGCTGTTTTAAGTAAATTACTAGTAATCAAGTGTGAACGTTTTTTATTACATCAAGAATTCGCATCTTTACAAAGTTAAAGTAAACGACAAGAAACAAGGAAGGGTTTTCTTTCTTTTATCATGATAAATATCAACAACATATTACATTTTTCAAATTCCTCTAAAAAGGAGTTCAAACCGTATTATGAAAAAGAAAATGATTTCAATCGCTTGGCTCTATTGTATGGAATTGCAGGAATGATTATTAGTCCAATCTTTTGTTTTTTAATTTATAAAACAGCTGTTCCTGTTATCTATTTTCAAATTGGTTTATCCTTTACCCTTTTATTTCCAGTTTACATTTTACTTTGTTATTTCATTAAATCGCTCAATAATAAATTAATTTACTTTTTTGTTGTTCATTTTTTCATAGTTACTTACTTAGCTTTTATTTCCAACTTAGACAGTAATTTTGAGTTAATTCATACCTTTTGTTTTTATGCGTTATTTACGGTTATTCTGTTCGTAATTCAGCGTTTATATCCAGCAATTCTTTACAATTTCTTCGTTTTATCATTGTTGATTTATGCTTACAAGCATGTGAAAAATCCTGATATTCCTGTATTGGGAACAATGGGCATATTTTCAGTTATTTCGCTTTGTTCGGTATTGGTCCTTGTATCACGTAAACGGTTGATCACAAGCGTTGAAGATTATTCAGAATACTTAAGTACGATCGTAAATAATCCTGGAATTGGATATGTCTTATTGAAATTCTCCAGTACGAAAGAACAAGTAATTGATTTCAACAATGAATCTTACCGCTTATTGAATTGTAAGAAAGAGCAATTACCAGAAATTCTTTTCGCGCATTTTTCAGCAGAAGAGCAACAGCAAATGTTCAATTTAAAAATTGGAAACGAGTTCGTTAAAACGGTCAATTTAGATGTAACTGGAAAAACACGTTTTTTAGAATTGGACGTCACGATTTTACCACTTAAAAGTGGAATGTATTGGTTGTTGAGAATTGTTGATGTTACGTTGAAAAATGCTGAAAAAGAAGCACTAGAGCGCAACCGACAAAGTTTTAAATCAATCCTCGAAAACACACCTGAAGGAATTCTAATTATTCACCAAAATGAATTGTTGTATACCAACAAAGGAATGCACGGAATCATTGAGCGCGAGGTTACAACGATAGATGATTTATTCTTACCGATTGATCAACAGCAGTTTTTAACGATTTTAGAAGAACAGCGTAAACAAAAAACAATTTATCAGCAGCAGCTCCGCTTAAAAACAGCTTCAAAAAATGAACTTACGGTTGATGTTACCTTGGTTTCAACCTTGTTTGAGGACAAAGAATCGACCCTTGTGATTATTAAAGATATTTCGCTTCAACATCAGCTTTCACGCGAAATGTTACGTGCCGAAATAGCTGAAGAAACGAATAAGAAACTGGCAACTGAAATCAAGGAGCGTATTCGAACGGAAAAACTTCTACAAGAACAATTTTTAAGAAGCAATGCGATTTTTGATAGCTCGTCGAATACTTTATTGTTGACGTTGGACACCGATTTCAAAATTTCTTCGTTCAACACCCATTGTCAAAATTACTTTTCCTATTTGATTGACAAAAAGATGGAAGTAAATGATTCTTTCAATTACTTTTTTAATCAAGTGTACGACGCCAAACAAGTGCGCTATTTCCGTTTTATCTTAAACGCTGTTAAAAAGGGAGAATCAAAACAAATGGAATCGTATTTTCTTTCCAAAGGAAGTGTGAGATGGATTGAATTGTTCATTAACCCAATTGTAGATATTGAAGGACAAGTAACCGAAATTTCATTGGTTGGTCACGACATTACAGAGAAAAAACTTTCTGAAAAAGAAATTGTAGAATCATTGAAAGAGAAAGAGGTTTTGCTAAAAGAAATCCATCACCGAGTTAAAAACAACTTACAGGTAATTTCGAGTATTTTAAACCTTCAAAGTTCGTTTGTGAAGGATGAAAAAACGCTTGAAATATTGGATGAAAGCCGGAACCGCATTCGTTCAATGGCCATCATTCACGAAAATTTATACCGAACAACGAATTTTTCTTCCATTGATTTTACGAGTTACTTGCAAAACTTATGTACCAATTTGATTTCATCATACCATGTTTATTCTGGAATAGTTGAATTCAAGGATGAAATGGAAAAAATTGATTTGGTGTTGGATCAAGCGATACCTTGTGGCTTGTTGGTAAATGAATTAATAACCAACTCCATTAAATATGCTTTTCCAAGTAAACAAGAGGGACAAATCACCGTCGGTTTGGAGGAAAAAGATGAAACAATTTATTTGCGAATTGAAGATAATGGAATCGGTTTACCAAAAGATTTCGACATGATGAAAACCGACACTCTTGGTTTACAACTTGTTTCAACATTGGTTGAACAATTGGATGGAGAAATTACGGTTCGCAATCACCAAGGAACGAAATATTTGATTACATTTGGGAAAGTCAAACTCTAAATAGCTCTATGTCAAAAACCAATATTCTTGTGGTAGAGGACGAGTCAATCGTTTCAAAAGACATTCAACATAGCTTGAATAAATTAGGCTACAATGTTGTGGGAGCAGCATCAACTGGTGAAAAAGCATTGGAACTAGCGCGTAGCGAACGTCCAGACATCGTTTTGATGGACATCATGCTGAAAGGAGATATGAATGGAATTGAAACAGCAGAAATCATTCGAACTGAATTAGCTGTGCCAGTCGTTTTCTTAACAGCCTATGCAGATGAGTCGACTTTATCAAAAGCAAAAGTCACAGAACCATACGGTTACATTATAAAACCATTTAAAGAAATCGATTTACATACATCGATCGAAATGGCAATTTATAAGCACGGAAAAGAACAAGAAATTATTCGTGAACGTGATTTGTTGTATTCAATCGTTGAAAACAAGGAAGCTTCTGCTGATTTCATTTTTGTGAAGTCAAATAGCAAATTAGTGAAGCTGAAAACAATCGATATTTTCTACATTGAAGCCTTGAAAGATTACGTTGTGATCCATACAGCAGATACGCGTTATACGATTCATTCAACAATGAAAGACATTGAAAACAAAATGGGAACAGCGGAGTTTATTCGTGTCCACCGTTCCTTTATTGTTCGTCTCGATAAAATTGCTTCAATTGAATTTCCAAACCTGACATTGGAACACGATAAGAAAGTAATTCCAATCGGAGGTTCTTACCGTGATGATTTGAATAATCGCATCAAAATGGTGTAATATACACCCTACGCAACAAATTTCTGAGTCGTTACTTTGTGTTGAATTGAAATCGTCAATTTCGTCACGTTTTCAAACAATTCAATCAGTTCTAATTGATCTTCGTCTTCATCGTAACACGCCCAATTTATTTCAAGTGCTAAGCCTTTCTTTTGAAGAAAACGTGTCATTTTTAACAAACACATCAAGCGTGATGAAGTTTGTGTGTTAAAATATTCTAAATCGATGTTGAGTACGGTTTTTTCTTTTGGATTTCTAAGGTAACCCATGTACCAAATAAACAATCCATCCCAAAAGTGATCTTTTTCGAAAAAAATCGACTTTCCCGTTAAACTCATTTCGCCAGTGGTTCCATTAAAATCAATCTTTGGTGTTAGGTTGGTGCCGTTAATTCTAAATGTTCTCATACCTCCATAATTGATGAAGCAAACATACAGTGCTTTTTTCGCCACAAAAACAAAAACATCCAACAAGAACTTAAAATAGGAAGTTCGCACTAAGTAAGGATACGTTAAAACACGTAAAACAACCTCGAAAAGGAGGAAAAAGGTATTAGTTTGTAACCCTTTTTAATCCACCACCAACTCTAAATCGATCTGGCGTTTGCGTGGATGAACTTCATAAATGCGGACACGAACCTTGTCTCCAAAGTTGTATTCTTTCTTCGTTTTCCCACCAATGATGCGGTATTTTTCGGCATCGAAATAGAAGCGATCACCAGGAATCTCATTCATTGGAACCATGCCTTCGCAATAGTTTTCGTCCATTTTCACAAACAAACCAAACTCCGCAATTCCAGAAACAGTTCCTGTGAATTCTTCACCGATGTGATCTTGTACAAACAAGGTTTGGAAGTATTTAGTCGATTCACGTTCTGCCTCAACAGCTTTACGTTCCATGCGTGAAATACGTTTACACACATCGTCCAATTCTTTTCCGTAACGGTGTTTTTTATGCGTTAATTCTTCTTGTAAAATGCGGTGAACAACTAAATCTGCATAGCGACGAATTGGAGACGTAAAATGCGTGTAGAAATCAAATGCTAAACCGTAGTGACCAATGTTCGTTGTTTCATACGTTGCTTTTGCCATGGAACGAATCGCCATGGTTTGAATCAATGAATACTCATTTTTTAAACGAATATCATCCAACAAACGATTAATACTTCCAGCAATTTGATCGGGTGTAGTGAAGTCTAATTTATATCCAAATTTATCGATAAAGACATTGAACAACGCAATTTTCGCAACATCTGGTTTATCATGCACTCGGAAAACAAAAGGAACAGGATCTCTTCCTTTTTTCGGTTCAGCAACAAACATCGCCACTTTTTTGTTCGCCAATAACATGAACTCTTCAATCAACTTGTGTGCGTCTTTTGATGTCTTAATAATCACTTCTGATGGGTGACCAGTTTCATCCAATTTGAAACGCATTTCTTCTGATTCAATACTCAACGCTCCGTGTTTTAAGCGCGCTTTTCGCAAAATTTTAGCGATTTTATCGAGAATAAGAATTTCTTCTTTGAAATCTCCATCTTTTCCTTCAATGATTTCTTGCGCTTCTTCATAGCTAAAACGACGATCTGAATGGATCACAGTTTTTCCAAACCATTGGTTGTACACCTTTCCGTTTTCATCCATTTCAAAGACGGCAGAGAAACTAAATTTGTCTTCATTCGGACGCAAAGAACACGCCATGTTCGATAATTGTTCTGGCAACATGGGAACAACGCGATCAACAAGGTAAACAGAATTTGAACGCTTCAATGCTTCTTTATCCATTGCACTTCCAGGTCGCACGTAATAACTTACATCGGCAATGTGAACACCAATTTCAATGTTTCCATTTTCCAAACGTTTAAACGACAAAGCATCATCAAAATCGCGTGCATCAACAGGGTCAATTGTGAAGGTTGTTATATTTCTAAAGTCGCGACGTGTTTTCACTTCTTCAGGATCTAAATCCAATCCAATAACTTCTGCTTCGGCTAAAACTTCTTGCGGGAATTTGTAATCGATTCCTTGGTTGCATAAAATGCTAATCATTTCAACATCGTTTGAACCAGGTTTACCTAAAACCTCAACAACTTCACCGTATGGATTTTTAGAAGATTTTGGCCAAACCGTTATTTTCACCAAGGCTTTGTCACCTTGTTTTGCGCCGTTTAATTTTTCTTTTGCAATGTAAATATCTGTTCCAGCTTTCGCATTATCAGGTACCAAAAACGCAAATTTTTCATGCATTTCAATGGTTCCAACGAATTGCGTTCGCTCACGATTCAATACGTCAATCACTTCACCTTCATTACGCGATTGACCTCGTTTGAAAATGTGAACACGCACACGATCACCGTTTAAAGCTTGTCCAACATTTTGCGGCGCAATGTAAATATCTGCTTGTTCATCGTCTGTAATCACAAATCCAGCACCACGCGCCGTCAACTCGATGTTTCCTTCAACCGAACTGCGCGATACGCCTTTTGTGTAAACACCATGTGAAGCACGTTGCAATAAATTTTGCTTTACCAAATCCTCCAAAATGTCATAAACCAATTTACGAAGCGCATTTTCACGCACATCAATCAATGCACACACTTGTTTGTGAGAAAGCACACTTTCTGGATTTTTATCAAACACTTTGCGAACCACATGCGCGAGGCTGTGCTTCATTTTAGAGGATTTATTTTGCTTCTTTTTTGACATATATGCGAAGTTAGTGGTATTTTGTATGCGAAACACGGGAAAAAACACATATTCAAAACGATTGAAAGATTCTTCCCGATTCATAGGACAATAAAAGGAAGAATGATAACTTTGTAAAAAACACCTAATTATGAATACACGCGTTGAACAAGCATTGAATGATCAAATCGAAAAAGAAGCATCTTCTTCTCAATTTTATTTAGCAATGGCCTCTTGGGCTGAAAACAATGGAATGAATGGTACAGCGAAGTTCATGTACCAGCATTCAGACGAGGAGCGTTTTCACATGTTGAAATTGGTGAAATTTGTCAATGAGCGTGGAGGAAAAGCGGTTATTCCAGCGATTTCAATGCCACCAAAAGAATTCAACGATTTGACAAATGTATTTGAATTGTTGTTGAACCATGAAATTATGGTAACTGAAAGCATCAATAATTTGGTGGATATTTGTTTACAAGAAAAAGATTACACAACACATAACTTTATTCAATGGTATGTTTCTGAGCAATTGGAAGAAGAAGCATTGGCTCGTACAGTGTTGGATAAACTAAAATTAATTGGTGGCGATAAAGGTGGAATGTACATGTTTGACCGCGACCTAGAAAATTCAGCAATTGCGGCAGCTCCAGCGAATGGAGGAACAGGTGCAATGTAAACAACTCAATCATCTAAAATACTACGATAATGAAACTAGTTTTAAGTGGTTTGCTGTCACTTTGTGTGTTGACTGTTTTTAGTCAAACAGCTTACCGCTTTCAAAACTATTCGATCAATGATGGACTTTCCCAAAGTTCGGTTACAAGCATTATTCAAGACAACAATCACGCATTGTGGATTGGTACCCAAGATGGACTGAATCGTTTTGATGGCCGAACATTTGAAATTTTCACATCAGACGATACCAAAGGACTGGAAAGTGAATACATCAAATGTTCAGTAAAAACCAAAGACGGAAAACTGTGGTTTGGTACAACAAATGGTTTAACCCTTTTTAATCCAAGCACTGAAACCTTTAAAACGTATTCGCAAGATCAAAAAACAGCCTTACAAATCGAGAGTATCACTTTGGATCAATCCGAAATATTGTGGATAGGAACGAGTGGTAAAGGGTTGCTTAGTTTCAATCGAACAACAGAAAAATTCAAAGATAATTCGGCCTTAATTCCAACGAAGAAAATTCAATCCGTTTTTTGCACGAATGAAGGAAGGTTATTTGTAAATACGGAAGACAAAGGTTTGTTTTTGGTGAATGAGTCGCGTACATCGGCGTCAAAAATTGAAATTAAAAGTAAAAACGAGAACCCGGTTATTATTCAACGAATCGTTCAAATGTCGCATTACAGTGTGCTTTTTGGAACGAATCAAGGTGTTTTTGAATATGACTTAAATTTGAACAAAACTCAACCGAAATTTCCAAATTTGGATAAGGAATTCGGCTACATGGGAATTTCTGATATTTATTTATCCGATAACAATACTTGGTTTTTAGGTTCCACCAATAAAGGCTTGTTCACGATTACAAACAGTGGAGCAATCTTTAACAGCACGCAAGATATCTTTCAGAAAAATGCCCTTTTGTTTAATGACATCAATTCCTTGTTTGTCGATGAATCAGGAACTTTTTGGGTGGGAACAGATCGTGGTTTGGCAAGTTTCAACCCTAACAATCAAGGATTTTTAGGTGTTGGACCGAGTGGAAACCTTGAAAAAGGAATTCCTTCCTCGAATGTGTGGTCGTTTGCTGAAGATCAAAAGGCAAATTATGTCTTTGTTGGAACCGATCTTGGAATTTCTCGATTCAACAGAAAAACTGGAAAATTCGAACAATTTTACCGCGATAATTCTCAGTCAATAACAGGAGAAAGCGCCGAAACAGCTGTATTATCCATGATTGTTATTTCTGAAAATCATGTTTTAGTTGGATGCGTCGACGGTTTGTTTGATTTAACCATCACAGGTAAAAATCAATATACATTCAAGCGCATAAATTTTCTGAGTGATGAAGACGCAATCAAACATGTGCGTATCTATTCAATGGTGCATTGGAAGGATGAAAAATACTTCTTGGGAACGAAGGCTGGAGCGGTTTTAGTTGATTTAAAAGCAAAAAAAGCACAAGCTTTTGAACACAGTTTTAAGCAAGCTGCAACAACAATTACTGCTGGTATTTGCCGCAATGTGTATAAGGACAAATACGATCGTATTTGGTTCGCAACAAGCACAGGGGAAATGAATCAGCTGGTTGACAAAAATGGTGTTTTATCAATCGTTCCTTACAAATACAATTCTATTTTATTAAAAAATTCAAAGGACTATATCACATCAATTTTACAAACAAGTAAACACGAGTTTTGGTTTGGTACCTTGGGTTCGGGATTGATGTACTGGAATGAGGCAACCAAAAAAGTAAAAGTTTACACTAAAAAAGATGGGCTTCCAAATAACGTTGTTTATTGCGTAATTCAAGATCAGAGCAAAAACCTATGGATGAGTACCAACAAAGGAATTTGTTGTTTTAATCCAACAACTAAGCTGGTTACCAATTATACAGAAACAGATGGTTTAATGAGCAATGAGTTTAATCTTGGAGCTTACATGTTTTCACATACAGGTGAATTGTTCTTTGGAGGAATTTACGGTTACAACTTCTTTAATCCACGTAAAATGGGATTAAACAAAACGGATGTAAGCGTAAAAATCACAAAATTTAAGTTTGACAAAGGTTGGCTACATCCAAATGAATCAGGCTCTCCATTTGTTCGACCAATTTCTGAAACAGACAACATTACACTTAGCTATCGTCAACGAAGTTTTACGATTCGATTTCAACCTTCCGATTTGAGTAACCCTGAATTGTTGAACTACAAATATATTCTTGAAGGCTCTGATGAAGGAGAAATTTTAATTGGAAATAGCAACGAAATTCACTTCAATGCACTTTCACCAGGTCATTATACCTTAAAGATTTATGCGAGAATCGGTGATGGTCCTTGGGGTAACACACCAGCGGTTTTAGAAATTCACATTAAATCTCCTTTCTGGGGAACTTGGTGGTTCTGGTTGATTGTTGCCGTTATTTTGGCAATCGCAGTTCGCATATTTATTCGTTCAAAAATTGAATCAGGACGAAGAGAGCAAGTGCGTCTGGAAATGAAAATCACCGAAAGAACACGTGAAATTCGTGCACAAAATGTGAAGATTGAAAATCAACGAAAATTATTAGAAGAAGAAAAAAACAAGGTTGTAGAACAACAACGCTTATTGCAAATTGAGAAAGATAAAACGGAGAAATTACTGCGAAATGTAATGCCTGAATCTACCGCGGAAGAGTTGAAGAAAACGGGGACAGCAAGTGCACGCGCATACAAAACTGTTTCGGTTCTTTTCACCGACTTTGTTGGTTTTACAAAAATCGCTGAACACATGAGCCCAACTGAATTGGTAAGTAAGCTCGATGTGTATTTTAGAAAGTTTGATGAGATAATTGTAAACAACAACCTCGAAAAAATTAAAACGATTGGTGATGCCTACATGTGTGCTGGAGGAGTTCCTGTGCGAAATAATACCAATCCGATTGATACATGTCTTGCAGCCTTGCAGATTCAAGATTACATGCGTAAGCACAAAAATGAGGCAATCATCAACCATACTGATTATTGGGAATTGCGTTTAGGTATCAATACGGGTGAAGTTACCGCGGGTGTTATTGGTAGTGAACGATTAGCGTTTGACGTTTGGGGAGCAACAGTGAATCATGCACAGCGCATGGAAATGTTGGGCGAACCAGGTAAAGTTACAATCACTGGAAGCACGTTTAAGCACATTGAACCTTATTTTGAATGCGTGTTCAGAGGAAAAGCCCAAACGAAAAGTCGTGGCTTGTTGGACATGTATACTGTGGAGCGCATTAAACCTGAATTATCTGTTGATGGGGAAGGTGTTTATCCAAATGATCGTTTCCACCAAATTGTAAATTTGCATCATTATAGTTCGATCAATTACTACAAGGCAGAACGTCACATAATAAAAGTTCTGGAAAAAGGATTGTCTGATAAATTACATTATCACAGTATTGAGCATACAAAAGATGTTGTAAAAGCAGTTGAGCGTTTAGCATTAATGGAAGGAGTAACGGATGAAGGATTGTTCCTGTTAAAGTCTGCAGCAACCTATCACGATGCTGGATTTGTTGAACAATACGAAAAAAATGAACCAATTGGTGCGCGTTTAGCGGAAGAAATCCTACCAAAATATGGTTATACAGAACAACACATTGAGAAGATTAAGGAGTTGATTTATGTGACCCAAATTCCACACAAACCGAAAAACAACTTAGAAGAAATTATTTGTGATGCTGATTTAGATTACTTGGGCCGAGATGATTTTCACGAAATAGCAGACCGTTTGAGAAGAGAACTTCGTGAACATGGTAAGATTGATTCAGATCGCAAATGGGATGAGTTACAAGTAAGTTTTTTAACCGCACACAGATACTTTACTGAAACAGCAATTCGTACACGTAAAGACAAGAAATTGAAGAATCTTGAAGAGATTAAATTACGTTTAGAGAAAGACGATTACAAGGATTAAAATTCTGAAATGCAATCCATAAAAAAACCCAGCATCTGTGAAGAGCTGGGTTTTCTTTTGTTTATTTATTATTAACTAAATAAAATACTTTGTCCGTATGGATTTAAGTCAACAGGATTTACAACCAATGCTGGAATTTTCGCATCATTTGTGATGATGTATTGCTCATAATTAGCAGTAATTGTTCCTAAGAAATTACTTCTGTTCAAATTCATGATTGCAATTAAATCCGCATCGATGTTCACAGCATGTTTCACAACTTCTTTGTCAAATCCACTTGATGGAGCTAATGTTGCAGTAACTTCAATTCCACGATCAGAGAAGAATTTTTTCGCAAATTGAATATTCGCTTGAACTTGGTGACGTAAAAACTCATCTGTTTCATCTGGAGTAATTACATGCACACGAGATTTAAAGTAGGTAGCTAAATTTGCAACAATCGCCAATTTTTGCTTTGTCTCTTTATGTAAATCCATTGGTACAACGATATCGTCGTATCCACTTTCTTTAATTCCTTTTTCTTGAACGATAATGAAAGGAACACTTGAACTTGTAATTACTTTTAACGCATGACTACCTGTTATGTGTTGCCATCCGTGTGCGCCGTGCGTTCCCATGAAAATTAATTCTGCATGGTGTTCAGCAGCAAATTCACCAATATCTTCAAAAATGCTTCCCATTCTTACAGAAGGTACTAAATCTACTCCTGAACTACTGTAATTAGCAAGAATAGTCGTTAATTTTTCTTCCGCTTCTTTGATGCTTTTTTCTTTTGAAACTACGTGTAAAACAAACACTTGAGCATTCAATGGTTTTGCAGTAGCAATAGCGTGTTCCAACGCGATATCCGCAACTGGCGTGAAATCGTGGGGTACAATAAAGTTTTTTCTGTTCATAGAGAGGATGTTTCTGGTATTTAAGTTCCTTTTGCAAATGTAATAATAAAGATTTTTTTTGAATTCATTTCGTAATTTCTTTTTTAAGCGAATTTTTATTTGATTCTGAAGCGATTAGTTTTTTCAATGAATCCAAGGATTGAAAAAAATTATGTTCAACCAAGTTTTTGAAGGATGTTATCGTACTAATGAAAAATGTAACTTTGTAGCAAAGTCTTGACAATGCCTATAATTGGAAAATTATTAAAAAAAACCACTGAAATATCGTACAAACGCAATTTCAACAAGGGAAAAGAATACGCCAATCAATTAAAAACATTGGAGAAAATCGTTGATAAAGCTAAATCGACAGCTTTTGGACAACACCATAATTTTCCTGAGATTATCAATCAAGACGATGTTGCTGAGGCTTACCAAAAAGTGGTTCCAATTACAGATTACGAAGAATTTTACCAAGATTGGTTGAAAGAATCAATTGCTGGTGTAAAAGATCATACGTGGCCGGGACGAATAAAACATTATGCACTTTCTTCAGGAACAACAGGTTCGCCAAGTAAACGTATTCCGGTAACAGATGAAATGATTCGTTCATTCCAAAAAACGTCCATGCGTCAGATTTCAACCTTGCATGAATTGGATTTGCCAGACACCTTTTTTTCAGCAAGTATTTTAGCTGTCGGAGGAAGTGCGAAATTGACGAAAAAAGAAACGCATATCGAAGGTGATTTAAGTGGAATTTTAAAGAAATACACATCTTTTGTTGTGAATCCATTTACCAAACCTGGAAATAAAATCGCCAAAATCAAAGATTGGAACAAGAAAATGGAACAAATGGTTGAAAAAGCACCAGATTGGAACATTGGAATTGTTGCTGGCGTGCCGAGTTGGTGTTTAATGCTAATGGAGCGCATCATTGAACGGTATAAGTTAAATTCAATTCATGATATCTGGCCAAACTTTCAGGTGTATGTGCACGGTGGTGTTTTCATGCAGCCCTACATTCCACGTTTGGAGAAGGTAATTGGAAAAAAGGTACATCTTTTAGATACTTATTTGGCAAGTGAAGGTTATTTTGCGTACCAAACATCTCCCGAAAGAGAAGGAATGCAATTGTTGTTAAACAGTGGCATTTTTTACGAATTTGTTCCTTTTAATTCTGATTTCTTCGATGAAAATGGAACAGTGAAAGATAAATTCGAAGCATTTACGCTTAGCCAAGTTACAGAAGGAGTTGATTATGCCATGGTTATTTCAACGAATGCTGGGCTTTGGCGCTATATGATTGGTGATTTGGTGCGTTTTGTCAATGTGGAAGAACGCGAAGTGAAAATTGTTGGGCGTATCAAACAATTCATGAGTTTGGTGGGAGAACATCTTTCTTTGGACAATTTGAATTGTGCGGTTCAACATGCGAGTGAAACGGAAAACATTCCAATTCCTGAATTTTGTTTGTATGCAGACACAGATAACCAACGACACGTATGGTTTATCGGAACAAATGATTCAATCTCAGACGATCGCATTAAAACGGTGATTGATGATGAATTAAAACGCATCAATGATGATTATGCCGGGGTGCGCAAATACAGTTTGAATGATCCTGTTTTTAAAGTGGTTCCTGTAAATACATTTTATGAATTTCTTGCGTCAATCGGAAAAGCGGGATCACAAAACAAAATGCCTCGTGTGATGAATCAGCAACAAACGAAACAGTGGAATTTATTTCTTAAGAAGAAAGGTCTGTAAGCGTTTTATTCGCTTTTGATTTCAGGTAATATTTAATTACAGCGTTTGCAATTACGACAACTACGATAACTGCCGAACCAATGTAAAAATGGCTGCCAAGCATCTTGTCTTCGTGCAAAACAGCAATCGCTAATAATATCGTATAAACCGGTTCCAGGTTGATACTGAGTGAAACGGTAAATGCACCAAGGCGTTTCACAACTTCAATTGTAGCCAGAAAAGCAAAGGAAGTACACATGATTCCAAGGAATAATAGCCACGCAAAATCGCTTAATGTCATCTGAAATAATTCTTGTGTAAATGTTCCCTGAAAAATCAAAACGATACTTAAAAATCCAAGAGCCGAAATCATTTCGTAAAAGGTGATTTGATAGGATGGCGTGTCTTGTGCTAATTTTGCGTTAAACACAGAAAACAGTGCAGCAAATAGGGCTGAAAAAAGGCCATAAATCAAGGCTTCTTTGTCATTTGCATCAAAATCACTTGATACAAAGTAGATTCCGTAAATAACCAAGGTTCCCAATAAAAACTCAATCCACGAAAATTTGCGTTTCATGATAATTGGTTCTAGCCAAGTAACGTGCAAAGTTGCGGTTGATAAACACAAAATTCCCAAAGAAGCCGTTGAAAGTTGAATGGATTTGTAAAATGTCATCCAATGCAACACAACGAAAAGTCCCACACCTGCAATTTTTAAAAATGAGGAGAAATTTGGAAGTTTAACTGATTTACGCATGAACGCAAGAGCAATACCAAGTGCAACAAGTGCAATTAAAACGCGATGCCAAACGAGGTAATACGCATCTAAATGAATGAGCTTTCCGAGAATTCCCGTAAAACCCCACATGAATATGATGACATGTAGTAAAATATGATACTTATACTTGGATAGCATTGGGGCGAAATTAAAAAAAGCGATTGATACACTCAACCGCTTTTTTTAATTAATCCAATTATTTTTTTCCGCTTATGCGTTTTAATCGATACGGATCTTTTAAAGGAATGTCACTTTTAAAGTATGCATCCAGTTTTTTGTCATCAATAGTAACTGAATAGCTAACATCTCCTGGCTCTTCGCCCTCAACAACTTCAGGAATCACTTCTTCTACGTTTGAAAAATACGGTTCTAATTGTTCTTTTGTTGTTCCCTGATTCGCATACATTGGATACAAAAGAATGTCTTTTCCGCTATAAGCAACTTTAAACACCGTGAAATAATGCTGTTCACCCATTGATAAATAAGTTGTTTTTCCGATGGTTGAAACGTACAATGAATCTCCAATGACTGTGGTCGTTTCTCCCTCAACATTTTTGAATGACATTTCATTTTTAGTAAACGTTACATAAGTTTTCGCTTCATCTCCACCCATAAGAGCAGCAAAATCTTCTGGGTAAACTACTTCAAATTCACCAATCATCTTTTTAGGAAAGCTTGAAACTTTAGTACCAGGTAAGTTTTTAGATGAAACACCTGTGCAAGAACTATTTAAAAGTAATAATCCAGCAAATAATAAAAAATAATACTTCATAAGAGTGTAAAATAAAAGCGGTCATTTCAACCGCTTTTGTAAATATTAGTTGGCTTTTTTCAACGCTTTTTTACGTTTATCATCCAATTTTTCTTGTTTTTCGTCCAGCTTTTTGTTTTTCTCGTCCAGCTTTTCTTGTGCTTCTTTTAATTTATCGAGCTTCTTTCCTTTTTTGATTTTATCATCCAATTTTTTCTGCTCTTTTTTCAGTTCGCTGCGTTCTTCATCCAAGGATTTTTGTTCCTCATCAAACTTGGCCATTTTTTCTTTTAATGCCTCAGCAGCAGCTTTTTGTTCAGCCGCTTCTTTTGCTTCTTTCTCAGCTTCTTTCGCTTCTTTCTCAGCTTCTTTCTCTTTCTTTTCGGCTTCTTTTGCTTCTTTCTCAGCCTCTTTTTTAGCTTCTTCCTCTTTTTCAGCTTTCTTTTCTTCTTCTTTTAAAGCCTCTTTTTCTTTCTCAGCTTTTTCTTTTGCCGCTTTTTCTTTATCCTCAGCAGATTCTTTTGCTTCTTTTGCTTTTTGTTCAGCCTCTTTCGCTTTCTTTTCTGCTTCTGATGCTTGTTTTTGCTGTTCTTTTTGTTTTTCAGCCGCTTCAGCTTTCGCTTTTTCTTCGGCAGCTTTTGCGTCTACCAATGTTCCGCTTTGTAGTGCTTTTTCACGCTCAGCAGCTTCTGCCGCTCGTTGTTTAGCTTCTTCTTCACGACGCTTGGTGTCTTCAGCTAACTTCGTAGCGTTAGCATCTTTTATTTTTTGTGCTTCTTCTAGCTCTTTCTGATTAGACGTTTTTTGCTTATCAACTTCAGCCTGTTTCAATTCAGCAGCTTTGCGTTTTTCTTCAGCAATGCGTTGAGCTTCTTCTTTCTCTTTGCGCATTTGTTCAGCAGATTTTACAGCTTCTTCTTTTTCAGCAACATGTTGCTCTGCTTCTTTTTCATAAGAAGTTGCTTTCTCTTCTGATTTAACTGTTTTCTCTTCAATTTTTGTCACCTTTTCTTGCGACTCAGAAGTGATTTCTTCCGCTGATTCAGCTTTGCTTTTTAAGATAAACGTGTAAGCTTTACCATTTTCCAAGACGACTTCAGGAAATTTTTGCGTTTTATACAATGAATGACTTACTTCAATTTGAGCCAATTGTTTGGCGTATGAAGGTATTGCAATTGTAGCAACGCCTAATTCATTGGTAGATCCAGCGCCGATTGATAATGTTCCTGAGGTAATGCGAACCAAGGCTCCTTTTACAGGTTTACCAGCACTCGATACATTTATTGTGATCGTTATTGCTTCTTTTTCACTTTTTTCAATTACGACTGTGGTTTCAGTATAAGATGCGAAAACTGTTGATGAGCACAAAAGCAAGCTTGCGAATATAAAACTCTTCTTCATGTTTAATTTATTTGAATATAAATATACGATTATTGTGTTTTGACTGACAGTTTTACAAAAACAATTCCAAAAAAACCGTTAATTTTAGGGCATGCAATTCAAACACGTTATTGGTCAGCACGAACTGAAGAAACACTTAATTGAAGAGGTGAAGCACGAGAAAGTGAGTCACGCTCAATTGTTTCTTGGTAACGCTGGTTATGGTGGATTGCCTTTGGCTTTATCCTTTGTTCAGTACTTGTTTTGTGAGCACAAAGGTGAGACAGATTCGTGTGGAACGTGTCCATCTTGTCACAAAGTCCAAGAATTACAGCATCCCGATTTGCATTTTTCTTTTCCCGTTGTTTTGGCAATCAACAAAAAATCAGATGCGTTTATAAAAGATTGGCGTGAACAGATCAAAGAACAACCTTATTTTAGTGGGAATGATTGGTTGAGAAGAATTGATGTCAAAGAACGCAAACCGGTAATAGGAACAGAAGAAAGTCAAGAAATCATCAAAAAATTGAGCCTTAAATCGTATGAAGGTGGATTTAAAGTGATGATTATTTGGATGGCAGAAGAAATGAATGCCACGTGTGCAAATAAATTGTTGAAGATACTTGAAGAACCACCAAAAAACACCTTGTTTATTTTGTTGTGTGAATCGCAAGATAAATTGCTTCAAACGATTATTTCTCGTACACAAATTCTTAAAATTCCACGCATTTCTTCGGATGATTTAACGAGCTATTTGAAGCAAACGGCGAATGTTTCGGCATCTGCAATAGAAAGTGTTGTTGGTCGAGTAGAAGGTGATCTTATTGCTGCGAATGAATTGTTAGGCTCGTCTTCTGAACAAGATGAAAATCGTGAACTATTCATTCAGTTGATGCGCGTCTGTTACAAAAAAGACGTGATTCCAATGTTGGATTGGGCGGAAGAGATTGCATCCACCAGTAAAGAACGACAAAAAATCTTCGTGAATTATGCCTTACACATGTTCAGACAAAGCATGTTGCGCAATTATACGGAGCACCAACTCACAAAAGTTTCAACGGAAGAAGATCAATTTTTGAAAAACTTTGCACGGTTTATTACAGGTAAAAATGTCTTTGATTTCATGGAAACATTTAACGATGCTCACTATCACATTGAACGAAATGCCAACACAAAAATCCTGTTTACAAATTTGTGTTTTAAGGTGATGCGTTATATTCACTTTGCATAGTTGGTAATTCTATTTTCATTCACGCAAAACTTTCTGTGATTTATTTCCTATTTTTACACAACTAATAAAAAGAATTATGGGCTGTTCAAATTGCAGTAGTGGAGGAGGAACTCCACGTGGTTGTAAGAATAATGGCACTTGTAGTTCTGGCGGTTGTAATAAACTTGAGGTGTATGATTGGTTAGCAAATATTGCCTTGCCAACTGGTCAAACAGCCTACGATATAGTAGAAATTCGATTTAAAAATAGTCGAAAAAGTTTCTTTAGAAACTCTAAAAGTTTAAGTCTTCAAGTCGGCGATGTAGTTGTTGTTGAAGCGAGTCCAGGTTACGATGTTGGAGTTGTATCTGTGACGGGAGAACTAGCCAGAATACAAGTGAAAAAGAAAGCTGCCGGTTTTAAACCGATGGAAGCGAAGAAAATCATGCGTATTGCGAATCAAGAAGACATTGACAAGTGGATTCAAGCGCGCTCTTTGGAAAAAGAAGTGATGTACAAATCACGTACACTAGCGGTGAATCTTGCCTTGGAAATGAAAATTTCAGATGTTGAATACCAAGGAGATTTAACAAAAGCAACGTTTTATTACACAGCAGAAGGACGCGTTGATTTTCGTCAGTTGATCAAAGACATGGCCGATCAATTCAAAATCCGAATTGAAATGCGCCAAATTGGTTCGCGCCAAGAAGCTTCTCGTTTGGGCGGAATTGGTTCATGTGGTCGCGAATTGTGTTGTTCAACATGGCTAACAGATTTTCGTTCCGTTTCTACCTCAGCTGCTCGTTACCAACAATTATCATTGAATCCGCAAAAATTAGCTGGACAATGCGGTAAATTAAAATGTTGTTTGAATTATGAGTTGGACATGTACTTGGATGCGATAAAATCGTTTCCAAAGGCTGACACAAAATTGCAGACGGAAAATGGAAATGCCTATCACGTAAAAACAGACGTTTTCAAGCGTCAAATGTGGTACGCTTACGAGGGAAATTCAGCAGCAGGATTAATTGCTTTGGCGCCTGAACGTGTGCGCGAAATTGCAAAAATGAATGCGGATGGCAAAAAACCAAAGGAATTGAACGAATATGTTCATGAAATTGAAGTGAAAGAGCCGGATTATTCAAACGTGGTAGGTCAGGATAGCTTGAATCGCTTTGAACACGCTTTCAAATCGAAAAAGAAAAAGAAAAAACCAGGAAATCGTCCAGCAGATAAAGGTCAAGTGAAAGATGTTCAAGCGAATCAAAATCAGAATCGTGAGAAGCAAGCACCAAAACCAAACGCTCCGAAACCTCAAGGAACACAAACAGCACCTAGAGCTGAAGGAGAGTCTGCGAAACCAAATCCAAACAAGCGACGAAAAAATCGTCCGAAGAAAAAACCGAATTCTAATCCAAACGCAGGTGATGGTAACAAAGAATAAACTACTGGGATTTATTTTCGCACTCGGATTATTGACCGGGTGCGAAAAAGCCCCAACCTATGAGAAATCATATGTTTTCGATAAAAGCGAATGGGCACAAAATGTGAAACCAAGCTTTACAGTCGACATTCAGGACATTTCTAAGGAGTATAATTTTATTCTTACCATTCGTACTACCACAGAATACAAATTCAGTAACTTGTGGATGTACATGAGCACAACGACGCCCAAAGGTGACAAAGCTCGCGAACCTTTCGAGTTAATTATTGCGAATCAAGATGGATCTTGGGCAGGTACAAAAACAGGAACAGTAGTTGAAACTAGCTTGCAATTTAAACGCAGAAAAATGCCTGAAAAAGGTAAATATACCTTCGTTTTAGAACAAGGAATTACAGAATCTAAAATCGACGAAATTCTAGATGTTACCCTGTTAGTAGAAGAAGCGGGAGCTGAGGAAAAGTAATTTATTATTCTTTGCCTTTATCGCCTTCTATTTTGTATGCAAAAGAGACAGACAAAATGTGACGATTGCTTGGTTTTGGTAGATTGATTTTACCATCAAACATATATCCCACTGCAATATCAAACGGTTTTTTCCAATCAAATTTTACCCCAACAAAGGTTCTGATTTTTGTGAATTGTCTTCCATATTGTCCATATGAAGGATCATAGAAGAATTCCGCACTCGCCGTTGGTGAAAACATGCTCTTTTTAATATCGTAAGTAACAGATGGCTTGATACGAATTGCTTGATCAAATTCTGGATCGTAAGAACCGCTTGCGAACAAGGTTCCGAATGAATATTGATAACGAAGACGAAGCCCAAAGTCAAAGTCAGAAATTCCATGCTTGAATTCTCCATTGATATTTAAACGGTTGGAAAAATTGTAATTTCCATTTGACAAATGATTGAAAATCGCACGGTATTCCAAACTCGGTCTAAACCACTTTGTTAATTTGTATTTTACGGATACTTGCGGAAAAAATGTATTGACACCTAGGTTTCCAAAACGCGTCGTAAGGTCTCCAGCCCAATCAATCTTTTTCGTGACCGACCCTTTCACTCCAAGTTCAGTCCAAACCATTCCTGAATTTAGTTGACTGTAACCAACCAAAGGAAGAAAAAGAGCGATGATTATGTATTTAACCATTTTTATTTAATCAAGGTAATTGTTCCTAAATCAACATCTTCCTTCTTTTTCACTTCAAATGTTTGTGAAACAGGCTCTAGTGTATAATAATCATCGTCGTTGTTGGTAGCATTTGCTCCTGTATGGAACACTTCACTGTAAGCAAAGACAGTATAAGTACCAGGTTGTAAATACTTAAAGGTGAATGTTCCGTCGTAGTTTGCTTCAATTTTGTCGTCGTAAATTAAATCATCTTCACCATAAACTAAATAAACATCCTCTTTTGCCCCATCAAAACTTACTGTTTGCGATAATGACCCATTTACATAAAGTTTTTGTTCAATTTGAATTTTTCCAGTAATTGAACTTTTTCCACCTTCTCCTTCGTATTTTTTACACGAATTTAATGAGAAAGCAGCGGAACCAATTAAAACAAGGGAGTATAAAAATTTCATAGTCAATTAATATTTTGAGAGTTGCAATTCAACCTTTCGGTTATTTTTAACGTCTCGAATATACAAATACATTTAATAATTTAGTAATATTGTTTGTATTTCGTCTAAATAAGCTAAAACGGATTACTTAAAAAACACATTATATGAAAGTAAAACTACTTTTAACTTTTCTTCTTTTTTCTTCATTTGCATCTTTTTCGCAAATTGTTATTAATGAATATTCGTGTTCCAATGTAAATGGAATTAACGACGCTTATGGAAATCGTGAAGACTGGGTTGAATTATACAATACCACAGGAGCAGCCATTGATTTAACAGGTTTTTACTTGTCGAATAAAGCTACGAACTTGATGAAATGGCAAATACCGAGTGGTTCAATTCCTGCGAATGGTTTCAAAATGGTATTTTGTTCGAAAAGAAATACAGTCAATGGAACACAATTGCATCCAAATTTTAACCTGAAGCAAACTGAAGGAGATTGGATTATTTTAGCGAATACAGCAGGTGTTGTTGTAGATTCAATTAAAATAATTCACATGACAAAAGCGGATCATTCGGTTGGACGCTCAACGAATGGTGCTACAGATTGGAAGCTTTTTACAACACCAACACCAAATGCAAACAATACAGGTGCTCAAAATTTCTATGAACCTACGCCAGTAATGAGTTTAGCACCAGGTTTTTATCCAGGAGCACAATCGGTTACAATAACTTGTTCAAATCCAACAGCAGCAATTCGATATACAACAAATGGTAGTAATCCAACAACAACGTCCACCTTGTATACAGGACCAATAAATATTACTGCCACCACAGTTCTGAGAGCTGCGGCTTTTGGAACCAATCAGTCATCTTTTATTGAAACAAACACTTACTTTATAAATGTGACGCACACCGTTCCTGTTGTTTCGGTTTGTAGTCAAGGAGTGTTCAATCTTGTAGCAAACGGAAACCAAACACCTGTTGTAGGTGCTTTTGAATTGTTTGAAGATAATGGTGCTTTTATCGATGAAGGTCAGGGCGATTTTAACAAACACGGAAATGACTCATGGGCTTATGACCAACGTGGTTTTGATTACATCACACGTGATGAATTTGGATATGCGGCCGATTTAGAACATCAAATATTTCCAGAAAAAACACGTGACAATTTCCAACGTGTAATTTTGAAGCCTGCGGCAAGTGATAACTATTCATTCGAAAACGGGGCGCATATTCGTGATGCATTTATTCATACCTTATCGATCCGCGCAGACATGAAATTGGATGAGCGTACATGGAGACCATGTGTTGTTTATTTAAATGGTCAATACTGGGGTGTTTATGAAATTCGTGAAAAAGCAGATGATCACGATTATACAGATTATTATTTTGATCAAAATAAATTTAATCTACAGTATCTAAAAACATGGGGTGCAACATGGCAAGAATATGGAGCACCAAATGCACAACCTGCTTGGACAGCCTTAAGAAATTACATCAATACCAACAGTATGGCAGTGCCTGCCAATTTCAATTATGTGGATAGTTTGTTGAATTGGGAATCGTTGTGTGATTATTTCGTTTTCAATTCCTACGTTGTAAATCAAGACTGGTTAAATTGGAATACAGCTTGGTGGCGCGGAATGGATCCACTTGGAGATAAAAAGAAATGGCGCTATACCTTATGGGATATGGATGCGACTTTTGGGCACTACATCAATTACACTGGAATTCCGGATCCTACGGCAAATGCTGATCCATGTAATGTGGAAAACCTACCAAATCCAGGAGGACAAGGACATACAGACATTCTTGAAAAGTTGATTAACGAGAATCCGGTTGTTGAACAGTACTACATTACGCGTTACATTGATTTGGTAAACACGTATTTCTCGTGTGCATATATGAATACATTATTGGATAGTATGGTGAATGAAATTTCACCTGAAATGACTGGCCAAGCGAATAAATGGGGTGGATCTTTCGCAGGTTGGCAATCACGTGTTCAACAAATGCGTGACTTCATGAATTTACGATGTACAGCACTTGAGCAAGGATTAATTGATTGTTATAATTTATCCGGGCCATACAACGTAACATTTGATGTTTCTCCAGCACTTTCTGGTGAAATTAAAGTGAATTCTGTTTGGGCGCCAACTTATCCTTGGGCAACGTCTTACTATGGTGGAATTGCAACAAATATTATTGCGCAACCATTACCAGGATATATTTTTGATCATTGGGAATATACAACTGGTCCATTGGCATTGCCTGTTACATCTGACACAAACAGTTTAAACATCAATGGTGTTGAGAACATTGTTGCTGTGTTTGTTTTGGACAATCCAGATTTAGATGGTGATGGCTGTTTGAATACGGATGAGGTAATAGCTGGAACTGACCCAAGCGTTGCTGATACCGATGGTGATGGTGAAAATGACTGCATTGAAATTGGTGCAGATCCAGCGAATCCAACGGACACAGATGGCGATGGAGTGATTGATGGTTTAGAATCTTCAACTGTTGATACAGATGGTGATGGCGTATTTGACGAAGCAGATCCTGCAAATACAGATCCATGTATTCCTAATGTAAACGCTGGTCCTTGTGATCAAGATGGTGACGGTTTAACAAATGCTGAAGAAGCAACGCAAGGAACTGATCCAACAAATCCAGATACAGATGCAGATGGAATCAATGATGGAACAGAAGTAACGAATGGTTCTGACCCAATGAATCCTTGTGATCCAGATGATACACTTCCAGGCTGTCAAGTAGATACCGATGGTGATGGTTTAATGGATGCTGAAGAGGCAACATTAGGAACTGATCCAAATAATCCAGATACGGATGGTGATGGATTTACTGATGGAGTTGAAGTTGGAAACGGTACAAATCCTTTAGATGAATGTGATCCAAACAGCACTGGATTCAATTGTGTAAATGGAATTTATTTGCCAACAGGTTTCTCTCCAAATGGTTCAGGAAATGATTTAAATGAAAGCTTAATTATCATTGTTGGTAAAGATGTAAAATCATTTACGCTTTCAATCTATGATCGTTGGGGTAACTTGATGGTAAACACTTCTGATAAAAATTACAAATGGGATGGAACGTATAAAGGTCAACCATGTAATACAGGAGTTTACGCTTATATTTTAGACGTTCAGTTTATTGATGGTAAGTCAGAAACACGTTCAGGTAATATTACATTAATTCGTTAAGCATGAAAAAATTACTTCTTTCAGTTGTCTTGTTTAGCGGAACCTATTTGAATGCGCAAGATTTACATTTTTCACAAACGGCTCAAACACCATTGTTAATCAATCCAGCAGCTGCGGGTGTTTACGATGGATGGGAAAGAGTGATTATTAATCACCGAAATCAATGGCTTGGTGCAGGTACTCAATTCATGACAACTTCCGTTGCAGCGGATGCAAATTTTGGAAAAACGCGCATGAATGATAAAGCCCATGTTGGATTAGGTGTTATGTTCTATAATGATATCGGTGGAGATTCCCGTTTTGGAAGTCAAACAGGATCATTAACGCTTAGTGGAATTTTGCCTATGGGCGGTTCTGGTCACACACTCTCAGCTGGTATCCAAGGCGGTTTTGGAAGTCGTAAAGCTGATTTTTCAAATTTGACCTTTACATCTCAATGGAATGGTACGCAATACGACCAAACAATAGCATCGGGCGAGGCAAACTCAGCAAATTCGTTTAGGTATGCAGATGCTTCTGCAGGTTTATATTACGTGTACGATGGCGGTCAATCGACATTTAGCAGAAACAACGATTTTAAGTTTCAATTTGGTGTTGCAGGATATCATTTAAACAAACCACAATTGAAATATGCAACAGTTGTTGGTGATCGATTGATGCGAAAATTTGTTATTCATACTGGTGTTACTGCTGATTTACCCATGCGTGACATGTCAATTGATGGAAGCATTGTTCAAGTGATTCAAGGTCCGCATTTGGAGTCAATCTTTGGAATGATGTTGCGTTACCGTTTTCAAGATGGAACAAAAATCACTGGTTATTCACAAGATGCGTATTTTGGATTTGGAACTTATTTCCGTTTGAATGACGCTATTGTTCCTTCGATATTAGTGGATTGGAAAGGATTTAAATTCGGTGTTTCTTACGACATCACTGTTTCAACAATGAGAAGAGCTTACGGTGGAGGATCGTTGGAATTCTCACTTTCCTATACCAATTTGAATCACGCTTTATTTAAAACGAGAGGAAGATTTTAAAACTAAAAAACCCCGATTATTCGGGGTTTTTTTATGTCTTTTATTTTTTAACGAGCGATTTAAAAAAGTCGAAAATACGTTTTCTAAAAAGGAACATAATCAGCAAATAGGGGATAACCATTAAATACAAAATTCCCCAATTGATATTTGTTCCAAACGAACCTTCACTCAATTCAGAGCCTTGTTCAGTTAACATTTTACATTGCGAGCAACCTTGTGCAAACGTGTCATTTCCAACAACAATAAGTGCTAAAATGATTCCTAAAATGAGCCACTTTTTCATACATCAAAAGTATTCATTTCTTCAATCAAATGCTAGAAACTTTCCCTTTTTCTATTCAACTGTAGTAAGCAATGATTGTTCGACTCCTTGTGTATTGATAAATTGCTTTAACTTTGTTCATA
>JALQYQ010000028.1 GCA_023262855.1 Crocinitomicaceae bacterium
CTCGAAAATCGTTTGTTTTTAGGTGGTCAACATACTCCGTTTTGGGGTGGTCAGTATGCTCCGTTTTAGGGTGGTCAGCTTAAACCGTTTTGGGGTGGTCAACATGAGCGTTATTTCCAATTTATCCTAATGAAACCATTGGAATGGGTGTTTTTGATTTATATTTATCTGAACTCAGATAGACCTGAAAAATTAATTAACGAACAATACAAGATGAATGTGCCTAACATGCACTAAGCAAAATGTCGCACGATTACACTCGAAAGAAAGCGCCACTTTGCTTAGCGCAGAACCGTTAGGGGGCATTAAAACAAAAAACACATAAAAAAAATATGACAAAAAAAATAATATACATTTTTTTATTCTTGTCGATTATTAGTTGTCAAAACGACAAAGTCAAACGAGAAAATAAAACGGAGCATTTGACAGATATTGAAAATGAAAAAATAAATGTGAGACTAGGGAATTTTACAACAATACCTAAAATTGATTTTGAATTGAATTCTTATATAGAAGATAATTCTGATACTCTAAAAATTGTAACTTGCAGTGATTTTGTGTATGAACCTTTTGGAAAAATAAAAACTAAAAACGACCTGAAAAATAGCTTTTTAAAAAATCTAAATTTTATAGATAGAATTGACACTTTGGACAACGAAGCAGAAGCAATAGAATTTCAAATATTACAAAATAATCAAAATAAACTGATCTTATTTTTTAACAATTCAGACGAAGGTGTTCGTGAATCATATGTTCAAAAAGCAGAAATAATAAATAATGAAATCCATTTAGAAAAAGGAATAAAAATAAACATGTCAAAACAGATTTTTTTTCTAACCTTTTATGATGAATTCCCTTCTAAATTAATTAGTAAATATAATATTGTTAGTTTCATTTCTTGTGTTGATGGTGTAATTCAAAACTTCAATTTCAGAAATGGAAAACTAAAGTTAATAGAAATTAAATCGACTGGAAACTGGAATATTCCATATGAAAAAAAAACGACCCCCTAACAGCACCTATGCGACCACTGGCGAAACAACCAAAACCTGTTAGCCCGCGGACGCATAGCCGCAAAACGTTATAGAGCATAGACCAGAATGAACCGAAATACAAAGAAAATACTATACGGCTCAATATTGTTAATTACCCTCGGATGGTCAGTCAATTATTTTTTTAATTATTCAATTAGGAAATCAGAATTGACAGAAATCTCAGGGTATCTTCATAACGAACCAAAATTTGATAAAGGTAAAGGAGGATGGTATATGGAGCTTGATTTGAATTCAGACGAATATAGATATCAAACAGATGGTTTAAGTTACGATGCATTAGATGTTGATGGAGTTAAATCCGAACTAAATGCAGGAAGTCAAATCCAAATTTTGGTAGCAAAAAATACGGGGTTTGAAGAAATGATGAATTTGTTCGTAGGAATTAAAAGGATTTATGGATTAAAATCTAATAAAAAAACATTTCTAAAATTGAATGATTACAACAAGGGAAAAGAAGGTACGAGATATTCTGCCTTATTTATTTGGCTCATTTTTGCGGGGTTATTCATATACAATTTTTGGATAAAAAAAGACGCTCTATAACACCAAATAATTAAAAGCGCCAAAATGATTATATTTGATAAGGCGCCTTTGCCTATTTGGAAACCGTTAGCACTCATTGTAGGAATAACCCATGATAAAACGAAATAGAAAAAAAATAATATTGTCCGGAATAGTATTATTCTTATTAATTCTTTATTTCAAACCATTTTCTAGAACAGAAATAATCATTTTAAATCACATGACTGAAATGGATGAGGATGGTGTAGTGTCTCAAATATGCTTAGTTAAAAACCCGCCATATTTTTCATCCACTCTTGAAAATAAAATCGAAGAATTCAACAAATCTAATCCTGTGAAAGGACGATATTATCGTAGGTTATTTATCAAAGAACATGATAAAGTTTGGTTTCCTGGACTTCTACTTCAAGAAAATGTAGATTATGAATCAAAAGATGTAACAACTGATGATTTAGATAATGTTGACTTCCTTGCCGATTCAGATTTGACTTTAACAAAAAATGGAAGAATTAATAAGAGAACCCATTTGAGAATTGGAGATTTATGGTATTATAAAAATTAAAACGTGTGCTAACAGCAAGCAAGCACCAACCCTTCAATCTCACTTCGAAACAAAGATATTTTGAAGCAAAATAACTTTATCTTCGGAGAAACTGATTTATTAAATCGGCGGGCGAGCGCCTGCTTGCGAAATGTTAACCATGATTTTAACCAATAACAATGCAAAAAATTACCCCCAAAATATTAGAACTAAAAAATCAAAAAACCGTAACAATTAGACAAGCTGAAATTGATGATGCAGAAAAGTTGCTCAACTGTATTAAAACGTATGTTCCACAAAGTGATTACATTCCAAAACTTGAACAAGAAATCAAACTGACAATTGAACAAGAAAAGGAATGGATTAAGTATTTTTTGACAAACGAAAATTCGTTGCTTTTAATTGCTGAATTTTGACAATGAAATAATTGGGAATATTGACTTAACTGGCAACAGAAGAAAGATAATGGAACATACAGCAGTAATTGGAATGGGAATGCTGAAAGAATGGAGAAATACAGGACTTGGAACAGCATTATTAAAACTAGCAATAGAATGGGCAAAAGAAAATCCAATTCTTGAATTGCTCTGGCTTCAAGTTTATTCGGACAACGAATTAGGATTAGGTTTGTATCGAAAAATGGGATTTGAAAAAAATGGAATATTGAAAAACTTTTTTAAACGAGAAGAAAAATATTTTGATAATCTAACAATGACATTGAGTGTGAAATAAATAACCACAGCTATCAAGGGATTTGGGTCAGGTGGGCTGAAGTGCAAAATTCACTGTTCGTTTTTCAATTGAACATTAGTAATAAAACCAACTTTTGTGCTTCGATTTCCCGCACGAACCTTAGGCCCGAAACCCTCACCAACAACTGCATCAGAAAACAACTAAAAAACGAAACTTATGTTGAAAGAAATAATTCCTAAACTTCCCATGCGAGATATAAGTCAAACCAAGGACTATTATTTGAATAGCTTGAAATTTGAAGTACTTGGAGACTACGGAGATTACCTACTTGTTGGTAAAGACAAAATTGAAATTCATTTTTTTCAATTTAAGGAACTTGACCCAAAAGAAAATTATGGACAGGTTTATATTAGAACTAATGAAATAGATAAACTTTACCAAAACCTATTGGAGAACAAAGTTTCAATTCACCCAAACGGTCATTTAGAAAATAAATCATGGGGACAGAGGGAGTTTTCATTGTTGGACCCAGATAATAATCTATTGACTTTCGGACAAAGCATAGATGAATGAAAAGAACCGCTGCCACTAACTAGTAGAACCAAATGAATTTTTTCTCCCTGCATGGCCAATTATTACAGCACTTATTGGTTTAATTGTGAATTTGATCAGATTCATTCAGAATCCGAAAAACAAAAACAGTACGCCATAGTATCATCTTATCTCATTGGATAGAATTTACTCAAGAAAATAATCTATCTTCGATGTTAAGATTACTTTAAACCGCGGCTCCTTCCGCTGGGTCCAAACGGTTAGATTGCATCATAAAAAAAATGGAAAATTTCTTTTTGAAAATAGGATTCGGCTTAACTTTTATGGTTCTACCATTGGGTACGTTTGGGTTTTGGTCAAATAGGATTCATGCCAATCACAATGAGGTGTTTTCGATTTCAAAAAACGACATCAAAGAAGGTTACAGTAACGCAGATACAATCATTGAAACTGCTCAGTATTATCGGAATGGAAACATCAATCGTAAAACGTATTCTTTCTACGATCAACAAGGAACACTGTATAAAGTTTCAGAAGAAAAATATAGAAGTGATGGTAGCAGGAAGTACAATGCAGTGCTGGATTATGGTGTCACGCTACTTTATCAAGCGAAATATGCAAAAAACAATCAATTAATTGTAGAGAAATTCTACACCTACAATTATAATGGAACATTGCTTCAAATCGAAATAAATCGAAATGGAAATAGAAAGCTTAAGTCTTTTGATGTTGATAATAATGGCGAACCAATAGCTATTGAATAAATGAGACAGGCAATGAAAACATTTTTTACCATCTATCTTCTCATTTTTCTGTTTGCGTGTCAATCAGCACCTCAACCTACAGGAAACAATCGAGCAGAAAAGATGAAGAATAAGGAAGTTAAATCACCTGCGAACAAGCCATCTGTAACGCAAGAAGCATCGATTGATGATACATTTACGTTTTCAGCTAAGAAAGCGATTCCGCAAGCGCCTACATCGAAAGTACCAATGGACTATAGCGCAAAAAAGTACTTCACCTTCGTAAATGGCGATAAACAAGACTTCGAACCACCGTTCGATTTGTTCTACATCGAATTCAACTACAACAAAGCCTTGAAGGTCTTATCGAGCGCTGAAAAGGATGAATTGAATAGGCAATTTGAAAAGGATTTAAAAGAACTTGGACTTGTCAGACTCAATCCGCGTAGGAATGTGTATCGCATCGTCAATTCTTACTTCACACGAACTCAATTAGTGAAGAAGCTTCTGCAAAAAAAGGAAGTGCATCTCGTGGAAGCGATTTATTCTACTTCTGGAAACGAACGCTATTTTTCTCCAACGGTAACGGTTGAATTCAACGAAGGAATGAACATTGATCAAGCAAAAAAAATCCTGAAAAAACAACAGCTTAGCAATTTCACACTTTATTTCAACGAGCAGCATCAACTGATCGCAGTACTAAGCTTCGAACCAGAAGAAATGTTGTCGTATGAATTCCTTGTCAAAGCTAATCGATTATCGGAGCATGAATCTGTACACAAACTCATCACGGAGGACATCCAACACGCCTTGCCGGATTGAGAACTCTTTTTTCATTTCACATTTAACTTTAACTTAGTCATTCAAAAAATAAGTTACAAAGCACTCACTCCATGAAAAACATATTCTTCACTTTATTCGTGCTTTTACCAGTTGGTCTTTTGGGACAAGTGGTGAAGTCGGATTGGGAGAAGATGAATTTGAAAGGTAAAGTGAAATGCATTATCGAAACGGAAAAGCAACACGAATCGATAAAGGTTTCATTCAACGAAAAAGGCTTTATTGCTGAAAAATCACTTGACTATGATGATGACGGTTCAATAGATTCGCGCAGTACTTATAACTATGATAGTTTAAATAAGCTGCTCACAATGAAAACGTATCGTGATGATACTACATTAGTGACTATCAGCACGTTTTTGTATGATGCACTCGGAAATAGAATCAAAGAAAACATCGAAAATCTGCTTGAAGGCGAAAAAGGGCACAACGCAAATTATTACTATCGTTTTGATGAAAAGGGAAATTGTATCGAAATGCGGGGGTACAACAGTAAAGGCATATTGTTCACAACTTATTCCTACCGCTATGATAGTTTGGGACATCAACTGGAAGAAAATTGGCTTGAAGCGAATGGTGATACAATCAGTAATACAACGTATAGTTATGACATTTCAGGCAACAAAATCAAAGAAGAACGAACATACAGTTCCAGCGATCCAATCTATACAACCAACTATCGCTATAACAAAGAAGGTACGTTGATCGAAGAAATTTCGGACAACGGCACTACAAGCGTGAACTATCAATTGGATAATAAAGGAAACTGTGTAAGCATTGTCTATTCGAAAGGTTTGAAAAAAGAAGTCGTAGTAAAAAGGAGTATTCATTACTATTAAACATTAGATACGCATTGTTAAATCCAATCCCTCACTCCAATTCATAATTTCCCTCTTTATCATAGCTGTATTCCGTATACTTAATTGCCTGAACGATTTTCCCGTTATGATCGATGAGTCCATATTTGCCGTTTAGTTCAACAAGCGCAAAATTGTTTCGAAACGCACGCACTTTATCGAATTGAGCGGGGAGTAGTTGTTTTCCTTGCGCATTCACCAAACCATATTTGTTGTCTTTTAGGTAGAAGGATAAACCATTTTCTTGTTGGATTAGTTTGCCAAAATTATGTTGATAGGTTTTCTTTGTTTTTAAATCGTAAATGAAATGTTCGTCTTTGTCGTTTCCACAATGAATTAAGGAATCATACCAATTGACATAACTGAAGTTTGGTTCAAGAATGACCATTCCCGAATGATCCACCAATCCTTGCTTTCCGTTTTTGGTTACATCAATAAACGTGCGATGAAATTGTCCAAAATAATCGTAAATAATTGGACAAATCACTTCACCAGAACGGTTGATCAATCCCATTTTGTTGTCCTTTTTTACCTGCGTAACATCAGAGTAAAATTGGCCGATTTCCCAATAAACAGGTTCCAGTAATTTTCTGCCCGTTGAATCAATCAAACCCAAACACATCATTTTTCCGTTGGGCACAGTCATGTAGCGCGTGTAGGTAATAAAATGGTCGCGACGATAATCAATTGTTTCTGCTTCCAGTGAAGCTGGCACAAGTACTTTTCCCTGTAGATTCATGAAGCTTTTACGATTGTTACGATCTTGCAGCATAAATCCATATTCGTTTGGGACAATCGACTTGTAAATGGCTGGTGTGAGTTCTTCCAATTGGCGCGAGAGCAGTCCTTGGTAGAGCGTATCGTTCTCATATTGCGCATAAATCATTAAACTTCCATAAGGCGCATCATAGATGTAGTAATAATTGTTGCAATTCATGAAGTTTCCATAGTTATCGATAAAGACAACAGAACCGGTTGAAAGCAAAGCGTATAAGGTTTGTTTAATTCGTTTGATTAGAACATCAGAACCGTCGAAGGTCAAGTTGAATTCGCTGTCGTAGATGGCGTAGCGTTTTTTCAGATCAGGATTCATTGGTTCATTCGAAGAATTATTGATTTTGAAAGGTGGAAAATTAGAGTAGAGGCGCTCGTAGCGTTGTACCAAATACTCGCCGTCCTGGTAATCAATTGAGATATGATCCATTGGTAGGGCTATTTTTCCAAGAGTGTCGAGAATTCCAATCAGTGGAACAGCCATTTCTGGCATTTCAGATTTTTGCCTGGGTACAAACATTCTAGAAATCAAATAGCCATTACCGTACATATCTTTTGTTGTTTGCCCAAAGCGACTATATTCTTGAATTCTTGGTCTGTTCAATCGTTCTTTGTGGGTGATCGTTTTGCACGAATCAGGTGGAAGTAATTTCACAGCAGCTAAGTCTATAACACCATAATTCGCTACAATTTCACCTTTTCGGTTACGGATGAGGTAGCCATTTGGTCGGTTAAACATCATTGCATCGTGAAAGGAAGAACCACCACGTGGATGAATCGCATTTTCCAATGCACCTTGGTGAAGTGATTGTGAATAATAATCGACTTCAATGATTTGCACGCTATCGTAGAATGGAAAATAGTTAATGGGCAAAGAGATATCTTTAAAAATAAATGACTGTTGTCCAGAAGTAAATTCTTGCGCGAAACAACTAAGCGACACAAAAAGAAAGCAAAAAATAGTTTTCATGGAAAGGAATACAGGTGGGAGTGGGATTGGTTCAATATAGTGACTAGTATCCGCATGGCGTATTCTGCCTTCGGCTGAGACTAGTGATTACCTGCGGTGCTGTCCCGATTAATCGGGATAAACTCTACGGCGGTTGTGATTAGACCAATTGAACCACCTTGACCCTTTTGAACCCTTGAACCCTTTGAACTTTTAAACCATAACTTAGATTATTAGGATAAAAAAATATTACTTTTCATCATGAACGATTTTGTAAATTGCTAAATGATTCAGATTTATTCTAGATTTGAAGAGGTTTGGAATTGCATTTTTTAATTCGTTGGTATGTTTAAAGTTGTTTTTGTTGTTTTCTTTTCTCTTTGTTGTAGTCGTTTATTGGCGCAAACTTCGGATGTGAGCGTCAAAGCAACTGAACTCTTTGGTCATTGGAAACTGGTTGATACGAAAATTGTTGATGAGGTCGGTTTTTTGGAGCTTCCTAAACGGGAAATGTCTCATGAAATTAGAGTTGCTGAGGATTCACCTTGGGATTCCTACCAGCGTTTTGATTTGGTTTTTGAAAAAGATTCGATGTTTCGACTACAATATCCAATACAATCATTTGCATCAGCACGTTTTTTTCTCGATTCATCGTATTTGCATTATTCAACGAATGAAGAATCGGGTAAATGTCCTGCGCGCTTGCTAAACGACACACTATTTCTATATCGTTCGTTGCCGTATGATGAAGGTTATTTCAAAGAAGCATTTGTACGAACCAGTTTCAATGACAGTGTCTTGCAGGTAATGAAAACGTATGGAATCAATTATCCTGAACTTGCTGGAACGTGGGAATTAGTGCGTGAAGAAGATTACGATTACGGAACCCACTATGAATTGAAATTTCCATATTCGTTGCCTGATTCAATCAACTTGAGTCGCAAACAAATGCTTGCCGCGCTTCAAGGCGATCGCACAATTCTAATATCCACCAACGGAAAACCGCGCGCTTACACTTTTTGGTTTGCTAATTCTTGCATGTATTTAAAACCTGGTGATTGGTATCATGGCGACGATCCGATGATTCATTTTTGGCGGGAGAATTGAAGTATTTGCTTATCTTGCAATTATGGATAGTACTAATCTTTGCAAAATTTAAATATTTAAATTTTCAAATCACAAATCACAAATCACAAATCACAAATTACCTTGTCTGCGCTGGAGGCTACGACAGTCAGGAAATCACAACCGCCGAAGGCAGCACCGCAGGTAATCACGAATCATATTTTGTTTTATGCGAATTCTTATCATTTTATTAAATCTATTTGTTTTTGCATCGTGCTGTGCAAGGTTGGCAACTAATACACAAGTAATTCACGCTGTTGATAGTGTAAATACGCATGCTGATTCAGTAACTATTTTAAGGGATGCTATAGCGAAATTTAATGAAGTGCAAGATAGCCATATTTGATATGCTGGGTCGCCAAGTGAGCAATATGCAAATTATGAGGCATTATTGAAAATTGCCACTGATAAAGAACTAATTAAGCTGTCCAAGGATACGAATTATGTTGTTGCAACTTATGCGACTTTTGGATTGATTGAACGAAAGAATCCATTTTTTTTAGATGTATTTAGTTTGTTTATAAAAAATGATCAAAAAGTGAAGGTAATGTACGGTTGTTCTGCAGGTGAAGATTTCGTTTCCAATCAACTCTATTTCAATTATTATAATAAAGTGAAATTTGAAAATTTTGAAGACATTAGACATCTTCAAAATGATGAAACACTTCTAAGACTGGATAGCCTAATTCTCGCATCAAACAACCCGTGTTGGGACCATGAAAAACAAATGTATGAAAACAGAATTTATGAGAATGACTATTTATCATTGATTGAGAGACAGGCATTTGAAAAAGATAACATTTATGCTATTGAATATTTATTTAAAAATAATTCACGCCAATACAAATTTCAAATTATAAATGCTTTAAAGAAATACCTTAAAAAAGATCATATTGCCCCGATTTACTATGATATCATTTATGAAATTTCACCTTCTTATCAATTGGATGAGCTATTTGTTCTGCTGGAAGATGAACTTTTTGATATTCAGAAGGAATTAGGAGAGGAGCAAATGGAATATTTTAAGAAAATTCTTACTGAACGCGAATAAATCACAAATCACCCTGTCTGCGCTGGAGGCTACGACAGGCAGGAAATCACGAATCCCAAATCACAAATCCCAAATCCACCGCATGACACTCGAACAAATCCAAAACGCACACAGCCAAGTAAAATCTGGCGCCGACTTTCCAGCATACATTCAAGCAATCAAAGCACTTGGGGTAAGTCATTACGAAGCTTACGTTTCTGATGGACACACAGATTATCACGGAAAAAATCATCCTTCAGTTACGACTCCAGCAAAGTACGAATCTGTTGCAATTGCGGAAACTGTGAATGAATCTCTATTTAGAACTGAGTTAAAGGCGCATCAAAAAGGTAAAACAGATTATTTGACCTTCATTCACATGTGTGCTGAAACTGGAATCGAAAAATGGGAAATCAAGTTGTCAGAAATGACGTGCACGTATTTTGATCGAGCAAGGAAGATGGTGTTGGAGGAGAAGATTCCTGGGGGAATTGAGGATTGACAATTGAGGGTTGACAATTGATGATTGTGAATTTTGATTTGAATAGGTTTGCCCAAAAAAGTTTATGTTTGTTAGATAATGGAAACTAGAAAATTAAACCTGAAAAAGTGACTATCGACAATTTTATCTTAATAAAAGGTGGGAAAAGAATCGAGTTAGAGAAAGCCCTGAATCAATTTCTTTCGAATTATTCCGATAAAATACAGAGTGATTACTCGTTTCAAATACATGAACAAAAAGATTCACATTTTGTGATTCATGTCGATGAACGACTGGATAATTGGACCTTTTATTTCCTGGTTAATTATCTGGAATATCCAGAAAATATTGATTACGAAATAGAAATTGAAGGTTTTACTACTGGGAAAGAAGATAAGAAGTTAAGAGGAAAACGTTTACTTGTTTTTATTGCTCCACATGATACCGAATATGATAATGTCTTCGTTACAACAAATGAAAATAAATGTTATAAAGTTGATTTTGGAGGTAAAATAACTCCGGTTGAATTAATAAAATATTATCGTGAACCTTTATTGGATGAGCTTCAAATTTCCAAAGAAGAGAAAAAAGTTACTAAAGTAAAAACAACTAAAAAGTCAATAGAAGTAAATTCAATTAATGAAGAGGAAGATCGTAAAATTCGTTTTAAAGTTCTGTCTTTCATTTTTGCAATTTTATTAGTTTCTAGTTGGTTAATATATTTCGGCAGTCATGATGAGCGTCTTTTTCAGCGGAGTTCAATTTTTTGCGGATTTGTTTTATGGAGTTGGTTTTATCTTGATTATAGAATTCTTCAAACATACAGTACCTATTCAAATTGCATGAAGTTATCTGTTGTTTTTGCAAGCTATGGAATTGTACTTTTTTTCATGTTAGCAGAAATTGGTCATATTCATCTCATTCTATCGTCGCTTTTACCATTAATTCTTTTACTAGTTCAGCGACCAATGCGAAAATTATACATGAATCTTATAAAACGGGAACCCAAAATTGATAATCGTGGAAAATTTTCAGATTTGATTTATACCTTGACATTATTTATTGCATCGCTTGGATTAATAATTTATATTGGCCAACTTTTTAAATGAAACAGTAAAATAACATGTCACACACCTTCCAACTAGCTAAAGGATTTGAAGAAGAAGGCAAACTTCAAATTGAAGATGAGATTAGAAAAGAAAATCGCATGAAACGTATTGGATTATTATGCCTCTTGACTGGGCTTTTTTTGATTAAGTCTGGAAACACTCAAGCACAAACTATCACTTCAAATACAGAGCAAAAGCAAATCGAACTGCTTGAATTTATGCTTTCGAAATTGGATTCTATTCAAGCATTTCATCCAGGATTGACGTATTTAACAATCGAAATTAAAATTGATGATTTTACATCTATTTTAAAAGAGGTGAATTATTACAGTCAGCTCGACTCACTTCATGCAATTCGCGTCAATGGTTGGCCAACGTTGACAAAGAAAATTCACGATTTGTACTTTTTCAATCCGAGTTTTAATGATCCTGATTTATCTGCATTGAGTTATACACGGTTTGATGTTCCATTGAATAGGCATGCAATTAAAAAGTATTTAAAGGATCTTCAGACCGAAAAGTTGGCATACAGCGGTGAAATTATTAAGCCAAATACCAACTTTACACTGAAACTCGATGAGTTTGAATTTCACCAAGAATACAAGGATTCAACGTCCATTCATTTGACAAATTTTAAGCTTTGCTCAAAATTGGAAGGGCTTAATTCAGAAGTAATTAAAATTCATGAAAATTATTACCTGTTTTTTAAAGTTATTTCGACCTCGAATAATGGGTATTTAGAATCAAAAATTGTTCTTTCAATTTATTACATCCATAAAAACAAAACCTATTTTCTAGAAGAGTTTGATTTAACAACAATCGGTCAAGGTGAATATTTTAATTCTTCTTCTGCAAAAAGTTCGACTAATCATGGTGAAGAAAAGGAACTCTTTAAATTGAAATGTACTGTTAACTTTGATTAAGTCAAGGTTTTACCAATTCACCAAATCAACTTTCGTCAACTCAATTTCCACTTCTTGATTGTTAATTAAAACGAGCATTTTCAAGGTTTTTTGTTCCTCAGGAACGAATCCGTTTTGAATAATTGAACACCATTGATCTGTCGATAAGGTGCGGTAATCAATACCATTTACTGCTAGAATTTGTGTCCCCAATTGTAAGCCTTTTTTACTCGCTTCCGAATTGATGAAGATGTCGGAAACGATCAATTTGTTTTCAGAAATAAAAGGACTAAAGCCAAAACTTTCATGCGTGCTATGTTTAAACGGGTTTACGGGAATCAACAAAATTTCATTGACACTCCAATCGATGATGACACGGTAGTTTTGTAAAAATTTGGTTCCGAGTGTGCGTGAACCTTTCTCAAATGTTACAACATTGTTTTGAATGGTCAAATCACCCAACCGTGTTGAATCAACTCTGGAAGTATAATTTGTGTCAATCGCGCCAGCACCGTAAAGTCCAGAACCTGATGATCCGTACGATTTTGCTTCTTTCAACGACGGTGATTTGGATTTAATTGCATCGTGAACATCTTTCGAACTAGTGAAATAACCATTAGATCCAGTGTCAAACGTGACATATTTATCCTCAACGCCGTTGTAGGTAATATTCACGCGTGGAGTAGAGGAAAGCGCTGGCGAAAACGGCAAATGAATGGCAGAATCAGGAATTACGAACGAACTTCTCTTTTCACTGATGGTGATTATTTTGCGTTCATAATCGATTTCCCAAACAGCCTCTTTCATCAAGTTGGCGCCAATTATTCCGTCAGCGTTCAAACATGCAAGCACTTCAGATCTATTCAAATCAGCAACTGCTGCGCCCGTTTCCTTGAAGCAAACACCATTTAAGTACATTGGAGGCATTTCAACAAAGTCCAATTCTTCTTTTACACCTTGTGAATCGCCCGCTTTTTGCGAAACGATTGTCTCCAATTTCAATTCCGCAGCTAATTCCTTTGTGCACAAATTTGGTGCGCCTGTGTCCACCAAGAAATCGTATGTTTTACCATTGATGGTAACCGGAATGATTACCAGACCCAATCGCATTTCAAAAGGAATTTCTGTTTTAAACGTTGCTTGTTCTACACTTCCATTTTTCAAGAGTTTGATCATCTTAAATGTGGAACAGCTTGAGAAAAATAGCGAAATGACGGTAAAAAGGACAATTATTCTCATCGGTTTTATCATTACATTGAAATAACAGTTGGTTTCAATCGTACTAAATTAACAAAAAGCGTCAACTTCCTCTTTTCTTGAAATCGGTTCGCGTTAAATAGTTCCTAAATTTTAAGCCCAACTTCGCTTTTCTACTATCTTCACTTTTCATTAAAAAGGCATGATGAAAAACGTCAATTTTCTTATTGGATTCGTGGTATTTCTACAAAGTTTTGTGATTCAGGCACAACAAAGCCCAATTGAATGGAAGAATGCAACTTTTCAACTAAATGTGGACACAACAGCCTACAACAAAGCGGATGGTAAGAAGTTTTATACGAACTATTATCCTTCTGCAACAAATGTAAGTTATCGATTTACAAATGTAGGTAAACATGTGACTTTTCTCGATACAACTGCATTTTACAAGCAATACATAACCAAACCAGACGAATCAAATCAAATTGAATTGAATTCTACGCAGGTATTTAAGTACAACTTATCGTTTCGTAAACTACGTGATACAACGATGTACATCTATTTACCATTTTATTATGAAGGGAAGATTTACCGTGAAAAACTAAGCTGCGAATTGACCTTTGGAAAAAGTAAATTGACCAAATACGATAGCTTATTCATTGATGCAACTGAACGGGTAGAAAAGGTTGTTGAAATGGATACAAGTTCTGATTATCCATCATTGCGATTAACCTACTATTTCACAATTAAAAACACATCGAATCAACCAATTCACTGCACAAAACAATTTGTTGCTTGGAACGATGCTCAGGCATTGAAAAATAGTAGTAATGATTATGTAATAATTGCACCTGGTCAATCTTATAAGATTCCGGCACAATTGAACATGGATCGCAAGTATCGCTTTAAAAGCTCTGGTTTGATCGAAGTTTTTACCGACGAAATGCGCGAAGAATTTCAATGTGAAATCAAATCGAATTACCAATCTATTAAACACTAAAATATGAACGTTGAACAATCAATTCACTCTTATATTGAAAGTCAGTTAGAACCAAAGAAAAGTGAAATGCGTTCTTTACACGAACAAATCATATCATTACTTCCAAAGAGTAAATTATGGTTTGAAGATGGAATGAACGCGGAAGGTAAAGTAATCAGCAATCCAAACATTGGATATGGTTCCTATACGATTCAATACGCGAACGGTAAAACACGTGAGTTCTTTCAAGTTGGATTGAGTGCAAATACCATTGGAATTTCAGTTTATCTGATGGGAATTCCGGACAAAAACTTTTTGATTCATAACTTTAAAGAAACAATCGGAAAAGCAAGTGTTACAGGCTATTGCATTAAATTCAAAAAATGCGCTGATATCAATAGGGAAGTTCTTTCGGAGGCGATTAAGGCAGCAGTTAATATTACAAATGAAATAGCATAGAGAGTAATTTCGGTGTTACCACAGAGGTACGGAGAATGGTTAGAATACAGTCAGAATTCCGATTATTTCAGAACTAAATCAAAAGAAAAGTTAAATGTAATTTATCAGATTTTTCCGACCAATAAATTGATACATTTGTTGAAATTAGATGCTTTATCCCATGGCTGCCAAAAACTTCATAAAACCAGGATTAATACTATTCTCAGTTAGCTTTATCATCATTTTAGTATGTTATTTTTTGCCATTAACCACTTCATGTGATTTTGATTCTGAATTTGGCGATTTTGTTCCTACAGAACAAAAAGGTGCTTTACAAACTACATATTATCTTGCCATCATTTTCTTAGCATTTATTTTCATTCTTAGTTTGATCAAAAATAAATCAGGTTTTTTTCGAGTGTTTATTGTAAGTGTTTTTTGTGGGATGATTATCATATTTTTAAATAGGTTTAGTCAAGGAGGTTGGGGCAAACCATGTGGTCATCAGCCAACAATCTATCAAAATCTATTGTATTTAGGCCATGTTTTATTTGTGCTGGCTTGTTGTATTAAATCGTATAAAAACATTTCATCTCAGAACAACAATCAACAAATTGAAGATTCAGAGGATTTATTAGATCGGATTTAAGGGATGCTTCAGCAGTGAATCAAAAAAAAACGATACCTTTTCACCATCCATTACTTATAGCTTCATGCGGATTTTAATTTTTTTTCTTGTTTTTACGAATGTCAGTTTTGCTCAAATGTCGTCACGCAGATCGAAACCATTTTCCCCAGGACCGATTGATTCCTTGATCCTTGGTGATTGGGAATTAAAGGAAACGATTACTTCGGCAATGTTTGTATCCGACACGATGCCCAAAATCCGTGAGAAAAATAGCAATGATTCCCGCATTAAAATCACTGCTGACAGCCTTGTGATTCCACAAGCTGAGCGCTATTACAAACGCTATGAAGGTTACAATTATCAATTGAAAGGAACTGAACTAGAATTGTATTTTGGACTTAAGAAAAACCGCAAAAAAGTCGATTCACTGAATATTGAATTACTTAATTTTCAAGAGATGGTGTTATCATCTGAAGAATATATTTCATCACCGTTGGGTTTTGAAGTTGTAAAAGTTAACTATTTATACCAACGGGTTAATACAGACTTTGTAGATTCGATTCGTCAGAAACTGGAAGGAACTTGGCGCACAGCGAGCAATGAACCAATTGATTTTAGGATTGATTCTTTTGCAACACTTCATTTGTTCAAGAACAAAGAAATGCCTGACTCCTTGCAAAATCATCTTAAACTTGAGTTTTTTCCCAAAAATGTTGGTATTGGTATTACCTATTCCTATTCTGTTTGGTCTAACTATCAAACGTATTCGGATGGTTTTTTCTTAAGTGATACAACAGTTTTTATCGACTATCAGCGGCAATTGCTTTATTTTCCAGGAGAAGAAACAGCAGTGTATCAGTTTAGTTTCACTGATTCAGATGAGCTTGTTTTAACCTTCGTAAAAACCATCATTTCGAATGAGTGAAAAAACGAAATTTCAACTGGTTAATAGTTTCAACGAACTTGTGGAAACAGCGTTTGAAGGAGAAATAAATGCCTTGTGTTGGTCGCGCGAGTTAAAAGGCAATTATGCTGAAATCATCGAAAAAGTAGGAGTAGAGGAGCAGTTGTATGTATTAGAACCCGATGAATTGAAAAGCTTAGAACTGAGTGAGGAAGGTCAATTGGCACGCGCACAAATTTTAGCGGATTTTGAGTCCTTATCAGCTTTAGGAGCATCGCCGTTAATTAATATTATTCACCAGTACGAGCGCGATGATGCCTTTCCATTTTTTCCAACGGATGTGTATTCGTTCCACGCCGATCGTTCGCCCGTTCCTTTTTCAACCTTTTTATGCACCTATTTTGGCGCCGCAAGTGAGTTGGTTTCCAATGATCAAGCCACCCAAAAAATAATGATTCCTGAAATACGCGCTGAATTGCGCACTTTGTATGATGGTGAAGAAGCAGATTTTGACGCATTTCTAGAAGAAAATTTCTTTGACTTGCATTATCAAGCCGATGAGCAGGCAGAAATCATCAATTTAGGGAAAGGGAATTTGTGGCGTTTAGCCATCGATCATCCGGAAAGTAAGGTTTTACCATGTATTCATCGTGCTCCTCTTGAAAATGAAGGTGAACCGCGTTTGATGCTGATTTGTTGAGCTACTGCAATCATTTTAGCGCCAAAACTTATAACTTTGCACCAAAGATTCACTTTTCATGAGATAAACACGAAAATGTGAACGAAAGGAGCGTAGCAATGATTGAAAAAGGTGATAATTATTGGACTGTTTGTTTGGATTGCCAAGGAAATGGAAAAAAACACGGTAAAATCACCAAGAAAGAACGTTATCGCTATCAAAAAGCACGTGAAATCTTTGAACAATCAAATGGACTTGAAGAGGTTCCTGTTCCTCCAAAAGGACAACTAGAAACCTGCACGAATTGCAGTGGCTCTGGACTTGTACGTGCCAATAACTATCCAAATGCAGATGCATCGAAATTTCCGCATGTCGCGATAATTGGCGGTGGAATTGGTGGCGTTGCATTAGCAGTAGCTTTCCTTCACCGTGGAATTCCATTTACCCTTCTTGAACGCGATGAAAACTTTGCTGTTCGTTCGCAAGGTTATGGTCTGACTTTGCAGCAGGCGAGTAAAGCCATTGAAGGATTTGGATTGTTTAAACTCGAAAAAGGCTTGGTCTCACGATGGCATGTTGTTCACAATCCTGAAGGTAAAGTTGTGGGTGAATGGGGCGCCAAAAAATGGTTAAAACCGGATGAACAAGCTTATTCGAAACGTACAAATGTTCATATTCCGCGTCAAGCATTGCGCTTAGCCATGTTGGAACAGTTGAAAGGACATCCATCAGTGAAATGGGGACATCAATTAATCAGTTTTCGAGCAACGGAAGGCAAACAACAGGAATTGACTGTTCAGGTAAATGGAGAAGTGAAGCACTTATATGCTGATTTAATTGTTGGTGCAGATGGAATTCGCAGTAGTGTGCGCAAACAACTTATTGGCGAGGAACGTACACCTTTGCGCTATTTGGGTTGTATCGTGATTTTGGGAATATGTTCCATCGATTCCTTGAAAGAACTAAACAGTCCTTTGTTCGATTCGGAAACGGTTTTTCAAACAGCAAATGGTCACGAACGTATTTACGTCATGCCTTTTTCGAAGGAAGAAGTGATGTGGCAATTGAGTTTTCCGTTGGACGAAGAAATCGCGAAAGAGTTAAGCTCAAAAGGTCCAGCGGCCTTGAAAGAAGAAGCGATACTTCGCACGCCGTGGCACAGTCCGATTCCGGAATTGGTGAAAGCAACTCCTGAAGCATTGATTTCGGGTTATCCAGCATACGACAGAGAGATTTTATCGCCAGCGCATTTTGATCAAGCAGGTGCAGCTACATTGATTGGTGACGCGGCACATCCGATGAGCCCGTTCAAAGGCCAAGGAGCAAATCAAGCCTTGTTGGATGCCTTGATGTTGGCCAGAATGATTTACAATGAATGCAGTTCGCATGCAAATTGGCGAGAAACAGGTTTGCGGTCACTGATTTTAGCACCTTTTGAGGAACGCATGTTGGAACGCAGTGCTCCAAAAGTAAGGGATTCTGCTGCAGCGGCTGATTTTCTGCACACGGATGTGGTGTTATTGGAAGGCAATGAAACACGTGGTGGGCGGTATAAGAGAAGTTTATCTTAGAAGATAGAGATAGAAGTTAGAGTTAGAAGATAGAAGTCAGAGTTTGAAATTAGTTTGAAAAGGTTTTTCGTTTCAGGGTAGTTTAATTCAAGGTGTTTTGATTCAACTAGCTGGTTTATTGATTCAAATTCAGGATGTTTTAGTAGTTTTAGCGTTAAATCGTGCATAATGAAATACCTGTTGAATAAATTCGCTATTCTTTCTGTTATTTTTCTGGCTTCCTGTTCGAATGATGCAAATCAAACAGATGTATCCCCTGATTCGAGAGATCGCATAAAAATAGGTGAGAAGGAGTGGCTGATCGAACTTCCAGCGAATTATGTTTCCTATGCGAACATGCCTGAAACGACGGAACAGAATAATACGTGCGGTAAATTGACGAGAGCCAAAACCGTTCAGCTGTTAAAACTGCAAGAAAAAGATACAATTTGGAAAGATCCTTTACCGAACAGTTTTTATGTGTTCATCGTGCCGCAAGAAGGAATGAAAACCACGAAAAAAGCGTGTGTTCAAGATATGATTGAAGCATATGCAGGATTGATTTCAATCAATGGAAATTACACCTATCAACACAAAGAATCGGAAGTGAAACTGGATGGTATCCCCTTTTCGCTAGTAGAGAATTCACTCATGGATTCAACTGGTAAATTTTCACATGGCGATTTGCAATTTATTGGAATTGTTTCAAACCATTGGTTGCAAATTCAATTGAGTTTCAATTCCATCAAAGCACGCGATTATTTGAAGAAACTAGTAATGGCTTCAGAGTTTGAATAGGTTTTTATGTGAGATGAGCTTCAAACGCAGAGATTTTGAGGAAAAGAGAACGCTGAGTTTTTTTACAAGTTGGATGTTAACATGTGTATTTTTCTAAAAAACAATCTTGCATCCCCGCAGGAGCGAAATCCAAAAAACATTAACCAACACAAATCAAACAAACCCCAGCAGGGTGGAATAAAACAAAAAAATAACCGTTTACTAAAACTATGAAAACATTGTTCATGCTGTTCTTATTATTTTTTGTTTCAAGTGTTTCTTCGCAAACAATGAAAACAAGGGTTCGCGGCTTTGTTCATGAAATGAATAGTAAACAAGGAATTAAGGAAGTTGCAATGTTTCTGATTCAAAACTCTGATACGATTAAACGTTCGTGCACAGATTCATTAGGTAATTTTGAGTTTGAATTTAGCTGTACAGCTGGGAATGAATATTCAGTAGGATTAGCCTACAATGGAAGAAAATATGGCAAAAATCCAATTGAGCTTGTTGTAGATTCAATTAATCAATTGGAGTATCATCTAGAACTGGGTGTATTTACCCAATCTGAATTCAAAAAGTATGAATTATCTGAATTTTATGAGATTGGTCAAATAGAAAAAGATTCCCTTGTGGATTTGTACTGGCTGAAACAATTTTTGGATGAAAACCCCAATATTTATTTAAAATACAGACAATTTGTGAATCCAATAGAGAGTAGGCGAATCATAAAAAAACGATACGCTAATTTTATGAAATTGCTTGAAGTTGCGCACATTGATCATTCGAGAATAATAATGGATTTTGATCCAATTCTTTTAGGTGAATCCGAATTAATCTATGATTCCAGATCACATTTTTCAGGAAAAGTAATCTCAGCTCCAAAAGAAACGAAATCTAAATAACAATAGCTAACTAAACGAAAACGAACTCTACTAAAGAGGAATAATTCAAAAAATAAGCGTTATTATTGTAGCCACTAAAACCATTTAAAGAATAATCAAACATGACCAAACGACAACTAAGAAAAGCCGCATACAAAGCAGTTGTAACTGAAAATAAATCACATCAGCAAGCATTTGATGAATTAAGTAAAGACAGTTCAGTTGATTTGGATGAATTAGCCAATGAACTTTCACAGGTTCCGAGTCCTTCGAAAAACAAGAGTCAACAGCTCTTACGTTATACTTTTGTTGCAGTACTTTTGGTAATCATCCTCATTCGAATCGTGGTAATTTTGGGCTTAGATTTCCAAATCAAACTCGATCCAATTTTCTTATTGTTGGTGATTATCCTAGGGTTATTCGCTCCTGTATACGGAATCGTTGGAGTTTTGACGTCTCGAATTCACTTTTACAGAACAACCGCAATGTTGATAGGGTTGAATATGTTTCGATCGATTAAAGAAATTAACCAGGGAGCTGATCCAATGGCTTTATTGGTTTTCGTGCCGTTTGTTGCAGCAATAGCTTTAGGTCTTTTTATACCAACAAAATTGAAAACGCCCTACACAAAAAATAGAATCAAAGAAGAATTTGATGGTGTCACAAAATCACGTTACGAATACATCTTTGAAAACAACAAATTACCAGGAAGCAGTGATTTGATTGATGCTGATTTGGTTTGATAAGACTAATATTTGATTCGGAATATTTTATCTCTCAGCCTCAACGGTCTATCTTCTAACTCTATCTTCTAACTCTAACTTCTAGCTCTACGATTACGCTCCTTCATAATCAACGACAACTCACGTCCCGTTTGTCCTGCAACCGATGTGTTTTCATCCGCGCGGCGTAGGAGGTAAGGCATCACTTCTTTGATTGGACCGTAAGGAACATATTTCGCAACATTGTAACCCAAATGCGCTACGTTGTATGAAATGTGATCACTCATTCCCAACAATTGCGCGAAGTAAATACGTTTATCATCTGCTGCAATTCCGTGTTTTTTCATCAATTCTGCTAATACTTCAGCACTTTGCTCGTTGTGTGAACCGGCGCACAAGGCCAAAGTATCAATGTTTTCAACGATTAATTCCAATGCAGCATTGAAATCCTTGTCGCAAGCAGCTTTATCAGGTTGAATTGGCGACGGATAACCTTTTTGAGACGCACGATCACGCTCTTTTTCCATGTAGGCACCACGCACCAATTTGATTCCATAGTGGATGTTGTTCTCACGAGCAACCGCAATTTCTTTTGCTAAATACGCCAAACGGTCGTGACGATACATTTGCAAGGTATTGTAAACAATCGCTCGTTTCTTGTTGTATTTCAACATCATGTCCAAGGTGATTCGGTCAATCGTATCTTGAATCCATGTTTCTTCAGCGTCGATGAACACTGGAACATCATTGTCGTGAGCTGCTTTGCAGATTTTGTCGATGCGATCAATTGTGTGTGTTAATTCCAATTTTTCCAAATCGCTCAATTCAGCTTTCGGATCATTTGCTTTTTCAAGAATTGCGAAGCGTGAAATCCCCGTAACTTTGAATACACCAAATGGAATTTTAGGATCTTTTTTCGCGGCATGTATCGTTTCAATGATTTCTTGAACCGTTGCATCGAAGTCCTCATCGCTCGTTTTTCCTTCAATCGAATAATCGAGAATCGTTCCAACACCATATTTCGCCAACAAATCAATTGTAGGCTTACATTCTGGAATTGTCTCACCACCACAAAATTGCTTGAAAATAGTTTTCTTGATAATGCCTTTAATTGGCAAGCCAACGTTTAAAGCAGTGTTAGTAGACCATTTTCCAACTTTCACCATTGTTGGGCTTCCGATGATTTTAAACAACCAATAGGCTCTGTTTAAATCTGCATTCGATTTGCTTTTGAATGCTATCTCTGTATTGTCGAACGAAATCATAGGGTAAAATTAATGTGTTTTGGTAGATATTGAGATTTCCATGGCGTTTTTTTCTTTTACTTTTTGCGAATACATTATAATCAATGTTTTGATGAACGAAAAGTTTGTGAAATTTAGATTTAGTTGAAAGATTCCTCCCCCTTGTTCCCCCTCCAAAGGGGGAGTTGAACCAATTCATTTTTTTGATTTTACAATCTATTTCATTTTATAAAACGAAATTATCAGGATTCACTATTTGGGTATTCACATTTCCCCCATTGGAGGGGGATGAAGGGGGAGGACACAAATTATAAATACTGAATCACGAATCCTAAATCACAAATCCTGAATTATAAATCACGAATTATAAATGCTTTCTTATTTTTGTCAAAAATCCAAATCATCCGAATGCACACATTCAATTCTGAAGCTTATACCATCGAAGTTGGACCGATTGAAGAATCGTCGTTTAACTCCGTTTTACTGAACAATTACGCCAATTCTAAAATAGTAATCATCGTGGACGAAAATACCCATGATGCATGTTTAGAGTTTTTGTTGACGACTTTTGATGCGTTGAAAGAGGCGGAAGTGATGCTGTTACCTGCTGGAGAAGAGAATAAGGTGATGGAGGTTTGTTTTCAAGTTTGGGAAGCACTTTCAGAATACCAAATTGGCCGAAAAGATTTGATTATTAATCTTGGTGGTGGCGTCGTGACGGACATGGGTGGATTCATCGCGTCGATTTTCAAACGTGGAATTGATTTTATACACCTCCCAACTTCCTTATTAGCTATGGTAGACGCAGCGATCGGCGGTAAAACAGGAATTGATTTGGGGCCGTTGAAGAATCAATTGGGCGTTTTTGCGCATCCGAAACATATTTATGTCGATCCAATTTTTCTGGGAAGCTTGCCTCCTGAAGAATTTTTGAACGGTTACGCCGAAATGTTGAAACACGGGTTGATTTACGACAAAGCATTGTGGGATAAGCTGAAGGTAATGAATGATTTGGCTCAACTCGCTGACATTGAAATTTTAATGCAATGTATTGCAGTGAAACAAACAATCGTTGAGCAAGATCCATTGGAAAAAGGAATTCGCAAAGTGTTGAATTATGGACATACGGTTGGTCACGCAATCGAAGGATTTTTCATGGATAAAGATCCAATTGCTCACGGGCATGCAGTTGCAATTGGTATGTTGGCCGAAGCACACATTGCCATGAAGCGAACTGTTTTAGCAAAAGAAGCTTTTCATGAAATTGAGACGATTATCCTGCAACATTTCCCAATGATTCACCTAGAAGAAGAAGATATTAAGGAAATAATTCGATTGACTTTACACGATAAGAAAAACGAACAGAACAAAATCAATTGTACATTGTTATCTGGTATTGGTGACTCGTTGATTGACTGTTTTGTTTCGGAAGAAGAATTGAATGAAGCACTGAACTACTTGACAATTTATAAGATTAATTTAAACTAAAAACGATGTTAATTACTATTCTCTTATTGATTTTTACGGTGATTGTAATGCCGATTGTTTCCTTTTATTTCGGTACGCCTTTAAATACCTTGCAAGTAGAAGTGCTTTGGTCAACCGCTTATATTGTAGCAGGAATCGTCGCATATTGTTTCGTAGTGGGAGAATTAACGATGAACAATTCGCAAGTGGATAAATTATGGTCAATTGTGCCGATAGTTTATGTTTGGAACATGACAATTTTGGGAGGAATGAACGAACGCATGCTGTTGATGTCTGTTTTGGTGACCATTTGGGGAAGTCGTTTAACCTTCAATTTTGCACGAAGAGGTGCGTACACGTGGCGTTTTTGGGCAGGAGAGGAAGATTACCGTTGGGAAGAATTGCGTAAACGTCCTGGATTCAACAACCGAATTGTTTGGATGATATTCAACTTATTCTTCATTTGTACCTATCAAAATGTGTTGATTTTCTTATTTACCTTGCCAATTTTAACGTCGTTGGGTGACAATACAGCTCCATTGATGTGGGTTGATTATTTATTGGCTGCATTGTACGTTGGTTTTGTGGTAATAGAGTTCATTGCAGATCAGCAACAATATGATTTTCAAACAGAAAAATACCGTCGAATCAACAATAATTTACCATTGGACGAGTATGCGCATGGATTTGTACGAACTGGCTTGTGGTCAAAAGTGCGTCATCCGAATTATGCGTCTGAGCAATCAATTTGGGTTGTGTTTTACCTGTTTAGCGTTGTTGCGACAGGTGAGTGGATCAACTGGTCGGTTGCAGGATGTATTTTGTTGATTATCCTTTTCAAAGGAAGTTCAGACTTCTCAGAGGATTTATCAGCGAAGAAATATCCGGAATACAAGGAATACCAAAAACGTGTTCCAAGATTTATTCCTTTTACAAAGTTCTAATAGATTTTTGAAGTCAGAGTTAGAAGTTAGAGATGGAAGTTAGAATGCACATAGTCTAAAATCTTTTTAGGATGATTATTACTGGTTTTTTAAGCGAATTAACTTCTGTTTGATTTCTTCTAATTTTTGAACGAGAGAATCGTTGTTTTCAAGAGCCTCAGTCAACTGTTGACTTGAATTCGTTGATTCCTTCGAATCATTAACCGTTTGTTTCGATTTAAGCGCTTTTTTCGCTCCTTCCAGCGTATAACCGTTCGTTTTAACTAAATGATAAATCTTGTTAAAATTTTCAATGTCCTTAGGTGTGAACATTCGGTTGCCCTTTTTGCTTTTCTTAGGTTGAATTAAATTGAATTCTTTCTCCCAAAACCTTATGAGAGAAGTGTTTACGTTGAACATGTCAGCTACTTCGCCGATCGTGTAATAAAGCTTCGTAAGTTGTTTAATATCGATTTGTTCCAAAACGTTGAATTGAATTAATCCCGAAAATAGTTATATTTTTGCAACCGCAATGCAAGGTTATTCATTCATAGTAAAATATTTGTTGTTGTTTGTGTGTTTTATTTCTTTAAGCGCATTCACGCAAACGACTGGAAACGATACGCTTGTAAAAACGGTTGGTGATTCGTTAACCGTCTCAGATACTGTGAAACCTAAGAATAGCGAGCAAATCGATCAAATTGTTTCTTACGCTAAAAAATTCCTAGGAACACCCTATCGTTATGCTGGAACAACGCCTTCAGGATTTGATTGTTCAGGTTTCATTTCTTACGTTTTTGGAAATTTTGGGTTTAGCTTGGTACATTCAAGTTATGGAATGGCTGAATTTGGAGAAACTGTTAAACTTGCAGATGTTCAAGCGGGTGATTTGTTGTTTTTCAAAGGAAGTGATGTTCATTCGACACGCGTGGGACACGTTGCGATGGTAGTTGAAGTAACTCCTGATGCGATAAAAATGATTCATTCTTCAACATCTCGTGGTGTTGTAATCGAAAATTTCAAAACAAGCAAATACTTTATTGCACGCTTTATCAAGGCAAAACGCTTGGATTACGGAGTTCCTACTAAAAAGTAAACGCTTTTTAAATGTTCGACTTAATTTAATTTGTTTCTTTTTAGGTTCAATCTGAACAATTTCCGTTTTCAAGGTTTTAGTAATTTAGCATCAAATTCAAAGATTTTGGAAATAGAAGAAGTATCAAGTGTCAATCAACGTCGTCAATGGTTGTTTGTATTTTTAGTAGGATTGTTCATTACGAATGCAATCACTGCCGAATTGATCAGTAATAAGCTAATTGAAATTCCAGCCTTGTTTTCAATTGGAGAAACGAAATTTGGACCTTTTACAACAATAATTGGGGTAATTCCGTGGCCAGTTGTATTTATTTTAACGGATTTACTCAATGAGTTTTACGGTGAGAAGGTTGTTCGTCGTGTTTCTTGGATTACGGCGATATTAATAGCGTATTGTTTCATCATCGTTTCTGTAGCATTAGCTATTCCAGCAAAAGAGATTCCAAATTCTAGTTTAGCGACGGATCATGAATTTCACAAAGTCTTTGGTCAAGCGCAAATGGTGATTGTTGGTAGTATTGCTGCTTTCTTATTCTCGCAATTGATGGATGCAACCTTGTTTCATTGGATCAAACGAAAAACTGGGAATAAGTACATTTGGTTGAGAAGTACAGGAAGTACGGTTATTTCTCAGATGGTTGATACGATTGTTGTTTTATACATCGGGTTTGTATTACCAGGAGCCTTAAGTTTTGATCAATTCCTAGAAATTGCCCCGACAAATTATTTCTTGAAACTCATCATCGCTATTTTGTTGACACCATTGATTTATTTAGGGCATTATTTGGTGAAACGTTATTTGAGGGTTTCTGAGTAGGGAGAATCATTTAAAGATTCAAAGATTCAAAGATTCAAAGATTTGATAATTCAACCATTCAACTATTCAACTATTCAAATCATCTCCTACAGGTCAATGAAATCGGGAGTTATTAGTAAGATTGTTAACGTGCAAATTTGTTAATTTGTAACATAGTAAAGTTGCAACATTGCCATATATCACAAATCATGAATCATGAATTATGAATCATCAAGTGTTCGACTGTCGAAATTTCAAATGCCAAATCAAATAAACAATAGACACCAAGGCCATGAAAGCACCCGTTATAAAAGGTAATGGAACTGAATCGAGCGTGTTGTGATATGTTAAATAGGTCGAAGCAGAACCAACCATAATTCCAGCTTCTAAAGCAATAAACATCGTTCCTGCTCCAACTCCCCGACGTTCAGGATGAGAAAGGTCTGCTGTCCATGCGAAAAGGGTAGGACTACTAACACCCGTTGCAAATCCGAAGATAACGGCAGCTGTGATGTATGAAGTTAAATCACGTGAGAATCCAATTAGCAACATACTCACCAATAGCAATGTGAATCCAATGATTAAAGTTTTTCTTCTACCTATTTTATCGGATAAACGTGCTGAAAATAAGCGTACTAAAATAGTTGAAACGACATAATAACCGAAAAACAATCCTTTATTGTCTGAACCTAAATATCCAGACATATCAGGAGTTATAACGAAAATAATTCCAGAGCAAGTTGCTGTTAGAAACATTACAATAGCTGAAGGTAAAACGGATCGTTCAACTACGTCTTCTGCTTCTATAGCGAGTAATTTCGTCGAGAATTTTACGCGATTTTCTAAAGTCTCTTGAACATACATGACTAATATTCCCGAAAAAACCGCTGTTCCGGCAGCAATCATGAATAGATTGTTGATTCCAATTTCTTTACAGATATAAGATCCAGTTACTTGTCCAACGCCAATTCCCAAAGAAACAAACGTTCCCCAAATTCCCATTCCCATTCCTCGACGATCTTCGGGTAAAATATCGGTAACGAGTGCTGTTGCTCCTGTTGGATTAAAGCCAGCACTAAATCCATGAAAGAAGCGCAATAAGAGGAAGAACCAAACGGAAAAGGATAATGGATAAAGCAATGAAACAACAAAACAAACGCCGATTCCGATCAGCATAACTGATTTTCGTCCAATTGTATCTGCAAGTTTTCCTGAAAAAGGTCTCGATAATCCAGCTGAAATTGTGAAAATGGAAATGATTAAACCTTTGTAATCTGCTCCTCCTAAATCGGTAATGAAATTGTTTAATTCTGGAATAACAAGGTTGAAACTTGTCATGAATAGGAACATCGAAAAAGCCAATACCCAAAAATTCTTGCTATAATTCCTAAACATAGTGCAAAAGTACTCCGAAAGGTTGAAAAGCTCTTCTTTTTGAACATTTTCTTTCCAAAATTGTCATTATTTTTGATAAAACTAGATTAAAATGGTAAAAGAGGCAACATTAGGAGCTGGATGTTTTTGGTGCATCGAAGCTTGTTATAAGGACATGAAAGGCGTTATTGATGTTTATCCAGGATATGCCGGTGGACACGTGCAAGATCCGACGTACAAAGAAGTATGCGAAGGTACAACGGGACATGCGGAGGTTGCTCGCGTTGTATTTGATGATGAACAGATTTCGTTTGAGGAAATTCTTGAGGTCTTTTGGTTTGTGCATGATCCAACGCAGTTGAATCGCCAAGGAAATGACATCGGAACGCAATACCGATCAGAAATTTTTTACCATGATGATATTCAAAAAGGGATTGCCGAACATTATTTGAATAAATTGAGTGAAGAGAAAGTGTGGGAGAAACCAATTGTGACGCAAATTACTCCGTTGAATAATTTCTTCCGAGCAGAAGAATATCACCATAATTATTTTGAATTAAATCCTGGAAATGCTTATTGTCAGTCGATTGTGCGACCAAAAGTAGAGAAATTTAAAGCTGTATTCGCGGCAAAATTAAAAGGTTAAAACTGAGAAAATTGGACATAAAAAAATCCCGATCATTGCTGAACGGGATTTTTTTTTGAGTATTGAATCTTATAGCTCTTCCAATTCTTCTGTCGCTGGTGCAACAGTTTCTTTTTTCGCTTTTTTATTCTTTTTAATTTCTTCTTTTTTCAACTCTTTCTTCGCTTGCATTTCTGCTTTTTTCGCTTCGTATACTTTGTATTGAGCTTCAGTAAGAATTGATTTCATGTGAATGTCACGTGCATCTTGATTGCCTTTCAATGATTCTTTTTTCAACTCAGGAGTCATGTTTGCATCGTTGCGAATAGCATCATTCTTTTGCGCAATTCCAATGTTTAATTCAAGAACTTTTGCTTTTTGCTCTTCCGATAAACTTAATTCTTTCGCCATTCTGTTTGTGTGCATTTCAGCGCGTTCAATAGGCGTCTTTTTTGCTTTTCCTTGATCTTGTGCTGTTGCTGTAGTTGCTCCAATGATTAAAGCTGCTCCTAACAATACTGCATTTAACATTTTCATAGTTCTGTTTTTTAATTGTTCATTCGGTTTTGGCAAATAACGTGCCGATTTGTATTTATGCGAATTTACTGTAAAAAGGTTAAATTCTTCGACTCTTAACATTTTTAGTGAAAAACAAATGTGTAAATTTCCACTATGAAACGCACGCTTCTTTTCTTTCTAACCGTTTTAACTGCTTCATTGACGAGTTGTTTGTCGCCAAGGTTGCTTGAGAAAAAAGGAAATGTGATAAAATTGGAACGCCGAGGATTGACCGAAATTCCAGAAAGTGTATTTCTTGCAAAGAATGTTACAGAATTACATTTATACGGTAATCAACTAGATTCATTACCTGCTCGAATAGGTGAGCTCAAAGAGTTAAAGAAATTATATGTCGGTAAAAACAATTTAAAAACCTTACCACCTGAAATTGGTCAATTGAAAAAGCTGGAAGTATTATCACTTCAATACAATGAAATCGATAGTTTGCCAGACGAAATCGGTGAATTGGATAGTTTGAAGTGGTTGCAATTAAACCAAAACGAACTCCATTATCTTCCAGAAACGATTGGAAATCTATCGAATTTAGAAAATCTACAAGTCAATTATAATTGGTTGGATAGTCTTCCTTCAACGCTTGGAAATTGTCAAAAATTAAAATTTATCTATTTGAATCGTAATAATTTACATGTAATACCTGAAAGTTTAGGTTTAATAAAAGGATTGAAGGAAGTGTACCTGCACAATGCTGGTCAATTGGTAGAAATTCCTGAAAGTTTTTGTGACTTACGTCGACTCGAAATTTTGGAAATCGATATGCAATGTGTGCTGCCAACGTGTTTGTTGGTTTTACAAACAAATCGTCTTACAATCATCCAAAAATGATGATTTTCAAGTGAAATCAAGAATTCTTACTTTCACTGCGCATTTCTAAAAATAGAACGGCATCATACGCAAAATGAGCTGAAATACTAAACCACAATCCAAAATGTTCGAAGCCCAAGGAAAGCAATAAAATAAATGGAAAGACCAATAAACCGTAATAGTTCATTTCAAGATTTTTAATGCTGAAATAACCGTGAATCGCAACGAAAATAAAGGAGGTTATCCAAACGCCAGTAAAGGTTTGTAATCCAGCTCGAAATAATAATTCTTCACCAATTCCAGCACAAAGTGAAAGAAAGATGGCATCGAAGTAATTAAGTTTTAATCCCTTGACCAGTTGGTCGATTTTTAATGGAAGTCGCTCAAAAACGGGTGCTTTCAGCATGAACATAGCAAAAAAAGCATACAAAACACCAAACTCTAATCCATATGCAATCGGAATGGTTTTAAAATGATCGAGTTGAAGCAATTCAAAAGCATCTACATCTTTTACAAAATACATGACTAAAAATGCGGGAATTGGAAAAACAAGTAGGGTAATCCAACCCATGATATGTATTCGCAGTTTGCTCAATTATGGTAATTTTGTACGAAAGTAACAAATTATGAAAGAAGCCATCATTCAGTGGATCCGTAGTTTCTATGGAACATCGATTTTTAATCAAGCTAAATACGAAGAACAAGCAATTTATTGGGCGATTGGTATGTTTGCTGTCTTGGTCGCTTTTTCCTTGGCTGTTTGGTACATTTCTCGTGTTATTTTAATCAAAGTACTGTATGCTTTAGTCGATCGCACAAAAAGTAGTTTAGACGATCATTTGGTGAAGAACAAAGTCTTTCGATCGCTTGCGCATTTAGTTCCCTTGATGTTCATGGATTATTTTTTATCCATTGTATTTTACCAATTCCCTTCGATGCATGGCGGTTTGTCGAAATTGGTATCGGTGATGATTTTGTTTGCGGTTATGGTGTCAATAAACCGCGGATTAAATGCATTTCGTGATATTATCAAAGAAAACGATGTTTATTCGGATAAACCAATTCAATCGTATTTCCAAGTTGGGAAGATTATGGTTTCTGGTATTTTCTTGATTATCATGCTTTCGGTTGTTACAAGTAAATCGCCTGTTTTCTTTTTAACATCATTAGGAGCAGTTTCTGCTATTCTCTTGTTGGTGTTCAAGGATACGATTTTAGGATTTGTTGGTAGTATTCAATTATCTGTCAATGACATGATTCGCATTGGTGATTGGGTGACAATGGAGAAATTTGGCGCAGATGGAGAAGTGGAAGAAATCAATTTGGCAACCGTGAAGGTGCGGAACTTTGATAAAACGATTACAACAATTCCGACCTATTCATTCATTTCAGATTCGTTCAGAAATTGGCGCGGAATGCAAGAATCGGAGGGAAGACGCATTAAACGTTCGGTTTACATCCAAATCGATTCGATTCATTTTGCTTCAGAAGAGTTGATTCAGCAATTGGGAAAAATCAAAATTTTGCACAGTTTTATTCAAGAACGTGAAACTGAAATTCAGGCATATAATCTCAAGAACGGATTTGTAGGTGAACAGGCGATAAATGCGCGCAAACAGACGAATATTGGTTTGTTTCGCCGTTACATTGAATATTACTTAAAGCATCATCCAGAAATCAATCAATCGATGCAACTGTTGGTTCGACAATTAGAATCATCCGATAAAGGTGTTCCAATGGAAGTATATTGCTTCACGAAAACAAAGATCTGGGATCAACATGAATTGGTGCTTGCAGATATCTTTGATCACATATTCGCCATGATTCCCTTGTTTGAACTTACGATTTTCGAAAGTCCGACAGGGAAGGATTTTAAAACGCGCTTAGAAGCGTAAATGCTTCACTGTATTTCGGTTGTTAATCAACTGTTTTAGTGATTCAATTCCGATTTTTAAGTGGTTGTCAACAAATTTAGATGTAACAACGGTATCGCTTTTTTCTGTTTTCACGCCTTCGGGAACCATCGGTTGATCCGAAACCAACAACAATGCTCCTGTAGGAATGTTGTTTGCGAATCCAACTGTAAATATCGTTGCTGTTTCCATATCGATTGCCATTGCGCGCACTTTCTGTAAATAGCCTTTAAACTCTTCGTCGTGCTCCCAAACGCGTCGATTGGTGGTGTAAACCGTCCCCGTCCAATAATCTTCGTTAAAATCGCGAATTGTCGTTGAAATGGCTTTTTGCAGTGCGAAAGCGGGTAGAGCAGGAACTTCTGGTGGAAAATAATCATTGCTGGTTCCTTCGCCTCGAATAGCTGCAATTGGCAAAACTAAATCACCAACTTCATTTTTACGCTTTAATCCGCCACATTTTCCTAAAAACAAGACAGCTTTTGGTTTGATGGCTGAAAGTAAATCCATGCAAGTCGCTGCTGAAGCACTTCCCATTCCAAAGTTAATGATGGAAATTCCGTTTGCGGTTGCACATTGCATTGGTCTGCCTTTTCCAACTATTTCAACGCCGTGCATTTCTGCAAATTTGTCAACATAATTGTGGAAATTGCACAACAAAATGTATTCTCCAAAATTGTTTAATTCTTCACCTGTGTAACGTGGCAACCAGTTTTCTACTATATCTTTTTTTGTTTTCATAATCGCATTTTAGTGGTCCTGAGAATATCCAACTGGCACTTTTTCACCAGCATGAATTGGAACTGTTAAGGTGTTCTCTGCCGGGGGAATTGGACATGAGTACCTATGCGAATATACACAATATGGATTATAAACCGTGTTAAAATCAACAATAACATCAGGATTTGTTGTTTTCTTAAAATCTAGATAACGTCCACCGCCATACGTTTCGTTGCCGTTTGTTGCGTCTCGAAATGGAATGAATAAGTAGTCTTTGTATTCTTTTTTGTGACGTAAAGCCATGTTTTGGTAAACGTATAATTTACAAGCTTTTCCTTCAAAAGAAAATTCTATAAATCCAAACTGGCGATAAATTGGTTTGCGTTCTGTTGAGGTAGGCATTTCGAATTTCTTCCCAACTTCTTTTGTGAATTTTGCTTGAATGCGAAAGTTTGAATCAACTTTGAAAAATTGCAAACCTTCGAATGTGGTTTGTTCCTCTTTTGAAAGAATGCTTGAGCTAGAGTCAATCATTTCAGCCATGCGAACAATACGTAATTCAATCAACGAATCTTCGTAGGATTGAGCTGAAAAACTATTAATGTAAAAGATTGATAATAATATTATTAGACTTTTCATCTTGAACCAAAAATTGAACTCCCAACACGTACCATTGTACTTCCTTCAAGCAAAGCAATTTTATAATCACCACTCATGCCCATGGATATTTCTTTGAAGGAAGCTTGTTCAGCAAAATAGCCGCTTTTAAGTCCGTCGAAAAGTGATTTTAAGAAATGAAATTCATCGTGAATTTGGTTTTGATCCTCTGTTAAGGAAGCCATTCCCATCACGCCAACGATTTCAATGTTTTTCATTTCAGCGTATTCAGGTGAATTCAATAATTCAACTGCCTCACTTAATGATAAACCGAATTTTGTTTCTTCCTCAGCAATATGAAATTGCAACAAACATTTGATGATACGTTCGTTTTTTTCTCCTTGCTTGTTGATTTCTTGCAACAATTTTAAACTGTCAACCGAATGAATTAAATGAACGAATGGCGCAATGTACTTGACTTTGTTTGTTTGCAGGTGACCAATCATGTGCCAATGAATATCTTTTGGCAATGCTTCGAATTTCAGTTCCATTTCCTGCACCTTATTCTCACCAAAATGGCGTTGTCCAGCTTCGTATGCTTCTTGAATTGCACTAACAGGCTTAGTTTTGGAAACTGCAATTAGTGTCGCATCATCAGTTATTGTCTTTAAAACGTCATTTAATTGATCTGCAATCATTATTCGTTGATATTGTAAATTGTTAAACCACTGCGCATTTTTGGTTCCACCCAGGTAGATTTTGGCGGCATAATTAATTGAGCATCTGCCACTTTTTTCACTTGATCCATGGAAGCCGGATACAAGACAAATCCTACCTTAAATTTACCTTTTACAATTTTGTCTTCAAAGGATTCAATTGTTTCTGCACCGCTTATGAATTCGATGTTTTCATCCGTTTTAAGGTCGTGAATTCCGAGAATTGGTGTCAATACAGATTGTGTAAGAATTTCAGCATCTAAACATTTCACAGGATGATTTTCATCGATAATGTTCGGTTTACACGTTAATTCAAACCATTTGCCTTCCAAACACATGGTCATTTGGTGTTCGTGACTCGGTTTAGATGAACCGGTTAAGGCAGAAATCACAAATGATTCTTCTAGTTTTTTAAGGAATTCGTTTTTCGTTAAATTATTGAGTGTTTTAACTAAACGGTTGAATTCTAGTATTTTTAATCTGTTTTCGTCGATAAAATAGGCTAAGAAATAATCTTCATTTGGAAATTGAGATGTTCCTTTTGATTGACGATGCTTTTTCAATCCAGCTGAAGAGGCAGAACGATGATGTCCATCTGCAATATACGCAGCTGGCAATTTTTCAAATGCTTTAATCATCGAAGCAGAATCTTCAACAGATAATACCCACAATTCATGCTTGATTCGATCGGTTGTTGTGAATTCATATTCAGGTCTAACTGCAGTATATTTCACCAACAAATCATCGATTGCTTGTTCATGTGGATAGGATAGAAGCACTGGTTCTGCGTTATAGCCAACAATGTCCAAGTAATTCGTAAACATCGCCTCGCGAGAAGTCAACGTTGCTTCGTGTTTTTTGATCAAATCGTTTTCGTATTCTTGAACGCTTGCACCAGCTACAATTCCAGTGAATTCATGTCCATCTTTTGTTTGACGATAAACATACAAATGTGCTTCTTGATCTTTAATTAAAATGCCATCTTCAATGAATTCAGCGTATTTCTCACTCACTAAATTGAAACGCTCAACTGAATTGGGTTTCGTTTTCACGGTTGTACCAAATTCAGGATTGATGATGCGCAAGAACGTGAATGGATTGTCTTCTAACTTCGCTTTTAATACATTCTTTTTGTAAGAATAGTAGGGACGTGTTGCAACAAGATGTACTTTGTCGCGAACTGGTCGCAGCGCTTTGAAGGGTGCAATTTTAGTCATGGCTTTTACATACGAAACCCTGTAGTCGAGGCTATCCTCATGCTACAGGGTTGAATTAGTTTTTAGTTTTTTACGGCGAACTGCCCGATAATCAAGCTTGCTAGTTCTTCACCGATGCGATCTTGTGCTTCCAATGTTGCGGCTCCAATGTGCGGAGTACAAGCAATTGCATTATGATTCAATAAATCTTTACGTGGATTTGGTTCGTTTTCAAAAACGTCCAACGCAATTGCTGCAACTTGTCCAGATGCTAATGCTTCCAATAAATCATCTTCATTGATCACACCACCACGTGCTGCATTTGCAATTCGTACGCCTTTTTTCATCATTGCGAACTCTTTTGCTGCGATTACAGCACTTCCGTCGGCTTGTTTTGGAACGTGCAATGAAATATAATCTAATTCACCTAGAATGCTGTGTAAATCACTTGTCGGAGTAATCGTTACGTTTGTCTCATGTCCGTTTCCAATTGGAACATTTACTGTAATTGGTTTACCAGTGCGGTCAACTGCAATTACGTTCATTCCGCAACCTAAAGCGTAAGAAGCCAAACTTTGACCAATACGACCAAAACCGATAATTCCCAGTGTTTTTCCGCGAAGTTCAACTCCTTTGGCGTATTTTTTCTTTAAAGCAGAAAAATCACCTGTCTCCATATTTTTATATGAATCATGTAACCCTCTTGAAATAGCAAACAAATGACCCATTACCAATTCTGCAACTGATTGAGAAGATGAAGCAGGAGTGTTGATTACGGTAATTCCTTTTTCACGCGCGTATGCAACATCAATGTTATCCATTCCAACACCTCCGCGACCAATTAATTTCAAATTTGGACAAGCATCAATCACTTCTTTACGAACAGTTGTTGCACTGCGAACCAAAATCATTTCGATTCCTTGTTCGTTGACTGCATTTGCTAATTCTTCTTGAGCAACTTTCTCAGTAATAACTGTAAATCCAGCTTCTTCAAGTAATTGTTTTCCTAAGTCGGAAATTCCGTCGTTTGCTAATATTTTCATTCCTTAATTATTCGGGATTCTTAAATCAATTATCCGTTTGTACGTGTGAATTCTTTCATAACATCTACCAACACTTGTACACTTTCCAAAGGCAATGCGTTGTACATTGAAGCTCTATAACCTCCGGTTGATCGGTGACCTGGTAAACCAACGATTCCAGCTTCTTTCCAAAGTTTATCAAATGCTTCTTGATGTGCTTCGTTCGTTAATGTAAATGTTACATTCATGTTTGAGCGATCTTCTTTCGCAACTGTCGCGTTGAAAAGTGGATTTGCATCTAATTCGTTGTACAACAAGTTTCCTTTGGCAATGTTTTTAGCTTCCATTGCTTTTACACCGCCATTTTCTAACAGGTTGCGTAGGTTCAACATCGCAACATAAACTGAGAAAACAGGAGGCGTATTCAACATTGATTCTTTTTCAACTTGTTGTTTCAAGTCCATGTACGTTGGCATGAAAGGCGAAGTTGATTTACCAAGAATCTCATCTTTAACGATGTACAAAGTTGCACCAGCTGGACCAAGATTTTTTTGCGCTCCTGCGTAAATTAGATCGAAGTCGGCCACATTGATTTCTTTTGAGAAAATATCAGACGACATATCGCAAACCAATGGCAAATCTGTTTTTGGGAAGTTATGGAATTGTGTTCCGTAGATTGTGTTGTTAGAAGTGAAGTGAATATAATCCACGTCCGTTGGAACAACAAAATCTTTCGGGATGTATGAGAATTTTTTATCTTCTGATGAAGCAAATACATTTACGTCAACTCCAACTTTTTTCGCTTCCTTGATTGCTCCTGAAGCCCAAGTTCCTGTGTTGATGTAACCTGCTTTTTTAGTATCGCGCATCATGTTTAATGCAGCGATAGTGAATCCAAGTGTTGCACCACCTTGTAAATAAACGACAGAATAACCTGCTGGTACTTTAAGTGCTTTTTTCACTAAATCACAAGCTTCGTCCATTACTGCAACGAAATCTTTGTGACGGTGAGAAACTTCTAGGATCGAAAGACCATTAAAATCTAAGACAGCATCAGCTGCTTGTTTGAAAACTTCTTGTGGTAAAATACAAGGACCTGCTCCGAAATTGTGTTTCATGTTTGCTATTGTTTATCGTCGTTTAAAATACTTTACAAATGTGAAAAAAATAAAAGATTTAATGGTAGAAAAGATGCTTCTTTTTTACAAAAAATCGGTTAAAAAAAAACCCCGAACATTCGGGGTTTTAAAATTTATTCTTCAGACTTCTTAGTCGTTTTTTTCGCGGTTGTTGCTTTTTTCGCTGCTGGTTTTTTCTCAGCGGCTACTTTCGGAGCTGCAGCTTTTTTCGCTACTGTTTTTTTCTCTGCTGGTGCTTCTGCTTTTGCAGTTGCTTTTTTCACAGATGGTGCAACAGTTGCTGATGTTTTTCTTTTACGAGTGTTCCCGTAAGAACCCATCGCTCTTTTTCCTTTCGCTGTTTTTTTATCTCCTCTTCCCATAATAGTCTAATTTTTTTAATAGTAACCTTGATCGTCAGGCAAATATAATTATTCTTTTTTAAATAAACGACGTCTAATTTCATCTTCTAATTCTTGCCCGCCACGCAAGATTTTTCGGCACCATTTCAGCTTTAATTTTGTTTGTTCTTCTGGTGTGAACTTCCACTCAATCTTGCTGTTTTCCAAACGTTCTCGTATAACATTTAGTGTGATAGCCGCCGAAACAGAAATATTGAAACTTTCTGTAAAACCATACATGGGTATTTTCACAAATTCATCTGCCAGTTCCATTACCTCAGGAGAAATTCCACGTCGTTCCGTACCAAAAATAAAAGCCATAGGTTGATCCAGACTTAAATCGTTAATAGTTACATCATTCGTGTGAGGGGTTGTTGCAATGATTCGGTAGCCTTTTTCTTTCAGAGCGCTAATGCAATCAATTTCTGGTTGGGTTCCGCGGTCGTAATTATACATGTCAACCCATCTTCCTGCACCAAGAGCAATATCGCGTTGCACCTTGTATTGATTATCTTTTTCAATGACGTGTAAATTCTGAATTCCAAAACAATCGCAAGAGCGTAATACCGCCGAAGCATTGTGTTCTTGATACACATTTTCGAGTGCAACCGTAATGTAATTGGTTCGATCAGCCGCGATTCGATCAAACATTTCACGTTTACTTGGTGTAATAATATCGTATAATTCCGCTAAAACGGCTAAATCTTCAGAATGCATTTGACAAAAGTAGGAAATAATGTTATGCTTTGTTTTTGCAAAACTCTTTTAGGTAGCGATGTACTTAAAATTTAGATTCAGTTTTAATTTATGGTCATTCTCAAAAGTAAGCGATTTATGAAATGAATAGGGACTGGTTTAAATAGTTGATTTGGGTTGAAATCTGTATAAATTTGTTGGTAATCGCCACCATTTAGGGACATGTAAACACGATCATCTTTTTTTCCTTCTCCTGTGATAAAAGAAGAAATTCCTGTTTCGAAATCCAATGAAAATTTATTTCCTAATTGAATCTCTAGTCCAAGCGTTGTCTGTACACGAGCATATAAAAATGGATTATGATGATAAACAAGTGTTTCTTTGTCCCATGACCAAATGTTATATCCAGAACTTGAGGTTGAACCTTTAAAACTGTGATAGTAATCAAGTGAATAAGAATCCATTAATCCGATAGACAGGGATGGTGAGAAATAAACTGAAACTTTGCGCTGTTCAGGAATGTAAAGTTTTGGATTTATTCCAATTTGGAAGATTAAATCTTGTTTGTGAAGAGACTGTTTTGTAGGGATATCGCCTTTTTGAACAGTATAGGAGTGCTGTGTGTATTTTGGAGAGAAATATGGATGAACAGTTGTGTTGTAAAAACCATCGTTCAGTAAATAGTAGTAATATGTATTATATTTCTGATCTGTTGAATGTCCGTTTTTAAAGTAATTTATGCCGATACATATCGGGAAACGTAAGGAAACTTGCTCGTTTTGAATAACTTCTGGTTCTATTGTAATAAAACGATTCGTTGTTTGCATTTGACTTTCTTCAAATAGCAAAAAATGACTGTTTCTAAATAATGATGTGAAATTGGTTGAAACACACCATTTCCGTTTTAATTTTTGTGTGAAACAAAGTTCATGTTGTGAAAACAGGGTCTTGCTAAAAACTAAAGCAATAAACAGGACCATTTTCTGGTATGTTGTAAATTTTAGTTTCATATGTTGGTAACGCGTACATTCGAGAATTGGTTGGTATAGCATTAACAAAAAAAGGAGAACCTTCCGATTCTCCTTTTTAATTTCTTTACAGAAAGTGGATTAGTTAACTTTTCCAGAAAGTTCAGCACCAGCTTTGAAACGTACAACGTTTTTAGCAGCGATTTTGATTTCTTTTCCAGTTTGTGGGTTACGTCCAGTTCTTGCAGCACGGCTAGATACTGAGAAAGATCCGAATCCTACTAAAGAAATTCTATCTCCTGATTTCAATGCAGCCGCAGTTGCGTTAACAAATCCGTCCAATGCTTTTTTAGCATCTGCTTTAGACAATCCAGCTTCAGATGCGATAGCATCGATCAATTCTGCTTTGTTCATAGTTTTGGTTTTTTAGAATGTTTGTAATTAATTATCGAAACAAATATATCTGAATATCCAAGCCACACAAGCTTTTTGCCAAAAAAAAGTGCTTTTTTGTTGAAAAAAGTGGCGTTTTGTTGATAACCGAGTCAAAAATGCCCGTTTTTCGGGGCTGTTTCGACAAATTGTAGGTTTTTATCGCTTAATAATTGGGTGGGTTAATTGCTTAAAGATTAGGTGTTGGAGTAGGATTAGGGGAGGAACGAGGATAGAAAGCCAACTGCATTGACATTTAATGAAATCGTATATTCATGTGGCAAATAATGATAATCAACTAATTCAGCATCTTTAAGCTTTTTCATGTGTTGATGTACGGAAACAGGATGAAGATGAACGAGATTGGCAATTTCTTTGTGTGAAATGCTCTTGTAATTCAATAAATGATTCACGATTGTAATACGTGCTGGATGAGCTAGCGCTCTGGCAACCTTTGCCAAGTAAATAGTTTGTTGATCGAATTGAGAAGTCTTTGTTGCTCCCATGATTTAAGGTAGATTATAATTAATATTACCTTTAAGTTATGAGGAATTATCGTTTTTGCAAAATTATATTTTAGTTTTTTTACAACATTACAACATTCCAACATTCCAACATTCCAACATTCCAACATTCCAACATTCCAACATTACAAAGTTGCAACTTTACAAATTAACAACTTTGCAAATTAACAATCTTACTTAAAACTTCCGTTTTTATTGACTTACAGATCCATTTCGCCTCCCAAAACCCAAGCTAACCAATTTGGCTCCAAGCAAAGCCCTATCCCAACTTCCACTCATCAATCTTATTCCCAGCCAAAAATTCCTTAAAAGTCATTCTGCGTTTACCTTCTGGTTGCAACTCACTTACTAACAAGTAATAATCACCACAAGGAAATAATATTCCTTCTTTCATTTCTTTTAAAATCGTGGCGTCTGTTACTTTCTGTTCTGTTTTAATCGCTTTGAAAAGTTTAAACGTCTTTTGCTCGTTTTTAACTTCGTTTACCAAAGTGGTCCAAGCGGCTGGGTACGGAGAAAGTCCTCGAACAAAATTGTGAACGATTGCAACGGGTTGCGACCAATCGATTTCGCAGGTCGGCTTAAAAATCTTAGGCGCATTTTTCAATTCTCCTTGCGACAATTCCAATTGATCAATACCAATCGCTGTTCCTTCCATGATTTTCTGAACGGTCGACGCACTTACTTTCGCACCCAATTCCATCAAACGATCGTGCAATTCACCAACTGTTTCATTTTCGCCAATTGTAACATATGAACGCTCTATGACTTTTCCTGTGTCAATTTCCTTTTCAATAAAGAAGGTTGTGACACCAGTTTGCGCTTCTCCATTTATAACAGCCCAGTTTATTGGAGCTGCACCGCGATAGTTTGGTAGAATAGAAGCATGTAAGTTAATTGTTCCTTTCGGAGGCATAGCCCAAACAACTTCTGGAAGCATGCGGAATGCAACTACAACGAATAAATCAGCGTTTAAATCAGATAATTCCTGAATAAACGCTTCGTCTTTTAAATTGGTCGGTTGTAGAATAGTCAAACCTTGCTCAACAGCATATTTTTTAACTGCACTTTCGTTGATTTGTTGTCCACGTCCTGCTGGTTTGTCGGGAGCAGTGATAACTCCAACTACATTAAATGCTTCTTTAATCAATTCATCTAAAATGCGAACAGCAAAATCTGGTGTTCCCATGAATACGATGCGAAAGTCTTGTTTGTTCATCATACAATTTTATTCTTCCAATCAAATGTCCTTAAATATAGAATAGAGAAAAGTCCTAAGGCACAGAAATAAACGTATTCCACGGACCAAATCCAAAAGATGTCTAATTTGAATACTTTAATTAATAAGTAGGCAGCAATGATGTAAATGCCAACACAAATAAATTCAATGGTAAAGGAAACAATGGTATTTCCGCTTCCATTGATCGTTTGGAAATAAACACTTACAAGACCAAAAATCATGATGGAACCAGCAACAAAGCGCATAATTTCAGCACTTTTATCAAGATAAACTTCAGCAGTTTGTCAGGTAATATAGACTTTCTACATGAGTTAGGTTGGTTCCCAGTTGAGAACATCACACAACCTATCTCTAATCCCTATACCGAAATGTACGGTGCAACTGAGTATGTATATCAAGCCAG